>JAAEMX010000219.1 GCA_024225035.1 Lentisphaerota bacterium
GTGCTACAATATTTTAGAATGTTTCATTGTTTTAGGGCTTTCAGCGCCTCCTTTTCTGAAGGCTCTATCTTCTCTCCTTTGTCGTAATATGTTGTTGTAGGTAGCTCTAAGTTGCTCTACGATGTAAGATATGGGTAAGATGATAAATTTTGAGTAAGATATTAAGAAAAAATTTTAAAGTTATAAGTTATTAATGGGGCGTTATATGTGTGTTCTTGTTTTGGGCTTGTATAAGCTGCATCTATCAGCTAAGGCACCTCAAAGATGAACGTAAATATTATCTAGATCAGCAAGGGACCACACCATTTTATATAAGAACGTTTCCTATCGACAAATACAGCTACCATTGCGCAAGACAGTTATTCAGCGGGGACAGAGCTATTAACGTAGAATCTGCTGAAAATAATAAAGAGTATAAAGGTCCTGACTTTAATGTGGTGCATTTCAACTGTCACAAATATGCGGCTAAATTTTTAATACGTATTGGCATTGTTGACGGCTTTCTCTTGAAATTTAATTATCCAACTGCAGTAGATAAGGGAAGTAAATATTTTCAGTTGGTCAATCTCAAATATACAGGCAACAAACTATGGCTATTAGATGACAATTCTTCAACTGCAACCCCTGAGCCACATAACACTCATAGTGTAAATTATCCTGCATCTTATTACCAGATGGCTAACACCAGTATATGCAATATGCTTAACAGATTTAATACAACTGAGCAATTGAGGTCTTTTATTCAAAAATACCACTTAGAAAAAAACTTATATTCATTGAGTATAAGGATTTTGGAAGATTACCGAAAAACCGGTTTAAACAGAATAATTCATGCTCAAAGGCATCATACACAGACTGTTAATGAAATCATCATCAATCTTCGCAGCTACAGCGGCACTAATCCTATGTATCAGCTCAATCAGATGCTTAATAAATATATGGTTCCATTAACGCCTGAGTTGATAACGATAAATCCGTCCGGAAGTTTTTTTATGAGACTCCTTTTTATAAAAGAATTAATACCCCTTAACGCTAATTTATACTCCCCGTCATTGAGTAGGAAATCTGAACATAAAAGTGGTAAATCAGCATCATATGATCCTTTAGATTCAATTGGATATTCACTGGAAAGCACTTTTGACCCCGATGAGTCAATTTAAAGAATTTCAACCATGTAACCTGTACCGACAAGCATTAATCTGCAGGTAAGGAATATTGCTATTCTTACAAAGAATAATGGTTATCTGTAACAAGTAGAACAAAGTACCTGCTTCAGGTTACTATTAAACTGAAGAGTAGAAATAAAAGTTGTATAATAATTAATTTTATTAGTTAATATAACTGATTTTTGAAACCAACCTTTAATTCAAGAAAATGATTTGTTTTTATGAATGAATTTATATTACAATATGCCGATGAAAGCAACAAAACGCTTAGCCCGGTCAGTGCGATTACTAATGCGGTAGATAGCTATATAAGAATTCGGCAGCAATGGGTAACCCAAAAAAAAACCGGACTTGGGTGGCGTGGAAGCTTCAAGAGCGGTCGATTATTTTTCAATCGCAGTAAAACTCATAAAAATATTAAAATAATGCAGGATATTAAGAATATTCTTGAAGACAGAGTCCATTCTTACGACTATAAGATCTATCAAATCAAAGAGAAATGCAAACACTTGTCTTCACATGGTATGGCCAGGCAACTAATTGATAAATTTCTGGAATCATCCATTTCAAGAAATAGAGCATATCTTAATTCAGAACTGACTCGATCTAACAGTGTTTATATAGAAAATCACAGAGGTTATGACGTTAGTGATATTTTAGGTCAAGGGCAGGATGGCGTTGTGAAAAGGCTGATGCAGCGCAATGGGAACAATGACCTTGTATTAAAAACGATGACTGGAAAAAACGTTAATAAACAAGCCCTTCTCAACGAGGTCAGCATTTTTAAAGAAGTATACGACACTCTGGGCAGACCATATTTTAACATCGACTCACAAGTTCGTTTACTGGATAATATACCATTTCACAACCAATGCGGAATGACAATGCCAGAAATTCCAGGAACCAGCCTTAGTGATTATGTTCTTACAAAAGAATATGATGAAGAAATGGTTTTTTATGCGGTATTCAAGTTCTTATGGATTCTACACGAAAAACTCCAGATTATTCACGGCGATGCTCATACTGGCAACATAATGATTTTAGATTTTTATAATGTTTTTTTCATTGATTTTGGAAGAGGCAAGAAGTTTTATATGCAAGATAACCAATTTCACATTGATGTGGCGAAGGACCTTGCAGCAGTCGTATCCCAGTTACTGGTATGTCGTAATATAAAAGGCATCAAATGCAACCAATCCTTAGCTCAAATTATTGATCAATATGGTTTATATTGCTGGTTTACTAACTTTTTTGACGGGAACTTAAGGAGCGTACAAAAATTCCTTGCTTACCTCAACAGTATGCTGGATAACTTTTACAAAGGGTTCATAATAAATGATCAAATAGTTTTAAAACTTGGAAATTTGAGATTGCAACCTTAAAAAACTTATGTCTTTCAGTAGCACGTAAGCTATATAAATAAATACAGTATAGAATTTTCAACCCGGCCTGGCATTCAATTATCACCTTATTGACCGCAGGCCGGGTTATTTTATTATTTCCAATATTACTTGATCAAACACTTCTCCCAAATAAAATTTTTTGTCAATTTTGATAAATTTTGACGAAAGCTCTGGTATAAGCCAAATATTATTGGGTTCTTTTTTCAAATACTGCAATAAACAAAAGTATACAGATGCAAAACAACAGGCGCCTCAATTAAAACGTTAACCATCTTTATCAATCTCAACCTGACAGTCAGTGCTGGTGTTAGCGCTGTTTGTCAGGTTTATTTAACCAGACTTTACTTCTCTAAACGTTCCCTTATTAAACAATCTGCGCCGACCTGCATTGTAGTACATTATTTGTTGCTAAATATAATAATTAGTGTATATTATTCTTTTAAACTAACAAATATATTACTCTTTAAAGCACAAGGCCTAATCAACTATGAGAGAGTTCAGTCTACTGATTAAACCTGCATCTTTTGACTGCAACCTTCGCTGTGCATACTGCTTTTACCTGAAGAAGGAAGAAGTATTCGGCAACAGTATTCACCGTATGTCAGATGAAGTTCTGGAAAAAATGGTATCCTCTTTTCTGGATATTGAAATGTCAAATCATTCTTTTGCCTGGCAAGGCGGAGAGCCATCCGTAATGGGGGTAGACTTTTACCAGCGTGCCATAACTATGATGAAAAAGCACGGGGATGAAAAAAACGTAGCCAACGCTCTTCAAACCAATGGTACTCTTTTAAATGATGACTGGGGCAAACTTTTAAGAGACTTTAATTTTCTCGTTGGACTCAGCATGGATGGACCGGCTGAACTCCATGACCTTTACCGGAAGGATGCCGGTGGCAAAGGTACTCACAAAAAAGTTTATAACACTATAAAACTTTTAAGACGCCACAGAGTTGAATTCAATATCCTTACTCTTGTTAGCCAAGCTAATATTAAACACCCTCTGGAAGTCTACAGGTACCTGAAGAAACTCGGCATAAAATACCATCAGTACATTGAATGCTTTGAAACGGCTCCGGGAGGAGGCTTAGCTCCTTTTGCCGTATCAGGTGTTGAGTGGGGGAAATTTATGTGCAGAATATTCGATGAATGGTACAAAGGTGATCGCTATGATATCTCTGTTCGCCTTTTCGATTCAATACTGCACCAGTTGGTAGAGAAGAGGTCGAACGTGTGTAATATGGGTCGCGACTGCCGCCAATACCTAGTGGTAGAATATAACGGAGATGTTTTCCCTTGCGACTTTTTTGTTGAACCTCGTTTTAAACTGGGTAACGTAATGGAAAACAGTTTCCAGGAAATGATCGATTCCGACCTGTACAAAGAATTCGGCAAACGTAAGACCGCTACAGATGAAGTCTGTGGCGACTGCCAGTGGATTGACCTATGTGCCGGTTGCTGCCCCAAAAACCGTCCCGACCGAGCTCAAGATGCAAAAACTTTATCTGAGTTGTGCGCTGGATGGAAAATGTTTTATTCACACACATATGACCGCTTCAAAGAACTGGCCAAAGAAATAAGGTTTCGTCGCGAAACAGAACAGCGGGTACAAGTCCATAGACAACTGCTGAGGATGTTTCAACAGGGGAATATTGGGCTGGAAGCTCCGTGTCCATGCGGTAGCGGGCTATTGCTGAAGCAATGCATGGCTCCAGAATTAAACCAGCTTTTGGGTGGTCGATAAAAGCAAAAGAAGAGAGAAACAAAGGAGACATAAAATGGAATACTATAAAGTTAATCCGGACAATATGATTGTTAGAGATCATTTGGCACTGGATAGAACTATCCTGGCTAATGAAAGAACTTTTTTGGCTTATCTGCGTACTGCTGTAGGCTTTGCTGCCGGCGGAATCACTTTGCTAAAAGTATTTGACAGTTTCTGGTGGCAATTATCTGGTTGGACTGCAGTTGGAGCTTCATTGTTTATCATTATTCTTGGAATAATCAGAGCCAATAAAATGAAACGCATCCTGTGTACCATCCGCGAAAACAACGAAGAAGCGTCTAACTCGAACAACTAAAATATACAGCAGCCATCTTCTCGTTATTGCGGTATAGGTATTATTCCTATGCCGCAAGGACTCGAACCTCGACTAAATGAACCGGGATAACAAAGGCCTGAATCATGTCTTGTAATGTCCACTCTTTTTTAGAGTAGATCACATAATATCTATTCCCGTAGCTTCAGAAATAATATCATTACTTATATTTTTATTTTTAAGCTTCATAGCAATATCATATTTTATTTTTTTAATTTCCTGCATAGAAAAAGTTATATCGGTACTAACTAAACAGTAGCAAAGCCTTCCGAATATTTTCTTTATATAAAGCTGATCGAGAATATATTTAGTTTTCCCATCCGGAGTAGTCACCTTATAAGTCAACTTTGTTTGCTTCTTTTTGCTATTGAAAGCTTGAAGGATTTTTGTTTTCACGTCGTCAGTCATTTTCCATTTACCACTGTTAACAAAATCATTCTGAGATTTTATGGCAGAGGCTTTATAGGAAAAAATTTGTTCATATGCATCATTTTCATAAAGAGTTTTAAATGTTTCAAAATCTCTTATTGCAATTCCCTGCGAAAAAAAATCTATATTTAGTTTCAATATTTCATTTACTTCTTTTTGATTCTTTTCTTCAGTAACATCGCGATAAATACTTACCTGCCATATTCTGTCAAAATAATCAAAAAAAGAATAATAAACTTTTAACCAGCGCACCTGATTATCTGGTTTCACTACCCTGAACTCAAAATTCTTTTTCTCAGAATGATTCTTATCCAGATAAGATTCACTTAAAAATATGCTTCTGTCTTTTTCATACACAGTCCTGGCTATTCTTTCTTCATTTGTCCAGCTCATGAATTTTTCTTTTTCGTAACCAAAAATGTCTATGGTCTTGTCGTTGGCAAACAATATTTTTTTTGTTTCAAAATCCTGAATTATAAGAGAAGCATTCAATGAGTTTATGGATTCTGCCATAATTTCATTAATATTCTCAACCTTTTTCTTCTCTGTAATATCAGTCATAATGGCTACCAGCCCTATAACTTTATCATCACTATCTATAATAGGTATTTTTGATATCATACCCCATTTTCTTTTTTTTGTCCCAGGGATATATTGTTCAACACTAATAATAGGCTGTCTTGTGTTTATTACTTTCCGATCCTGTTCAGTATTATAACGTGATTCAGTTCTGTTAAAAAAGGCGTCATCTGTTTTATTAAAAATAGTGTAGTCTGACGAAAGAGACAGGTTGTTTAAAAAAGCTAAGTTGGCAATCACGTATTTCTGCCTGAAGTCCTTAGCGTAAAAAGCTATATCAGAAGTATTCATTAACCCGCTAATGAATAACATTTTGTTTTTTAAAGATGTATTCAAACTTTTTAATTCATTAATGATTTCTGATATATGCTTATCATACATTTTTATATTTTCAGTAGCCAGGTTATTCCAGATTTCAGCCGCGGCTGAAATCTGACTGCCTGTATAACTTGTTCTTTTAGCCAGATCTGAAATTTCACTTACTTCAACATTTAATTCAGATGCTATTTGAAAAATATTGGTTTCAGAAAGATTTGTCACACCCTTTTTACAGCGCCAGTATGTACCTCTGCTGATTCCGATTTTGCTGCATAGTTCCTGAATACTTATTTTCTTATTCTTACGTAGAAACTCTAACTTTTCAAAGAATATTTGCATTCGATTACCAATATTTTATTTATTCTGAATTTTATTAGTTATAATATAACATTATTTAAACATTTTGAACATTATTTGTTTAAAATAATTTCTTTTTTTATATTTTCCTTTTTATTTACTATTTTTGTTGTCTATCTATTTCAAGGCCAATTATGAGAATAATAAACTTTAAAACCGATGGGTTCGCCAAATGAGTAACTATCCACAACGCGGCTTTGATCATTCTGAATTTGAGAAGAGAACCTCAAGAGCACAAAAAATAATGCACAATATGAAACTTGATGCAATATTTATTACCACAGAACCAAATGTACGTTATTTCTCCGGTTTTCACACTCAGTTCTGGCGGAGTCCAACAAGGCCTTGGTTTCTTGTAATACCGCTTGAAGGCAAACCAATAGCTGTTATTCCTGAAATTGGAGCAAGCGGAATGGCAAGTACATGGATTGATAATATTGTTACCTGGCCCTCACCAAAGCCGAAGGATGATGGAATAAGCCTGCTGGCAGAAACGTTGAATTCTTTACCTGCACGTTTTGGTCGCGTTGGAGCAACTTTGGGAATAGAGTCCCACCTTAGAATGCCTGTGAATAATTACCTGAAACTCACTGAACTTGTCAAAAAAGATTTTGTAGATATTTCATTGGCAATACATGGCTTGCGTCAGATTAAATCTTCAGCCGAAATAGCAAAGAACCGTGAAATATGTCATATAACAAATACAGCCTTTGACAGGGTTCCGGAATATGCCCGTTCAGGTATGTCTGAGCGTGAGGTTTGCAAGCAATTCCGAATTGATTTGCTAAGTGAAGGTGCCGATGAATGTCCGTATATTATTGCCGGTTCAGGACCTGACGGCTACGATAGTATTATAATGGGGCCAACAGACCGTCTACTTGAACAAGGAGATGTTTTAATCATTGATACAGGAGCAGTTCGCGACGGTTATTTTTCGGACTTTGATCGTAACTGGGCATTCGGCTACGCAAGTGAGCAAACCAAGGCTGCGTATAGAGCTACTTATGCAGCTACGACTAAAGGGTTTGAAGCAGCACGGCCTGGAGCGACAACCTCCGATATTTATTATGCGATGTGGAAAGTTTTAGAAGCTAACGGCGCGTTAGGTAATGACGTGGGCCGTCTCGGCCACGGGCTTGGAATAGAGTTAACAGAACGGCCTTCAAATACAGCTACAGACAATACAGTTCTCAAGCCGGGCATGGTTATGACCCTTGAGCCAGGCATGGTTTATGCGCCTGGGAAGTCAATGGTTCACGAAGAAAATATAGTAATCACTGAAAATGGCGCTGAGTGGTTAACTAAACGTGCTGAACCTGAACTTATCATAATATCATGAATTACGTAAAGAAAAATATTTTCGCCGGATGGTTTGCAGCTATTCTGGTAGCTGTTATCTGGGGAGTAACAGGAGTAGTAGCTAAGCCCCTGACCTCAGTTGTTAATCCAATTATTTTGGTATTTTACTGTTATGTTGCCGCTGCAGTTGGGCTGATTCTTATTTTTTCAGTTTCACACCGATTCAAAAGTTTGAATAAGGATCTGGGCTCTTCTTTAAAAATAGAAAAAAAAGATATCGCAAGAATAGCATTTTGCGGAATTGTAGGACAGGGATGTTTTGCCTTGTTCAATTTTTTATCACTGTCATATATTACAGTAACTTCAAATGGAGTTGTTCAGGGGATGCAACCTTTTGCGACTATTTTCTTCGGCATAATGTTTTTTCATTTCAGGATGAATAAAATTCAGTGGACGGCATTTATTTTATCAGCGATATGCATTGTGTTAATGACTATGAACCATTCAGCTGGTAATTCAGGCAGTGGGAATACGCTTCTTGGAGTCTTATTGGTTACCTGCTCAATGCTTTCATTAGCCTGGACATCGTATCTCCGTAATAGTCTTTCTGAAAAATATGGATCAGTTGTGTCAATGCTTTATCAATATATTTCAGTAGCAATATGTGGATTTATCATTGTATATGCCATGGGATTAAAATTCTCACAAATAGCTATTATTTTATCAAGTCCGTTACTTATATGTTTACTTCTCTTTTCGGGCATAGTGATTTCGGGAGGCAGTTACCTTATTCAACTTTATTCCTTTAAAAGAATTGGTGTTGAAAAATCAACTATGGCTTTGAATCTTGTACCGCTGGTAAGTTATATATTTGCTGTGTTTACACTGGGAGAGCCGCTTCTTTTAGGTAAAACAATTCTCATATTGATAATCGTTACCGCTCTGTACGTATTTACAAAATATGGAACCAACGACTGCAATAAAATAAAAACATCTTCAGAACTCAAACTGGAAGCATCATAAACTTTGAAGTAATCAGTATTTATACGAATTAAAACTGACAAAAAAATTCAGGTACTATCGGGAGATAAAAATGAAGGACATACAGGCATTTAAGAAATTTGAAAAACAACTAAGCTACACTAAGTCACCACGTATTGACAGGGTTCATATTGGTCTTGTACAGCTTAGTACTGATCATTCACTGGAAATGGATTGGGCGAAATTATTGGGTACACAAGCAGCAGTTTTCAGTTCCCGTGTTTATTACAGCAGTGAAATGACTCCTGAAGCTCTTGAACAAATTTCTGTCGGCATAAGTAATGCATCTGACCTTATAGCTACAGGTTTACCAATGGATGTAATGGCGTTCGGATGTACTTCAGCCTCTATAATTATTGGCGAAGATAAAATTTCAGAGCTACTGACAGAAAATAGAGGTAATATACCGTCAACAAACCCATGGACAGCGGCAAAATCTGCATTCAAGCATCTTAAAGCCAAGAAAATAGCTGTCTTTTCCCCCTACCCTACAAGTGTAAATTATCCTCTTTACCAACAACTTAGTGATGCCGGCTTTGAAGTAGTGGCACTAGGGTCTCTCGGTATTGAAAAAGATACTGAAATCACAACAGTTTCAAAAGACTCAATGCTGGATGCTCTTGATGATTTCCTTTCAGAGACTAATGCAGATCTAGTCTTTATGTCATGCACAAATCTACGTGTTCTTGATCATATTGAAGAAATTGAAAACATGTTTGGAATCCCTGTCGTATGCAGTAATTCTGCCATGTTTTGGCATGCAATGCGTCTTGCCGGGAAAACAGCTGAATGCCCCGGTTACGGTCGCCTTTTAAATGAACATGCAGGACAATAAAGGATTTAGTAAATGAAAAAAAGCGTAACAGGATGGTCGGCGGCAATTTTAATAGGACTTCTTTGGGGAATCCCATGGGTTGTTGGGACTCCCATTTTAAAAGTAGTAGATGCTCAAATGTTGGTATGGGTTCAATATACGATTGCTTTTATAACTCTGGGTATTATTTATAATGTCGGACTTGCCACAGGCAGATTAAAAAAGAAGGCTGATTTTAAACTGACATGGTCAAATCGCAGTGATATTTTCTGGACTGCCTCTTGTGGAATTATCGGCCAGGCGGCATTTAGTTACCTGTCTTATTTTTCTTTGAAATACATATCCGCATCCGAAAATGGGGTTATTCAGGGGTTAATTCCAATATTAATTCTTACTGTTGGATTCTTATGCTATAATGCGCGTTTTACAGTTTTACAGATATTAGCTGCTATCGGGGCTTTTATGGGAGTAGCCATTCTTATTACAGATAACAAAGCTGGTTCTGGTGGGCTTAACATAGGTACACTACTCTGCTTTGCGAGTGCAGCTAGTTTTGCCAGTTTGGCTTATGCAAGAGCAAAGCTTGCAGAAAAATATGGATCAGTAGCTACAATGTTTCACCAATTCATTTTCGCTTCAATCGGATTAGGTTTGATATTGCTGTTTTCAGGAGCCGATTTTACAACCATTACAAATATCTTTACTTCACCATTGAGGATTATTTGTATCTGTATTTTAGCTATTGGAATATCAGGACTGAGTTACCTGCTATATATTTATGCTATGGAGACGGTAGGTGTTGACGGGACCGGCATGGCTTTGAATCTTATGCCTTTATCCTCGTTTATTCTTGCTGTTATAGCACTTGGTGAACACGTGACTGCAATGCGTTTAATCGGTGTAGCTACCGTAATCTTTTCAATGATGATATTCATGAAATTTAAGTATAAAGGGAGTAATAAATCATCAGAAATTAAGGCTATGAACTTAAGTATGAATAACGGAAATTGAATAACATTAAACGATTTTGTATGACTGTCGCACTTTCGATAGATAGATGAAAGATGAAAATACATTTTTAGTTTTGAATAGTAAAAATAACATAAAAATATTATAAGGAATTAGAACAATGGCTAAACTTGGATTAGAAGATCATGTTGTAAACGAACAGGTTTTAAACCAAACAATCACAAGATTTAAAGAAAGGCACATTCAACTGCCTACGCTTTCTGAATTAAGTGATCCATCTACAATTTCAGAAGAAATAAAAAATCAATTGCTGGATGTCGACCCAAGCGAGGCACATCCATTAAATCTTTACAGAATTAACTGGTATAATGACCCGGAAAGCAGAAGCTTCAGGGACGTGCCTTATTATTTAGAAGTGCCTAAAGCGATAACAGGAATTGATACAAAAATTGTAATCATGTCCGGAGCTTTCTTCCCAATGGTTAACTGTCATAAAGTTCTTGCTGCATACGGTTGCTTAGCTCCAAGGCTAATTACAGGACAATTTGACCCTACAAAACATAAAGCAATCTGGCCCTCTACCGGTAATTACTGCAGAGGTGGTGTAGCGGTGTCAAAAATTATGGATTGTCACGGTGTTGCTATTCTGCCTGAAGAAATGAGTGAAGAACGTTTCAAATGGTTAGAAAAATGGACAATGGATCCTGAAAATGATATTTATAAGACATATGGCTGCGAAAGCAATGTTAAAGAAATTTATGACATGTGCAACGAATTAGATAAAGACAACAAAAATATTATCTTCAATCAGTTCTGTGAATTTGGAAATACTGTTATTCATTACCATTGCACTGGTAAAGCTTTATCCAAAGTATTTGAAGATTTAAAAAAATCTAATTCTAATCTTAAACTTAAAGCCATGACATCTGCTACAGGTTCAGCCGGAACAATTTCAGCCGGGGACTATCTCAAAGATAACTATGATGATTTCAAAATTGTAGCTGTAGAAGCTCTTGAATGCGCTACTCTTCTTTATAATGGTTTTGGCGGTCACAACATTCAAGGTATTGGAGATAAACACGTACCATATGTTCACAATATCATGAATAATGATGATGTTACTGCAGTTTCAGATTCAACTACAGATTCATTATACCTTCTTTTTAATTCAGAAGAAGGTAAAAAATACCTGAAAGAGCATAAGGGGATTACTGATGCAGACATTAAAAACCTTTCATTGATGGGATTATCTTCTATCGGTAATATGGTTGCTGCTATTAAAACAGCCAAATATTACAATATGGGAAAAGACGATGTCATAGTTACAGTCGCTACTGACCCTGCCTTCATGTACACAACAGAAATGACTGGACAGAAAGCAAAACTCTTTGATGGAAAATACGATGCATTTGATGCTGCAGAAACCTATGGACAACACTTAAAAGCAATATCAGTAGATCATTTTGAAGAACTGACAAAAGTTGGAAAAGAAAGAATCTTCAATTTAGGATATTATACCTGGGTTGAACAGCAAGGTGTTGAAATTGATGACTTTATTGCTCGAAAAGACCAAAGTTTCTGGAAAAACCTGAAAAAGTATATTCCTATCTGGGATGAATTAATAAAGAAATTCAATGATAAGGCTAAATAACAAGTTTTGAAAACTGCTGGTTTGCCGGTTAATTTCTTATTAAAAGCAAACCAGCATATTGCAGCTTGACTAAATTGAATATATCAAAGGAAAAATGAAGTTGAATATTGATAAAAAGTTACTAGTGGATATTGCTGTAAAACTTATACAGATCGATACCCGGAATGCTTCGTTGTGCAGTGATGGCCCGGGAGAGAGCGAGTGTGTAAAATACCTTGCTGAACTATATCAAAAGTTAGGCATAGACTACACAATACATAAATTATCATCTAAACAGGCAAACATTGTTGCAAAAATAAAAGGAAAAGGAAAAGGAAAAACTTTACTTTTCAATGCACACATGGATACTGTTGGAACTGAAGGTATGAAGGATCCGTTTTCCGGTAAAATTGAAAATGGCAGACTTTACGGCAGAGGCAGCCAGGATATGAAAGCCAGTCTAGCCGCAATAATAGCTGCTGCTAAGGCTATTATTGATAATAAAATAGAGCTGGATGGGGATCTTTTAATCGCTGCAGTCTCTGATGAAGAATACTCCAGCGCCGGTACAATGGATTTAATAAAGCATTACACTGCTGATGCGGCTGTAATAACTGAACCTACTGATTTTTCACTAGTCACTGCGCATCGAGGTTTTATATGGTATGAAATTGAAACTGTCGGGAAAGCGGCACACGGAAGTAAATATAACGTTGGTATTGACGCCAATATGCATATGGGAAGGTTTATTGCTGAACTTGATAAACTGGAACAGAAACTTCGCAAAAGACGCCCCGATCCATTAGTGGGACTACCTTCTCTTCATGCCGCATTGATACAAGGTGGAACTGATATAAGCACTTACTCTGGAAAATGTACTTTAAAAGTTGAAAGACGTACAGTGCCAGGAGAAAAAGAAGTTGAAATAACAAATGAAATTCAAAGTATTATAGATGAGATATCTAAAAATGATAGCAACTTCAAGGCGACCGTAAAACCTTTTTTTCAACGTCCTCAATTTAAAGTTTCTCATGATTCCGCAATTGTAAAAACAGCTCAAAAAGTTTTAAATAATCATTTTGATACTAAGTGCAGTTATTCAGGTGCACCTTTCTGGACAGATGCGGCTTTGCTGTCTGAAGCAGGAACAGATTGTATTATTCTCGGTCCAGTTGGAAAGGGCTTACATACAACTGAAGAATGGGTGGATGTTAGTTCAATCAAAAAATTATCGTATATTCTTGCGAATATTGCACTTATTTATTGTAAATCATAATGATTTCCACATTAATGTAAGATATGGATAAGATCATAATTTTTAAATAAGATTTTTGAGATTACTCAAAATTTCGTATGCAGCTAATTGACAGGCAAAAAAATTGGCAGTCCCGCAAGGATTCGAACCTCGACTAAATGAACCAGAATCACTTGTGCTACCATTACACCACGGGACTGCGTTCAACAGAGCTTATATTATACTTATTAAAAATATAATTTCAAGGGGGATTATAACAAAATTCGTAAAAATCCCCCAATATAATTACATTGCTTCAGGCACCTGAATAGTCAAGGTATTGAGCCCATCGGTGAGAATTTCCCTAACCGCGTGACACATCGCCATTCTAGCTGTTTTCAGCTCATCAGACTCAGCAGTCAACACAGGACATTCACGATAGAAACGGTTAAATGCTTTTGCCAGATCAAGCAAATACTCGACCAACACTGAGCAATCCATCTTCTCAGCAGCGGTCTGTAATACTTGCGGATAATAGAATGCAGCAACAGATACGGCTTTCTCTTCTGCTTTATTCAGCAGAGTCCAGTCGACATCACCAGTAATATCAAACCCGCGTTCAACAGCCTTACGTTCAATTGAATTGATACGGGCACAAGCATACTGCACATAAGGGCCGGTATCACCTTCAAACTTCACTGACGCCTGAGGATCAAACATCATTGTAGTTTTAGGATTGAACTTGAGGAGCATAAATTTCAAAGCACCCATGCCTATAATTTCAGCACGTTTGGCAATCTCTTCACTTGTAACTTCACCACCATAACGTTCTTCACAGGCAATTTTAGCTAATGAACACATTTCATCAAAAAGATCATCTGCATCAACAACTGTACCTTCTCGACTCTTCATTTTACCGCTGGGCAGATTAACCATGCCATAAGCCAGATGATGAAGATTGTCAGCCCATTTATGACCGAGTTTTTTCATAATCTCGAAGAGCATTTTAAAGTGCAGTATCTGTTCGTCCCCAACAACCCAGATCTGAGTATCAGGTTCATAATCTTCGTATTTCTTTATAGTAGTACCAATATCCTGAGTAATATAAACACTGGTACCGTCAGAACGCAACACAACTTTATTTCCCATCTTACCAAGATCAGCTATCACTGCGCCATCATCACGTTTAGAGAAGACGCCACGCTCAAGACCTTCGGTTATAATATCTTTTCCGAGCAAGTAAGTATCACTTTCAAGATACGTATGGTCAAATTCAATTCCCATGCGCTTATAAGTCTGCCCGAAGCCGGTAAATACCCATGAGTTCATTTTCTTCCAGAGAGCACGGACATCCGCATCACCAGCTTCCCAGTCACGCAGCATCTTCTGAGTAGCTTGACCGAGTTCTGTTTCGAGGAAAAGTTCGTCATCACCTTTATCGGCAAGCTCAGGTTTACCCTCTTTCAGGTCTTTGATTTCCTTGGTCAAAACATCATTATATTTTACATAAAAATCTCCAACCAGATGATCCCCTTTGATACCTGTTGTGTCAGGAGTAGCATCTTCACCCATGCGTTCGTATGCCAACATTGACTTACAAATATGGATACCACGATCGTTAACCAGATTAATATGAATAACGTCATTCCCCACACGCTGTAAGAGAGAAGCAAGGCTCATTCCCAAAGTGTTGTTACGGACATGACCAAGATGCTGTGGCTTATTGGTATTAGGAGCAGAGTACTCAACCATCACACGGCGCTGTTTGTCTTCAGACTGCTTGCCGCTTTCAAGAAGACTGGCAACATCACCAACCGAGTCACGGTGAACAGCTTGCGACGTTAAAGTAATATTAACAAAGGCTTTAATCTGTTCGGATTTTTCCACATCGGCGCATTCAGAAAAAAAACCATCGACTTTTTCAGCTATTTTATCAGGCGCACTACGCAATGCTTTTGCAAAACGAAAACAATTAACGGTCAAATCTCCATCCATATTCGGAGGGCATTTATCCGGTACAACTGCCCAACCTTCGGGGAACTGTGCCTGAGGAAACTCACTTTTCAGGAATTCCGCAAGTGCATCAATGCATTTAAAACTGCTCATTATCTAATATCCTGCCAATTCTTTACAACGTTGATTTGAGAACATCACACTCACCTTCGGCGAGCGGAGTAATCTTATATGTACCAAAGTTCGCTGGGATCAGACAGGTTTGTCCTGCAACAAGCTCAACAAATTGTTCTTTATTCCCAACACGAACCGGTTTATTTATCGCACTGATCATATGAAAACTTGACGAAGAAACCGTGTTGTCAACCCACTCTTCAACAATCCTTAAATCATCCACGGAAAAGAAACGACAACGATTGACAACAGGAAACTTACGGTTATGTGCAACTTCTCCAACAACTCCAGGGATTCTGGGAGAAGTCCGATTGGTAAAATTGATCGAATCCATCGCTTTATCGACATGCAGCTCACGAGGACTTCCAGAATTGTCAACCCTGCCCCAGTCACTGACACGATAAGTGGTATCAGAATTCTGCTGAATTTCCAGTAAAAGATTACCTTCACCAATAGCATGTAAAGTGCCGCTGCTTATAAAATAAGCATCTCCGGACTGCGAAGGATATACTTGCAAATGATCCTCAACTTCTGATGAACTTAATGTGGCCAGCAATTGCTGCTTAGTACTGCGCGGATTCATTCCGGCCATAATCTTTGCACCTTTGCGCGCAGAAATTATATACCACATCTCTGTCTTGGGCTCTGCACCTTCACCAATGCGATCACAAGCCTGTTCATCAGGATGCACCTGCAAAGAAAGACGCTTACCTGCATCAATCAATTTAACAAGTAAAGGAAAACGTCCGCCGTTGAATTTACTGCCAAGCAAACTTTTCCCAAAATTATTAATCAACTGAGAAATTGTCGCACCTTTAAGCGGACCATTTGCTACAACGCTTTGCTCATCTTCCCGGTCCACGATTTCCCAGGATTCACCCACTGGATCATGCATTGTCGGAACGCTACGCTTCAGCACTTCTGAAATCTGAGTTCCACCCCACATTTTGTCATGATAAATAGGTTCGAAAATCATCGGGTATAGATTATCACGGTCAATCATTTCCATAAGATTTGCTTCTTTACATCTTTTCAAATTTAAAAAAAAGTCCGTAATTGTAAATCTATACCAATACGGACAAAATGCAATAAGTGAGCAACTAAAAGTAGTTAATCCTGCTTGATAAATTGCTTACAGGCATCAAGCATGAACTCCGGTATCCGTTTCAGCTTTCTATCACCACCCACACAGACAAGTGTAACGCACCCGACAGCCAGTGTTTTACCATCAAGTAATACCTCACTTGCAATTTTAAGTCGAGCACCATGAATCTCATCCACCCATGACCGAAAGGTGATTAATTCATCGTAATGAGCAGGAGCTTTGTATTTAAGATTAACGTCAGAAACCGGAAGAAAATATTCGCGATTTTCAATTTCAATGTAAGGAAGACCGGCATCGCGCAGCATTTCAGTTCGACTGCGTTCAAAATAGACCAGATAATTGGCATGATAAACTACACCCATCTGATCAGTATCAGCATACGGCACCCGGTAAGTCATTTCGTGAGCTGTCATTATTCAAAATCCTCCCAGTAATATAGTCAACAACCTCATCAATTGTCATATCAGTGGTATCAACAATCTCAGCATCGCCAGCAGGTTTGAGCGGAGCCACCTCTCTGGTAGAGTCTATTCTGTCACGTTCTGCAATTGCGGCGGCTACAGATTCAAGAGTGGCACCATCAAAATTCTCACCATCCTGCCCCAAACGACGACGTGCACGTGCCTCAGGAGTTGCAGTGAGAAAAAATTTAAACTTGGATTCCGGGAAAATGACAGTTCCTATATCTCTGCCTTCCATAACAATCATCCCTAAAGATGCAAAATCACGCTGTTTCTGGCTAAGCCACGCACGAACTACGGGCAAAGCTGCAACAGGGCTGACATATGAAGCTACTTCAGGAGAACGAATACCATTTCCAGGAAATTCACCATTTAACTCAATTTCATATATACCGGAAGCATTGCGCTTGTAATCAAGCTGCAATTTTTGGAGGAGTTCATCAAAGGCGGCATCACTGCAGTTGTTTTTCAAATCAACACCTGAATCCAAAGCAAATAAAGTAACTGCTCTATACATATTACCGGTGTTGATATATGGAACCGAAAGCTTATCAGCGATAAGCTCGGCGACAGTACTTTTTCCAGATGCCGCCGGGCCGTCAATTGCAATGACTTTATCTCCCATCAAAAACTCCTCAAACTGAAAGTTCTACTTGCCAGAACGGTTGCGAATGCGACCGCGCTTGAGAAAACCATCGTAATTACGCATAGTCAGGTGAGATTCAAGCTGGCTAAGAGTGTCAAGTACAACACCCACCATAATCAGTAGACTGGTTCCACCAAAGAAGGAGGCAACCATAAACGGAATTCGGAAGCTATTATAAAGTACCATCGGGAAAATAGCCAATCCCATAAGGAAGATTGAACCAGCGAAAGTTACTTTAGTCATTGTAGAATCAAGAAAATCAGCAGTAGGCTGTCCAGGACGCAGTCCAGGAATATAGGCACCCTGCTGTTTCAAATTATCAGATATCTGAATTGGGTTAAACTGATTAGCAACCCAGAAATAAGCAAAAGCAAGAATAAATATGGCATAGATAACCATATAACCAACGGTACCGTAAGCGAACATGGCCGCCAGTTGATACCATTTGAGAGCTCGGAAAACAGCTCCAGGAATCATCAGGATAGCTCCTGCAAAAATGATCGGCATTACACCGGAAAAATTCACTTTCAATGGCATATAAGTACTGCTGCTCTGCGCAGAGTTGCCAATTGTCTTACGTACCATTTGAATCGGAACGCGACGATAGCCTTGGGTCAACAGAATTGTCGCGGCTGTCACTGCCCCAAAAATAACAATAAGAATGAGCAGTTGCACCGGTTTGAAACTGGTTCCAGAGGCAGTACCGCCAGTCTGAATCATTTCTACCAGCTGCATCAAAGCAGCAGGCATACGTGCAACAATATTAATTGTAATAATGATAGACGCGCCATTGCCGATTCCACGCTCAGTAATCTGCTCCCCTAACCACATCATAATCATAGTACAGCTAGTCAGGACAAGCACTGTCATAAAGACAAACATTGAGGAAGAACCAACAATGAGCGGCGATGACGGACTCGGAAGTCCGATACGTTCAGGGTTAACCATCGTCGTAGCGGCGATAGTGCCCTGAACTAAACATACCAGAACGGTAAGATAACGAGTATATTGATTTATTTTCTGGCGGCCAGCGTCACCTTCGCGGGAAAGTTTTTCCAGAGAAGGCAAAACCGGTACCAACAACTGCATTATAATGGAAGCCGTGATATATGGCATGATCCCCAAAGTAGCAAGTGCAAACTTCTGCAAAGCACCACCACTGAAGAGGTCAAACATATTGAATACACCGCCACCTTGATTTTGACTGAACTGTACGAAATACTTCTGAAGTGCAGTCGGGTCAATACCCGGACATGGGATATTAGCGGCAAAGCGCACCAGTACGATAATACCTGCAGTGAAGAGCAGGCGATTTCGCAGCTCTTTGACTTTCAACGTATTCCAAAATGCAGCAAACATGTATAACTCGTTATTTTAATTATTATATTACTTCACACTTTCCGCCAGCAGCTTCAATAGCAGCCTTAGCGGACTCGGAGAATTTACAGGCTTTAACTGTAATAGCTTTGGTGATTTCGCCATTAGCGAGAACCTTCAAAGCATAATCGTTTTTACCGATAATTCCCTTTGAGTGCAGAACTTCACTGTCAACTACGTCGCCAGCCTCAAAGTTCTTTTCCAGAGCAGAGAGGTTTACGACGTTAAACATTTTACGGTTGAAGCTCTTGAAACCGCGTTTCGGCAGGCGACGGAACAGAGGAATCTGACCACCTTCGAAAAACGGGCGTATAGTAGCACCTGAACGTGACTTCTGGCCTTTATGACCGCGACCGCAAGTGTGTCCAAGACCGGAGCTGTCGCCACGACCGACACGTCTTCTGCGATGCTTTGAGCCTTCAGCTACTTTTAAATCATGCAGTTTCATAATGCTTATCTCCCAAAATTACAGAGATTCAATACCACGTTTGGCAAGCACTTCTTTCTTAGATGAAAGAGTACCGATAGCCTTCATGGTAGCCTTAGCAACGTTAACCGGGTTATTGGCGCCCAGGCTCTTGGCCAGAACGTCTTTAATACCGGCAAGTTCCAGGATAGCGCGAACCGCACCACCAGCGATCAGACCAGTACCGGCAGAAGCAGGTTTCAGCAGAACTGACGCGCCACTGAATTTAGTCTGGATAACGTGTGGGATAGTGCTACCCTCAACCGGAACGTTGATCAGGTTTTTACGAGCGATCTCACTGCCTTTGCGGATAGCATCAGCAACTTCGTTAGCCTTGCCATAACCGTAACCGACTTTGCCGCCACGATTACCGACAACGACCAGTGCGCCGAAACTAAAGTTACGGCCACCTTTTACTACTTTAGCGCAACGATTGATGCTGATTACACTCTCATCAAATTCGCTGACAGCTTCTTCACTGTTGAAATTTTTTCTCGCCATGTTTTCAGCTCCTAAAACTTCAGTCCGTTTTCTCTGGCGGTTTCAGCGATAGCTTTGACACGACCATGGAATTTGAATCCAGAACGGTCAAAAACGACCTTGGATACTTTCACGGTGGCTGCTTTTTCAGCGGCCATTTTGCCAAGTAACACTGCTCCTTCCATATTGGGACGGGCATTCTGTTCCTTAAACTGCTTATCAAGTGAAGAAGTAGCAGCTAAAGTTACACCGTTTTCATCGTCGATAAACTGACAATAAATATTATTGGCAGTTATACTGACACAAAAACGCGGACAACCTGCAGTGCCGACAATTTTGCGGCGAATGCGCATGTGTCTGCGCCTGCGTTTTTGTTCTCTAGTTTTATAATCAGACATACTAAAACACTCCGTTATCCGACTGATTTACCTTCTTTCATCGTGATGCGCTCGTCAGCATAACGTATGCCTTTGCCCTTATAAGGCTCTGGCTTACGATAACGGCGAATAGTAGCGGCGGCTTCGCCAACCATCTGTTTATCCGCGCCTTCGACGAGAATCTTGGTATTATCAGTAACGGTGATGCTGAGACCTTCCGGAATAGCATACTCCACCGGATGAGAATATCCAAGACTGAGCACAAGTGATTTACCTTTAACCTGAGCGCGATAGCCAACACCAATAATTTGCAGCTCTTTTTTGAAGCCTTCGGTTACACCGATAACCATGTTATTGATCAGACTGCGGGCGAGGCCCTGCATAGCACCAGACTCGCGAGAGTCATCAATGCGACTGACTACAACATTGTTGTCTTCAACAGCTACTGCCACTTTTGGCGGGATCGCGATGGACAGCTTAACTTTGCCTTCAACCGATACAGTACCATCAGCCACAGCGACTTTAACGCTGCTCGGGATGGCAACCGGTTTTTTTCCTATACGAGACATATTAACTAATCCTCACGTTCAAATTACCATACATAACAAAGGATTTCGCCACCGACTTTTTCAGCTGCGGCTGTACGTCCACTTATCACACCTTGAGGAGTAGATAAAATGACGATTCCAAGGCCATTACGGACCTTAGGAATTTCGCTGCTTCCGCAGTAGCTGCGGCGTGACGGTTTGCTGACACGTTCGATACCTGAAATAACAGGTTTCTTATCGTAGTACTTGAGGTCAATACTCAGGGTCTTTTTAGGACCATCCTCAGCAACAGAAAAGTCACGGATGTAACCTTCTTTCTTAAGTACTTCAGCGATTGCGATTTTCATCTTTGACCCAGGCATTGCAACAACCTTCAAAGGGGCAGTGCCAGCGTTACGGATGCGGGTCAGCATATCAGAAATTGGATCTTGCAAACTCATTGCGTTACCTCCTTACCAACTGGCCTTGATTACGCCGGGGATTTTACCGGTTGAAGCCAGTTCTCTGAAACAGATACGGCAGAGTTGGAACTTACGGATGTAAGCTCTGGGTCTACCACAGGCTTTGCAACGGTTGTAATTGCGAACTTTGAACTTGTTTCCACGTTCACTTTTCACTATAAGACTTCTTCTTGCCATTTCAAAGAGCTCCTTATGTTATTCCGCGAACGGGATTTCCATCATTTTAAGAAGTTGATACGCTTCTTCGTTAGTACCAGCTGTGGTCACGAAAGTGATATTCAGCCCCAACGGGTACTTAAGCTTATCAGGATCTACTTCAGTAAATACTGTAATATCCTGAAGTCCGACGTTATAGTTGCCGGAACCATCGAAGCCCTTCTTAGGGATTCCGCGAAAGTCTCTGACTCGCGGCAGCGCATTGTGAATAAAACGGTCCATGAATTCGAACATTCTTGAACCGCGCAAAGTGACCATAACCCCGCTATTCATACCGACGCGAAGTTTGAAATTGGCCACATTCTTACGAGCTTTTGTGACAACCGGCATTTGACCGGTAATCAAAGAGATCTGCTTCTGTGCCTCTCCAAAAGCGTCACGTTCAACAGCGGAATTCATACCGGTGCTGATGACAATCTTTTGAATTTTTGGAATCTGCATTACATTCTTGTAACCCAGTTTCGCCTGCAGAGAAGGACGAACCTCTTCTTTATATTTTTTCTGCATATCAGGCATATTAAAACACTCCGTCTTGTATCAGGGTCCTATTCGCTTTTTTCAGCAACTGGATTCACATTAGAAACGTGAACGGACACTGAACGTTCAACCAAGCCACCATTGGGGGCTTTGGACGACTTCTTGACAGTTTTTTTGCCGAATTCTTCACGCATTTGAGCGTTAACATTGGCAAATTCCAAAACGACGCGATCATTCTTTGTCAGTACAGCAATAATGGTGGCTTCTTTGCCTTTCCATTTGCCTGCGTTAACAACAACTTTGTCGCCTTTTTTCACGTGATACCTACTCATTACAGTACCTCCGGTGCAAGGGAAATGATTTTCATAAAGTCTTTTTCCCGAAGCTCACGAGCGACCGGTCCAAAAATACGAGTACCGACAGGGTTCTTGTTAGCGTCAATAATGACAGCTGAGTTTTTGTCAAACTTCAGGTAAGAACCATCGGGACGACGAATTTCCTTAGCAGTTCTGACAACGACCGCCTTTACGACCTGGCCTTTCTTCACCCCACCGTCCGGAATAGCTTCCTGAACAGCAGCAGTGATGATATCGCCCACGCCTGCGTAGCGTTTTCTCTGCCCGAGGACGGTAATCGCGACGATAGACTTGGCGCCTGAATTATCGGCGACTTCCAATTTAGTCTGCATTTGTACCATTGTTTATGTCCTCCGGCTATTATTCCGCGTGACTGATGACTTCAAGCAGGCGCCATCTTTTGTTTTTAGAAAGCGGACGTGTTTCGCTGATCTTTACAGTATCACCGAGTTTCGCCACATTCTCTTCGTCATGAGCGGTATATTTTTTCTTAACTTTAATAACTTTTTTATAGAGCTGATGCGGAGTACGACGTATTACTTCCACAACGATGGTCTTGTTCTGAACATCGCTGGTAACAACACCGACGCGCTCTTTGCGATTACCGCGCTCTTTAGTTTCAACTTTATTCATAGTATCCACCTATTATGCGCTGGCCTGAGCCAAACGACACTTTTGTTCGGTTTTGATTCTCGCGATGTCCTTGCGAACTTCCCGCACACGTGCGGTTTTTTCCAACTGACCTGTTCTAGACTGTATTTTAAGGTTGAGCTGCTCTTTATGGAGCTCCTCAATCTGAGCACCCAGTTCAGCATCAGTCATTTCTTTGATTTTTTTCATCTTCATGATTAACACCTGAATTCAGAGTTAATTAACGACGTGCCAGGAATTTACAACGAACAGGCAGTTTATTAGCTGCGAGAGACATAGCCTCGCGAGCAACTGATTCACTGCAACCGCTAACTTCAAACAGCACGCGACCGGGCTTAACCGGTGCTTCCCAACCTTCAACGTTACCCTTACCTTTACCCATTCTAACTTCCAAAGGTTTTTTGGTGAATGGCTTGTATGGGAACAAACGAATCCAAACTTTTCCGCGACGCTTTAAGTGACGATTAATCGCGACACGGGCAGCTTCTATCTGATTATTTGTGATAAAGCCTCTAGTTACAGCCTGGAGGCCGAAATCGCCAAAGTCAACTTTGTTGTTCCTTGTAGCGAGACCGGCGTTACTTCCGCGCTGAACCTTTCTGCGCTTTACCCTTTTTGGCATTAGTGGCATATTTCTGATCCTCCGTAGGCTCTTTATGGCAAATCCACACTTTTATACCAATTTTACCGGCGGTAGTGTTACCTTCAGCAAAACCGTAATCGATGTTAGCGCGCAGCGTATGCAGCGGCACGCGTCCGTCCTTGTACTGCTCTGAGCGGGCAAGTTCGGCACCGCCGAGGCGACCGGCACAATTAATTTTGATACCGTCGACACCCATGTCCATTGCAGTCTGGATAGCGCGTTTCATAGCTCTTCTGAAACCAATACGGCGTTCAAGCTGAACGGCGATGTTTTCAGCAACAAGCTGAGCGTTAACTTCAGCGCGTTTTATTTCAGCAATATCAATAAAGATTTCTTTATTATCTGTAAATTTACTGATTTCCTGACGCAGGGCATCAAGTTCGGCACCTTTTTTGCCGATGATGAGGCCCGGACGAGCAGTAAAAATAGTAATACGAATACGACTGGCAAACCGCTCGATTTGAATCCGCGAAATAGCAGCGTTAGTGAACTTGTCTTTAATGTGCTTACGGATTTTGAGGTCTTCATGGAGCCATTCGCCAAAAATCTGCTTGCCGGCAAACCAGCGAGATTCCCAGTTCTTAGTAATGGTTGTTCTTAATCCTATCGGATTTACTTTCTGTCCCACGATATAATCCTCTTATTAAATATCTGTCAAAGTAACCCGGAAATGACTGGTCCGCTTACGGATTCTACCGGCAGCACCGCGTGCTTTCGGTTGAAAACGTTTCATAGTAGGGCCAGGTCCAACAAGAGCTTCCTTAACAGTAAGCCCTTTGCGATCCAGATCGAAGTTATTCTCAGCATTGGCTACAGCAGAGCGTAAGGTTTTTCCCAACAGCGTAGCGGCTTTGCGCGGGCTGAGATCAACTATTGCCAAAGCCTCCGTCACAGATTTTCCCTGAATCAAACGCGAAAGGTGACGCGCCTTTTCGGGAGATATCCGAACGTTTCTTGTAATAGCTCTTACTTCCATAACTTACCAAATTGTTTATTAATTGTTTTCACATCAGTAGCGGCCTGATTTCCAGGCGCCACATTCTCAATATTGCCTTCAACAACTACGGCGGCAGAGACAAACGGTCTTACCGCAATGATTTTTGCCACCGTGCGTTCCTTCCCGATATAGTAGTTCAAACCCAAAAATGCACCATGGGCTGAACCGACAGGCAATACAACTACTTGCAGATTTTTGTTGACAGCCAGTATTCTGCATCGTTCTACAGGCTTAAGTCGACTATCCAAATCTGCAATGTTAATCAACTTTCGTGCGTCCTCCCTCAAAGCGTCAATTTTTAATATCAGCTCTGTTTTCTGGAGTTTCCCCATCGGGATCCCCCTTATTGCGGCGGCTACACTGTCACAAAATTCAATGGTTTTAAGCGCAAGCTCTTTTCCACTGTCAGAAATTTCAACGAACGATTTACACAGCTGACCTTCCCGGGTGCTTGCGGCTTGCATCTTAGTGCTTGCTATAGTAGCCGCAATACTCAACTGCAGTCGTTGATACTTCTCATTCTGCGTTTGAAAATTTTCTAATATGTTTATCAACTCTTTGCGAAGAAGTCCATTATCTTTTCGCAACTCATTACTGAGCCGCTCAAACTTCAACGCATCCCGTCTGGTACTGTTCAGCAGTTGTTGCGCTTGCAGTGTCTCATCTGTGCCGGTAGCATCTTCCAGCTTGACGCTGACACTTGCCTTTGCATTCACAGGCTGTGTACCGCGGTTTTCTCTGCCCATTTCTCCGCCATAAAGGCAGAATACGGGCAAAGCACATAAGATAAACACACAAAGCCATTCTGTCCAACGTATTTTGCAGAAAAGTCGCAAAATTTTTGCGCAGTAAAGCCTACTTACTGTATTTGTGCCAATCTTATGCATAATCTATCTGTATTTTTGTGCGAAATTTATTAAAAAAATATTAATTTTTCGCAATGTGAACGGATAATATAGCAGAAAAGGCAAAAAAAAACAGGGATTTATTATTATTTTTTTGAGATTACTGACAATAGTGCCTTTACACAGAGCAAAAATCCGTTTATAAATCTCAAAAAATATCCCTGTTTCAAATTTCTTAGCTGTTAACACGCAAGTTCTTTTTAAACTCCCAAGTGCGATATATCGCTGTCCACAAAACAAGCACTGTAAAAAGCAGTCCGACATAAATGTTAATTTGGGGCAATATCATCATGGTGATAAAAACTATAAAAACTTCACCTCGCTCCATTAGTCCGTCACTGTAATAAAAACTTTTCTGTCCGCTTTTATCTGTAAAAATTCCAACAAGCAGGAAGCTTGACACACACATGATTATCGACATCAGCATTAGTAAAGAAACCAGCCCCAGCTCCGACTGCCTGATAAAAAAACCTATTATAATGAATGACTCGACCATTCGATCTGACAGGATATCAAGCATTGTACCGGCAGGTGAAGAGGCGTTCTGGAACCTGGCCAGTGCACCGTCCAATATGTCTAAGTAGCCGGAAAAAAGCAATAACGCAACAGCCGCAATGCGATAATCAAATGAGATCAAAGCAGCAGCACCAATCCCCGTTAACAATGAAAGCAGAGTCATTGTATCAGGAGTCACCCTATAGCGTAGAACTCCGACCGCCGGCTCAACGAGAAATTTATCAAAGCAAGGCCTTATTCGTGATTCAATCATTCTATAACCATTTCATTATAAGTTTTACAATTCTGCGAGTTTTTTCTGAGAACAGTACCGGAGTATAGAAGGAACCCGCAACCTGTTTGTTTATCTCTCCTCTGGTCGGATAAGGAATAATACAGCTTGCCATCGAGCCTATTTTAAGTTTGTTAGTTACCGCTACACACCAAGGCCCAAGGAGCTCTCCTGCATTACTTCCTACTATAGAAGCGCCTAAAATTCGACCATTTTTTCTGGTTATAACTTTTATAGCTCCGGAAGTTTTGAGCTCACATTGAGCCCTATCATTTTCAGCAAAAGGCAGGCTCAGCACTTTTATATCTTTGTAACGTTTTTTTGCCTCTGACTCATGCAGCCCCACATGAGCAAGTTCCGGCTCTGTATACGTCACCCACGGAACAGCTGAGTAATTCACTTTTGCTGGAAGTCGAAACAGTATGTTGCGGATCACTATTCCTGCCTGATATCCTGCCATATGAGTAAACTTATAACCTACCGCAGCATCACCCAACGCAAATATTCGCTTATTGGAAGTGCGCAGTCTCGAATTAACCTGTATGCCGCGCTCAGAATACTTTACTTCAGCCGCTCCAAGGTTAAGACCTTCAAACTCCGGCTGCCTACCGACTGCCAAAAGCAAGTGAGAACCTGTTATTTTGACTGGTTTATCATTGTGCTTAAAGTAAAGGTTTATTTTACTATTAACCTTCTCAACACGTTCAATGTTGGTATGTTCATAAACATCAATACCATCCTCAACAAGCTTACCATGAACGTATTTAGTCAATTCCGGATCATCTTTAACTAAAATTCTTCTTCGTTGAATTAACGAAACTTTTGCACCAAGCTTCCCAATTCCCTGTGACAGTTCACAGCCAATCGGTCCTCCCCCAATGACTATCATGTGCTCTGGAATTTCTTTCAGTTCAAAGATCGTTTCGTTGGTCATATAATCTATTTTATCAAGACCTTTTATAGGCAATATTACTGGCTTGGAACCGGTAGCCACAACAAAATATTTTGCCCTTATCAGCTTACCAGCGACCATAACTTCTCTGGTATTTTTAAAACTTGCGGCACCTTTAATAACTTTTACACCAAGTTTCTCGAATCTTTCCTGAGAATCTTTTGGGGCAACAGTTCCTATTACTTTATGTATGTGCTCAAATACTTCCACGTAGTTCACATCATAAATCTGTGCGTGAATACCAAACTGCTTTGCAGCTTCCAGAGTATCTATTATATGCGATGCAGAAAGCAATGACTTTGAAGGCACGCAACCGTAATTCAAACAGTCTCCGCCCATTCTCCCTTTTTCTATAAGAACAACTTCAGCTCCCATCTGGGCCGCTCCAGCTGCAACAGAAAGACCGCCTGCACCTGCTCCAATTATACAAATATCCGTTTTAATGAGCTTCATTATCTAAACCTTTTATCGCAATTTTAAATGAAATTTATTTTAAGAACCGCTTGCTGCTGTTTCTCTTTTTCTTTTTACCTTCTTATAAATCACCGGGATAACTGACAGGGCTGCCAGAACTAGTATCGGTAATAAAACCTGCGGCTCGAAAATTATTCCCATGTTGATCCGCTCCCCTTTTGACAAAGCGTAACCAAGCCCGCTGCCTACCCAGGCATAGGCAAATGATCCCGGAATAATGCCCAACAGCGTACCAAAGAAAAACGTGCGCAAACTAACGCCAAGCACTCCGGCTGCTATATTAATTATGAAGAACGGAAATATCGGCAGCAGCCTTAAGAAAAGCAGGTAGCTGAATTCATTTCTCTTAAAGCCTTCCTGCATTTTCTGAACAGTGCTTCCTGCTTTATTCTGCAGAAATCCACCGACCGCTGTCTGGACAGCTAAAAACGTAATGGTGGCACCTATAGTAGCTCCAATCACAACCCATGAAGTTCCCAGCACAACACCAAACAAAAAACCGCCCAAGAGGGTCATAACAGTTGCTCCCGGTATTGAAAATGCCGCGACGAGTATGTAGACACCAACATAAATCAGCACACTCAAGGCATAGTGCTCCATCGTGTAAGCATGCAGCGCCTTGTAATTTTCTGAAAGCATTTCTAATGACAGATATTTTCTGCCGCCTAAAGCAAAGAAAGCAATCAACCCTGCAATTAAAATCAATAACGGTATCCAACGCTGTAATTTTTTACCCATGCCATACTCCTGAAGTTCTGTTATTTATCTATACACAAATGTATTACATATATAAGATTTGCAGATACAAACCATCCCTGATTATGCAATTCTTATAAGAAAACCCTTTCGCAAAATCGAAATAGTTTTACCCAAGGTCAGAAATAGCGATTTTACAATAACTCCCCAATAATAAACAACCTAATATCTGTTTTACCACTTGACCTCAGCATACTAATTTCTATATTAACAATAAGCATATTTAGTATTTTTACAAGGCAAGAAATTACTAATAATTATTATAAAGGATCTAATTAATGAGAGCACGAAAACTTCTAATAATCTTTTATTCCATGTTTATTATAAGCATGTTGGCTTTTAATTCTCATGCTGCACCGCAAGCTGTTTTATGGGGTAAATGGTCAAAAAACAATCCAAATAATGATAAAATTATCGATCATTGTGACTGGGATGCCTTTCTCAGGAAGTATGTGATAACCGATCAAAAGGCCAATATCAATCTTGTTAAGTATTCCTCTGTCACTAAGAGCGACGTCCAAAAGCTGGAAAACTATCTTAAAGCAATGCAGAAAATAGATATTTCAAATTATAACCGCAAAGTACAGTTTGCTTACTGGGTTAATTTGTATAATGCCTTGACAGTAAAATTGATATTGGATAATTACCCTGTCTCTTCAATTACTAAAATAAAATCAGGATGGTTCAGCTTCGGCCCTTGGAATAAAAAAATTGCAACAGTGGAAAGTGAACGTATAACCATGAACGATATTGAACACAGAATACTCAGGCCAATCTGGAAAGATAACCGAGTCCACTACGCTTTGAACTGTGCAAGCATAAGCTGCCCTAACCTCCAGACCAGAGCTTTTACTGCAAAAAATAGAGACAAATTATTGAACGCCGCAGTTGATGCATACATTAACAGCCCGCGAGCTATATCCTTCAAAAATGGTGATTTGTTCCTTTCCAGTATTTATGACTGGTATTACAGTGACTTTGCAAAAGATGAAAAACACTTAATAAAATATCTGGCTGAACATGCTAAAAAAGATATAGCTGCAAAGCTCATTCATTTTAAGGGCAACATCAGATATGATTACAACTGGAACCTGAACAAACTTAAATAACTGTACGCCATCAAGATTTGTAACATTGCTTTCGAGAAAAATACGGGAGCAATGTTTTTTTATTCATAAAGGTAATGAAATTTTCAGGGTTCTGTTATATATTCGTTTTATTCGAAGAAACATTTAATAAACAGCATTTTCCTGAATCATTACTATGGTGACCAAAGCACACAAGACAAGTGAAATCAATGCATCTCCGGTTCCGCCACGCTTGCGCCCCAAAGTGTTCAGTGCCGGAATTGAATTTTACATTTATTATGATTGCGTCAGTTCTCCGAAAAGAAAACTCCTGAACTTCAGAGAATTCCCCTTCTTTTCCCTATCTCACTTAATAGATGGAGACGGGTTTTACCAAAGCCCCGATATGCAGGAACCTGTTCAAATAGAAAAAGGCACAGCCGTATTATGCTGCCCTGGAGTCCAAAATGCCTACGGTGCTCGTACTGAAGTTTATACCGAAGATTCACTTTGCTTTGGAGGCCCTGTTCCCGAGGCTCTCATGAAAGCAGGCATTATACGCAATGGTTTGATGGCTATTGGAGCAAAGCGTCGACTGCAGCCGATCATAAAAAAACTGAGAGAAGCTACCCTGCCCGCTAACTTTGAGGCATGCCTGATGCTGCACAATCTGCTTTTCGACCTTTATCGTGAGAATCCTTACAACACTCCAAAACAAACTAAGGATAATCGACTTGATTCATTACTGCAGCTTATTAGAAGCGATGTGAGCAGCCTATGGACAGTCAAAGAAATGGCGGAATACTGTAATTTATTTACGTCGCTTGTTTCAGGTTCAATTCGGACTTTCACCAAAAGAGTTCCTGGAAAGCGTAAAAATGAATCGGGCCTGTGAATGGCTGTCTAATCCCAAGGTCGTCTTAAAAATCTATGAAGTAGCAGAAAAGCTTGGGTATTCCGATCCATATCATTTTATTAAAAGGTTTACTGCTTTCACCGGATTCCCTCCAGGGCGCTATCGGCGCAAATATACGAATCAATAAAAAAAACTCCCGCCTAGTCTATAGCGGGAGTTAATAATAAACAGTCTATTTGAGCCGGAAGTTAAATTCCAAGTTTATCTGCAACAAAATCTGCGTCTTTGTCACCACGTCCGCTTAGATTCACCAGAATATTAACATCCTCAGGCAGAGTCGCAGCAAGTTTAGCAGCGTAAGCTACAGCGTGTGAACTTTCAAGAGCAGGAATAATTCCCTCACAGCGTGAGAGCCGGATAAACATATCCAGACATTCTTTGTCAGTAGCCGAGGTGTATTCAGCACGCTCAATATCTTTCAACATACAGTGCTGAGGACCGACACCAGGGTAATCCAAGCCGGAAGCTACAGAGTATACCGGCAGCGGACTGCCGCTTTCGTCTTGCAGCACATAACACTTGAATCCATGAATTTGGCCTTTTGTACCTTTTGTCATGGTTGCAGCGTGTTTGCCAGTATCAAGACCAAGCCCTGCAGGCTCTACGCCGATAAGCTTGACTTCTATATCGTTGAGGAAACCACTGAAAATCCCCATTGCGTTACTGCCTCCACCAACACAGGCGACCACGTAGTCAGGCAGCTTGCCAGTCAGTTCTTGAAACTGTTCTCTAGACTCTTTTCCCACAACAGCCTGAAAATCCCGTACCATCATCGGGAAAGGATGCGGCCCAACTACAGAACCGATTGCGTAAAAATATTCTTCCGGATTACTAAGCAGCTCTTCAAAGGCACTGTCAACGGCATCTTTCAAAGTTTTTGTGCCGCGATCAACAGGAACTACTTTAGCCCCGAGGATTCTCATTTTAGTTACGTTCGGGTGCTCTTTTTTGATATCAATTGTTCCCATGTGGATTTCACATGGAATACCTACCAGCGCACAGGCAGTAGCAAGAGCAACACCGTGCTGTCCTGCTCCGGTTTCAGCAATGACCTTAGTCTTTTTCATGTACTTTGCCAGCAAAGCTTCTCCAAGACAATGGTTGATTTTATGAGCACCGGTATGGTTAAGATCTTCGCGTTTAAGATAAATCTGGGCGCCGCCACACTCTTTGGACAGCTTTTTGGCATGATAAACCGGGCTTGGACGTCCCACATAATATTTGTGCAGATAAGCAAGCTCACCTTTGAAACTCTTGCTGTCGCGTATTTCCATATAAGATTTGCAAATTTCGTCCATTATTTTCCGGAGGTGATCCGGGACCAGTTGTCCGCCATGTTCACCAAAAAAACCATTTGAGTCCGGATATTGATGTAAGTCAACGTTATTCATGATTCAAAAACCCCAAAAATATTGAAATTATAAATTAATTATTCTAAAACAAAAAACTGCTAATGTTGAAAAACAGAAAAAACTGAAGGGAAAAATGAAGAGGGCCTCAGGCCCAAAGCCAAGTACCGCGACAAAATACAACAAATGAACGCTTTGAAACGCCAGCAGAATTCTGATTGTCTTCGTATTTCGTCATTGGTCTCCGAATTATAACTATTCAAATGATTTATGAACAGTTCCTAAGATAATAGCAGATAACGTTTTTAGCAAGTCTGATTTATTTTTTTGTATCAAAAATAATTATTTTTACTAGAGATTGAAGAATAAAAAAATAAAACCCCGCCCCAATATGATATTGGGCCGGGGTAAAAAGTTTCAGCTTAATCGACAAATAGATTTTTGCCGGCAAAGTTTGAATCACAAGTCAGGTTAACGCCCAATTTACGCAACCCGGCCTCATCTCCAGGAGTTGGAATATGAGTAATATGCATTTCGCAGCCATGCAGCATCTCCAGTTTTTCGAGAGCAAGTCTGGCAGACGGATTCCCCGGCATGCTGACACTCAAAGCAATCATGGTTTCTTCAAGGTCAAGGCTCAAGCGTTTACTTTTGAGAATATCCCGCTTAAGAGACCCGACAGACTCAATAACATCCGGAGAAATGAGCAGGAGTTCATCCGGAAGTCCGCCAAGCTTTTTGATGGCGTTCAGAACCGCACTTGAAGCGGCATGCATCAGAGGAGAATTTTTACCGGTAACAATTTGTCCGTTCGGCAACTGCAACGCCGCGCCGCAGTAAACTCCTTCATTACCTTTGTCTTCCTGATCTTCCGCATCAGATGCAGCCTTTCTGGCAGCTTCAACCATACAACGGTCCTCAGCCTTGATTTCAAGCTCGTTCATCAGGAGTTTTACTCTGTCAACAGTCTGCTTGTCAGTGAGCCCCATCGCATACTCGCATTTATAGCGGAAATAACGCCGTATAATTTCCTGCTTGGACGCCTCGCAGCAAACATCATCATCACAAATCGCGAAACCGGCACGATTAACGCCCATGTCCGTTGGTGACTGATAAAGCTGGCTGTTGTCCATGATTTTAGACATAATACGCTTTACAACCGGGAAAATTTCTACATCACGGTTGTAATTGATAGCGGCCTCGCCGTAAGCTTCCAAATGGAACGGATCAACTTGATTAAAGTCTGCAATGTCAGCAGTCGCTGCTTCATAGGCAATATTTATCGGATGCTTGAGCGGAATACTCCAGATCGGGAAAGTCTCAAATTTGGCGTACCCAGCAGAAACACCACGCTCATGTTCATGATAAACCTGTGAAAGACAAGTCGCCATTTTTCCGCTGCCGGGGCCCGGGCCGGTAATTATCACAATAGGCTTATCACTTTCAATATATGCGTTGGCGCCGTAACCATCGTCACTGATGATAGTATCAATTTCTGTTGGATAACCTTTTATGGCACGGTGGGTATAAACATTAATACCACGGCGTTTGAGTTTATTAATAAAGCTTTTTACAGCCGGCTGTTCTTCGTAACGGGTCACGCAAATTGCTTTTACCTCAAGCCCCCAGTCACGAAGATCATCAATCAGCTTCAGTGTATCAGCATCGTACGTAATACCGAAGTCAGCGCGGATTTTTTTACGGGCGATGTCTCCAGCGTATATGCAGATGACAATATCAATTTTATCCTTTAAGCGCTGTAGCAGTTTGATTTTTACATTGGGATCGAAACCGGGCAGAATTCTAGACGCATGATAATCAAAAACAAGCTTACCGCCAAACTCCAGATAAAGTTTATTGTCAAACCGGGAAGCACGATCTATGATCGCGTCAGCCTGTTCCTGGAGATATTTATCATTGTCGAACCCTATTTTTTTCATACCAGCTCCTTTTGCGTTAGCGCAAACAAAAATATGTTTATAAACTTTCAGACAAAAACCAACCCAGCCATATCTAAGCTGACTATATAGTAGTAACTTAAGCAGAATCCACTTAAAGTGTTAATATCCGTAATAATGACAATTGAGCACATTCCATGCATGAAAATGACAGCACAGGAATTATACAATATGCTCGCAGATATCTTGCAAAATAGCTTGAATAAATAATAATATCAACTTCCCCACTCACATTTTCCTTAATTTTAACTAACGTATTACAAACTTGCGTCCAAACAGCTCACCAACTTGCTGAACCGCTTTAAGAAGTATCTTCAAAACAGCTCATAAATAGTAAGAGGTTTGATTTTGCCAGTTTACAGGTTAGATTGCATTACATTATGTTAAACTAAAATTGACCCCCTTGAGGATTACAGATATGAAAAAACTTTTCGGAACCGATGGAATCCGCGGAAAAGCAAATCATTATCCAATTACAGCAGAGCTGGCCCTGCTTCTCGGCAAAGCCACAGCACAAGTTTTTGGGGCCTCCGGCAAAGGCCTTTGCAAAGCTGTACTGGGCAAGGACACACGCTTGTCAGGGTACATGCTGGAAAATGCCATAACCAGCGGACTGCTAAGCATGGGAATGGATGTTCTGGCTGTTGGTCCAATGCCGACACCTGCTGTCGCCCATCTGACAAAATCAATGGGAGCCTCCTGCGGTATAATGATAACGGCGTCCCATAACCCGGCGCGCGACAACGGTATTAAAATTTTCGGAAATGACGGTTTTAAGCTGCCTGATGAAGTTGAACTTGAAATCGAAAAACTTATCCTTGGCAACGGCCTGAATTCAGAACATATAGATAACGACCAGATAGGTAAAGCCTACCGCATTCACGATGCCCGTGGACGATATATCGAATTTGCCAAAAGCTCCATCAGCAATGAAAGCCTCAAAGGCTTGAAAATTGTTCTGGACTGCGCAAACGGCGCCGGCTACTCTATAGCTCCGCTTATCTTCCGTGAGCTTGGCGCTGAAGTTATAGAAACAGCCATCTCACCGGATGGTCGCAACATAAATCACAAGTGCGGAGCAACTTATTCTCAACACGCCTCTGAGCTGGTCAGACAACACAAAGCTGACCTCAGCATCTCACTCGACGGCGATGCCGATCGGGTAATTTTCTGTGATGCACATGGCAACGAAGTCAACGGCGACCGTATCATCGGTATGGTTGCTCTTGACTATAAACAGCGTGGACGACTTAACGGCAACTCTGTTGTAGTCACCAGCATGAGTAACCTCGGCTTGAAAAAAGCGATGGAAGCCGCTGAGATTAATACTATCCAGACACAAGTCGGTGACCGCTACGTAATCGAGCAAATGCGTGCTAACAATTTTAACATCGGAGGCGAACAGTCCGGTCATATTATATTCATGGACTACGCTACTACCGGTGACGGCATAATTACCGCTCTGCATATTTTAAAACTCATGATTCGTCAAAATAAAACCCTTAAAGAACTTGCTGATTTCATGCGGGTATTCCCACAGCGACTTGAGGGTATCAATGTTCAGGAAAAAGTGCCGATTGAAGAAGTACCTGCACTTCGCGATGCCATAACTGAATGCGAAAAAGCTCTTGACAGCAGCGGACGCACTGTTGTTCGCTACTCAGGAACTGAAAACAAGCTTAGAATCCTGGTCGAGGCTGAAACCCAGCGCGATGTGGACTTCTGGATCACAAAATTATGCGATATAGCTCAGCGCGAGCTCGGATGAAAACGGGGAGAATAATAAAATGCAAGTAAATGTAATAGAAGTTAATGTTTCAACCGAAATGGAGCCATTGACCTGTAAACGCAAACTGCATCAAATACCGGTAGCCGGCATTCCTATTAAGGAAAGATTGATGTGGATGTTTGAGTTTGAAGGGGTTAATAAAAGCCGTAAACTTGATATCAGAGCAGACCTCTGGCCTTCCAGCTGCGTAATCGAAAAAATTCTGGAAGCCCAGAAAAACATTGTCATTAAAAGTCAGGATGGCGTAGAATACGCAAAACTGACCTGTGAGGAATCCACAGAATATAAAGAAATCGACCTCGATGAAGATTCCATTATCCTGCGTTATCCATGGGATATTCTTGCTTTGAATGAGATTATTGTCAGCTCTATCACAAAAGATAATATACAAGGCACAGTCCGCGAGCGCGTAACTGTGGACGGAACCGTCTGGGTGGGTAAAAACAGCACTCTGCTCCCCGGGGTTTTCATTGAAGGCAACGTAGTAATCGGCGAAAATTGCAAAATCGGACCAAATTGCTACATTCGAGGTAACACCTATATCGGCGATAACTGCCACATAGGTCAAGCTGTTGAAATCAAGAATTCCATGATTATGCATAATGCAACAGCTGGACACCTCAGCTACGTCGGTGATTCAATAATCTGTCCTCATGCCAACCTCGGAGCAGGAACAATTGGGGCTAATTTGAGGCATGATAACAAAAATCATAAATCTATTGTCAACAAAAAAGCCGTTGATACAGGACGACGCAAATTCGGCTTTATTCTCGGTGACAATGTCCATACTGGAATACACACCAGCATATACCCCGGAAGAAAGATGTGGCCCAACACCACAACCTCCCCTGGAGAAGCATTATCTAGAGATAAAATCAAATAATGACAAAAACCGCAAGAACATTTGCGCCGTTCTGCGGTCTTTCATTACTATAAGCCGTGCTGGAGTGGGGATAAATTTCAATAAAAATATTGAAAAAACCTGCTTCGGTGAATATAATTAAACTAATCGTGCAGGCATTCTGTCTGTACTCTCACCAAGTTAAAACAAAGAGGAGTTTTACGATGAAGAAACTGTTAATCTCCGTAGTAGCATTGTGTCTTGGAATCTCAGTAATGGCCGCTGACGGCTGGATGACAAACATGGGCGAGGCAATGGCATTGGCTAAAAAGACTAATAAGCCGATTCTTGTCGACTTTTCCGGTTCTGACTGGTGCGGATGGTGTATGAAGCTGGACAGAGAAGTTTTCTCTCAGAAAGTCTTCAAAGAATACGCCAAAGATAACCTTATTCTTGTAATCGTTGATTTTCCACGTTCTAAAAAACAGTCAGATCAGATCAAAAAACAAAATAGTGAACTGGCTAAGAAATACAATATCAATGGCTTCCCGACAGTCTTAGTTCTGGATAAAGACGGAAAAATTCTGCTGCGCACCGGATATCGTGATGGCGGAGCTGAAAAATACGTCAAATTTCTGAAAGATGAAATCGCCAAGGCTATGAAAAAATAACTCACCTTTTTGAGTTAAAAACACAAACTGCGGGAGGGACTTCGCATGAAGACTGGCAGAATATTGTGGGCCTTGCTGGCTGTAACCTTTTTTGTAGCCATCGGAGCCAACGCCCAGTTTGCCGACCCTTTTAAATGGGATGTTTCCCGGCAAGATCAAAAAGTTACAGTAAAGACTGTAATTCCTTCAGGCCATTACCTCTATCAGGAACAAACCAAGGTAATGGTTACAGGAAATCAAGGTCAGGCTTGCATTGCCTCGACAAAACCAAAGGCAATCCTGCACGAGGATCAGTTATTAGGCAAAACCTGGGTCTTTATGGGACCACAAACTGTATCCTGGGTTTTCGACTGTGCACGCTTGAAAGTTCCGTTCAATGTAGATATAGCCTATCAGGGCTGCAAAGAAAAGACCGCGGACTCACAAGCTATATGCTTTGTTCCATCACAAAAAGAGTTCTCTATCAAAAGTGATACAACAGCTATTTCTGAGCCTAAAGTACCCCGCCACGGCTCGTATTCAACTGGTACTATCCCACCGGCACTGAAACAGCTCCTTGATAAGTTCAAAGTATCCCGCACTGCTGCTGGGGTTATGGATAAAAAAGAATTCACAGAATTCCTGACCGGAAAATCACAAATGACTGATCTTCTGGCAAATAAAGGCACTATACTGATAATTCTAATTATTCTCGGCGGCGGGTTGATTCTGAATTTAACCCCGTGCGTCCTGCCAATGATTCCAATAAACTTGGCAATCATCGGTGCTGGCCCAAAAGCCGACACTAAAGCTAAAGGCTTTATACGTGGCGGTGCTTATGGACTGGGGATTACCCTTGCTTATGGCGCACTTGGTCTACTGGCCGTTTTGACAGGTGCCAGATTCGGCTCCTTAAACTCATCAGTATGGTTTAATATTGGTATCGCCATTGTGTTCCTTATACTGGCACTAGCCATGTTTGATTTGATCATAATTGACTTTTCCAAATATGGTCACAAAATCATGCCTAAGGATTCACAAAGCGGAAAAGTAATCACTGCTTTTGTAATGGGAATTATAGCTGCATTACTAGCAGGAGCATGTGTCGCGCCAATTGTAATTGCGGTTTTGATTTACTCTACCAAAATATATGCGGAGGGTAATGTTGCTGGATTGTTCCTGCCATTCCTGCTAGGACTCGGCATGGGACTGCCATGGCCGTTTGCGGGTGCTGGACTGGCACTTATTCCAAAACCCGGACAATGGATGGTTAGAGTCAAACATTTGTTTGGTGTAATCATCTTGTTGGCTGCTGCTTACTACTGTTATACAGGAGTAAAACTGATTCAGCCTACGGGTAAGGGTGTAGCATCAACAGGTCAAAACGCAAAACTGGCCAACAAGCTGAAGCGCGCAATAGAGCAGAAAAAGCCTGTTATGATTGATGTATGGGCAAGCTGGTGCAAGAACTGCCTTTACATGAACAGTACAGTATTCAAGGATGAAGATGTCAAAAAAGAATTGAAGAAGTTTATTTTTGTGAAGTATCAGGCGGAGAAGATCCAGGGACCGGACGTTAAGCCTGTTCTCGACTACTTTAAAGTCAAAGGACTTCCCACTTATTTAATCCTTGAGCCTAAAGAATAAAACCTCTTGAAATACTAAAGGCGGCCGTTTTCGGTCGCCTTTTTTTATTGCCGAAACCTTTCTCGATTAAACTCAATTAGAAGTTGTGCATTGAATATAACCTGTTGTAATAACCGTTAAGCTTGAGCAATTCACCATGTCCGCCTTCCTCCGCGATCTTGCCTTCTTTTATGCAATAGATATAATCAGCATTGCGGACGGTCGACAGGCGGTGCGCAATAACCAGAGTAGTGCGTTCTCTGCATAACCTTTCCATTGATTCCTGCACAAGAGCCTCAGACTCATTGTCCAAAGCGGATGTAGCTTCGTCAAAAATCAAAATAGCTGGATTCTTCAAAAAGACTCGAGCAATTGAAATGCGCTGCTTCTGCCCCCCTGAAAGTTTCACCCCCTGCTCTCCGACCTGAGAATCAAAACCATCCGGCATCGACATTATAAAGTCGTAAATATTAGCGTTTTTAGCAGCCTCTATAACTTCTTCCTCAGAGGCATTATGATTGCCAATAACAATATTCTCACGAATACTGTCATCAAATAAAAATGGGGACTGCTGAACAACGCCGACACTCTCGCGTAAGCTTTTCTGCTTCAAATCCATTACATCGTTACCGTCAATCAATACCTTGCCGCTTTCAACCTCATAGAAACGCGGCACCAATGCCGCAATAGTTGATTTTCCTGCACCGGACTCTCCGACCAGAGCGACAGTTCTTCCTGCGGGTATTTTCAAACTTACATCTTCAAGTATCCATTCATTAACTTCTTTGCCTTCTTCAGGCTGATACTTAAAGTAGACATTTCTAAATTCGATATCTCCTTTAACTGCGGCAGGAGCAAGCGCGTTATGGCGGTCCTTAATGTCAGGTTCTTCAACCATTATCTGATGAAAGCGCTCGAAAGCAGTATAGCCCTGCTGAAACTGTTCAACAAAGTTCAGCATCCTGAAAATCGGCATAACTATATAACGCGAATACATGAAAAAAGTAAATACTTCAGCAATATTCGCTTTGCCATAATAAACCAGCACAGCACCGGCTCCCACAAAAAGCGCTGAATACCCCTGAATCATGAAAATAACTCCGGAGTGAAATCCTGCCATAGTTCCGAAAACATTCTCCCGGGCATTTCTGAATTTGGTATTTACCTCATGAAACTTCTCAACCTGGTACTCTTCATTGGTAAAAGCCTTTACCTCGCGAATTCCCTGAATTGAATTTTCCACCTGGCTGTTGAGATCAGCTATCCTCTTACGTACCTGCCTGAAACTGCGCTTCATTCTCCGCATAAAAACTGAACCCCAGATAATGATGAACGGCAGCGGAAAAAATGTTAAAAGCGCAAACCACCAGTTCTGGTAAAACATAAAACAAAAGGCTCCGACAATAGTCAAACTGGATATAAGCAGGTCCTCAGGAGAATGATGTGCGGTCTCCGCAATAAGTGTAAGGTCATTTGATAAACGTGACATAATATGACCGGTTTTGGTACGGTCAAAATAACTGAACGACAGCTTCTGTATATGAGAAAAAAGGTCACGCCGCATATCGGCTTCCATTCTTACCCCAAGTATATGCCCCCACTTGACATTGAAGTAATCAGCCGTGGCAAGAATTGAAACAATTATTCCAATATAAACCAGACTGATGATGATATTTTTGAAATCCTTGTTGGGCAAATAATCACTTAAAATATCATAAGCAATTTTAGGAATTAAAATAGTAAATATAGCTATAGTTACAGACGTCAGCATATCCAGCACAAAAAGGCGGGAATGCGGACCATAATATTTCGTAAAATCTTTCAGCATAAAAAATCTCTTTAAAGCAGTTTCTCAAAAGTTTAAATATAACACAGTACAAATTTATTGTCAATTGCTGATTAGACAAGTGCGTTTAAAACAAGTTGGGTAAGATTCTTTTTTTTAAAGAGAGCACACCTGTTCAGCTTTGGGGAAAGAATGCTTGCAGCTAAAAGGGGAAATAGCTGAACAGGTGCCTTTTAGATAGTAGAGTTAATTAATATGTCGACCAGACTTAAGAAAAGGTTACATATGGTAGTGCTTTTTTTGCATTTTTTCCTTTTAAGCCGATCTCACTCAACTCATGAAGGGCATGAATCTTGCGTAATTTGATGATTTTTTTGGCCAAAGTCGGCCCTATTGGCGGAATTCTCAAAAGCATTTCCTTACTGGCTTTGTTCAAGTTAACCGGGAAAAGATGCATATGTTTATCAGCCCAGACCTGTTTAGGGTCACGATCAAGCGGCAGGTTGCCTGAGTCATCGAAAAACAATTCACTCTTTTCAAATCCGTATTGCCTGAAAAGAAAATCACACTGATAAAGTCGATGCTCTCTAGTCAGATGATCTTCAGGGTTCAGCTCAAAGCGCTGTTCTCCGGGAATACTGCGATCACCAAGCCCCGGTTGATAAGCGGAAAAGTATACACGCTGGAAATTCAGGCGGTTATATACTGCATCAACATAACTTATTATATCGCTGTCATTCTCGTCAGCAGCCCCGACAATAAACTGAGTTGTACACTTTACCCGGCTGAATTGAGTTCCCTTAGTTGTGAGACTGCTCATTAATTTAGCAGGTCGCACAATGTCGCTGGTGAAATTCTTAACGTCGGACAACTTATTAAAATATTTTTCCCCGGGTGTTTCAATATTCAGCGACACGGCACTGGCAAGACTGACTGCTTCCTCAACCGCAGCGTCAGAAGCTCCGGGAATTATCTTTAAATGTACATAACCTTTGAAACCATACTTGCGCCGCAGCAGTCTTACTGTTCCGTTTAGACGCTCCATTGTGCGATCTGGATTGCCAATAACTCCGGAACTTAGAAACAAGCCAAATACTATCCGGCGACGATAATAGTCCATAAAAACTTTTGCGGTTTCATCAGCTGATAAAGTACAACGTTTTGCATTGGCATCACTGCGCAACGGGCAATATTTGCAATCATTCGCACACGCACTGGACAGCAAAGTTTTCAGCAAAACGCTATACCCTCCCTGCGGTAACGGCACCGGATACAGCCAGTGCCCCGCCCCATCGCGCTGACGGCGGTCATTCTTGCCGGTACCGCAGGCACAAGCAAGATCATACTGTGAGGCTTCTGATAAAACTTCCAGTTTTTTAAGGGTATCCATAGAGCTTTGACCAGGAAATGAGTGATAAGTGTTTTTGCCTGAATTATTAATTATTATAGCATATCAGAACAGTGATGAAACTATAAAATTGCTTAAAAAACAAATTTTTACTGTATCTTAGAATTAGTATATTCTATATTTTTTTACTCATCCCTTGCAAATTTTGAGCTGACCATTTATAATATTGCTAAATCGTATAATCAAATTTATTTTTCTGATCCGGAATTTACAGTAATTTCAGTATCTAATATTGCTAAATCGTATAATCAAAATAATGGAGGCCAGCCATGAGCGTTTCTACATTGCAGCAAACAGAGCCCGTAAACCGTTTACGCGGCACTCTCCCAAAGATCGGCATACGGCCTGCAATCGATGGTCGTCGTCAGGGCGTACGCGAATCTTTAGAAGAACAAACTATGAATATGGCAAAATCCGCTGCAGAGCTGATTTCCTCCAATCTTAAACACGCTTGCGGCCTGCCGGTTGAATGCGTTATTGCTGACACCTGTATCGGTGGTGTAGCCGAAGCGGCCATGTGCGCTGAAAAGTTTGATCGTGAAGGAGTTGGTATTTCTCTTACCGTTACTCCCTGCTGGTGTTATGGTGCTGAAACTATGGACATGGATCCGCATCGCCCTAAGGCGGTCTGGGGATTCAACGGCACAGAACGCCCAGGTGCAGTTTATCTGGCTGCGGTTCTGGCTGCGCACAGCCAAAAAGGCTTTCCGGCGTTCGGAATTTACGGTCGTGACGTTCAAGCCGCTGACGATACTTCCATTCCAAAAGATGTAAAAGAAAAAATATTGCGCTTTGCCCGTGCCGGACTGGCAACTGCTTCTATGCGCGGCAAATCCTACCTTTCCATGGGCGGTTGTTCAATGGGCATTGCGGGATCAATTGTTGATCCTGCTTTCTTTGAAAAGTTCCTTGGTATGCGCTGTGAGTCCATCGACATGTCTGAATTTATTCGTCGTGTAAATGAAGATATTATTGACCCTGAAGAGCTTGAGAAAGCAATGGCATGGGTCAAAGAAAACTGCAAAGAGGGCGAAGACTTTAACTCACCTAAAATGCAGAAGTCCGATTCAGAAAAAGAAGCCATCTGGGAATACTGCGTAAAAATGGCAATAATCGGGCGTGACCTTATGGTCGGCAACTCCAAACTTATGGAACTTGGCTTTGGAGAAGAGGCTCTTGGTCACAACGCTATTCTTTCCGGTTTTCAGGGGCAGCGCCAATGGACAGACCATATGCCAAATGGCGACTTTATGGAAACTGTCCTTAATTCATCTTTTGACTGGAACGGTATTCGCCAGCCATATCTCTGTGCCACTGAAAATGATGCCTTAAACAGCGTCGCCATGCTTTTCGGTCACCTGCTGACCGGAACCGCACAGGGATTTTCTGATGTCCGCACCTACTGGAGTCCCCAAGCTGTAAAAGAAGCTACCGGACAAGCACCCGAAGGCAATGCATCTAATGGTTTTATTCACCTGATTAACTCAGGCGCTACCTGTATGGATGGAACCGGACAACAGACAATTGACGGCAAACCTGCTATGAAACAGTTCTGGGATATCACTCCTGACGAAGCTCAGAAATGCCTTGATGCTACAGAATGGTGCGCTGGAATAAAAGAATATTTCCGCGGCGGCGGCTTCTCTTCCCGCTTCCAGACCAAAGGCGGCATGCCGGTGACAATGAGCCGAATTAACCTGATTGACGGAATTGGTCCGGTTCTGCAGATAGCGGAAGGAGAAACAGTCGAACTGCCTCCTGAAATTCACGATAAAATCGACTGTCGCACCAACCCAAGCTGGCCAACCACATGGTTTGTGCCGCACCTCACTGGAGAAGGCGCTTTCCGTGATGTCTACAGCGTAATGGCAAACTGGGGCGCCAATCACGGTGCTTTTTCCTATGGTCACATTGGAGCAGACTTGATTACTCTTGCATCAATGCTTAGAATACCTGTATGCATGCATAATGTTTCTGAAACTCAGATTTTCCGTCCCAGCACCTGGGCGGCATTTGGCATGGAACCGGAGGGAAGCGATTACCGCGCCTGTGCCAATTTTGGAGCACTTTACAGCTAAGTGATACTCTTCACGGCAGGAGGGCCCTTCCGGCCCTCTTTTTTTGCCGGGTTATTGACAACAACTGAAAATTGGAGGAATATGCTTATGCAAAAATACGTGATAGGGCTTGACTACGGTTCTGACAGCGTACGTGCCTTACTGGTTAACGCTGCAACCGGAAAAGAAGAAGCAACCAGCGTTCATCATTATACCCGTTGGAAAAAGCGTGAATACTGTGATGCCGGACGCAATCAGTTCCGTCAACATCCGCTTGATTACCTCGAAGGAATGGAAATAACCATAAAAAGAGTTCTGGAGAAAGTTCCTGCTGAAGTAGCAAGCAATGTTATAGCTATTGCTGCGGATACAACGGGTTCAACTCCTGTTGCCGTAGATCACAACGGTACTCCATTAGCGCTGCTTCCTGAATTCAAAGATAATCCAAACGCTATGTTCATACTGTGGAAGGATCACACCGCCATAGCTGAAGCTGATGAGATTAACGCTCACGCTAAAAACTGGGGCGGCGAGGACTATACAAAATATTCCGGCGGCACTTATTCTTCCGAATGGTTCTGGTCAAAAATTCTTCATATACTGCGCAATGATAAACAAGTACGTGAAGCGGCTTTTTCGTGGGTCGAACACAGTGACTGGATTCCAGCAGTTCTGACTGGCAACACCGAGCCATTGACAATGCTTCGCAGTCGCTGCGCGGCAGGACATAAAGCAATGTGGCATGCCAGCTGGAACGGTTTGCCGTCAGAAAAGTTTTTAAAGGGAGTTGATCAATTGTTGTCAGGACTGCGCAGTCGTTTATTTGAAGCAACTGAAACCGCTGGCAAAAGCGCAGGAACTCTGACTCCAGAATGGGCTGAGAAACTTGGACTATCAACAGATGTCATAATCAGTACCGGCGCAATTGGCTGCCATTTTGGAGCAGTAGGCGGTCAGATCGAACCTTATTTTATAAGCAAAATCATGGGCACCAGCACCTGCGATGTTATCGTAGCACCAAATTCCGAAATGAATGATCAGCTTATTCATGGTATCTGCGGACAGGTTGATGGTTCGATAGTTCCCGGTATGCTTGGAATGGAAGCCGGACAGTCAGCTTTTGGAGATATTTACGCTTGGTTCAAACGCCTTCTGGGATGGCCGCTTGAATATTTTGACGCTGCTGACAAAGAAAAAATTCTTGACAAAATGCTTTCAGCACTGGAAAAAGAAGCCAGTAAAATCGATATAGGACAGACTGATATTTTAGCACTTGACTGGTTGAACGGACGACGCACCCCTAATGCAAATCAGAATCTGAAAGGTGCGCTTTTCGGTCTCACTCTCGGCAGTTCAGCCCCAATGATCTACAGGGCGCTTGTTGAATCAACGGTTTTTGGCGCTGCCGCAATTGCGGACTGCTTCAAAAATGAAGGCGTTCCGGTAAAAGGCATTATCGCACTTGGAGGTGTCGCCAAGAAATCACCTTTTATCATGCAGATGTGCGCTGATGTTCTCGACATGCCGATTAAAGTTGTAAAATCTGAACAGGCCTGTGCTCTAGGCGGAGCAATGTTTGCCGCAACCGCAGCCGGGCTGTATAAAAATGTGGAAGATGCAATGCAGGCAATGGGCAGTGGCTTTGAAAAAGTCTATAATCCAATACCGGAAAATACCGCGAAATATACCGATCATTACGCCAGTTACAAACAACATACGCAAATTGTAGAAAACGAAAATTTGTAAATGTGTTATTCGAAATAAAGGTTCAGGCAAGTGATGATATTACCAGTCATCACTTGTCTTTTTCATTATATGTTAACTAAACCCGTGCAACTTCTTCTGTATTCTCTACTTGTTCAATTTATGCCTGTAAAATACGGCCAGATGTTACGTCCTCCGATTATAGCTCCATTCCTTGCTGCCGAAACAGCTGCACCAACTCCTGCTGAACCACCAACAACCACAATGGCATCATATTTCATAAAGATAATCTCCCTAATAAATGCTTTTAGTTGCTTTTTTTCGTATTACTGTCCTGAACAAACACCACCAGATTTTTTATTACAAGACATGCTAACCCCATGAATATTAACTTTTATTCAAAGCTCCAAATTATATAATGCAAGAGCATATAAAAAGTTTAAATGGCAAAAATAAGTTTCTTTAACACTTTTGATGAATAGTTTACAAGCAAGTTTTTAAATCATCTTGTTAATATAGAAACATTTACCCTTGGAATATCAATTTCAGCGATTAATCTAGATACCGAGTTATGCACGCAAAATTGCCAGCAGGAAAAATCCATTTGCCAACTTATATCTCATTTTATTGTTCACCATAACTCGTTCGCAACGGAACTCATTACGCTCAAGACAATCTATATAAATTTGTCTAATAAAAATTAACCTTGGATAATTTTATCCTGTGCGTTAATCACACGTTTTCAAATTAACCTTACGTACTTTTACATCTACATAAATATCCTTGAGTTAAACATTTTTGGACTTAAACGCCGACGTAAGCTATTTAATAACAAAGAATGTTTTTTAATTTTTTACTATTGACAAAATTAATGCGATACCTATAATCTAATATTATTCCGCCTATTATTTAAACACCCTTAAGCAAAAAAGCAGGAGAAATTAATGCGCAAGTTAATTTTAGCCCTCGTAGTCGCATTTGGTATTCACACTCTCTCAATCGCCTATGTCTTGCCCCAGGATGATCATGACGGACAGGTAGTAGAACACTTTGCTTACACCCTGAAATACTGCAAGCAATGGCACCAGGCCTACTGGGTCGCTTACGAAATTACCGCTGATAAGCTTAATTCTCCTGTATGCAAAAGGCGTGATGCTTTCCGTCCTGACCCCATGGTTGAGGGCGGCAGCGCCGAACTTGTTGACTATCGCAACAGCGGTTTTGACCGCGGACATATGGCTCCTGCCGCCATTTTCAAATGGTCTAAAACCGCTATGAATGAGTGCTTTTACTTAAGCAACATGTCGCCGCAGCACAAAGACTGCAACCAGAAAATCTGGAATACAATTGAGCAGCACGTTAGAAACCTTGCACTCGAATACGGCGTCATAAATGTTATAACCGGCCCTGTAGTGATGGGTTCAGTATATCAGCAAATCGGCCCTAATCGTGTTGCTGTTCCGCAGTTATACTTCAAGGTCGTGATGGATGCCAATCTGAAACCTATTGAATGCTTTGTAGTCCCAAATCGTGGAACTCAATACCCGCTGACTTACTTTCAGGTTCCAATCAAATTCGTAACCGCCCTTACAGACCTGCACTTCCCAAACACTTAAGACTAATATAACTGAGATATTATATAAACGCCGCTTAAATTTAATTTAGGCGGCGTTTCTGCTTGAAATATTTTGTTTTCCAAGTTATTATATTAAGTTGCCCGGCAGTGTGTAAAAAATTCCGGGACAACAACATTGTAACATTCAATGCACATGCATTTCTCCACGGGGTCTAAGCAGCAAATGCATGTCATTCGCAAATAACTTTGCACCTACTAATAAAAAGGGGTCGTGGTATGAGATTGGAAATCCAATGGTTCATATACGCGCTGGTCGAGAATCAGCTACTGACACTTGAAGACTGCATGGCACTATATGAGCAACTTGATCAGGAAATAGATATTACCTCCTACGCACAGGAAATACTTAATGCCCTTGCCAGCCAGATGCCTGAAGATGAACTTGAGGAAATAATGGAGCAGTTTCAAGCCGTAATGGAGTTTGCGGTGGAAAGCGCGGAACAAGGCACCCAACCGGAAATGTTTGCCGGCTACGCTCAAGGTGAAGCCGCTCCTGCTGAAGAAAGTCAAGCCACCCATTCAAGGCCGATCGTTCAGTCATTTGAAAATGTTCCAAGCCTTGAAGGCATTTCATATATGTCTGACGAAGAAGTTGCCAATCTTATGATAAACTTGCTGACCAGCCTGCGTGAACTGGGAGCCAGTGACCTTCACTTGTCAGCTACAGGAGCTCCTTTTGTCAGACGTTCGCTGATTATTGAAAAACTCAGCAATCAACCGCTCGAACCGGATGACGCCAAAAGATTAAATATGGCTTTACTCACAGAGGAGCAGCGCGCAAAATTCCAAGAAGATCAGGATTTAAACTTCGCACTTGAGGTCGGAGAAGATCGCTTCAGGGTAAGTTTGATGGAGCATAAAGATGGAATGGGCGGCAGCTATCGTCTGGTTCCGGATCATATCCGATCACTTGCTGAACTGGGCTTTTTAGAAAGTGATATCAAGGTTATCGAACGCCTGCTTGACTACCACAACGGTCTGATTCTAGTAACCGGGCCACTGGGTTGCGGAAAAACTTCCACTCTTGCATCCATGGTAGATGTCATTAATAAAAACCGTCATGATCACGTAATATCCGTTGAGGACCCGATTGAAATTCTGCAAACGTCAACCAACTGTAATATTACCCAGCGCCAGATTGGGAAAGACACAAAATCATATAGTTCAGCCTTGAAAGGGGCTCTTCGTGAAGACCCGGACATTATCGTTATCGGGGAGCTGCATGACCTTGAAACCATTGAAAACGCGATTACAGCTTCCGAAACCGGTCACTTGGTTATCGGTACCCTGCATACCAAAGACGCAGCAAACACTTTGAACCGTCTTCTGGACGTATTCCCGCCGTCACAGCAGCCGCAGATTCGAGCTATGACAGCTGGTTCACTGCGCGGAATTGTGTGTCAGCAGCTTATACCGACCATAGATGGCGGCCTGACCGTGGCTTATGAGCTTCTGGTAAACAATATGGCCGTAGCAAACATTATTAATGATGGCAGAACACACCGTCTGAAGAGTGTTATGGAAACCGGACAGAAAGCTGGCATGTGCACTTTTGACAACAACCTGTTCAACCGAGTACAATTGGGACAAGTTGATCCCCAACTGGCCCGCGGCTATATGTATGACGCCTCTATCATTGCTCAGCTGGACAAATTTATTGCTATCAACGAAGCGAAAAAACTGGCCGCCGGCGGTCAATAAAACTGGGGAGACTTTACAATGGCTAAACTTGACGAATATTTGACTGAGATGCTCAACAGGGGGCGGTTCAGACCTGCACCTTTCAGTTAACCACCCGGCAAAAATCCGCGTTCATGGCCGCTTTGAACCGTTAACAGATGATATAATTGACTCTGAATATATGGAGGTTCTGCTCCACGAAATCTGCCCTGAAGCACGCTGGCAGCATTTTCTGGAAACTCATGACCTTGACTTTGCACATGAAATTCCGGGACTGGCTCGTTTCCGAAGCAATTACCTGTGCAATTATCACGGTATCGCTGCGGTTTCCCGGCAAATTCCAAGTAAGATTCTGACGCTTAAAGACTTGAACCTGCCTAAAACTCTAATTGATATCTGTAATTTCAAAAGCGGCCTTGTGCTGGTAACCGGACCAACCGGTTCAGGTAAATCCACTACTCTCGCGGCGATGATCGACTATATCAATGATAATTACGAAAAACACATCATCACCATTGAGGACCCGATTGAGTTTGTGCATCCAAATAAAAGCTGTGTAATTGTCCACCGTGAAGTCGGTATTCACAGTTCCTCGTTCCCTCGAGCCCTACGCGGCGCGATGCGCTCTACCCTGACATCGTACTGATTGGTGAGATGCGTGAACTCGAAACTATTCGTCTGGGCCTGGCTTGTGCCTCCATGGGAATGCTGGTTTTTGCTACGCTGCATACAAATAACGCACCTAAAACCATTGACCGTATTATTGACGCCTTCCCTGCTAATGAACAGGCACAGATTCGCACAATGCTGGCGGAATGTTTACATGGCGTCGTTTCCCAGCTGCTTTGCCGCAGGATTCCTAAAGGTCGTGTGGCTTGTCACGAGATTCTGCTTAGAACAGACGGCCTTGCCAACGTTATTCGTGAAGGTCAGATTTCCAATATCAGAACCATCATTGAATCAAACAAATCCCGTGGCATGTGCTCCATGGACGGTAACCTGAAAGACCTTATGAGTCAAGGTTTGATTACTGGTGAAGAAGCTTATATGAAAGCCAGTGACAAAAAACTGTTTGTCCAGTATATTGAAGATATGGAAGAATAATCAGACTTATGTTCTGTGCTACTTTCTGTCTTCGCCAAATAGCGTTTCATCGTTGCGGCACAACTGACAAGTTGCCGATGTCATTAGAAAAGTTTACAGCCATAGGTTTTGTATTAAAAAAGCCGCTGAGAAAAGATCAGCGGCTTTTTTTATATTTGAAGTTCTTTTTCAGAACTATTCAGTAATGATTGAACGGTAGTCCTTGCCCGGAGGAATCATCGGCAGAACGTGCTCGTCATAACCAGTATGAACATCCAGGATAAATGGACCGTCAGCTTCAAGCATTTCTTTGAGTGCTGGCTCAAGCTCTTCACGAGTGTAAACCTCACGTCCCGGAATCTCATAGCCTTTGGCAATTGTAACGAAGTTCGGATAAGGGCGCTCAACACGCTCATTCTTCATAACAGTGTCACCGCGGCGGCTGCCGTAGAAGCGATCTTCCCACTGAGCAACCATTCCGAGATGTTGGTTGTTAAGGATAATCATCTTAACGCCGATCTCATTGATATGAAGAGTACCGAGTTCCTGAATATTCATCTGGAAGGAACCGTCTCCATCAATATTAATAACCAGCGCATCCGGACGGGCAACCTTGGCGCCCATAGCCGCCGGAAGGCCAAATCCCATAGAGCCTAAACCACCAGAAGTCAAAAACTGACGCGGGAAGCTGTAAGTATAGAATTGAGCTGACCACATCTGATGCTGACCAACGCCTGGAACAATAATAGCTTCACCATTAGTCATTTCGCAGAGCTTCTGCATAACGTACTGCGGCTGAACTCTATCAGGTTTTTCTTTATATGTCAGCGGAAATTTCTTTTTCCAACCGTCAATTTTAGCAAACCATTCTGTATAATCTTTACGAACCGGAGCCTTGTTCAGTTCTATCAGAACATCTTTTACGTTGGCAACAATACCAAGATCGGCCGGTTTGTTCTTGTTAATTTCAGAATTGTCGATATCAACATGGATTATTTTAGACTGAGTAGCAAAGTTTCTAGGATCCCCAGTAACACGGTCATCAAAACGCGCGCCCATTGCAATAAGCAAGTCGCACTCATTCGCCGCGTTGTTTCCATAAACCGTACCATGCATACCGAGCCATTTAAGACTGAGGGGATGGTCTTCCGGAAAACAGCCAACGCCCATTAAAGTTGTAACTATAGGCAGGTTATAGCCTTCAGCAAATTTTTTGAGTTCTTCAGAAGACTCGGAAGAAATAATACCGCCGCCAACATAAAGACAAGGGCGTTCTGATTCTTCAATCATCTTCTTAATTTTTTCAATATCCTCAGGACGAGTAGCCGGATTCGGATCATATGCCTTAACGTCAATAGAAACGTCAAAGTCAACATCGCAATACTGCTGCTGAATATTTTTCGGAATATCAACGATAACCGGACCTGGGCGTCCGCTCTTGGCCAGATAAAAAGCTTCTTTAATAACACGCGGCAGTTCAGAGGCGTCAAGAACGAGGTAACTGTGTTTAATTATCGGACGAGTCATACCGATAATGTCAGTTTCCTGAAAAACGTTTTTGCCGATCATGCTTGATGGAACCTGTCCAGTTATACAAACCATAGGAATTGAATCCATATAGGCATCAGCAATACCAGTCAGCAGGTTGGTGGCTCCAGGTCCACTTGTTGCCATACAAACCCCTACTTCTCCGGTCACACGGGCATAGCCGTCAGCGGCAAAAGCTCCGCCCTGTTCATGGCGGGGCAGAATTACTCTGATATCAGACTCCGTTAAAGCCTGGTGCAATTCCATTGAAAATCCGCCAGGGTATGCGAAAATAGTATCAACGCCCTCGTTTTCCAGGCATTTAATCGTTATCTGATTGCCCTTGAGCATCTTTTTGTTCTCATCCATTAGAATCCTTCTCCAAATTTGATACAGTTTTCCTGATTTTTTGTTTCAGGGAGTTATAAATAAACTGTTTTTAAAGCGGTAAAATGTGAAAAAATACGGGAGACCCGGCACTGCCGGGCGTCATACACCAACCAATTTTTCCAGTAGCTTCAACATAATTAATTACAAATAGTAACTCAAATGGTTTACATTAATATCCAAGCGTACCACATACGCCAAGCTTTAATATACACATTCTGCAATTAAAAGCAAATCGTTATAGTTGTAAAAACATCGGTGTATTTGAAAAAAAGCAATTTAAAAGTATCGCAATACAATTAAAGTTTGAAAAATACCCTTAAATGGCCTAATATATTTGGGCAAACAAATATAAGTGGAGTTGATCAGGAAATGAAAATTCAAACAAAACTGACCGGTTTTTTTATAATTATGCTGGCTGTTTTCTCATATGTCCTGGTCTGGATAAGTACACGTGCCTACCGCCGTGAAGTCAATCGGCTGAACTATGAAGTTGCAGTACAACGCATTGATCATATGCTCAAAATTATCACGGAACAGGACAATCTATTCCTCGAACATGTATACCAAAGTGAAGAAGAAGCCCAGAAAAAAGCCCTTGAAAGAATCCGCGATTCAATAAGAGTACGCACCGGTAATACTTCCGGGTATCCGATAATCATCACAGAAAAATCAAAACTTCTGCTTGGCCCCGAAATGCGAAAATTACCCAAAGTGCTTTCCTCAAGTCAATTCAACTTTAATGAACACTTTCGTAAAAAACAGGGTGAAATACGTTACCTCACCGGACCTGTTTCACGCATAATGCTGTACAGGTCATTTCAGCCGTGGCGCTGGATATTGTGTTATTCATTTCCGGTAGAAGCCAGATTTTACAGTTCTGTAAGCAAGGGCTATTTCCGTCAAGTACTGGCGGTAATCTGCTGCATGGTGGCCTCAGTTGCCGCACTGCTTTGGCTAATTCAACACGCTTTATCTCCGCTGAATCGACTGGTCAGCAATGCCACCGGTATGGCTGCCGGAATATTCCCGGAAAGAAAAAATCATCCTGAATATTCAAACGATGAAATTGGTATTTTGAATAAAGCTTTTGATGAAATGGCTGATCGCATTCAGGAATCAATGGCGAAACTCCAGGAAGAAATTAAAGAACGCAGCGAAAAAGAACACGAAATTCGTGAACTTATTGAAAACTCGCCAATGCCGATTGCCATCGTCAGCCACGACAAATCTTATTCTGTCAATGAAATGTTTTCCAAGGTTTTCGGATATAACGAAAAGGAGATGCGGTCTTTTAACAGTTTCTTTGAAATGAGCAAACCTGGCTTAATCCCAGCCCGCAAAAACACTGAATCCTGGCAGAAAATGCTGCTGGAAAAAACGCCGGGCATCGCGATAAAACGTCTCAAATGCAAAAACGGCAAAATCCTTGAGATAGAAGTCAGACATAAGCGGATCAAACAGCAAAGCCTGCTGATTTTCAATGACCTGACAGAAATAAAAGAAGCTGAAAAGCGCCTGCGTAATACCCGCAACTACCTGAATCAGCTGTTTAACTCAATCCGTCTGCTGCTGGTAGCGGTTAATGACCGTGGCTATGTGACCCAGTGGAACCTAGCCATGGAAAAGTTTACCGGAATAAAATCTCAGGACGCAGTAGGGTTCAAACTATGGATTCTTGCGCGTTTTCTAAATGTTTACCGCAACGAAGTTGAACAGGCTATTGCCAGTGCCAAACCACGTGAGAAATACCGGGAGACTATTATCTGGCAAAAGCGTAAATTCTTTTTCAATATCTCTATCAACCCGTTTCAAAACAGTGAAAACAGCGGCTCTGTTATAATACTTGAAGATGTGACAGAGCTGGCAAGAAAAAGTGAACAACTTGTACAGACTCAAAAAATGGAAACAGTAGGCACTCTGACAGGAGGCCTTGCGCACGACTTCAACAATGTGCTTGGCGGCATCAAAGGTTCGCTGTCGATGATTCGATACTATTTGAATAACGCGCCTGATGAAACAGAAGAGATAAACGAATTCGCGGCTTTAGCTGAGCAATCAGTAAACAGAGCTGCAAGCATGGTAGAACAGTTACTGGCCTTGTCCCGCAAAAGCCAGCTGTCTTTCAAAGCTGTTGACCTCAATGAATCATTCAGTCACGTCCTGAATATCTGCCGCGGTACTTTTGATAAAAGCGTGACAATCTCTCTATCCAAACCATCCGGCAAAATAATGGCGGAAGCCGATGAAGTTCAAATAGAACAAGTGCTTTTGAATATGCTTATCAATGCCGAACACTCAATGACTATTATGCGAGGCGAAGACGCACCTAAAGGCGGCGATATAGATATTTCAATCAGCCACACCCGTCTTGACCCGCTGCAATTCCCCAAAGCAATTGAACAGGAAGAGTTCTGGCAAGTAGCGATTCAAGACAATGGAGTGGGGATACCTGCTGAATCCATGCGCAAAATTTTTGACCCGTTCTTTACTACGAAAGCACGCGGCAAAGGAACCGGCCTGGGGCTGGCCATGGTATATAACATCATTGACATGCATAATGGCTTTATAGACGTCAAATCAGAGTCGGGTAAAGGCAGTACTTTTACCCTGTTTCTGCCTGAAATGCTGCCGGGTGAAGAAGAGTACGAAATCCAAAAAGTAAGTTCTGAAATTATTTCCGGAAGTGGTCTGGTACTCATCGTTGACGACGAGCTGGCCATACGTGCCACAGCCGGGAAAATGCTTGAATCTCTAGGTTATAGAGTACTTACCGCTGAAAATGGAGAAGAGGGAGTCGAAATTTTCCGCAGCCACATGAGTGAAATTGATGTAATTCTGCTGGACGTAGCAATGCCTGTCATGTCTGGAGATGAAGCCTTCAAACATATACGTGAAATAAAATCTGATGCAGTAGTGCTTGTCTCATCCGGCTTCACTAACGACAGCAGAGTTCAAAAGACCTTAGAGGCCGGCGCCTGCGGATTCATTAAGAAACCTTATTCTTTAAATAAATTGAGTAGGAAATTGCATGAAGTTCTCTCAAAACGATCTTGAAAACATCGAATACATTGACTTTCACACTCATCAGGAATTTGACGCACCACAATATTTAAACGTTGTATCATGTGAACCGGAGGAGTTTGAAAATCACAACAATAAAGCTGGATCCAATACTCTGTTCAGCGTAGGAATACATCCATGGTTGCTTAAAGGCAGCTATGATGAATTTATCGACCGGATGCGAATACTTGAAAAGCTGTTGACAAAGTCTAACATTATCGCCATTGGAGAAGCCGGTCTTGATAAAACCCGCGGCCCGGCTGCCGCGACCCAGATTGTGGCATTTTCGGAAATACTTAAAACCGCGGTCAGAATAAACAAGCCCGTTATCGTCCACTGCGTCCGTTTTTACCCTGAAATCATCACCTTAAAAAAACAATTTGCGCCCGATCTGCCAATCATGATTCACGGCTACAACGGTAAACCGCCGCTTCTCAAGCAATTATTCAAACACAACTGTTCTGTTTCTTTGGGATTAGCTGGGTTAAACCGCAGAGATGTTCCAGAATTCCTCAGGGCCAATACTCAGCATTTAGACCGTATCGCTCTTGAAACTGATGATTCCAATGTTAGTGTAAAATCTGTTTATACCCGTGCCTGTGAAGTGTTGGATATGAATGAACAGGCCCTTAAAAATATTATGAAAGAGAATTTTAAAAGGTTTTTCTTTAACGATGACAATGCCCAGAATTGAAAATGTACCCCAATGGCAGCAACGCACCGCAATGCTGCTAAAACGCGATGGTCTGGAAAAGCTTAAAAAATCTAGAGTTTTAGTTGTCGGTCTAGGAGGAGTAGGTGCCTACGCAGCAGAACTGATCTGTCGTGCCGGAGTAGGCAAAATGACTATAGTGGATTCAGATGCTGTTGAAGCATCCAACCGCAACCGACAGCTTTCGGCATTATCCAGTACAGACGGACAAAGCAAAGCGCTCCTTATGGCTGAAAGGCTGCGGGACATAAACCCCGAATCTGAAATAACCCCGCTGGAACTATTCCTAAGGGACGAACTTACTGATGAAGTGCTCAAAGCGCATCAATACGATTATGTTGTCGATGCCATCGATACACTTTCTCCTAAAGTAAACCTGGTTTCTAAATGTGTTGAAATGCAGTACCCGCTGGTTAGCTCCATGGGGGCTGGCGGTAAAACTGATCCGACTCAGGTTAGAATTGCCGATATTTCAAAATCATACAACTGCCCGCTGGCCAAAGCAATAAGAAAACGGCTGCATCGCCGTGGCATAAGAAAAGGCTTCAAGGCAGTTTTTTCCCCCGAAGATGTTCCGCAACACGCGGTTTACGCCTTCGATGAATCCGAAACAGGAAAATGCGGCTCGGTAGTTGGGACAATTTCATACATGCCGCCGATTTTCGGCTGCTGCTGTGCCTCTGTAGTACTGAGGGACTTGACAGGATTGCTCGGTTGCTGATAAACCGGGAAACATTCTAAAACAGCAAAAGCACCAAGAGAGAAATATTTAATGCGTTCATACTGGCGCAGATTCATGCGAACCGCTCCAATTCGAAAGCGGCAGAAATTTATACGCCGTCAGCTTAGCCGTGCCTTCAAAGCTTACTCTAATCAGGATATTGAGCAAACTAGAGAAATACTGCACACTATTCAGCCGCTAGAACATAAAAACTCAGCAATAAGCCTGCTGAAAGGCATAGTAGCCCTGAAAGAAAAGCGTGGCTCCGACGCATTACGCTTCCTCTCTCAAGCCGCAACCGCCAAGCCGGACAGTGTCGGTCGTGAATTTTTTCTTGGAGTTGCGCTCGAGCGCTGTTCAAAAATAAAAGAAGCCATTGCTCAATATCGTCAGGTACTCAAGCTGCAGCCTGACTATTCCCCGGCAATCAATAATCTATGTCATATTCTCGGTTACACCGATCTCGATGAAGCCGTTTCCATCTGCTCAAAAGGTTTATTGATTCACCCCAAAAACATCAACCTGCTGGCAACTATGGGCCAGCTGCAGCTTTTGCGTGGGATGCCCGACAAAGCTGTTTACTATTTTAAACGTTCATTGAAATATAAACCTGACGTACTTGAAGTAAGATCAGGCCTTATCTTTGCCATGAATTACTTCAAATCTTCAAATGATGAAATTTCAGCGGAAGAATACAAGTGGGAAAAAATACTGCTTAACAAAAACGGCAGCAAGCGAGCCTTCAATTTTTGGGATGTTTTAAATCTTGACTTAACAGTTGCCACCCGCAAGTTACGCATCGGGTATCTTTCCGGCGATTTTCGCCAGCACTCAGTCGCCTTTTTCATGGAGCCGCTGCTGCAAAGTCATGATAAACATAAAGTAGAAGTCTTTTGCTACTCTGATGTAGAAATTCCTGACCAGTACACCGCCAGAATCAAAGATAAGTCAGCTTACTGGCGAGATATAAGCAGAAAAACCAATGCTCAACTATGCAAGATGATAAGGAATGACCGCATTGACGTTTTAGTTGACCTGTTTGGACATACAATGGGCAAACGCCTTCAGATTTTTGGAAAGCGCTCTGCTCCTGTGCAAGTTTCATACCTGGGTTACCCCGGTTCAGCCGGACTGCATAATATTGACTTTAGAATTGGCGATAAATTTACAGACCCGGAAGACCTTGATAATTTTTTTCACGAAGAAGTCTTGCGTTTTGAAAAAGGTTTCTGGGCTTATCAGCCCCCGACCAACAGTCCAGCAGTAGGCCCACTGCCCTGTCTAAAAAACGGCTACTTTACTTTTGGATCCTTGAATAATCAGGCCAAAATTACTCCAAAACTGATTGCCGTATGGGGAAAATTACTTAAAAGTGATATAAGCACAAGGATTCTGCTTAAAAACAGCTCTCTGTCTGCTCCGTCGGTTCGTAAATATGTAATGGAACAGTTTGAAAAACTCGGCATATCAAGCGGCAGAGTTGTCCTGCGGGGTTTTGAACCTGAAATCGGCAGCCACCTTGAAGTCTATAATGAAATAGATGTTGCTCTGGACACATTCCCTGATAACGGAACCACTACGACTTTTGAAGCACTCTGGATGGGGGTTCCGGTAATCAATATTTGCGGCTCTACTCATGCCTCACGAGTAGGTATGGCAATACTCTCCAGACTGGACATGGAGGATTTTGCAGCTTCATCATTAAAGGAATATCTTAAAAAAGCCGCACAGCAGCCGAACCGAATCAAGGAGTTGTAAAAATCTGCGAAACAAGCTTAGAAAATCGCCATTCATGGACGCTGACAGAGTTGCCAGAGAAATGGAGAAAGCATTTCGTCACGGAGTTATGACATACGTATCAAACATACTATCGCTCAACCTTGACTGGTAGAAATTAGAAATTTATAAATGGCGCCGTATTACCCCGGCGCCACCTTTGTTTATTTTATACACGATTATATAGTTTTTCCTCAGTACTCCATAGACCAGCTGAAGGGGTACTTATAAAATAGACTTCTTCTCCATCAGGCATAACATTAAAGCCTGTCTTCATTTTTGTAGGATCATACCTGCGTATAGTTTCCTCATAGTCAGCATAACCAAAATTAACGCCTTCCACCTCTTCTCTGGTAAGATGCCCTGGAGCATATGTTATCTTAAAGCGCTCCTCTGAAGAACCATGAATCAGGTGGGCTGTACCATGAGTCAAGTCTTGCAGGACTGGTTCTTTTTTCCACATCTCCATAACCTTTTCAGTACCTACATAACCGTACTTTCGTATTAATTCATCAACTTCAGGCTGCTCTCCAAAACGTTTCAGCCCAGGAGCTATAATAAGCAGTTCGCCGCCGTCAGCCATCGCCATTCGGGTGCGGTATACAGCTTTATTAGCAACCCATGTGCTGTAAAACTCATCGCCCTGCATTACCGCGACAACCTTTTTCAAAGGAGGAACTATACTAACGTTTTGTTCCCGGGAAGCTCTGGCAGCCTGCATGTATGCTTCGAGGTCATCACCAACATAAACACCGGTATGACCAAGTTCTCCATTTTCATCATAAGCCATAACCAGCTGAATATACATATCCGGCAAATCCCCGAGAAAGTCATCTTCAGCCTTGTTATAACATGCTCGCAGCGGCGTAATTAACTTTCCTAAGTTATTCTCGATACCACAACAAGCAGCCATCATATGCGAGGCACAAATCATGTCCTTACCGCCCAACCCGATAAAATAATTTTTATTGTGATTGGCAAAACCGAGCACTTCATGAGGAACTACGTGCCCAATATTTATTATCAAATCCCAGTCTTCCTCCAATAACAGTTTATTCAATGAAACCGGAATGGCCCAGTCCGCCTTACCATTTGAGATGTCCTTAACAAATTCAGCCGGAATCTCTCCAATAATTTTTGACCCGTCACGCCAGTCATGTGCATGAATTTTCTCTTCTGGAACCGAACCGAACATCCAGCGATTCTGCTCCGGCGTGTGAGGCACATGCTGACCAAGGGTTGGAATCAGGTGTACATCAGCAAAATCCGCAAAAAAATGATAAAGATATTCAGTGATCCAACCAGCTCCACTATGTGCACGCGTAATGTCCGGCGGCAACAATAAAACTTTTTCAGGAGTCCTACATATACGGTTCATTGCCTCTTGTGCTGCCTGTAAAGAGAGCTCAAGAATCTTTTCACGACTTAACCTGCCTTCTTCATAAAACCAAGCCATAATAAAACCTTTAAATTTAATTTTTCTTGAAAGTATTTATATAATAATACTCGTCTTTGTTAAGTCAATTAACAAAGTAAATATTTTGAAAAATATTTGCTTTTGTATGAAATGATGACAAGTTTGATATGCAAAGGTCTCACGAGAAAAGTATTTCAGGGAGGTTCTTATGAGTATCGTTGAAAATAGTTTAAAGGACTATGTCAACTCTGTCAGCAACTGGCAGGATATTTCGATAATTCTGGATAAAATAGTCACTTCCGCACCTCAATCTCAAGTATTGTCACAAGCTGAATTTAATAATATTGTGGAACAGGGAGCTGCTTTTGTAACCTATGATTTTGGTATTGACGGCGTTTCAATTGAAATTTTCAAATACGCCGAATGTCTTGAACGAATATTTCCGGGTCTGCCGCTGCACTTCATTGGCGGTGATTTTCATGAAAAAGCTGATGTAATTCTAAAGGATTACTGGAAAAGGTTCACAATTGACGGCTTTAACGGCTGGGATAAATGGTTTGGCGGCAAAATGTTTTCAAAGCTTTTTTACGAAGACATGCCGCAGGACAGTCAGCAGTCGAATGCTGCCGCAAAAGAGATATGGAAAGAAGCCTGTGCCTTCGCGGTAAAACTAGGTTCCTATCTTGAAGAACATGATATAAGGCTGGCCATACCGGTGAACATTCCTACTAATCCGGGAAACGTTGCCGCCATGCTGGCAATAATACTGGTCTCAGAAATACTTGGAACCTATGTCATCAGCTCCAATCATGATTTCTACTGGGAAGGCGGCAAACCAGCCTCTGAACATGCCCCGGATGAGCACCCCGGGCCACGTGATCACTTCTTTAGAAATATTGACAATAAACCGTTCTTTGAACTCTTTAAACGTATGTACCCATGGAACGGTAATAAATGGATTCAAGTCAACATAAATAGTCCGCAAACTAAGGCGTTAACTACAAAATTCGGCTTTGATACCAAAAGAGTTTTTGAGCTGGGAACTTCTATCAGCGATAAATTTTTCATTCACTCTGACCGTGATTTTGTACGCTCAGTCAGAAAGCGGATGAACTACATTGTATCAGACGGTAAACCTGAAATAACAACTGTAGATATTCGCAAACACATCAAAAATCTCAGCAAATGGATGCATAACGAAGTTCCTGTTGGACTTGGTAACCGTGACGGGCTGAAGTTAGACCTGTCTGCTGATAAGATTATTTACTGTCTGCAGCCAACCCGGGTTATTTACCGCAAACATATTGACCGCGACCTGGAGCTGATGCAGTCTCTATTGCAGTTCAAGCCTTTTACTGAAAAATTCAATACTGACCCGGAATACAAATTACTGCTGCATATCACCGGCCCAACCCCTATTGAACATCAGACTGACCTTGAAGATGTGCTTAAGGCTTATGAAGCGCTTTGCGACTCAGTACCACAGGATATTGCGGACAGAGTATTCCTGATTTTCTCAGTCGGCAATGAAAATCATCATTGCTTTGAGAAACTCAACCTCAAGCCGCTTTGCATAGAAGCCATCTATCAGTTGGCTGACGTTATTCTGTTTCCAAGCGAAACGGAGGGGCGCGGTCTGCCGATAATCGAATCAAGTGCCGGTGGTATTCCTATTGTCTGCCGAAGATACTACCCGGAGGAAGTATTTGCAGAGGTTATCGGGGAAAAACTGCCTGAAAGCGAGCAGATAAAATATTTACTGTTTCCAGTCGAGGAATTCAGCACTGAATTCCTTAAAAATGTAACAGACATGCTGTTCCATCCTGAACACTATATCGAGTGGAAAGCTCATAACAGAGAAGCTGTCAAGCATCGCTACAGCATGAAAATGATAGTCCGTAAATTTAATGAGTTCTTTAAAGTTCTCTGTCAGTCATAGCCATTTGGAGGTATTACATGCACATTGGTTTTATTGAAGACACCCCGCTGAGAGGCGGCACTCAAATCTGGGTTACTGAAGCTGTAAAAGATTTTATAAGCAAAGGACATAAAGTATCTGTTGTAGCACCAGAGGACACTTATGTCGCCAACACTAGTCGGGAACTTGGAGCGAGGGTGGCTACCTATGATTTTGATGATATCCCTAAAAATCCAGAAAAATACAAGCAGAACTGGATAGATGGATTGAATGGATGTGATGTTGCCGTTACAACCGTACACCCTCCCCGTGACGGCTTTCATTGCTCAATATTTGGAGCGGAATGTATAAAGACAGGCGGACTGGATACAATATTAGTCCCTAAAACCGGCTCTATTGTCCCGTGGTACAAACGTGAATATTACATGCCCGATCCAGCAGTAAAGACAAATGTTGTCTGCATTACTAACTTTACCCGTGATTACCTTGTTGACGTCTACAAAATCCCAGCTGATAAAGTTGACTTGGTATATCAGGGAACAGAAGTTGACCGCTTTACCTCCAGCAAAGAAACTAAAGCTGAAGCCATGCGGCGCTATCCTTTGACTCAAGATGCCGGGCCAGTTCTCGGTTCTATCGGCGCGATGGAACCTCGCAAAGGTCAAATTATTCTTTTGCAGTCTATAAAAAGAATTCTGGATGCCGGAAAACTGCCGAATATTCATGTGATGTTTGTAGGCGAAGGCCCTGATGAACTGATGCTTAAAGCAGTCACCAAAGCTTATGGTCTTGAAGACCATGTTTCTTTCTTCCCGTTTACCAGCGAACCAAACTATGTCTTTGACAGAATCGATATTCTAGCGTTCCCAAGTCTCTATAAAGAAGGTTTACCAAACGTTCTACTTGAATCTATGAGCATGAAAGTTCCGGTTATCTCGACCAGAATGACCGGAATCCCTGAAGTTGTTTTTGACAACAAAACAGGCTTCCTGACAGACCCCGGTAATGTCGAACAATTCTCAGATGCAATAGAGAAAGTATGGAAAAACCCTGAAACATGCACTGAAATGGGTGAGAACGCACGTAAATTAATGGAAGACCGCATGGACAAAAAGAACCAGTTCAATGCATTTTTAAGTTTCTTTGCCGACATCATTAAGTAATCAGGATCCAATTTTTTTCTGAAAGCTCACGGCAAAGGCTGAAAATAAAAAAGAGAGAACAAGAAATGGGAACATCGAAGAAAATCTTCTTTCAAGGGGATTCAATCACTGACGCAGGAAGATGTCGTGTAAATGTAGATCCAAATATTAAGTTAGGACAGGGCTACGCTCAGTTAACCGCGGCTAAACTGCTGGCTGAATACCCAGAGAAGAATCTTGAAATTTTCAATCGTGGTATCAGTGGCAACCGCAGTGTAGACCTATATGCCCGCTGGAAAATAGACGCGCTTAACCTGAAGCCGGACGTCTTGAGTATTCTGGTAGGAGTTAACGACACATGGCATGGGAAGAACAAAAATAACGGCGTTGGAATTAAACGTTATGAGCGTATCTACCGTGAACTACTTACATGGACAAGGGAAGTTCTGCCGGAATGCAAACTTGTCCTGTGCGAACCTTTCGTTCTGCTAACCGGAGCTGTTGACGAAACCTAGACAGAAGAAATAAAAGCCCGGGCAAAAGTTGTAAAAAAACTGGCAACTGAGTTTAACGCAAAGTTTGTTCCTTTCCAGGAGTTAATGAATAAAGCCGTTAAAAAAGCACTGCCAGAATACTGGCTGAACGACGGAATCCATCCTACATATGCCGGACATGAATTGATGTCTAATGAATGGCTTAAGGTTGCCAAGGAATTGGTATAGTTGAATTATTTCTATCGTCGTCCCTGATAATGTGCCTCAGGAACGGCGATTTTTTTATTTCCCAAACGTGTCTTTATCTTGCATAATAATATATTTAAGTAATAATATATGTAGTACAGCAAAACTATATAAATCGAAGAGAGGATCTAAATACCGTGAAACAAACTGCAATGAGAAAATTCTGTCTGTCCGCTCTGGCTTTTACCATGCTAAGTATGGCTTTAACGGCAACTGCGCAAAAAAGCAAAGCAACTGACGCACCCAACTACTCTAAAACACAAAACTGGGCACGCTTACCTGAAAAAATCAGCAAAGTCTACGATGTTTTCTATGTTCATCCGACGACCTATATGAGCTCTGAGGACGGCACAAATGCCAGCTTAAGCAACAAAAAAGTCAATGCTGCAACAGATCAAACAGTAGAAAGACAAGCCACTGTTTTTGAGCCGACCTGCAATATTTTTGCTCCAAGATACAGACAGGCTTCAATTAAAGTTCTGGGAATGAGCAAACAGAAGCGGGATGATTACTTGAGTGTCGGCGTCATTGATATGCATAAAGCTTTTACCTACTACATGAAACATTACAACAAAGGTCGCCCTTTTATTCTGGCCAGTCACAGTCAGGGTTCAAACGTCACTTTGAACTTCCTGCGTAAATATCGTTCATTAATTAACGCTGATAGACTTATTGCTGTTTACATGATTGGCTGGACTGTTACTAAAGAAGACCTCGAAAAGATAAAACTCCCATTGGCAGAAACCGCCGACCAGACCGGAGCCATCATAATTTGGAATACTATTGGGAAAAACGGAAAGTCTCCGGTACTCAGCAAAGATGCTCTTTGCGTCAATCCACTAAACTGGAAAACCGACCACTCAAACCAACCAAAATCTAAAAATATTTATGCCAGAATTCTGCTTAAAAACGGTAAATATCTCAAGATTCCACATTTCACCTCTGCCCAAATCGGTGATAACGGCGGGCTGATTATCCCTGCCCCATCGATAATTAATAAACTGATGATGGAAATGGGCCCTGAGGTTTATCATGGCTATGACTATGACTTTTTCTACGGCAATCTTGTTGAAAATGCAAAAGTTCGCTGCAAGGCATGGCAAAAGAAAAACTCCACAAGTAAATAAACTGTTTTACAGTTTAATAAATTTTTTATCCAGTAGATAGGCCGGGCGGACATCCTGCATGGAGTGCAGAATATGCTGGCGAACGTTAGGTATCTTTTCATTAACGGTTTACAGCAACGCCATAAAATAAGCCCGGTCACCATGCTCATCAAGTTGTTCCTTATAAGCACATTCACCAAAAACTGGCAGTTCAAGTTCAGCTGCAGCTGCAGTTACCAGATCTTCCGGAGCATAAGCAAGCGGCCTTATTATCCTTAAATCAGCTTCGTCAGCAGGAACATTGGGGCCCATAGTTGTGATACCGCCGCCTCTAAACGTGCTTATCATCAACGAAACTGCCGTATCATCAAGGTTATGTCCAAGCGCAACTTTTGAGCATTTCAGACCTTCAGCTTTCTTATACAGCATGCCACGGCGCAAGCGTGAGCAAAGCAAACATGGACGTTTTTCTGCTTCTTTTTCTCTTATAATATCTTCCATAGGGGCTTTTATCGTGTGGTGACTCCAGTTTTGAGCATCACAGAAGTCAGCAATTTTATCTGCTTCAAAGCCGCTGAAACCGGGATCAAAGGTTACAGTTTCCAATTCAAATTTAATTGGAGCACGTCGCTGCAAGGCCTCAAGTACCTGCATCAGCATCTTCCACCACTCAAGCCTACTAATATCCTGTCACCGTCTTCTATCATAGTGTAATCAGCGATAGCTTTACCGGTCAGGCGTTTTACTTTATTGAAATTCTTTGTTTTCTTCTTCATGCAGACACCATAAAGCATCAAATCATTTTTTCAATAGTTAATTTATTACTTGCATCAAATGAAATTCAGTTATAGCTTTATAAGACTGAAAGGAAAGAATGCAATATGACAGACAAAGCCAAAAAACTTCTGGCCGCACTGCACGCTGCCGCAAATCCTGATGATATTAAAATGATGAGCAAATTCGGCATTAATACTGATAAAGTAATTGGTGTCCGGGTTCCTGGGATCCGCAAGATTGCCAAAGCCGCCGCTAAGGGTTATGATCACCCAACCGCTCTTGAACTTTGGGGAACAGATATTCATGAAGCCCGCATTCTTGCTGGCCTCCTAGCTGATCCGGAAGAGTTCACACCACAACTGGTTTGGGAGTGGACAGTCGACTTCAATTCCTGGGATATTGTTGATCTGGTAACAGATACTTTTGAGAAAATCCCATTTATAAATGAACTTATAACAGAACTGGCGGCTGACAAGCGTGAATTCGTGAGAAGAACAGCTTTTGTAATAATTGCCGGGCACGCGGTTCACAATAAGAAGCTGACCGCTCCTGATTTTATCGCATTTTTCCCGCTTATAGAAAAATACTCTACAGACGATCGTAATTTCGTCAGAAAAGCCGTAAACTGGGCATTGCGGAATATTGGCAAACGCAATATGATTTTACGTACTGCCGCGCTTGAATTTGCCGAAAACCTGGTCACATCAGGCAATAAAACCGCTTGCTGGATTGCTAAAGACGCAATTCGTGAATTAAATACAGACAAAGTTATTGCGAGAATCCAGAAAAGTAAAAAAGCATGAAAAATAAACCGGAAAAATTCGAATTTGAACCTATCGGATATGTCCGCTGCGGGCAGAATTACCGCTATGAAGCGCCTCGACAGGCAGTCTTTGCCGACAACGAAGGCTGCATAGAACTTTTAAGCGGTCATAATTATGAACAGGCAGCACGAGACCTTACCGGGTTTGACCGCATATGGGTGATTTTTATGTTTCACCTGAATGAAGGCTGGCGTCCGCTGGTGCAGCCTCCTGTAGCACCTCCAGGCCGCAAGGTCAGTTTGTTTGCCACCAGAGCGCCATACCGACCGAATCCTATCGGCATGAGCTGTGTGGAGCTGGTCAAGGTTGAAGGACGGGTTTTGCATATTCGGAATTTTGACCTTCTGGACGGCTCTCCGGTACTAGATATCAAACCGTATATTCCACATGCTGACGCGTTCCCTGATTCGGCGGCCGGCTGGCTTGAAGAAGCGCAAGGCGAACGCTATGAAGTAAAAATCGAACCTCATGCCTTAAAAATGATGCAATGGATCAAAGCCGAATCCGGACTTGACCTGGAAAACTTTGCTCTGTTGCAGCTTGGCATAAACCCGTTAGCTAGTAAACGTAAACGAATTTCCATCGCACCTGACGACCCTGAACAGCTGGAAATTGGCTGCCGTACCTGGCGCATAGGGTTCAAAGCTTACCCCGCTCCGCATATTATCGACGTTCAATACGTACGCACAAACTACACTCCCGAAGAACTCCTTCCCGCATCTGATGATAAATATAAGGACAAAGAATTACATAGAAATTTTTGTGAAAAAAAGTTTGTGTAAGAAGCAACTCAACTATATACTAAGATTTATTAGAAATTAAATACATTTAAACCGAGCAGTCTTATAGAATGCCGTAAGTTTGTAACTGGAGGTTATATTATGGTAAACAAAATTGTCCGATGGTATTTTAAAATTCCAATGTTCACCCGAATCCTGGTCGGTTTTGCTCTTGGTATCATAGCAGGCCTGTTGCTATGGAAGTTATCTCAAACCCGAGGTGACGAGTGGCTTCGAGAAATTCTGGGCTGGGTTTCACCATTTGGCAATATTCTACTAGACATGCTTAAAATGATTGTAATCCCAATCGTATTTTTCTCTCTTGTCAATGGCTCAGCCAGCTTACCAATTAAAAAGTTTGGTTCATTAGGCGGCATGGTTTTACTCTGGTTTACAGCGACTTCATTTATTGCGGCAATACTCGGTACAGGAATCGCGTTTATCATCAACCCCGGACAAGCGGCAGACCGTGAAAGCATAAACAGACTTGCAGAAGCGTTAATGCCCCAAGCCCAGCAAATCGGACATCAGGTAGCACAATCCGGCAACCGGCTGGCTACATTTATAAGCAGTTTATTCAGAAATCCTTTTGAAGCTCTTTCTACCAGTAACTTTCTGTCAATAATTATCTTTGCCATGCTTTTCGGACTGGCAGCAAGGGTTTTGCTTGACACTCTCAGGAACAAAGAAGAGCGTAAGCTTATTTTAGGCATGCTTAACCTTTTTCAGGCGGCTCAGGCCGTTACTTTCAAAATAGTTGACTGGGTTATGGAATACTTCCCTATCGGTGTATTTGCCTTGACTACTGTCAATTTTGGACTCTATGGCTCAAAATTATTTGGACCTTATATGAAAATTGCCATTGGCGTAATCATTGGCATTCTGATCATGCTTTTCCTGATTTACCCGTTACTGATCTTTTTTACAACCTATCAGAATCCTGTCAAAATAATGAGCAGAATTCAGGAAGCGATAATAACAGCTTTTGTTACAAGAAGCAGCGCTGCGGCTCTGCCGGTATCAATGCGACTCTGCGAAGAAGAACTGGGGGTAAAAAACGAACTTGCCGGCTTTTCGCTACCACTTGGCTGTACCATAAACATGGACGGAGTCTGTGTGCATCTGCCGGTATTTGCCATTCTGGCCTCCAATTTATTCGATATCCACATGGGACCGGTACAAATCGTAATCATGATTGTCTCGGTGGTCGTCGCCTCAATTGGAGCAGGAGGAGTGCCAAGCGGAAGTCTAATGTTGATGTTCATTGTACTGCAAAGCATGGGACTTAGCGACTCCCAGACTGCTGTCATTGTAGCTTTGGCAATGGGAATTAACCCCATCATCGATATGTTTGAGACTGCAGCAAACGTCGCTGGAGACAACGTCTGTACCTATATTGTTGCCAAAACCCAAGGTGTCATAGAAAAAAAAGAGCTGTAAAGCCTTCTTTGACCACTTTCTGAGCTGAATTAAGCCGGTTCAAATTGAACCGGCTTAAAATAATACAAAACATCACAATACATTGTAAGTCAATCCATGACTCTTCACAAAACTCCTAACTCTCTCTTTCTAACTTCCTGTAGACTAAATATAAACACAAATTATCAGCACAAAGATTTGATTAATTCCTTCCTCAATTATATACTATTATTTATTTCCACAGGAAACATTCACATAAAAACTAGTATTTAATTGGGAGGTATTGATGCAAATAAAGTTGTTTCGCTGGTATTTTAAAATACCGCTCTCCACTCGTATTCTTATTGGGTTCTCCCTGGGCGCTGTTATGGGGCTTCTGCTATGGCATATTTCACAAGATCGCGGAGACGAATGGCTCAGAAATGTAATGAACTATTTTACTCCATTTGGCAATATTCTTCTTGACATACTCAAAATGATAGTTATCCCAATTGTCTTCTTCTCTCTGGTAAATGGTTCAGCAAGTCTTTCAATCAAAAAGTTTGGTTCATTAGGCGGTATGGTTATTTTGTGGTTTACTGCAACTTCATTTATAGCTGCAATACTCGGTACAGGAGTAGCTCTTATAATAAGCCCTGGCAAAAAAATTGATATTCAAGGCATTAATAAACTGTCTCATAACCTAATGCCGCAGGCTCACGAAATGGGACAGCAAGTTTGCCAGACTACAAATCAAATAGTTGCGTTTTTAGGAAATCTTTTTAGAAATCCTTTTGAAGCGTTAGCCACAGGAAATTTTCTTTCTATCATCATTTTTGCTACCTTGTTCGGACTGGCTGCCAGAGCCATGCTGGATACGCTGCACAACAAAAAAGAACGTAAAATAATCATCGATATGCTGAATATTTTCCAAGCAACACAAGCTATAACTTTCAAGATAATTGACTGGGTACTGGAATACTTCCCATTCGGTATTTTTGCGCTCACAACTGTAAATTTCGGGCTTTACGGCTCTAAGCTTTTTGGCCCTTATATGAAAATAACCTTAGGAGTAATCATTGGCTTTATGCTTATGATTATGATTATTTATCCACTACTGATTTTCTTCTTTACTTATCAGAATCCATTCAAAATCATGTTCAAAATACAGAAAGCAGTTGTAACTGCTTTTGTGACGCGCAGCAGTGCTGCTGCGTTACCGGTTTCAATGCAGGTTTGTGAAGAAGAACTCGATGTCAAAAATGAACTTGCAGGCTTTTCATTACCGCTAGGAAGTACTATCAACATGGACGGAGTATGCATTCACCTCCCTGTATTCGCCATTCTTGCTACGAACCTTTTTAATATTCATGTTGGACCGCTGTTGATTATTATTATTATTCTATCAGTTGTTGTTGCTTCAATCGGAACCGGTGGAGTTCCTAGCGGAAGCCTAATGCTGATGTTCATAATATTTCAAAGCATGGGCTTAAGTTATTCTCAGACTGCAGTTGTTGTAGCTTTGGCAATGGGAATCAATCCGCTTATTGACATGTTCGAAACTGCAGTTAATGTAGCAGGTGACAACGTATGCACATATATTGTGGCTTACAATCATGGTATGATTAAAAAAACTGACGGCAGGAGATTCTTTTGAAAATTAAACGCATCGTTCTAAAAGACGGACGCGACAAGTCATTACGCAGGCGCCACCCTTGGATATTTTCCGGCGCTGTTAAAAATATTGAAGGTAAACCGGAACTTGGTGATACGGTAGAAATAGTTTCCCGAAAAGGAGAGTTCCTTGGAGTAGGCTCGTATTCACCTAAATCCCAGATCACTGCCAGAATATGGTCCTTTGAACAGGAAAGTATCGATAATGCTTTCTTCCAAAAGCGGATCAAGCAAGCAATACAGTTTCGCACGGCTCTTGGCCTGATGAACGATGGGGAAGCCTGTCGTCTTGTTGCCTCAGAAGCTGATTCCCTCCCCGGCGTCATCGTTGACCGCTATGGAAATTATCTGGTAATTCAGTTATTGTCTGCAGGTGCCGATGTCTGGAAGCAAACAATATGTGATTGCCTTCAAGAGATTGTAAGCTGTGCGGGAATTTACGAACGCTCAGATGTTGATGTCCGCTCAAAGGAAGGTCTTGAAAAACGGACAGGCCTGATAGCTGGCGACGAGCCCCCTGAGCTAATTGAAATTAATGAAAACGGCCTGCGTTACCTGATCGATGTTCGTGAAGGGCACAAGACCGGATTTTATCTGGACCAGCGTGATAATCGTTATGCACTTCGTTCTATAGTTGCAGATAAAACAGTTCTCAACTGCTTCTCATATACAGGCGGTTTTGGTGTAGCTGCCGCAAAAGCAGGAGCTGCAATGGTCACCAATGTTGATGCGTCGGGAGCAGCTCTTGAGCTTGCCCAGCGTAATATGCAGCTCAATGACATTCCTGAGTCATCGTATGAAAATGTCGAAGCCGACGTTTTTAAATTACTGCGAAAGTACCGGGATATGAACCGTAAATTTGATATAATTGTGCTGGATCCTCCTAAATTCATTGAGTCCAAAGGACAACTGAATCGGGCCAGCCGTGGCTATAAAGATATTGCTATGCTTGGGTTCAAGCTCCTGAATCCAGGCGGCATGCTGCTAAATTTTTCCTGCTCAGGCCTGATGCCTGTGGATCTTTTTCAAAAAATTACTGCTGATGCCGCTCTTGATGCCAGAGTAAATGGAAAAATAATTAAGCGCCTCAGTCAGGCACCAGATCACCCAACTTTGCTCAGCTTCCCTGAAAGCTACTACTTAAAGGGGTTCATGGTAAAAGCTGACTAAGCTTTGATTTATACACTCTTTTTTACAAAATAAATACTTGTAGACTGAACTCGAAGCTATTATATTAATACAATATTTGGGTTTATAAAAAACGAAACATTCCCTGGAGGAAAGGTCATGCACGTTCCAAACAGCATGTTATCAGGTTCAATCTGTCCGGTAACAGCAGCGGTATCAACCTTAAGTTTAGCAGGTGCCGTCGTAGCAGCAATAAAAATCAAAACACGCCCTGCTATAGGACGCTTTGCAGCGGTAACCGCACTGATTTTTGCAATTCAAATGCTTAATTTCCCTGTTGCCAACGGCACCAGTGGTCATTTACTTGGCGGAGTTCTGGCGGCAGCGATGCTCGGTACGCCGTTCGGAATGCTTTCAATGGCTCTGGTAGTCAGTGTTCAAGCATTATTCTTTGCGGATGGCGGCCTGGCTGTGCTTGGCGCTAACCTGCTGAATATGTCAGTAATCGGAGCTGGACTCGGCGGATTGCTTTACCAATTTATCAGCGCTAGAATCAAACAAAAACATGCCGCTATCGGGGCTGCCGCTGCTGCCGCTTGGCTTTCAGTTGTTATTGCTGCCGGCGCTGTTTGTATTGAACTGGCTGTTTCCGGTACAATTGCTATTTCAAAGAGTTTACCGGCTATGCTCAGTGTACACGCACTTATTGGAATTGGCGAAGCTGTTATCACTGGAGCAGCACTATATCTGTTTGGTCGCTCTGTCGAAACAGAAAAGTCATTTGCCTTCAAAGTTGTTGCTCCTACAATCACAGCTTTGATATGTGCACTGGCAATTTCTCCATTTGCCTCTTCATCGCCTGACGGCCTGGAATATGTCGCTCAAAAGCTCAGTTTCCTTAAAGAATCTGCACCCAGCTTTGTATCCCCATTCCCTGACTATTTAATTCCAGCCATCGGTGAAAGCTCAATTTCCACAGGCCTTGCCGGACTGACAGGAGTTGTAATTTGTGTTGTTCTAGCTATGGCTCTAAGTTCATTAATCGCAATCGGCAATAAGATGACTCATCAGTCAAACTAATATATCGAATTCACGATCTCAAGGTGGTAGCAATTGAAAACCTTAAGCAAATTTATCGTCATCGCGACGCTTATGATTGCCTGTGCCGATGTAGTTAATGCTCAAAAAGGCGGCTCCTATGGAGGCCATCAGCAACGCTACAGCGGCTACAGAAGAAGCCGGGGTAGTAATTTGTTTGGAGTGTACTGGCGCGATGCCACCTGGGATCAATATATTTATCTCCTGCCGGCGCATGTCGGCGCGACCGCTTTTCTAGCCGTCGGAAACCTTGTCGGCTGGCCTTGTAAAGCGATTTACAATACCTGCCGTTGGGATTTCACTATGGAAAACTTCCTGCCACCGGTACAGTTCTCCAATAAATACTTTGCTCCCGTGGGCGGATATCTGCTGGGAGGTCCATTCTGGATGCTGAAAAAAGGTTTGATTGACGGCCCCATATGGCTTTATGATTCAACTTTCGGCGAGCCTGAGCCTGATAAACATCAGGAACTGCCTGCTTCAGTAAATTAATTGAGTTGATTTTCTTCTTGCATTAAGCGCTTTTATAAGGTAAAGTTTTATAAAGCGCACAGCTTTTGCCAAAGACGCGTATACTGGTAAAAACTATCCTGCGAGGAGAATATGGACACCATCCAAGAAGTTGTAACCAACTTTTCGACGTTTTCAGGAACTGCCCTGAAGAGCCGTGATTTTGAAATTTCCTTTCCTGAACTGCGTTCTCTGGTCGAAAGCCGTGGACGAAAGCTATTGAAACTCGGACTTAACGCGACTGACAGGGTTCTTTTGCTGGCCAGCAATTCTCCTGAATGGTTTATATGGTCTCTGGCAATAAACTGGGCCGGTCTTGTAGATGTCCCTCGCGGGGAATACTCCAACAAAGATGAAATAGAATTTATTGCAGTACACAGCGGAGCGACCGCTGCCATTGTTCAAAATAAGCATTACCTGAAACTGCTCTCTGAAACTGCCAATGAACAACTTGAATATATCATCGGCATGAGCCCGCTCGAAGGCACTATAGACCTTGACTCCATGCCGGAATCAGATCGTTCACCAGCCCCTATCCCAGCCAGGGCCATTAACAGTATAATTTATACCTCAGGAACAACCGGAGATCAGAAAGGCGTTGAACTGACCAACGAAAATTTTCTCACCAACGCCAAAGCTTTACTGCACCGTATCCACATTGGTCCCGATGACTTACTTATGTCCGTGCTGCCTGCCTGGCATGTTTACGAAAGAATTATAAAATACGGAACTGCGGTTAATGGTGTCCCGACATTTTATTCAAACCCACGTGACCTGCTAAAAGACATTCAAACAGCTAACCCTACAATTATGGGGACAGTCCCAAGACTGTGGGAGCTGATTTACAATAAAATCCAGCGAAAACTTGATGGCAAAGGACTCTTTGCCAAGCTTAAAATTACTCTTATAAACAAGGCTATACAGTACCACGTTTATGGCAGTAAGGTTTGCTTCATATGTAATTACATAGCGCAGCATCTAGTTTTCCCCAAAATAAAAAGCATTTTTGGTAAACGCTTCAAGTACGCCATCTCTGGTGGAGGTGCCCTGCCAAAACATATAGAAGACCTCTTCAGTACTGCAGGAGTTATAATTCTTGAAGGATACGGGTTGACCGAAACCTCCCCGGTTATCGCCGTCAGATCACCTGAAAATCCCAAACCTCATACAGTAGGAAAGCCGCTGGAAAATCTGCATGTAAAAATAATCAACACTCAGACCGGACTGGAACAACCTCCTAACGAAGCTGGCCTGATATATGTCCACGGCCCGAGTGTAACCCCGGGTTATTACCATGATTATGTAATGACCAGTAAGGTTATGCATGACGGATTCTTCAACACCGGTGACCTTGGCAGCCTGGATGAAGAAGGCTTTTTAAAGGTAACTGGTCGTTACAAGCAGTTGATTGTTTTATCAAGCGGTGAAAACATCCAGCCACTCAAGTTTGAAAATGACTTAAGCGAAAGCTCTTATATTTCACTGGCTATCCTGATCGGTCAAAACTGGAAAGGCATTGGAGCGTTGATAGTACCGGATTTTGAGGTTCTTCAGCAATATTGCAAAGACAAAAACATTAACTACGACCAGAAAAATATGGTTGATACTTTAGATCAAAAAGAAATAAGAGACCTCTATCAGCAGGAAATCAAACGCTTAGTCAACAACCAGAAAAACACTAAACCATTCGAAAAAATAAAAGCTTTTGACATATTGCCAACTCCATTTGAAGTCGGCAGAGAATTCACCGCCACAATGAAGCCAAGGCGTCATATAATCAATAAATTGTACCAGAAAAACTATGACAAAGTAAACAAAGCCGTAAACGGTTCGGTAATGCTGTAAAAAACAGTAGTAATATCTGTTTTTAAAATATTCATATTCGGCTGGATAATCTCCAAAAACATACTATTGTATCCACTGATAATTAACCACGCTTAAATTGCGGATTGTTATGCATTCGCTAATAAAGTGTGTCAGCTTTAAACACTCAAGCTTTGGCTAAAATCAGAGGTATTGATGAATTTCCTGTTTATCGGAGACATAGTAGGACGCGGAGGCAGACAGGCCGTCAAGGAGCTTGTCCCTGAACTGCGTCGTGAATTTAACTGCCCGTTTTGCATAGCAAACGGCGAGAACATGGCCTCTGGTTCTGGTTTAAATGCAAAATGTGTAAAAGATATTTCTGATTATGTTGATGTAATCACTACCGGTGATCACATCTGGGATCAGAAAACTTTCGAACACGAAATTAAACAGTTCGATAAGGTTCTGAGACCTGCCAATCTAAGCGATAAACAGCCAGGCAACGGCTGGAAAATTTTTCGTAACCCCGGCAGTGGCGAATTTGCGGTTATCAATTTACAAGGCACTATCTTTGTTCGTGAAAGTGCTTACTGCCCATTTGAAACCGTTGAAAAGATACTGGAAGAAATCCCTTCCCGAATCAAATGTATCATTGTTGACTTTCACGCCGAAGCTACCAGCGAAAAAGCCGCTATGGGCTATTTTCTTGAAGGCAAAGTCACTGCAGTATTAGGCACTCACACTCACGTTCAGACTGCAGATGCAAAGATTCTCCCAGGCGGAACCGCTTATATAACAGATGTAGGTATGACTGGTGCGGAACGTTCAGTTCTGGGCCGTGATGTCAATGCAGTCGTAGAAAAATTCAGGACAGGTCTGCCCCGACGTTTTACCGTCATTGAAACCGGCATCAGACTCGATGCTATAGTCGTTTCATATAACCTGACAACCGGAGAAGCTACTGCAATAAAAAACATTTCCAGAATGTCATCAATCTGAATAACCTTTCAAGCTTAAGAGACAGATACAGGATAGCTATTAAAAATGAAAAAAAAATTACCTGAAATTGATTTCGAAAGAGTCGAAATACTTATACAATTGGCCCTTGATGAAGATTTAAATGGAATCGGAGATACCACAAGCAACTCTGTAATCCCGGCAGATACTGAAGCTGTAGCCGTTCTTCGCTGCAAGGAAGAATTGGTTTGCGCCGGCTTACCGGTGGCACGGGAAGTTTTTAAAGCTGTAGATCCTAACATCAAATTTACCCCAATCGTTACTGAGGGTGACTGCTGCCAGCCGGGCGCTGTCCTCGCTGAAGCTGAAGGACCAGCCCGCGCTCTACTTACAGCAGAACGCACCGCACTGAACTTCCTGCAGCGACTCTGCGGCATTGCCACAACTTCAGCAATGTATGCCGAAGCTTTAAAAAGATCTAAAACAGAAGTACTTGACACCCGCAAAACAACTCCGGGCTGGAGAAATCTTGAAAAATATGCGGTTACCGCCGGCGGAGCCACCAACCATCGAATAGGTTTGTATGACCGGGTTATGATTAAAGACAATCACCGCGAACTTGCAGGACTGGAAGGTGAAAACAGCATTACCAGATCCGTTCGCCGTGCCCGTGAAACTTATCCAAACCTGGAAGTTGAAGTTGAAGCTGACACTCTTGAAGAAGTCCGCGAAGCGGCAGAAACTGGTGCCGAATACATTCTGCTTGATAACATGACTAATGCTGAAATGGTTGATGCGGTAAAAATCAACAACGGCAGAAGTAAGCTTGAAGCCAGCGGTGGGATCACCATAAACCGCCTGCCGTCAATAGGTGAAATCGGCGTTGATTATGTCTCAGCAGGTGCCCTGACCCATTCCGTAAAAGCAAGCGATATTTCCATGGAAATCAAACTGGAAAATTAATCATAAACTAATATCCCGGAGAAAATACTAATGATAGCCAGACTTACAGGAACCCTTATTGAACCCAATTTTACCGCCTGTATTATTGACGTCCATGGCGTCGGCTATCAGGTATTCATCCCGGTAAGTACTTTTGACAAACTCCCCAGAGAAGGCGAACAGGTAAGCCTGATTATTCATACTCAGGTAAGAGAAGATTCCATTACCCTTTATGGTTTTGCGACCGGAGACGAGAAACGCCTTTTCGAGCTTCTTATCTCCGTCTCAGGAGTCGGCGCCAAGTTGACTCTGAGCATCCTTTCAAGCATGACCGTTACTAATTTCTGCAATGCAATCTGCAGCTCCGACCTGAACGTCATCAAAAAAATAAGCGGCATCGGCAAGCGCACCGCCGAACGTCTTATTGTCGAACTTAAAGATAAAGTCGCTAAATTTGCCCCTGTAATCTCGTCAGACAGTGTGCCTGACGAAAAAGCCAACGCCGCTGAAGACGCAATCCTTGCCCTTGAACAACTTGGCTTCAAACGCGACAGCGTCAGCAAAGTAATGGATAAGATTATCAACGCGACACCACTGGAAGAATCGTCCAGTGAAAACTTTATAAGAAAGGCTTTGCAGGCCTTGAACTCTTAAATTAAGGCACAGAGACCGTGGAAAATTTCAAAGTTGTAGTCTGGGGTGATTCTATACCGGCCAGCGGACCTGAATCATGGCCTAAAATCACCGAGTTCGTTCACAATAATTTCTTAAACACCGGCACGCATATTGAAGTAATAAATTCCAGCGTAGGCGGCAAACCTGCTGCCCGCGCCCGCAGCGAATTTGCAGAACGCGTCATGAAGCACTCGCCGCAAATGGTCTTCATTCAGTTTGGATTAAACGACATGCGCTATGACGGCAAGCGCGGAAACAACCCAATCAGCACTCCTAAAGAATTTAAAGCACACCTCAAGAAAATGGTTATGTGCTGTCAGGACATCCCGGCTAAAGTGGTGGTATTAGGCAATCACCAGCCAGCCCCTATGCTAATCCTGCCTGACGGAAAAACTTATCCGGAAACAGTAATAGAATACAATTCAGCTGCCCGTAAGGCAGCCCAGGAATGCAACGCTGAATATCACGACATGTCACAACTGGATATCCCAGGAGGTACTTGGCGCGACATGGTTGGCGACGACTACATACATTTGTCAGAACTTGGCAAAAACCTTTATGCCAACAAAGCTGCAACCCTGATTATGCGTCATATAAACAATATATAAAAGACCGATTCAAAACCTCAGAGGGGTAATCATGAAGACGAAAATCATTGCAACCGTCGGCCCAGCATGCGAATCCGCAGACGCAATTGAAAAGATGATCAAAGCCGGAGTAAATGTTTTTCGGCTGAACTTCTCCTTTGGCACACACGCTGAACATCGTGTCAAATTTGAAAGAATCCGCAAAGCTTCAAAAAAACTAAAAACATCTGTCGCAATCATGCAGGATCTGCAGGGGCCAAAAATCAGAGTTGGAAAATTAAACAATCCAGTCGCAGTTAAAGCTGGCGACTCACTTATACTAAGCGGTAAAACAACTCATGAAAGTGAATTTGAGCTACCCACCACTTACCCAAAAATCGCTGACGATACAACCACAGGCAAACGCATTCTGATGATGGATGGTCAGATCGTACTTAAGGTCAAAAAAGCCGACGCTGATAAAAAACAGGTAACCTGTCTGGTAGAATCAGGAGGAACCATACGAACAGGTAAAGGCATCAACCTGCCCTACACCAAAATTTCCATGCCTGCCCTTACTACCAAGGACAAGTCGGACGCTAAATTCGGCGCCGAACTTGGAGTCGACTACATGGCACTGTCTTTTGTGCGCAGAGCTCAGGATCTGCAGGACCTTAAGCGCCTGCTAAACAAACAGAATAAAACACAAATTCCAGTCATTGCCAAACTGGAAAAACCCGAAGCACTGGACAACCTTGAAGAAATACTTGATGTGGCCGATGGCGTAATGGTAGCTCGCGGCGACCTGGCTGATGAAATTTCTTTTGCCAAAGTCCCAATCGCCCAGAAACGAATTATAAGTCGTGCTAACTCCAAAGGTAAATTGACTATAGTAGCTACCGAAATGCTCAGCTCCATGGTCGAGAACCCCCTTCCCACCAGAGCTGAAGTCAGTGATGTCGCCAACAGCGTTCTGGACGGCACTGACCTGATTATGCTCTCAAATGAAACAGCCGTTGGGAAAAATCCGCCGAACGCGGTCAAAGCCATGCGAAACATAGCTGATGAAGCTGAAGGAATCGCCGTCACAGAGCAATATCTCATGGATATTGCCCTCAATCATAGTCTCGAAGTAAGCCACGCCATGTGTCTTTCGGCCTCCCTGCTCTCTCATGAATTAAATGAAGAAGCTATAGCAGTCATAACAACAGATGGTGAAAACGCCCGCATTCTGGCAAAATACCGCCCGGAGTGTAAAATATATGCAGCAACCCACATTAAGGAAACTTATTACCGTATGGCGGCATATAATAACGTAACTCCACTACTGTTGAATGGAGCACAGCCTAAAAAAAGCCAGGATGCTCATAAGTCCCTGGAAATTTTGAGTCATCTGCTCACCGAGTTAAAAATTGTCAAGCCCGGGCAGCGCTTTATCTGCCTGACCGGAATAAGCACTGAAAATGACAGCTGGCGTTTGAACTCCTTGCATACCGTGGAGATACCTCGCAAAAATTAGCAGGAAACTTTCTTAATTAAGGACTGCTGGAGAGTCGAGTTTAACAAATTTTTTAAAAAAAATCTATAAGCCCTTGCAGGGGTGGAAAGTCACGTTATATTATACGCTCTTTGTGCAGTAGTAGCACTGTGCACTGAAAATATTTTAAATTATGTGCTGTAAAACGAACTGATTTTAAGAAAAAAATCTTCTCAAGCGGCTGCATCTGAGAGTGAGTTCGTTATTAAAAAAATAATATTGAAACTGTAAAATAAGTTTTAAAAATGAGGTTTAAAAAGTTATGTCAGTAAGACTTAGGCTTAAAAGAACCGGAGCCAGAAATAACAGTTGCTTCCGTGTTGTAGCGATGGACAAACGTTCTACAAGAGACGGTAAAGCAATTGAGGAAATTGGTTTCTATGACCCACGCCGCAAAGATGAAAACCTGAATCTGGAACGCGCTGAATACTGGCTTTCAGTTGGCGCTGATCCGAGCGAAACTGTTCAAGCTATCATCGATCGTGCCAGAAAAGGCGAAAAACTCAGCGACAAAAAGAAACCGGCCAAGCCCTCCAAGAAGGCCATCGCTAAAGCTAAGGCTGAAGAAGAAGCCAAAGCTAAAGCAGCTGCAGAGGCCGCTGAAGCCGCCAAAGCTGAATAAGCTGAATAAGCTGCAACTGAATAATAGCTGATAAACTCAGCACTTTTGAGGTTAAAATAAATGTTAAAATCGTTTCTGAAACTATTTGCCGGTGGTAATACCGACAGCAGCACACTGCCTGCTGACAAAGGGATGCGCGACTTGGAAAGTTTTGTTGATTATATCGTTCGCGCTCTTGTTGATCAGCCTGATGCTGTCCGTGTCAGTTCTGAAATCGGCAAAGATTCGAACGTTATTAAGATTGACTGTAAGAAAGAAGATGTCGGCAAGATTGTCGGCAAGCGCGGCAAGACCATTATGGCCATTCGTTCACTCGTCAGCGGTGCTGCCGGGCGCTTGAAAAAAAGAGTTACAGTCGAGGTTGTTGATTAAAATTGCGCATTGATATCATAACTCTGTTTCCTGATATCTTTTTCGGACCGTTTGATGAAAGTATCATCGGCCGGGCCAGAAAGAATGGTCTGGTTGAAATAAATACGGTCAATCTGAGAGACTACGCACATGACGAGCGTGGAACTGTTGATGACAAGCCATATGGCGGCGGACCTGGAATGTTGATGAAAGTTGAACCGCTGTTTGAGGCTGTCGAAGATATCAGGACAGATAATTCTCTGGTGATTTTAACTTCACCACAAGGTGAAAGATTTAATCAGCAGACAGCGCAGGAGCTCAAAACTTATGAGCATCTGATTTTTGTCTGCGGACACTACGAAGGTGTGGATGAACGGGTTCGCATCGCGTTGATTGATAAAGAATACTCGATTGGCGATTATGTTCTCACCAGCGGCAACTTAGCCGCCATGGTAATGAGCGACGCTATTGTAAGACTGCTGCCGGGAGTCCTCGGAAGCGATGAGTCCTGTATGGATGAATCATTCGCTGATGGATTGCTTGAATATCCGCAGTATACCAGACCGCCGGAATTCCGCGGCATGCAAGTGCCCGAAATCCTGACGTCAGGTGACCACGGGAAAATAGCAAAATGGCGCAGACAGCAGGCTGAACAAAGAACCCGTGACCGCAGACCGGATCTGTGGCGTGATAAAAATTCGACTGTATAAATACAAACTTGGAGGCAAGTTGATAAATGAATATTCTTGACAAAATAAATCAGGAACAGTGCAAAGAAAACGTGACTGAATTCGCTGTTGGCGATACTATAAAAGTTCATGTTAAAATCATTGAAGGCAATACTGAGCGTATTCAGGCCTTCACTGGTACTGTTATCGCCCGTCGTGGCAGTGGCATCGCCGAATCTTTTACGGTACGCCGCGTTACATACGGACAAGGAGTTGAACGCGTTTTCAAGCTGAACAGCCCGCGAGTAGCTAAAATTGAAGTTATTCGTCACGGTAAAGTTCGTCGTGCAAAACTGTACTACCTGCGTGATAAAATCGGTAAAGCTGCTAAAGTTAAAGAACGTCGTTATAACTAAAGCAACTATCGGAAATTCCAATATGGATTTCTTATCTGCAGAAAGCAAACTCCTCTCCCTAGAAACATCCAAATGGGCAGAGGGGTTTTCTTTTTTGGCCGGGATTGATGAAGTCGGCAGAGGGCCACTGGCCGGACCGGTAGTAGCCGCCGCCGTGGCTTTCCCTAAGGACGCTCAAATTCCGCTGGTAAACGACTCTAAACAGTTGACTGAAGAAAAACGGCGAAGTCTATACGACGCAATCATAGCGGTACCCGGAGTACAATACGCGATTGCGATAGTAGATGAAACCAAAATAGATGAAATCAATATTCTTCAGGCAACTCATTTGGCCATGCGCCAAGCGGTAGAACAGCTTAAAAATGTAGACTTCTTGCTAGTAGACGGACGCCCGGTGCCAAATTTACAGCATCCAAGCCTGGCTGTTGTCAAAGGCGACTCTAAATCGGCAAGCATCGCAGCCGCCAGTATTCTGGCAAAAGTATACCGCGATGAAATGATGGATGAATTTGCCGTAAAATATCCAGAATACGGATTTGCTGAACATAAAGGCTATGGCACCGCCAAACATTTGGTAGCACTCAAAGAACATGGTGTTTGTCCGATACACCGTAAAACTTTCGGCCCCGTAAGAGATATAATTGATCCACCGCCGGAGCAATTAACGTTCTTTTAAAATTGACTTGAATTTTAGGATTTCCTGAAACCTGATAATCTAATAAGGTTTTGATTGCTTTAAATATTGCAATCACATCCGCAAAATGCTTGTAAAGTGGGATTCAGGTTTTATTATATAAGATTTTAATGACTAATAACATAAATACTTTTCGGTTGAAATCATGAGTAATTTCCCAATTGAAACTATCAGACACAGCGCCGCCCACATCATGGCAGCGGCTGTAAAAAAACTCTTTCCCGATACCAGATTTGACATTGGTCCGTCCACTGACGACGGCTTCTACTATGACTTTGACATGGAGCATACCTTGACGCCGCAGGACCTGAAAAAGATCGAAAAAGCCATGAAGAAAATGATTGGCCAGAAGATCGAATTTGAAGAGTTCGAACTTACTCGAGAAGAAGCCGAACACATGCTGAAAGGTGATAATCAGACTTACAAACTTGAACGCCTTGCTGATATTCCGGAAGGCGACAGAATTACTTTCTATCGCTGCGGAGATTTCTCTGACCTCTGTCGTGGCCCACACGTTGATCATGCCGGACAAGTTGGTGCCGTCAAACTTATGAGTATCGCCGGGTCTTATTTCAAAGGTCATGAGCAGAACCCTATGCTTCAGCGTATCTACGGCACGGCATTTGCCAGCAAAGACGAACTCAAAAAACATCTTGAAAGAATTGAAGAAGCCAAAAAACGCGATCATCGCAAACTTGGCAAAGAACTTGATCTGTTCAGCTTTTCTGACAATGTCGGTCAGGGACTGGTTCTCTGGCATCCTAAAGGTGCTTTCATTCGCAATCAGTTTGAAAACTTCTGGCGCGACGAGCACTACAAGAATGGCTATGACCAGCTTTACACCCCGCATATCGGGCGCAGCGACCTGTGGAAAACCAGCGGACACCTTGATTTCTACGCCGATGCAATGTATGCACCAATGGAAATTGACAATACCGATTACTATACAAAACCGATGAATTGTCCATTCCATATTGAAATTTATAAATCAAAATTGCGTTCATATCGTGAACTGCCTCTTCGCTGGGCAGAGCTTGGAACAGTTTACCGCTACGAAAAAAGCGGTGCACTGCATGGCCTGCTGCGAGTGCGCGGCTTCACTCAGGATGATGCGCATATCATATGTACCCCAGAACAGGTTGAGGATGAAATAGCGGAAGTTCTGCGTTTCAGCCTGAGCATCTGGAAAGCTTTCGGCTTCACTGAAATCAAACCTTATCTGGCTACCCGTCCGGAAAAGGCAGTTGGTGAACCGGAGCGCTGGGAAAAAGCTTTAACTTCGCTCGAAAAAGCCGTTGAAAAGGCCGGCCTTAACTGCGAAGTTGATGATGGCGGCGGCGCATTCTACGGCCCTAAAATTGACCTGAAAGTCAAAGATGCTATCGGCCGTGAATGGCAGACCACTACCATTCAGTTCGACTTTAATCTGCCGGAACGTTTTGACATGACCTACATTGGTGATGATGGACAGCGTCACCGCCCGTTCATGGTTCACCGAGCTCTTTTCGGATCATTGGAACGTTTCTTCGGAATACTTGTCGAACACTATGCAGGGGCATTTCCTCTGTGGCTGGCTCCGGTACAGGCAAAGATCCTGCCTATTACTGATAACCAGCACGAATATGCCCGCAAAGTACGCGACGAGCTTCGCGCTAAAGGCCTCCGAGTTGACATCGATAATCGTTCAGCCTCAATCGGTGCCAAAATCAAAGATGCCCGTCATGACCGCACACCTTACATGCTAATCATGGGAGAACGTGAAGTTAAAGCTGGCCAAGTTGCTGTTAGAAATCGTCGTGAAGGCCAACTTGGCGAGATGAGTATTGCAGAAGTCGCAGAAAAAATGCAATATGAGGTTGATAACAAAATCAGTTAATTTATATTTATAGAAGTTGAGCCGTTTAAGGCTTCTCATTAAACCATAATAAATGGAGGGATTTGACATCGCTACGCTGCTAAAACCCAATGACCGCTCATTCAAAGCCGAGCAGGTACGACTGGTCGGTGCGGATGGAGAACAAATAGGAATTGTCAGTTTATCTGACGCCAGAGGAAAAGCCACTGCTGTTAGCTTAGACTTAGTTCTGGTAGCGGAGAAGGCGAAACCGCCCGTCTGCCGTATTATGGATTACGGCAAGCTCCTCTATGAGCACAAGAAAAGCCATAAAGCACAGCGCAAGCACAACCTGACTCAAAAAGTCAAGGAAGTCAAATTCCACGTGAATATCGACAAGCATGACTATGAGTACAAGATTAATCATGCTTTTCAATTTCTCGGTAAAGGTTATAAAGTAAAAATTACTTTTATGCTTCGCGGTCGCGAAATGGCACACAAAGATTTGGCTTATGAAGTTATGGACAGGGTAATTGGTGATCTGAAAGAAGCAGGTACTGCTGAAAACAGAGCCAAATTCCAAGGAAGAAACCTTTCCGTTTCTTTTACCCCTGCCAAGCATTAATATGCTGGATATAACAGGATAAATTTGATTTTTTCCTATATTAATCCGCAAAATTAAAATTTGCGGATTGATTTTTTTTACTCTTGAGCTACATTAGTTGCTCATTTGCAATTTGATAGCACCGGTAATGGCCAAAGGCATTTGCCGTACCGGTAATAAGTTCATCCTAAAAATGTAAGGAGAATAAACAATGCCTAAAATGAAAACCAGAAAATGTGCCGCTAAGCGGCTCAAGAAGACTGGCTCTGGCAAATATCGCCATAATAAAGCTGGCAGCCGTCACATTCTGACAAAGAAAAGCTCAAAACGTAAACGCCGCCTGAGAAAAGACGGAGCCGTATCAAGTGCAGAAAAAAACCGCATCAAGGCAGCATTGCCTTACGGCCTTTAATCAGGAGGTTTAAATTATGGCTAGAGTAACTTGTGCAGTAACATCACGCAAACGTCGTAAAAGAATTCTGGAACAAGCCAAGGGCTTTTACGGTGGCCGCAGCAAACAGATTCGTACCGCTTATGATGCTGTCGATAAGGCAATGGCTCACGCTTACGTTGGACGTAAGCAGAAAAAACGCCAGTACCGCCGCCTGTGGACAGTTAGAATTAACGCTGCATGCCGCATGAATGGCACCAATTACAGTCGATTTATGAACGGTCTTAAAAAGGCTGGTATCGAGCTGAACCGTAAGGTTCTCGCCGACCTGGCCGTCACCGAACCACAAGAGTTTAAAGCTCTGGTTGAGAAAGTGACCCAGGCCAAATAATAATCCCGGCGGGATAATATTTGATTTACGCGAAGCTTGAAAGGCAGTCTTATGCTCCTTTCAGGCTTCTTTTTGTTTATATAAGCCATAGTTTGAAGCTTCAGGTCTCATGTTTAACCAAAAACTTCTAAACCTGAAACCTGAAGTTTTAAACCGACATTGAATATCTACAAGGGAATACTATGTCCAATCCAATTATCGAGAAGATTGATGCGGCTTTAATTGATGCGGAACAGCGCTTATCTGCTGCCGCTTCAGAAGCCGAAATCGAACAAGTCAGAGTTGACATCTTCGGTCGCAAGGGTCTCTTCCCGGCACTTAGCAAAGAAATGAAAAATGTAGCGCCCGAGCAGCGCAAAGATACAGGCATGGCTTTTAATGTAGCCAAACCGAAATTTCAAAAACTTCTGGACGATGCCAACGACCGCCTGAACGCAGGATCAGCCGAGGTTTCCGGTGAAGAAATCGACCTGACCCTTCCCGGTCGCCGCTGGAAAGTTGGCCGTAAGCATCCAGTTACAAAAGTTATTGACGACTGTGTAGCAGTTTTCCGCCGTATGGGGTTTATTGTCGCCTCCGGGCCTGAACTTGAAACTGTTTACAATAACTTTGATGCACTGAATACTCCTAAAAATCATCCTTCTCGTGATCCGGGAGATACCTTTTATTTTGCAGACGGCAGACTGCTCCGCACCCAGACTTCTCCAGTACAGATTCGCGTAATGGAAAGCCAGGAACCTCCAGTTAGAATTGTTGCGCCTGGTCGTTGTTTCCGCCGTGACACTCCTGATGCGACTCACAGCATGAACTTCCATCAGATTGAAGGACTTTATATTGACGAAAACGTATCACTCTCTGACCTGAAGAGTGTGCTGCGTTCTTTTGCTCATGAAATGTTCGGCGCTTCAGTTGAAGTCAGACTCCGTCCTCACTTTTTCCCGTTTACTGAGCCTAGCGTGGAATATGATTTCTCATGTATCATGTGTGAAGGCAAAGGCTGCCCGGTCTGCAAAAACTCAGGCTGGCTGGAAATAGCCGGAGCCGGCATGGTTGACCCTAACGTTCTGAAAAATGTCGGTTATGATCCTGAAAAATGGAGCGGCTTCGCTTTTGGTATGGGTGTCGAACGACTGGCTATGCTGCGTTACCGCATCAGCGACATCCGCTGGCTTTACGAGAATGACGTTAGATTCCTAGAACAGTTTTAAGAGGGGGACCGAAAATGAAAGTATCATATAATTGGCTTAAAGAATATGTAAAAATTGATTGCGGCATCGATGAGCTAGCTGAAAAAATGACTATGGCCGGTATCGAAGTCGAAGCAATTGAAACCGCAAAATTAATTCCGGACGGTGTTGTTGTTGGCGAAATTCTTGAACGCGACCAGCATCCTAATGCTGATAAACTGTCCGTATGCAAAGTTTTTAACGGCAAAGAAGAATTGCAGATTGTCTGTGGCGCCCCTAACTGTGACGCAGGGAAAAAAGTTCCACTTGCAACAATTGGCACTGTATTTATTGATCCTGAATCAGGTAAAGAATTTAAGATCAAAAAAGGCAAGCTGCGTGGCGAAAAATCTTTTGGCATGCTATGCAGCGCTGACGAAATCGGCATGGATGGCGATCATTCAGGTTTGATGGAACTTGATACAGACCTTAAAGCCGGGACACCTCTTGGTGAGATTTTTGCCGGAGACACTGTATTCGATGTAGAAATCACTCCAAACCGTCCTGACTGGCTTTCACACTGGGGAATCGCCCGTGACGTTTCATGCCTGTTCAGTGAGGCAGCAGAAATGCCTGAATTCACTGCTCCGGTACCGACTGCTAATGAAGCTACTGAAAACACGGTTACAGTTGAAGATAAAGAACTCTGCCCACGTTACACAGCTCGTATAATCCGCAACGTGAAAGTAGCAGAAAGCCCTGAATGGCTCAAAGAGCGTTTATTGAGTATCGGCTTACGTCCAATCAACAACGTTGTTGACATTACAAATTTTGTTCTGCATGAACTTGGACAGCCGCTACATGCGTTTGACCTTGACCTGCTGGCAGAAAACCGCATCGTAGTGCGTCACGCCACAGAAAAAGAAAAAATCACACTGCTGGATGGTGCTGAACTTGAGCTCCATGATCGTCATCTGGTTATTGCCGATGCCGAAAAACCTATGTGCCTTGCTGGCGTAATGGGTGGTCTGGACTCAGGAGTCACTGATTCAACTGTAAATGTTCTGCTCGAAAGTGCATCATTCTTCTCATCAAATATTCGCTCCACTTCACGTGAGCTGGGGGTTTCATCGGATTCATCATACCGCTTTGAACGCGGCATTGACTGGGATATGGTTCAGACTGCCAGCGACAGAGCTACAGCAATGATTCTTGAGCTCGCTGGCGGCGAACTTGTCACTGACTTTATCGATATTCAGGGACAGAAACCTTGTCCTGCTCCTGTCGCCTGCCGCTTTGAAAAAATTCGCAAGCTGATTGGTGTCAATATTGAAAACGGTGAGATTGTTGATATTTTCAGCAGGCTAGGACTTGAAGTCAAAGACGTTACTCCTGAGCAATGTGTTATTGTTCCTCCGCAGTACCGCCTTGATGTACATCGTGAAGCTGACTTGGCTGAAGAAGTCGCCCGTATTCACGGACTTGATCAGGTTCCTGTCTTGCCGGTAGTTGGTAAAAACGCAGCTTCAATTGCTGATGATTCATATCTCGACTACGAAATGCTTCAAAATGATCTTATCTCATTGGGACTCTACCAATGTCTGCATTACAGCATGGTCAACGAGCAGTCAGCCTTGAAAGACAGCCGTTTTACTGCTAATGATCTGGTTAAAATTGATAACCCGCTCAGCCTTGATCTGGCCTGTATGCGCCCGTCACTGCTTGGAGAAATGCTGGATACGGTCGAACGTAATGTTTCACGCAAGAACACTACCATGCGTCTGTTTGAAATGGGCTCTGTTTTCTGCAGTAACAGCAAACTGTTTCCAGAAGAGCGCATTGAAATCTGCATGGTGCTCAGCGGCAAGTGTCGCCCAGAACGTTTTTCTGATGAGCTGCAGGAAGTTTTTGACTTCTACGACATGAAAGGCATGGTTGAAGCTTTGCTCGAACGTCGCGACATCGTGAACTTCACATTTGAGAAGGCTTCTGACGACCGTTTTGCACCCGGACAATGCGCTGCCTTGATCATTGACGGGAAAATTGCAGGACACCTGGGACTGCTTGCATCAAAGTTTACAAAAGGGCTTCGTACCGAGTTTCCGATATTCGCGGCACAGATCGAAGCCGAAAATATACTCGAAGGAAAGACCGGAAATCTCTATTATGAGTCCGTTGGTCAGTACCCTTCTACGACCCGAGATGTGGCATTTATAGCCGATAATTCACTAGAACATCAAAAAGTCATCGATTTTATTGCCTCTACAAGGGTAAAAAACCTTGAAAAAGTTGAAATTTTTGATATTTTCTATAATAAGGAGACATTAGGTGCCGATAAGAAAAGCATGGCTTATGCTTTAACTTTCAGAAATTCTGAAAGAACGCTTACCGATAAGGAAGTGAATGGTGCCTTTGAAAAGCTTCGCGGCAAAATGGCTGCTCAGCTTAATATCGAATTGAGATAATGTCTGACCGGGGAGGCTCAGGTCTCCCCGACAGCCTAAATTAATGATAGTAGCGGTTTCCCAGTTCGTACTGGTAGTTAAGCAGAGGGGTAAGAGGTGGTAAAACGAGTTATAAAAGTTGTCTTTCTTATAATTTGTCTACTTTCTCTAACTGTCCCTCTTTTTGCCCAAAAAGGCGTCCGCACCATCATCTTCAATGAAGACCGCAACCAGAAATACATGACCACTCGTATCTTTAAACTCGAGCATATGGACGCTACAGATCTCCAGCCATGGGTAGTAGGTGCGGTAAAGCGTTTCAATGGTGAATCCATTGCCCAACGACTTGATTATGCATACGGTGATGAACAGTATTTAGTTGTAAGTACCGGTGTTGAAGTCATGCCCTATATCGTTGACATGATCCAGAAAATGGATCGCCCCTGCAAAATAAAAGGGCCCAATAATGAGATCGTCGATGGTGACGGCATCCACCGTTTTGTCTACTATGCCAATTACCGTGCTACAGATAATATGCGTGAAGCATTGTTTGCTGCAGTTCAGTTTGGTGTAAGCTTCTTTGATTCACAACACAATATGTTCTACTGGAAAAACTCACTATCCAGTGGACGAAACTTCATGAATTTCCTCAAAGCGGTCGACAGGCCCGTTCCGCAGCTACAGGTACGTTTAAATACTTATGTCATCTATGAAAACAGCTTTACTGAGCTAGGAATTGACTATATAAGCTGGAAAAACGGCCCAGGAGCCAAACTTTTCAGCACCGCTTTTCAGTACCTTGACTTTAAGTCCTTTACAAACTTATCAAGTGCTTTGAATATCATCAGCAGCAGTCCTCTTTCAAACCTTGGATACGGTGCCTTTCTGGTAGCACCTCAGTTCGATGCTACTTTCCTGCGGCTTCTCAAGCAGCAGGGACGGGCCAGAACCTCTATTTCCGGCAGTCTCACTGTCGTAAATGACTTGTTTGCCGATCCCGGCTCAGCTGGTTATGAAAATGCCAAATACCGTTTGAAGTTCACTCCTCGTTATGAAACAATTGAAAAAGATGATGACAACAATATTATGCTTGAAAGCCTTAATAATGAAGATTTCTTCTTTTATCTGTCAAAACCAATTATTTCATTTAACAATAATGCATCTGCCGGAGCAATTTTGATAGCGGGCTGGAACTTACAGGTCAACGACACCGTCGAAAAAACCAATCAGGGAGTGCCCATCACCAATAAACAGAATTTCAGCTCATGGCTGACTATTGAGGCCGGCACAGAAAAAGTTATCGCTACCTATGAAAAAGATCTTTATGTACGTCAACAGGACAGTATCCCATTCCTTGGAGACCTTCCAATCGTAGGTTACCTGTTTGGCAGTACTGCCTTATCTAAAGCCAAATCAAAAGTATTTATCACGATGCAAGTAGATCCGATAGCTCCCTCAATGGACCTATCCAGATGGTCCGGCAGAGTTATCGAAGCATCAGAAATTATGGAGGCTGAGCGTGCAGGTGAAATCGAATGATTAACGGAAAAACTTTAAGGGTATTGCTTTTGACGGCTGTTCTCTGCACAACAGCCCTGCCCCTTGTCGCGCAAACTGCTACTAACGTCGATGCTGGTGTTTTTAATCCCAACCAAACCCCGTCTATTGTAAATGCGCCTACGCCTCCCTATAACAGGACCAAAGTGCTCCCATTGCTGAAGGTTGATATAGACAAAAAGACCGAACAGGTCCACTTTATAAGTACGAACAATGATCCGAGCGTTTTGACGCGAGTATACGTACTGAAATATGCTGATCCTTACGAAATACTACCCTACATCAGTGCCGCCATCAGTGCCCGAAGGGTAAGCACCAGCCCAACCAAAGCTGAGGCTATAAAATATATGGACGGCACCGGAATGATTATTGTATCTGCTGAAGACTATCGTTTTGGAAATACTATTGTCGGCATGCCTCTAGATGAATTGATCCGCATTCTGGACAAACCTTACCTCTCGGTTTACGCCGGAAGACGCTACTGGCTTTATTTCCCTAAATACTGGGATGCTCTGCGGCTTCGCGATGTTATTTTCAATGTTGGTCTTTATCATTCCAATGACTTCTTCGAATTGGAAGGTGGCCAAGGCATCGTCAACGTAGATACCGGCCTTAACGCTCTGTTTTTCTATGAATCACCGTTTGCTGTCAAGACAGTCCAACGCATGCTCAGGCTTTATGATACTCCCCGCCCGCAGGCATTAGTTAAGTACAGAATCTACGAACTTGATTTTGAAAACGACGGTCAGGTTGGTGTCGATTTCCAGTCTTGGAAAAACGGTCCGGGAGCCGACCTTTTTGCTGTAGCTGCCCGTTATACAAACGGCTGGGACTTTATAAATGAAAACGTCGGAAATTATTTTGTTAACACCAGTAACTCACGTTATATCAATTTCAACCCCAAATGGAATACACGCTACCTTGATTTTCTGGTTACCAAGAGCAAAGCCAAGATCCTTACTACTGGCCAATTACTGCTAATGAACAATAAAACCGGAACGATATCAGCAATAACAAGCCTTGCCAGAATTCAAGATGGCGAACCAATATCAAACCCGGCAACACTCCAACAATACATGAACTTGCAGAGCGTACAGTGGGTATCAAACACTAACACCGCCCCCACTATTGGTGATTACCGCTTAAACAATGCTATTGACCCTATAAACGGAAACCGCATTGATGTCAGAACCAGTGCTGGCGCAGCAGTTGATGTAAATCTGAGTTTTATGGCAGCAAGGTCGCAGATTGAAAATAAATTTTACTTTACCCTTCAAATTGCACCTGATTCCGTAGATGCTAATTTCTTTGATTTGAATAGAAATATAAGCATAGGAAAAACCACAAATGCATTAAGTGTGCAGATCCAGCAGTATCAGGTAGTTGATACAGCCAACGGCACATTGGGATGGGTAACACTTGACGACTGGTCTACTGATCAGGAATACGTGATTGACCGCAATGTTACCCGTATAACCAAACCCGGAGAATACGGTTTTGTGCTTTCAATGACTCCGGTGGTATGTAATAATGCAACGACTTTAGATATCAGTATGAGCAATACTAATCTGATAGGGTTCAAAAGTACCGGGCGCCCACGTACTTCCCGGACAGAACTCAGGACAAAAGTAATTTTTAACACCAATACCAGACGCTTTATTATCGGCGGCATGGAAAAAATGACTGTTGTCCGCAGTGTAAGCAAAGTACCATGGCTGGGAAGCATTCCCGTTCTGGGCTGGATATTTACTACTGAATCTGAGATTAGCAAGAAATCACAGCTGGTAGCGGTAATTGACTGCTTGCCTTCACCACCTGATGTCAGCCTCCCACAGTCAGGAATTTACAATGCCATTGAAGAAGTCAAAAAAGACTTGAAGAAACATGGCAGCGGAGTTGGCACCCCAGTTAAAAACTTCTATGGATTCGATCAATTCCTGCTTGACAAGAGCAAGAAAAAGCTTGACTCAGCACCATAAGGCATGTTGATATTTTTTAATCAATAAAATGTTTTGCCTGATCTGCAAAACTGTTCACAGATTGATCTTTGCCAGATATTTGACCCTCGCGGGGTTATCAACCCTGCACGATTTCTTTGACGCAGTCTGCGCAGGCCTTCAAGAATAATCGTTGCCGACTCGGTCATTTGGTTTTCAGCACTGTATATTCCTTTAGTAAAGATATGAACATTTGAAACGTAAAAATTAAAACTTATCCCAAGAACGATATTAATTGTTCCTTCCTGAGTATTTCCTGCATGTATTGTATTAAAAAGCTGCTGGTATGCTTCAGTTATAAACCGGCTTACTGTAACCGGATATGGCAGGGATTCGAGTTCCTTGGTGTCAGCACTTATATATGTCATATTCTCCCATGACTCAAGCGCCATACTGTACACAAACAGGTCTTGGGCTATTATTTTTTTAGCTTCAGCAGAAAAATTAAACTCTTCTGCAAAATCGGTAGCCGAGTAACCAAGATCCTCAGGAGCGTCGACCTCCTCGCTGTCATCCAAAGCCTGAGCGGACACACTGGTTGTCCGCACCGGAGCAGGCTGGCATCTGGTAAATTGGTTAGGCACTGGCGGTTCCTGATGCATAGCGTTTATAACCCGGTTTCTTATACAAAACCTTTCCAGTTTTGACTTCACCAAAGTTTCAAGTCTGAGAGCTTCTTCTCTTGAATATGGTATCAGCTGCATCAGGTTCTGTGGATTTGGCATTGCATTTTCCAGATGTGGAGGCTGATTTTTATAATAACAATTTACAGTCTCCCAAAAGTATAAAGAGGGAGAATTGCGCCTCTGCCGACAACGTGTAAGTCTATTTCCAATTGCCTCCTTAAGCTGCATTTGAGGTCTGATGTCAGGGCGCGAACCAGGAGGTATTGGCCTGATTTCAGGAATTACCTGACTTATATCGCTGAATAACTGGCTTAACCATTCTTTTATCCCTTCCTGATTAAAAGAAAATATTCCACTGAACCGGCCACGTCTGGGCTCCGCATAAGCTCGGAAATTATGCTCTCTACGGATATAATTATTGTAAGCAAGAAGCCTTGGCAGCAGGTATGACGCCATTACAGAAACGACATTATTTCTATGCTCACCGTAAAGATCTTCAAATCTGCCGTTAAGATAAAAATGGACAAAAGTCTGCAGACGTTGGTATTTTCTGACAGTCTGCTTTACAAGTTGATCATTTTCAAGGATAAGTGTATCCAGGTTCATTATATTTCCCTCTTGTATCTTCCTCTATTTAGAATATAAAATACTGAAAGAAATATTACAATCTATCTTCGTATATTTATCTTGTTATTCGACAGAAACACTCATAAATAAACGTCCATTCAAGACATAAAAAAAGGCGCGGAATAATCCGCGCCTGAAAATATAAAAGCCTCTACAAAATGAGCAGAGAGAAAACCAATGCGAAGATCGCAACAGTTTCAACAATACCCAGTACCATAAGGTTATTAGCAAAACCTTTTCCGGTTTCAGCAAAAGAATCACAGCCGCCAGCACCGGCAGCTCCTTGATACCAGGCTGAAACTCCCATAGCAATTCCGCCAAAAATACCAATGACCAGATACAAAGGCCAACGGTCTGGAGATTCCGCCAGTTTACCTTTGATAAAGATCAGCATGATAAGACCGTAAATAGTCTGTGAAAGAGGAGCACCTGCATAAGCGAGGAGCAGGAAAGGAGCCGGTTTATTATGAGCATAGCACTTTTTCCAAGCGCCAATAGCAGAACTGCCGGCAATACCTGTTCCGATTGCAGAACCAATTGCTGCCAGACCTACAGCAGCATAACCGCCAGCTTCGCCAAGAGCTTTGAAGACGATAGAAGAATCCATTTTATTTCTCCTTGTTTGAAATTGTATTTTTCTTAAATGGTTTAAATTCAGTACCGGACCAAGTCAATCCGATATGGTTTGAAAATTCCAAGGTGTTAAGCCTCACACCGTGAACCAGAACGCCCATCATGCACAACGCGATATTCAAGCAATGTCCGAACAGGATAACCACCAGTCCGAGAACTACCGCAAGAATCACCCATGCACCGGAACTTGATTCTAACAACGATGCAAACATACCGTTGAAACTTGAAGCAATATAAAATCCAGCCATACCTACCGCAAACAAACGGATATAAGACAGCATATCAACGAAACTGTTAATAAAGCTGAAAGGCAGGTTAAAAGCTTCACTTGGATCACGCCAGTTGACATCACAAGTAGCAACCAGAAATGCTCCTACACCATATAGTGGGAGCATAAATCCGGGGAATTGACCTGTACGGTCAACTACCAGCTCGAGTGTCAGGAAGAAATTCATCCACAGGATGATTACCCAGCCCAATTGTCCAAGTATTTTGCGCAGTTTTCCGGCCAGAATAGCTCGCCAGATGTGCCCCATTGATAATTGAGCAACCGCCAGCAGGAAGCAGAAAAACTGAATATTTCTGTTCTTTGCAGCTCCAGTTAGCCATTCGATACCCGGAGCGCTCAAACCAAACCAGTTTCCGCTAAGTCCTCCCCAAATCATGGTGGAAGCACTTAGTACGCCCAAAAGGCGCAGCGGCATTTTGTATTTATCTCCACGCAGTTTTGCTCTGGCAATAAGAGTTACCAACATGAAAATAGAGCCGTAACCGGCATCTCCTACAATCATGCCAAAGTATATGACAAAGAAAAACATAACGCCGACACTGGCATCTATTTCGTTATATCCCGGTGAAATTCCCAGGAATTCAAACAATGGCTGTATAAACCTGAAAACTTTCGGAATCGTAATTAACGTAGGCACACGATCATCAGGGCCCGGATCTTCAAGAAGCAAAGCCCAGCCGTGCTTTTCAGCAGATGCCGTAAGGCGTTCTTCTTCTTTCACGGGAACAAAACCACTGATAGAGGCTATGTCTTCATGCGACTGCATGCTGTCACGTGTGGTCAAAAATTCCAGACGTTCCTTGATTTCAAGCTCATAATGTTCCAGCTGATGCGCATGAGATGCCAGATAATCCAGCTCCTCATTTATCTGCTTGAGACGACGCTGCAGCTTTTTCATATGATCATTGACATCGCGCAGTCGTTTATCTTTCGGCAAGACGGCAAGCGGCAAGTCTTCAGCAGACATTTCCTGATCGGAAATCACGACAAAACGCACGGTGCCACGCTCTCTGCCAATTTCCATAATGGTCAAATCAGCATTTTTAGAGAGTTCCTCATAAGGAGTTTCCATAGCTTCACAGCAATAAACGTGTACGCCCTTGCCAGCCAGTTCCTGCATTAACTTATGCGAGAAGTCTCCCCATGGGCAAAGTGCTTCATGACTACGGCGCATGGCCTCCATATCTTTATCGATACGGCCCATTTCTTCCAGCAACACTGAAACTTTTTTATATGTTGCCTTCGGACTAAGTTCGTCTCTTGGCTTGTCATGCTCACTTTTGCGCGATTCAAGCACAATAGCCGCACGTTCGATCCCGCTCAGCAGCATCTGCAGTTCTGAACGGTCTTCAGTATCCGCAAGGGATTCAACTTCAACATGCATAACGCCGAGTCCACGCAGCTTTTGCAGAGCATTGACTCTATCATGCATGAGACACAACAGGAGAACTTTTTTCATCGGTACAATCATAACTGCTGTGCCTCCTGTGATTTGCGTTTTGCGATTTTAGAACGGACTACACCAGCAGTGTCAAGGTCGCCAAGGTAAATTCTAATACAACGGATATTCTCCTTGCACTCAGGGATTTTCACCTTTTCGAATAGATTAACACGCTGGGTTGTAGTGCGCAATTCCCGGGCCAGCAGACGGTGCTGCTCTTCCAGAATCTTGTGCGCTTCCTGCAGAGAAATCAGCTCCTTAAGCATTTCTACAGCATCATCGATCCAACTGTCCAGCTTGAACAAATCATAATCAGCCACTTCAAAGTTGGCTTTTATAAAAATCGGAACGTTGACCCCGGCGATATTGCTCACATCTGAAGCTATGCTTTTCAAACTCAATAGCTCTGGCAGAAGTTCGGTGCCCTGCTCGTCACCAAAGAGTGCCAGCCAGGCATTTAGACGCAAACGCGTCTTTTCCTGTTCGACCTCATTTTCTTTGAGACGCGCTGAGCTCGACCGCATTTCCAACTGGAGCTGCTGCTTTTTGAGCTGCAGAGTCGGAAGGAAACGCGTAAACTGTTTCAGCGAATCCTGCTGGCTTTTCAGTTCAGTTTTTGTAAGTTTAATCTTGGGCATAATCCAACCGCCTTATTCAGCTTTGGGGCCAATACTCTTTCAACAAGTCTGTCTTGATACCGGTCTCAGCTTTGTCAAAACACTCAGCCAGAGTCTTCCAACCCAGGTCGAGAGCTTCTTCCAGAGGAATGTTCACCGACAAGTCCATCATACGCTTTTCAAACAACGCACCGTACTTCAACAGTTTGGTGTCCCAGCTGCTCATGGAGAAACCCATGGACTGCTTTTCAAGCGTTTCCTTATAATCCGCGTACAAACGAATCATAGTATCCATAATAGTACGATGGTCACTGCGGGTATCACCATTCACCTGCTGTTTCAGGCGGCTGAGTGAACCAAATGGCTCAATACGACCGTTACGCAGGTAGAACTGACCTTCAGTAATATAACCGGTATTATCCGGAATCGGGTGAGTCACATCATCACCCGGCATAGTAGTTGCAGCTAGAACAGTAATTGATCCTGCGTCGTCAAAGTCAACAGCTTTCTCATAACGTGAAGCCAGCTGACTGTACAAGTCACCGGGATAACCACGGTTAGACGGAATCTGTTCCATGGTAATCGCAATCTCTTTCATAGCGTCGGCGAAGTTCGTCATGTCAGTCAACAGAACCAGAACGCGCTTGCCTTCCAAAGCATAGCTTTCAGCTACAGCCAGAGACATATCAGGAACCAGCATACACTCCACTACCGGGTCGGAAGCGGTATGAACAAACATAATAGAACGTGAAAGCGCTCCCTCCTCGTCAAGAGTATTTTTAAAGTAAAGATAATCGTCGTATTTCAAGCCCATTCCGCCGAGGATAATGACGTCGACTTCAGCCTGCAGAGCAATACGCGCAAGCAGTTGGTTGTATGGCTCGCCCGCTACCGAGAAAATCGGGAGTTTCTGAGATTCAACCAAAGTATTGAAAACGTCAATCATCGGAATACCGGTACGAATCATATTACGTGGGATGATACGCTTGGCCGGGTTAACCGATGGCCCTCCGATTTCAATCAGGTTTTCATCAATTTCAGGACGGCTGTCACGCGGCACTCCACGACCATTGAAAACACGGCCGAGCAGGTCTTCTGAAGAAGAAACGCGCATCTGGTGTCCCAGGAAACGTACCTGGTCACCAGTACTGATACCACGGCTGCCGGCAAATACCTGCAGGAAAACTTTTTCATCCTGCAAGCGGATTACCTGCGCCAGAGAAGTACCGCGGGAGCTGGTTACTTCAGCGAGTTCGTTATAACCTACATCTTCAGCTTCAACGGTAATAACATTACCCGCAATCTGGATAATTCTATGATAAACTTTACGCATGGCAGTGCTCCTTGAGTTTGGCTTCAATCGCCGCTTCAAGCTTTTTGAATTCCGCGCTGTCAATAGCGGCGTAGTTCCAGTCAACAAACATCTGGCGCAATTCCAGGAAGTAACGGCGGGCAATGTCTTTATCGGTAAAGTCAAATTCAGAATTCATTACTGAAACAACTTTGCCGAATACATACTGCTGTCTTTCCTTGTCAGTAGCGCCGTCGACTTTGTCGAAGGTATTCTGCTGCAGGTAAACGTAATCGAGGAATTCGCTCTTGAGATAAATTGTAAAGTCATTAATGTGAGTACCTTCCTCACCAACAACTTTCATCATTTGATTAACTTCATTACCGCGACGCAGAACGTTACGGGCAATGGCAATCATTTCAGGATCGACAATACTGGTGTAATGACTCCAGCTGTCTAGAGGGTGGATTGCCGGATAGCGGCGAGCATCAGAACGCTCACGGGAAAGACCAAGGAAGGCGCCAACCACTTTTAGAGTCGCCTGAGTTACGGGTTCTTCAAAGTTACCACCAGCAGGACTCACGGAACCACCGATAGTTACAGAACCTTTAGTTTTGCCATCATTGAGTTCAACCAGTCCGGCACGCTCATAGAAGCCGGCAATCAGAGATTCGAGGTATGCCGGGAAAGCTTCCTCACCGGGGATTTCCTCAAGACGACCGGACATTTCACGCAATGCCTGAGCCCAGCGAGAAGTAGAGTCAGCCAGCAGCAAGCAGTTAAGCCCCATCTGGCGGTAATATTCAGCCAGAGTTACAGCTGTATATACGGAAGCTTCACGAGCAGCAACCGGCATTGATGAAGTGTTACAGATAATGATTGAACGGTCAATCAGAGTTTTGCCGGTACGCGGGTCTTCAAGATGTGGAAACTCACGGAGAATTTCCACAACCTCACCAGCACGCTCGCCACATGCCGCAATAATCACGATGTCTGCCTCAGCAAACTGACTTAAGGCGTGCTGCAGTACAGTTTTGCCTGCACCGAACGGCCCCGGAGTACAAAAAGTACCGCCAACGGCAACCGGGAAGAATGTGTCGATAATACGCTGTTGCGTAATCATGGTGTCAGTAGGAAGAAGTTTTTCTTTATAGGCAGTGATAGGAATTTTCACCGGCCATGTCTGAACCATAGTTACAGTTCGTTCTTCGTTCTTCTTGCCTTTTAGCACTGCAATTTTGTGATCGATTTTGTAATTACCAGCGGCGGTGACCTCTGCGACTTCCCATTCGCCCTGAAGGTCAAAAGGAACCATGATGTAATGCTTAAAAATTCCTTCTGGAACAACTCCAAGCCAATCACCTGATTTTACTTTGTCACCAACTTTGGCAAGCGGGGTAAAGTCCCATTGCGCTTTGTGATCGAGTGCCGGAAGGTAAACGCCTCGCTGCAGGAAAAATCCAGATTGTTCTGCAAGGTCGTTCAAGGGATTCTGCAGACCGTCATATACACGAGTCAACAGTCCCGGACCAAGTTCCACGCTAAGCAGTTCATCAGTAAACTCAATTCGATCATCGATTTTGAGTTTTGCGGTGCTTTCAAATACCTGAAGGTCGGCCCGTTGTCCACGGACACGAATCACTTCACATTTAAGCCTCTCATCGCCGAGGATGGCAAAGGCCACTTCATTTTGAGTGACATGAGTGTCGAATTCGACGGTAAGCATATTACCGTTTACTCCGACGATTCTGCCAGTATTGCTATCCTGCATGCCGGTGAATCTCCTTTTTATGTCATATCATTAATTATTAAAATGTTATTATTCTTCAGGACCACGGCTGTAGTTTGTATCGATTCTGTTCAGAATACCGCCAAGATTTGATTCGCCTTTTTCAGAAGTACGCGGTGCCCATTTTTCTAGAATCATCAATTTAATTTTGTATACACACAACCGATCCAAATCAAAATGGTGGCAAGCCTCAAGGTTTTCGAGCTGCTGCCAACGCATTTTATCAAAGAAATGCTCACGTTCGAGAGGGCTCTTAAGAGCAAACGCTTCCTGAACGCCAACTTCTATTTCCAAAAAAACTTCATCTTCATGAAGTACATATTCGCTAATATCTTTGCCATGCGGTGCACGCTGAGCCGCAATATGGTTGCGCAGCGATATTTCCCACTGACGCCAGCCTTCCGCAGCTGATTTTGCAGGAAACTGCTGGTCTGCTGTCGGGATTATACTTACTGCTTCAAGCAGAGTCATATCTTTTTCAGCCAGCTGTTCGGCACATGCGGACAAGAATTCCTGCAGCGACAACGGCGGCGCAGCCTCATTAAACAGCATCGGCAAAGAACTTACCAGATAGTAGTAGCCGCCCATGTTCAATTATTTCCCAGTTTTAAGAATTTCAGCGAGACGCGAACCGACAAAGGCACAGATCAAGTCAGTAACGGCATCATCAGTGAAGTCAAAGAAAACGTCTTTTCCCTTAAAGCCGACCTTGAGACCGCCGCCAATATCATCTTCCGGGAAAACCTGAGGTTCATTCCTGAAAGATTTCACGAGGCTGCCGGTCAGCAGTTTAACCAGTTGTTCACGATCCTTTGAAGCCACTAAAACTTCCAAAGTAGGCTCGGCTTGATTACCGCTGCTGAATTTTACAGCCATTTCTTTGATCAACTGTCCCATAAATGCAGGAGTCATGGCCTCATCAGTAGAATCACGAATTACATTTTCAAGACGTTTCTGCAGTTCGGATTTAAGTTTAAGAATAATATCACGGGAGGCCTGACTGACAGCAGTACGCGCACGCTGTTCCAGACTAGCGGCGTCATCTTTAGCTTTTTTGCGAATGATTTCGGCTTCCGCTTTAGCTTTTTTAATGATTTCGGCTGCATTTTTTTCAGCGTCTGAAATTATCAGATGTTTCTCATCATCAGCTTTTTTGAGGCCTTCATCACGTATCTTTTCCAACAGGCCTTGAAGTTTCTCGGTCATTTGCATACCTCTTTGAATTGACGGGAAATTGCTAAATTTTTATTAATTTATAACCGGGTAATGATTAATCAATAATAAAATGTTGATTTAACGTGTTTTTGACTTCAATTTAAACATTTTTCGCAACATTTACAGTCAAAGTATACGAAAACCCATTCATAATACTTTTTTATAACCTGAAAAATGTAATTTTTCCCAACCTAAATTCTATTATTTCGAAGCTGTGCAAATAAATTTCATCCCCCAAATGCAGACTTCCAAATCACATTTCAAACAGGTTTTAAGTATCAAAGCGGTTTTCAGTTTGGCAATAGTATCAGCTACCATTGTTCCTGCGATTCAAACATAAGAGTTTTAATTAAAAATAAAGGGGCCCGGCACAAAAATACCGGACCCATACCAATAACAACAAATACAGGATTATTCGCTTTCCTGCTCAATCTGATGCGCGTTGATAATCTCATTTGCTACATTTGTTGGAACTTGCTCGTAACGAGAAAAATCCATTTCAAAAACACCGCGACCTTGAGTCATGCTGCGCAGTTCAGTTGCATATTTAGCCATTTCAGCTAATGGGACTTCCGCATTAACAACCTGCAAACCTTCTTCTATGCCCATACCAAGGATACGGCCACGCTTGTGGTTCAGGTCTCCGGAAACATCACCCATGTATTCATCAGGAATCATGATTTTGACATCCATGATTGGTTCCAGAAGAACTGGCTTTGCTTTAGCCATGGCATCGCGGAACGCCATTCTTGAAGCAATTTTAAATGCCATTTCATTTGAGTCAACCGGATGATATTTACCATCATAAACAGTAACTTTTACGTCTTCAACCCGACAGCCAACCAGGGGCCCTTTAACCAGAGTTTCGGAAACACCTTTTTCAACAGCAGGGATAAAGTTTCTAGGAATGTTACCGCCAACAACTTTATTTTCAAATTCATAGCCTTCATTATTAGGCGTAATGCGAAGATATACTTCAGCAAACTGTCCGGCGCCACCAGTCTGTTTTTTGTGACGGTAGTGTCCTTCACCATTAGCCATGATAGTTTCACGGTACGCAACTTTAGGGATGTCAAGCTTAACGTTAACTTTGTAAGTATCTTTGAGCTTTTTAACAACATTGCCTAAGTGCTGGTCACCCATGCCACGAAGCAGCATTTCATGGGTTTCTTTATCACGACCGACTTTAATTGTCGGATCACTTTCAGTAAGTTTATTGAGCCCTTGCCCAATTTTGTCTTCTTCACCACTCTTAACAGCAGATATAGAGTAAGACATAACCGGATTCGGGAATTTAATTGCGCGCAAAGCTTTGACTGAAGAACTGGAACCGATTGTATTGCCGATATGGGAATGTTTCAGTTTGGCAATAGCGCCGATACCACCAGGGCCGAGAGCATCAACAGATTTCTGCTCTTTGCCGTTCATAATCATAATAGTACCAAAACGTTCTTTGGCACCGGTCGATACATTATAATATTCAGAATCAGATTTAATAATACCTGAAACTACACGGAAGAAAGTAAGCTGACCGATAAACGGGTCAACAATAGATTTGAAAACCAGAGCTTGAGCAGCACCTTTTTCAGAAATTTTTTCAACTTCGCCGTCCTCAAGAGGCGCTGTACCTTTGTCCAGCGGGCTTGGGAATAAGTTACCAATACTGTCCATGAGTTTTTCAATACCAATGTCTTTGGAAACACTGGCAGCATACACAGGAACAAGGTCACCGGAAACAATCGCAGAATGAAGGCCTCTGGCAATCTCTTCATCAGTGAGAATTTCACCTTCGAGATATTTTTCCATGAGAGTTTCATCTGACTCGGCGATGGTATCCATAAGCATTTCTTTGTACTTGGCGGCGTCATCGGCCACTTCGTCAGGAATATCTGTGTCGCGCAGAACATTTACAACTTTTGAAAAATTGCTTTCTGAGCCAACCGGCAGGGTAACCGGAACACATACAGTTTTGCCGTAAGCTTCCTGCAACTGTCTAAGAACGCGATTGAAATCGGCACGATCACAGTCAACACGGTTAATGAGAACCAAACGCGGGTTCCCCAGCTTGCGTGAATTTTTCCAGGAACGTAAAGTACCTACCTGAATTCCTTCTACCGCGTCGACAACAACCAGAGTGCTGTCCGCTGCGTTGATTGGAGCGATGGTTTCGCCAATGAATTCACCGTATCCAGGAGTATCAACGAAAAAAAATTGATTCCCCTTCCACTCACAGTTCAGGGCGGCAGAATAAATACTACTTTGCTTTTCCTGTTCATCCGGAGTGTAATCGGATACGCTATTCTTCTGGGTAACGCTGCCGCAGCGAGCGACAGCTCCTGCCTTGTAGAGCATTAGGTCACACAGTGAGGTTTTGCCACTGCCACTGTGACCTGCAACTACGAAGTTTCGGATTTCTGCTGCTTTTTTCATGTTTACCCTTTTGTATTTTTTAAGTATTTAAAATTGAAATACTAAAACAACATCTGGAATCCATATAAAATTGTAGAATACTAACAATAGCAGAATCTCTTAATAATTCAAAACTCCTCAACGCATTTTTTGTTGCTATATTTTAAATATATGCTATTATTGTCACAGGAAGAAGGTCTGGATGAGGCTTATAGCCTGTTTGCCGGAATATCGTAATAGCAAAAATTAAGTTCTATGAATAAAAAAAGTATCAGCAAAAGAACCGCCGATAAACCTGGTCCACTAATATTCGCAGGGGAAACACACATCGGTTTAGTGAGAGAAGTAAATGAAGATTGTTTCTGTTATATTGACTATCCTCAGGAAAGCAGCTCACTGGCCGTCGTTACAGACGGAATAGGCGGACATCAGAGCGGAGATATAGCAAGCGCTTTATGCTGCAGAAGGTTTGTTTCTGCATGGAAAAAAAAGCGCATGGGCAACGTTGATTCCGTTGAAAAAATAAAAACCTTCCTCTATGAGCAAATTGTTGAAGTTAATAATGACCTGTTTGCTCAAAATTCCAGAAAAAACCTTGACCACCCCATGGGGACAACCATTGTCACCGCAGTTTTTACTCCTTCTAGCGTCATCAGCGGACATGCCGGAGACAGCAGACTATATGAAGTACATAACGACAAAATTAAGCAGTTAACAGAAGATCACAGTTTTGTCGCTGAGCTCGTCCGAAAAGGCATGATTACCGAAGAAGAAGCTCAAGTCCACCCATTCAGCCATGTTATTTCCCGTTCGGTTGGGCCTTCAGACGACATGATTCCTGAAATAAACGTCTTCAAAAGAAAACCCAGTGCCAGATATCTGCTATGCTCAGATGGTTTAACCATCCACATCAGAAAAGAGCAACTCCTGGAATATATGAGCATGGCGACTCCACAAGCTGCTCTGGATAAAATGATGAAAGAAGCCCTCATCCAAGGCGGCGAAGACAACATCACCATAATCTGCGCTTTTTAGCACCTTAATTTTGGCAAACCCGCTCCTTTTATTGTGTTAAGTCTTTTAAGCTTTTTCATTACCCTTGAATTTGTTTTTTATTAAAGTAGATTTTAAGACGAACATTCTACTTTTCGATGAAAAGTATTTATAGTTTATTATTAACGAAATAATGCGGACTTTCATTTATGAAAAAAGCTTTAATCACAGGTATAACTGGACAGGATGGTTCTTATTTAGCTGAATTCCTGCTTGCAAAAGGTTATGAAGTGCACGGTATAATCAGGCGCTCGAGCTCTTTTAATACCGGCAGAATAGATCATATCTATCGTGACCGTCATGAAGAAAATGTAAAATTATTTTTACACCATGGCGACTTGACCGACTCCAGTAATCTTAACCGCATTATTGAAAAAATTGCCCCTGTAGAAGTATATAATTTAGGTGCGCAGTCACATGTAAAAGTGTCTTTTGATGTACCTGAATATACCGCGGAGGTTGATGCTATTGGCACTTTGCGTATGCTCGATGCACTGCGTGAAACACAGTCAAACGCTAGGTTTTATCAGGCTTCTACCTCTGAACTCTATGGACTTGTACAGGAAGTTCCACAAAGTGAAACAACACCTTTTTATCCCAGATCGCCTTACGGCGTAGCTAAGCAATACGGCTTCTGGATAACCAAGAATTACCGCGAATCCTACGGACTCCATGCCAGCAATGGAATCCTGTTTAATCACGAATCTCCACGGCGCGGCGAAACATTTGTAACCCGCAAGATTACCATGGCTGTAGCCAGAATTCACCGCGGCTTGCAAAAATGCCTTTACATGGGTAATATTGACGCGCTGCGTGACTGGGGCTATGCTCCTGATTACGTGAAAATGATGTGGATGATGATGCAGCAGTCTGGAGGCGACGATTATGTCGTTGCTACAGGCGAAATGCATTCTGTCCGTGAATTTATCGAAGAATCATTCAAATGTGTTGGCCGCGAAATAGAATGGCACGGCAAAGATGTCAAGGAAATCGGCATCGATACTACTACCGGCAATACAGTTGTTAAAATTGACCCGCAGTATTTTCGCCCGGCGGAAGTCAATCAGCTGTTAGGAAATCCGGCCAAAGCCAAGAATAAAATTGGCTGGGAACCCAAAGTTAAATTTAAAGAACTGGTTAGACTCATGACCGAAGGCGACCTTCGGCTTTTAGAAAAACCTGAATACTCAATAGGCTTTTAGAAGGAGTAAAAATGATCGAGAAAAACGCTAAGATATTCATTGCCGGCCATAGAGGTATGGTTGGTTCAGCTATTTTAAGGAAATACCAAGCAGCTGGATACACAAATATCATCTGTAAATCCAGAAGTGAACTGAACCTATGTGATCAGCAACAGGTAAAGGCTTTTTTTGAAGAAGAAAAGCCTGAATATGTAGTGCTTGCGGCGGCCAAAGTAGGCGGCATAAAGTTTAATAATGATTACAAAGCAGAATTTCTCCTGGAAAACCTCCAGATTCAAAACAATGTCATTCATCAGGCATACTTAAGTGGTGTCAGAAAACTCTGTTTCCTCGGCAGCTCGTGCATTTATCCTCGTGAAGCACCGCAGCCTTTGAAAGAGGAATACCTACTTACCGGCCCGCTTGAGCCGACGAATGAAGGCTATGCTCTGGCAAAAATTTCCGGCTACAAACTGGGCTGCTACCTGAATGAACAGTACCAGTTTAATGTCATCAGCCTTATGCCATGCAACCTCTATGGCACTAATGACCATTATGACCCCGAAAACTCTCATGTTGTCGCCGCGCTTGTTCGTCGCTTCTGCGAAGCCGCAGATAACAACGTTGACAGTGTACAGTGCTGGGGTTCGGGCTCGGCAAGACGTGAATTCATGCATGTGGATGACCTTGCCAACGCTGTTTTCATGCTGATGAATGAATGGAACAATGCTGAATTTATGAACGTTGGCCCCGGTACCGACGTTACAATAAAAGAGCTCTCAGAGCTGGTTGCTAAACATGCCGGCTACAAAGGTGAGATTAACTGGGATACAACAAAACCGGACGGCATGCCGCTTAAATGTATGGATGTTTCAAGAATATCTAAGTCAACATGGCGTGCTGAAATCTCTCTTGAAGAGGGCATAAAAAAGACTATTGCTGAATACCGCAAAATGCGTGAAGCCGGAGAAATCCGAGCCTGATCAGACAGTCAATATTATATTTAAAAAGCGCGGTCATTTTTGAACCGCGCTTTTTTTTGTATAAACTTGAATTATCAGATCTTTTATTTAAAGTTTTCCTTCCATGCCCAAAGCCCCAGAGCCGGGTTGCTGATGTAAAAGATTTTTTCCCCGTTAACAACATTGTAGCCGTCTTTAAGGGTTTCAAAATCATACTTTTTCATTACCGCATCAAGGTCACCGTATTCAAAACCAACGCCTTCAATTTCTTCCTGCGAAACGTTAGGTCCCGGACAATAGGTGATTTTAAATCGCCCCTCAGAAGAACCATGAATAAGGTGCGCTGCCGCTCCAAGGTTAGCTGCCAGTTCCGGATTCTCTTTTACTGCTTTAAGAGTCGCCGGAGTGCCGTGATAACCATACTTTCTAATCAGACGATCAATCTCTTTATCTTCGCCAAACTCACGAAGTGCCGGAGCTAATACAATCAGTTCACCGTCATCAGCAATTGCCATCCGAGTACGATAAACAGATTTATTGCCTAACCATGTACTCTTGAACTCTTCCGGATCAAGATAAACAATGACTTTATCCAGCTGCTCGTCCAGCAATTCCAAGTTTGTCTGCTGGCTCAACTTTACACCTTTCAGGAAGCATTCGTCATCGTCACCGCAAAAGAACCCGCGCATTTCCATTTTTCCGGTGTCATCATTACGGGCCATAACTGTCAGCATATAGTAAATCGGCAGGTCGCTAAGGTAAGTTTGAACACCGTAGTTAAACAGTCTGCGAACAGCTGAATCCGCTTTCCCCATGATGCGTTCCATATTGACGGCAGCGCCCAAAAAATGCGACTTGTTAATCATGTCAGAGCCACCGATGCCAACCATCAGGTTCTTGGTGTAATTCGCCATGCCTACAACTTCGTGCGGCACTATCTGACCGATAGAAAGAATTAGGTCAAACCCCTCAAATACTATCTTATTAATTTCGCAGTTCACTGAATAGTCAACTTTGCCTTCTGACCATTCGCTTATAGTTTCACCTGGAATAACTCCCTTTGAAACTACCTCGTTACGCCAGTCATGCACAACAAATATATCAAGCGGAATATCCGGTCCGAACATGGCACGAATTTCTTCTTCAGTCATTGCCACGTGAGTTCCCAGGGCAGGAATAATTTTAATTTCTGCCTGATCTTTGAGCATTTCGTAGGCCATTGTGGTAATCGGCCCGGCATAAGAATTAAAGCGCGTAAAATCAGGTGGAATCAACAGTACTTTTTTAAACTGTCCACCAATTTTTTTCAATGTACCAGCAATCATGTCTTTTAATTCAACATCGCTGATTGCTAGATTCTGACCACTTTTTTCAGCATACATAGTCATTTGTGTCCACTCTCCGAGAACTTAAGTTAATCGTTGTAATTTGAATATGATAAACGTTAAGTGGCTTTAAGTCAAACACTATTTATGCCTCAATCATGACTATTTGTTAAATCATTTAACTTTCTTTTGAATGTCGGAATTCCATAGGTGAAATTCCATGATATTTTTTAAAAGCTCGTGAAAAAGCATAAACTCCGCTGAATCCGCATCGACTGGCTATTTCTGCTATATTTACTTTAGAACGCTTAAGTAAATTGGCAGCAATCGACATTCGGGTATTCATCAGAAAACCACCAATTCCAATGCCCATTCTTCTCCTGAAAAGCGCCCGCAAATGACTTTCTGAAACACTGTTGCTTTTGGCAATTTCGCTTAAATCAATACCGCCCGCATAGTCAGTGTAAATGTGGCGACATACATCAGCGACGGCCCGTGCTTGCGAATCAGCTTCCCAGGCATCGCCATCGCCTGGCGGAAACGAGTGATCACACTTTTTAATTTCGCAAAGCAGAGCTCCAAGGTAATATGCAAGTTCCAGCGGCGGCTCTCCTTTGGAAATACAGTATCCAGTAAAGGCTTCCTGTATTTGGCGCAACGTATAAAACGAGGCATCACTCATTTTAATTATTTTGCCTTTCATATTGATGAAATCTTCCCATTCAGTCATCTCAAAAGAAACAAGCTGCCACAATGTTGACTTTTCGGTGGGAAGCCTCGCATGAACCTGCCAGGGGAAAATCAGTAATGCCTCTCCCTGATTCAGCGTATATTTTTATCTGCCCACAATGAACCACTGCCACGCAGACAGAGCCATAGTACTAGACGGTTATGCAGGTTGAAGCCGCCTTCTTTAGCCAATCCTCTGGGAATCACCTGGTACACTGGACGCCGCATAGTCAGTCAAAAGTTTCCGCAGCTGCGTTGCGCCAGCGATGAGGACTTTGAAACTGTTTACAAAATGGTCAAGCTGTTTTGCAGCAATGGTGGTAATGTTGAGCTCAATATGGACAACAAATGTTACCCCATGTCACAAATGGATAAAGATAAATACAAGCATTCACATGTGTCTGATCCCATTTTCTTTAAGCGCATTCTTGAGCGCATGAAAAAAGATTTTCCAGGCAAACGAATTGTTTACTGTCCACCGTTTTACTATGGCCCAGCCAGCAAAGCGCCTACCCCGGACAAACGTGACACCTACCTGACTAAGATGGGAGAACTACCGGAAAATAAGCTGGAAATAAAAGCCACAGCGAAAGGCGCCCACACTTCAGGCCCTCCTTTCTTCATGCTGAACTACGCAGTAATAAGAAAAACAGGTAAATAAAGACTAAAGTCAGGAATTATAGTTTATGAAATATGATGTCATTGTTGCCGGTGGTGGCCCTGCCGGAATAGGCGCTGCCGTTGCCTCTGCCAGAAACGGAGCTAAGACGCTTTTGATTGAAGCGTCTAACGCACGGGGAGGCATGGGGACTAATGGGCTGGTGCCATACATCCGGACTGCCGGTGACAATGGCGGAATTATTAATGAATATTGGCAGCGAATGGTTGATGAAGGCGTTGAAATGAATGGTTCAGCGGTTTCAGGAGTTTATGTTGCCAGTAAAAATGGGCGCAGTTTTTTCGAAGCATCAATGTTTGTTGATGCTACCGGAGATGGAAACCTTTTTGCGTGGGCTGACGCTCTATTCAGCAAGGGACGACAGGAAGACGGACGTTTACAGGCAGTCAGTTTGAATTTCCAGATCGGCGGGATTGATCGCGAAAAATTACCTCCAAAGGAAGAATTCAAAGCAATAGTTGCCAGGGCTATTCAATCCGGTGAACTGGATATGACTGAATACACCTTCAGGTACTTGTCAATGGGTGCCCCTGCTCCCGGCCTTCCGGATAATATACATAAATACCAGTTTGATTTCGATTTTGATACAGACGCTTCAGAGGCTGTCAGTTACAGCCGTGGTGAAATCATTTGCCAGCAGCGAGTACTGCAGTTCTGGCGCTTCCTGAAAAATCAAATAACAGGTTTTGAAAACGCAGCACTGGTAAATCTGGCTTCCAGTTTGGGAGTCAGGGAAACCCGGCGCATTCACGGCCTTGAAATCATGACCGCTGAAGATGTCATGACCGGCAGAAAACGACCTGACGGCATCTGCCGCTGCTCCTGGTATATGGACATTCATGACGAACAGGACAAAATTCCTCTAAAAGAATATTGTGCTGCTCGTGCCTGTCCTCCGGGAGATTATTTTGAAATACCTTACGGCTGCCTCATCTCACCATGCATAAACAACTTGCTGGGAGCCGGTCGCTTCATATCCAGCACCCGCGCCGCAAACGGAGCCATACGCTTGCAGGCAACCTGCATGAACACTGGACAAGCCGCAGGAACAGCAGCCGCTGTCTGTCATAACAGAAAACTAAAAGCGCAGGATCTGAAAGGCTCTGAACTAAGAACCATCCTTATAAATCAGGGCATAGAAATTTAATCACTCAATGCTTCATGGGGCAGCATGGACCATAATATCAATTTTATTTTTCTGCGATGATTAGCTGATGTGATTCTTCTTCCATATCATCACGGTTATATCCATGGCCTAAAGCCTCTGCTTGAACTAACTTGAAACCAATTTTCTCTAACATTTCATAATATTTTGGTAAAGAATAATGGCTCCAATACATCTTTGTATCAAAAAAATCATCTTCTGTATAACCAGGTTTATCACCATCTACAACAGAAATAATAATTTTACCCTTATTTTCCAGCCAATTATAAAACTTTTGTAAAACTGTATAATGCAATTCCCGGTTTATATGAAACAGAGCATAAAATGAGACAATCGCATCAAAGCTTTCTAACGGAAAATCCGCTTCAACCATGTCTAAGACCTGAAACTCTGCCTGCGGACAATTTTTTTGGGCCAACTTAATCTGCTCAGGCGATATATCTATACCCAGAACATCAAATTTTTTGCTTAACAAGCTGGCAACTGGCCTTCCGGCTCCACAACCGACATCTAAAACCTTTGCCTTGTCCGGCAATGTATTAAATAGATAATCTATTGAGCACTCCAGTCCGCCTTCTTTATGTAGATCATATTCTACACCACATTTATTATAGCCAGCAACTACAACAGATTTGTAGTCAAACTTTTTTGAAACAACTTGCATATGTTGCACCTGTATAGATTACATCGCTTCCAGTCCCTGTGTCCTAAGTGATAATATAAAGCCTATTTCACATCTCTAATTATATAATTTTATATTTAACTTAAGAAAGTTATAACTTAATCTACATTTTTTGCAAATAATTAAAAATAGAATTTCTTCTTATTTACCCCTTTCCCTAACATTTTCCTAACATTTCTCTGCTTAATAATGCCTTTTGACGCTCAATTGACGGATGATTTTGTGCAGGATTGCAAAAAAACTTTAATATTTTTCTAATAATCGCTTTATCTAATCCTAAATAATTAATATTATATTAAATGCCAAAAGAGACAAAGGAATTGTCTGGAAATCGTTTCCGGCAATTTAATTCCGGAGAAAATTAACAACCGGGGAAGAAAAAATGGCTAAAGAAAAAATTCTGATTATTGAGGACGAAGAAGACATTCAGGAGCTGATACGCTATAACCTGAGAAAAGAAGGCTATGAAAACCTTAAAGTGGCCGATTCCGGCGAATTGGGCTTGAAAATCATTCCTGAATTCATGCCAGACATCATTCTGCTGGATCTAATGCTGCCAGGTATAGATGGACTTACTGTTTGTCGAACCCTCAAAAGCAATCCTGAAACTGAAGCTATTCCAATTATTATGCTGACGGCCAAAAGTGAAGAAACCGATGTTATTATCGGCCTTGAAATGGGTGCCGATGATTACATTACCAAGCCTTTCAGCACAAAAGTACTGGTAGCACGTATTAAGTCTGTTGTTAGACGCAGTAAATACAACGTTCAGGAAGAAACGCCTGATATTCTCAAACGCGGTAACCTGTTGATGAATCGCGGTAAACGTGAAGCTACTTTAGGCGACAAACCGATTACTCTGACATTTTCCGAGTTTGAGATTCTGTACATGCTGGCCAAACGTCCAGGCTGGGTTTTTACACGTAACCAAATTGTAAATGAGGTTAAAGGTAACGATTATCCTGTAACCGAACGTGCAGTCGATGTCCAGATTGTCGGTCTTCGTAAGAAACTCGGAGAAATGGGCAACCTGATCGAGACAGTCCGTGGAGTCGGTTACCGTTTTAATGAAAACACCTAATCAAGCCTGATGCTATGAAAAGTGACACTCTACAATATTTACCGCTGCTGATTTTTATTCTGGCTGCAATGCTGCTTGGTTTTATCTGGTATCAGTCCAGCTCGCTGGAAAAGGTATATTTAAACCGCATAAAAACAGAAATGCTGGTCAGAGGCAAACTGCTGAAACCAGAAATTTCTAAAATTATGCACAGAGAAGACAGGCTTAAGGCACTTAATAAAGTTGCTAGTGCCGTTGCGGAAAACATCCAAACCAGAATAACTATAATTGCCCCGGACGGCTCTGTAACTTATGATTCCAGTGAAGCCGCTCACAATATGGGCAATCATTTGCGCAGACCGGAAATATTTAGAGCGTTCAAAGGCAAGGCATCATCTTCTGTACGTTACAGCTCAACCTTATCCACAAGGATGATTTATTCTGCCATCCCAATGACAATCAATGGCAAGACTTATGTTTTAAGGACAGCTGTATCGATCAGGCAAATTGACCATATTCTGCAACAAGCGCGCCGAGACATCCTCCTTTTCGGCCTGCTTGTGGCACTGGTGACCGGTTGCCTCAGCTTTTACATTGTCAGAGGTATTATCAAGCCGATAGAAAACTTGAAGTTCAACGCCGCCAGGATCTCAGCCGGGAACCTTGACATAAAGCTGCCGATACCGGAAAAAGGCGCTATCCGTGATTTGGCCCTTTCGCTCAGTCATATGGCAGAGCAACTGAAAAACCGTATTGGACAAATCTCCGTTGAGAAAAAGAAACGTGACGCCATCTTCACCAGTATGTCTGAAGGAGTTGTCGCATTAGACATGGAAGGCAACATAATCGACTTGAATCGTGCGGCAGCAAACCTACTGGACCTGCCGGACAATGCGGTCGGACTGTCATTCTGCGGAGTTGTCAGAAATAATGAACTTCAAGAGTTTGTCGAAATGGTTCTCAATGATAAAGAAACCATGGAAACAGAGCTTGTACTATTCACGATTCAGGAAAGTTTTGTAAGAGTTCGCGGTACAGTAATGCGCGGAATCGACAATATTTTGGGTGCGGTTTTTGTGCTGTCCGATATTACAAAAATCAAAAAACTGGAAAACTTCCGCCGTGACTTCATCGCTGATGTTTCCCATGAAATCAAAACTCCACTGACCGCCATACGCGGAGCTGTTGAAACCCTTGAAGAAGGCGCTATTGATGAAAAAGAAACTGCACATAAATTCATGCATATTATCACCAGGCATACCGACCGCCTGAACTCACTTGTGCATGACATTTTGAGCCTTTCATCCCTTGAGCGCAAAACCCATAATGAAGAACAGGATTTTGCGACAATCAAAATTTCAGGCCCGGTTTCTACAGCAATCGAACTCTGCCGTGAAAAGGCAAACAGCAAACGAATCAAAATTGACTTTGAAGATAAATGCCCTACCTGCAAGGTAAAAGGTGACTGTCAGTTGATTGAACAAGCAATCATCAACCTTATAGACAACGCTATCAAATACAGTGAAGACAATACAAGAATTAATGTAAAATTGTGTTCTTACAGAAAGAAGGTGATTATCAAAGTCAAGGATAACGGCTGTGGTATCCCTCCCGAGCATCTCTCACGGTTATTTGAAAGGTTTTACCGGGTTGACAAAGCCCGCAGCCGCAAAGTCGGCGGTACCGGCCTTGGCCTGGCAATCGTGAAACACATTGCGCAACTGCACAAGGGCTCTGTTGATGTTGACAGCCATGTTGGCGAAGGCAGTACCTTTGCAATAAAGATTCCGCATGATCAAACTTGAGAGAAGTTTCCTGTTCTTGTTAAGTCAAACGGTACTTCTTCAATGCGTTTAATGCCTTCACGGTTAAGGATTATCCTGAACTTGTGATAGTTGGCATCGCCGTTTAATCCGTACTTCAGAATCAGGTTCAGGTGATAGGAAACCTCGGCATTAATCACTTTGAAGCCGTCTTTTTCATCAGGCATACAGATTGTTTTATAAGGATTATCCATCTTGTTCAGCATGTGCCTGACGTTAAAACGGATAATGTCATTGACTCCGTCAACCCGAAAGTCACTGATTAGCTGCTTACACTTCTCTGAAGAAATTTTGAGGTATTTTTTGAAAAATATTATATTTTCAGGAGTGTAACCGTTATCAAGTTCATCAATGTAATCTTTGTTGCGGATTTTCGTAATCAGATCCGGTAAATCTTCTTCCTTTACGAACTCAAAGCTTTCACGACAGAATCCAACTTTGCTCCCAAAACTGGTCTGAAGAAAAGTCTTGTAGTCATAAAGATATTTCCGAAGCATTTTACAGAACACACTTTTACTGATCTCCTTAAGCCTGTCTTTAAAAATGTAAATTGTTACCAGCACTAAAAACAGGGATAATGAGAATTCCTCAAATGTCGTTCGGGACAGAAATATAAAGCCGGTAGCCATTGCCATTGCCATTCCGGCAGCAAACCCCATGCTCATCTGCTCAAGAATTTTCCCCTCTTTTTTGAACCGGGTATGAAGAAACAGAATATTGCCCATAATTTTTTTGAGGATTCTCGAACGGTAAATTACAGATTCATTACTGCTGTTTTCTTCCTGGACAGAAGAGTACATGCACTGGCGTCTATGCGTAAGCTCATAACTAGTAAGTTTAACTAACCGGTCGCAGGTCTTTCCGTCGCTGAACTCTTTAATGTAAGCCAGCAGTTTATAAATTCGCTGCTCAATAAGAAGACTCACATATTCATCAGCAAATTTGTATAATGCCTTCTGTTTATGAGACACATGGGCTACATTTATGATTTTACCCAGTTTGCGGAATTCACTGGTTATTGCTTTGATATCATTAACCAGGCTGTCAGCTGCTTTTTTGCGCTTTTTCTCCTCATTCCAGCCACGAATAAAAATAATTTCATCACGCAATGCACTTTTGAAAATTGCACAGAACATTTTCAAATTGTACTTGAAGTTGTGATTACGGGTAAGAGATACCGGCTCTTCCGCAAGAGCTTTCATCGCAATTCGCAGCTTTTCAATTGGGCTGTTTTCCCCGGAAGTAATGGTATGCAGCCTGAAAACCGGAGTTTTCAGCCTTATATATTTCTGCATATCCGCATAAAACTCCCGCTTACCATAAGTCATCTTATTTATTCCAAGGTTGTAAGGAATAAAAAGATAAGTATCAACCGTATACTCCGAAATCGGAGCATCTCGATCAAAAGGATAGGTAAACTTTAGCTCAAACTGAAATTGATCATGTATTTTTATCTTATCTTCAATAGCAATCATTAAAACTCACCAAACTCTCTCTCTGTAAAAACTGTTTCCTCCGGCTTATTATCATTTCGCAATAACCGTGAAAAACTGCGAATGATTCCGGTTCATTAGTATAATTATATCCCTTCAAAAAACTAATTTCAAGGAAGAGCTTTCAAGCATTTCTCCAGCCTGCCTGTATAAATATTAATTTTATTTATTGAGACAGTATACTGGCATTAGAAGCATTAACCACAAAAAATAGCAAACATTTATCAGCCAACATGATAAAAACATCAATCAATACAATCTGAGATAGATTACCATAAACATAATTTGAATATTAAATCCTATTGTCAAAATAACAAATTTGACATTCATTATGGGGATGTTATAATAAGCGGCAGCGTGCAAGAATGCCGGCAAGAAGGTCAGCATACTTGTAAACAGGAGTACCTTTAACTATAGAGGACAATAAAATGATTATTCACAACTTGAAGAATGATTTGCCTGACGCAATTTTCACCGACTGCATGAATGCTTTGGAGTCGCCGGGCGATGTGCTTTTGGTACCTACCGAAACCGTGTACGGACTTGTCTGTCGCTGGGATGACTCAAGAGCCATCGACAGAATTTATGAGTTGAAAGGACGTGAGCAGAACAAACCTCTGGCATTGTTTGTAGACTCCACTGATACATTGAAAAAACACGGTATTGAACTTAATGAAAACGCTGAGAAAATTGCCGGCAAGTTTTGCCCGGGACCAATTACAGTTGTGGTTCCACAAGGCGAAGAAACCGTCGGTTTCCGTATTCCCGACCATCCATTTATTTTAAGCTTACTGAAACAGACCGGATATCCGTTAGCATCAACCAGCGCTAATCGTTCCGGTGATCCCAATGCTTTGAGCCCGGGCGAAGCTCTGGATATGCTTGAAGGCAACCCAAATATTATTATTACTGAAGGTTTTATACCTAAAGACCAACTGGCTTCCACAGTAGTTCTGGCCAAGCCTGACGGCATCCAGATATTACGCGAAGGGCCGATTTCTGAAGAAGATATCCTCGCTGCATGTGAACTTTGAATTATCTAAGGCCCAGAGCCTTACCATATACTAAATAAACATATCCGCCGCCTAAAAGCAGTAAAATTATTAAACCCGCTAATATGCGTCGTTTGATTTTTCGCTTACGGTCAAAGACCTTCGGCGGTGGCTTGTAATTTATTTTATTATCAGGAGCCTCCTCTTCAACAACGGGCGGCTCTATTTTTGTATCTTTTTTGGTTTTTACAAGGTCAGTTTTAAGATTACCAGCTGAATCCAGATGCTCCGGTCTTATTTCGATTGTCGCCTCATCCATGAAAGGCATTGTCACATCACTGTCAAACATTTCACGAGAATTTCTCTGCGCAGCCGTTTTTTTAGACATGACTTTCTTTTCAGTTTTCAACTGAATCGGAGCATCCGCTGAAAATACTTCAGGCCCTTTTTGATAATCAGGCCGTTTCAGCTTTGAAGAAACGTTTCCAAGGGGCGGGCGTCCTCCCATAACCGCATCAATATCATCAAGCACATAGTCCCACCTGGAATGACGTTCATCACGGTCTTTGGCCATCATAATCATAACCAGTTTGGCACAGTTAGGCGACACCCGATGATTAATATCACTGGGATTCGGCGGCGGAGCGCACACCTGAAAACGGAGCGTGTCACGGATGCTTTCACCATGGTAGGGCACCTGCCCTGTAATTATGTGAAATATAGATGCTCCAAGCGAGTAAATATCCGTTCTGAAATCAAGATCACTCTGCGCTTTGGCCTGTTCCGGGCTGATATAATCCGGAGTCCCGACTACTAAGCCGTCACGTGTGTCCAGGGAATCATCGTCGGCGATTTTGGATATCCCCATGTCCATCAACTTGGGTTCACCACGTAAGTCAATCATAATATTACCGGGTTTAATATCACGATGCATCATCCTGTGATCTTCCCAGGCGTATTTCAGTGCAGCAGCAATACCTCGAGTGATTTTAAGAGCCTGACGTTCATGCATTGGCCCTTCTATCTTTATCTTGTCCGCCAGTTCCACTCCGTCAACAAAAGACGTTGCCAGAAAGTAGTAATCGCCGACAGAACCAGCAGTATAGGCGGTTATGATATTGTTGTGTTCAAGCCTTCCTGCCATTACGGCTTCTCCCAGAAAGCGCTCGACAAAATGCTCATTTTTCACTAAATGTGGAGATAATACCTTCAGGGCGACCTGACGATTCATGGAAAGCTGATTTGCAAGCCAGACTTCTCCCATTCCTCCGGCCCCAATCTTTTCAACCAGCACAAAATCGCCGATTTCAAAATTCTCGTAAAGTCCGGGAATAGGCACGGTTACGGGCACACCGCAGTTTATGCATTCGATTTCTTTACCGCAAAGCGCCGATACAGACGTCAGTTCGCATTCGCACTTTGGGCAACCAAAAAGAATTTCATACTCCACTCACACACCCCTGGTATAGATATTAGATAAATTAGATTACAGTGCTATTATAACTAACATGAAGAATATTCCAGCATTATTAAGAACACCACTTGATATTATATATCAAAACGGCAAATTATTAAATCCTGAATCTAAAAATGTTTCATAAAGTTTTGATCCTGAGGCTGCATATATGCTGAATTGGCTTAAAATTAAAAATCTGGCACTGATCGAAAAGGCAGATGTAGAATTTACTGACGGTTTCAACGTTATAACCGGAGAAACCGGAGCCGGTAAATCAATACTGCTGAATACGATATCACTCCTTCTAGGCGCCCGCGCTGACAAGGGCGTTATCCGCAGTGGAGCTGTGCGTTGCGAACTGGCTGCAGGAATTGCTCTTTCTCCGCACACAATCGATATCATTGAGTCAGTACTGCAGAAATCTGAAATTCCTCTGGAAAAAGATTTCCCTGAAATACAGCTTCGCCGCGTTATTACCAAAAGCCAAAACAGAAACTTTATAAATGACACCCCTGTCACTCTGCAGACCCTTAAAAACATTGGTGATTATTTAATTGATGTTCATGCCGCAAACGAACACCAGTCACTGCTAAGCCGCACCAAACAGCTTGAACTGCTTGATCGTTATGCCGGACTAAACGATGAACTCATAGCATGCGCGGCAACTTGCAGGGAACTCGCAGAATTGCGCAAAGAACGTGACAGAGTTTTCTCTGATATGCCATCTGCCGTAGAAGCTGAACATTTGCAAATGATTGTTGAAGAAATTGATAAAATTTCTCCGGAACCGGGAGAAGATGATAAGCTTACGGCAAAACATGCAGTTGCGGCTAATTCAAAAACTGTTATGCAATTAGCCTCCAACTCGGTAATGCTGCTCAGCCAGTCCGAAAATTCACTCATTGACCAGCTCGGGGGAGTTTATCGCGACTTACAGGAACTCAATTCGATTGATACTGAAAATACTAATCCAATGCTTGAAGCATGTGACCAGTTGGTTGAAAACATGCGTGAGCTGGCATTCGACATTGAAAACTATACTTCATCTGTAGAGCTTGATGAACAAGCTTTTCTGGAGCTGGAAAGCCGACTGAGCGAGCTGCAAACTATAAAGCGCCGCTATGGCCCGTCTCTTGAAAACGTCCTGCTGGAACTGGACAGAGCTAATGAACGCCTGCAAGTTCATCATGAGGCCGCTGAGCTACGTGAAAAATTTGCTGACGAAGAAAAAGTGCTCATTGATAAGCTAAAACAGCAGTCCAAAGATTTAAGCGCCAAGCGTCGCAAAGCTGGAAAAATCTTTACCAAACTGGCTATGGAAAAATTGCGCCTGCTGGGATTCCTGCAATCTGAGCTGGATATATCTTTCAGCGAAATAGAGCCAGGAGAACGTGGTGCGGACCGCATAGAAATTATTTTCTGTGCCAACCCTGGAGAGCAATTACAACCATTGCGCAATATTGCCAGCAGCGGTGAAATATCCCGTGTCATGCTGGCTCTCAAAACAGTTTTGGCTGATGCCGATGCTGTTCCGGTGCTTATTTTTGATGAAATTGATGTTAACATTGGCGGCGAAACAGCTAAGCAGGTAGGAAGAGAGCTAAGAGGCCTTGCCTCAGGGCGGCAGGTTCTCTGCATATCGCATCTGGCACAGGTAGCCGCTTGCGGTCAGAGACACTACACCGTCTCAAAGAAGGTGGAATCAGGACGCACAATGTCTTCCATAAAGCTCCTGAACGCATCCAGAAGAATCAATGAGATTTCCCGAATGCTGGGTGGGGGCAAAGCTGCCGAAAATCACGCTATCGAGCTCATTGAAACTCAATCCAAATAATAAACCTTTATTGCTGAAGCATTTTCTGCAGCAGTTTAGCGTTTTTATTATCAGGATATTCTGCTAATATAGCGTCCAAGTGCCTCAAAGCTTCACGTTTGCGATCCAGCTTCAATAAGGCGACAACCAGATTAAGCCTGATACCAGGTTTTTCAGGGCAAATATCAACAGCACTTTTCAAGTATTTCGCCGCTTTATCAAACTTCTTGACTCTTATCAACAGAACACCCATTGCATTTAGGGCACGGCTGTCATAAGGAGCGATTGTCAAGCACCTTGAATAGAATCTAGCTGCTTTCACAAGATCACCGCTGGTTTCCTGATAATATCCGTAATTATACAACACATCAGGTTTTCCTGCTCCAAGAATCAAGGCTTTTTTAAAGTTTTTTCTGGCCTCTTCGTGGTCGCCTTTTTTATCCTGTTCTATAGCCAGGTTCATGTATGCTTCAGGCTCAAATGGAGCTGCTTTTATTGCCATTCTAAAATATCGCCTTGCAGAATTGCGTCTTATACGGCAACTGCATTATCCCGAGTAGATTTAGATTTCGAGCAGGATCAGGTGAATTCAGCAAGGCCTGTTTAAAAAATTTCTCCGCCTCAAAATTATTTCCCTGTTTGTAATAAGCTTCCCCAAGCAATGAATCGGCTTCTGACTGCTCTCCAGCAAAATTAATTGGAGGTTTCGGCAGCACAACTATCAATGCTCCGAGGCAAATGCTACCGCTGAACCGCACAAGACACGCGGAATCAGAACAGTAGCGCAATAAATAATCAACAGCAAAGGCCGCAAAAATAAACAATGCAGGATACATTCCAAGTCGATAACGTCCACTGACAACTGTCAACGTCTGCATCCCCCAGAATGCCAGGGCCAAAAGGATAAAATGCCGATAACGCCACATTGTCTCTTTTTTGAAAAACATCAGCACCATACCGGCAAAGGCCATTATGCCCAGAAGTACAAATGAATACCGGAACAAACGTATATACCAGGTATAGTAAATCAAAGGCTGCAGTTCGGCTCCTGCCGCAAGCTCACGGAAGTTCCATACATATAGAAACTTACTACCCAGCAGCTTCAACCATTTACCAGGACTTTTTGCCACAAATTTTAATGTTTTTCTGACAAGAAAGCTGTCCTTTGAAAGGCCCTGTCTCGCAGATGTATCATCTGCCCACTTATGTAAAAGGTTCCAGTTGGGGCCGGGGCGAACTGAACACGTTCCGGTAGCTGCCGGATTATTACCGAGGAAAAGGTTAAAACCACTGTTTTTTTGAATTAAAATAAAATTCCCGGCCAGTCTGGTATTTTCAATGCAAACTGGTGAAATCGGCACTAATACCGCAATAAAAAAAACCGCAGGAACAATGATTCTCTTCAAAAATGTCACCTTTCTATCACGCAATAAACGCGTTACAAGAAGGAGCAACACTTCACCTGCAGCAAATGCCAGCGCCATCGGATGTGTGATAACCGAAAGGCCTACAAAAATGCCGCCCAGACCAATTATTGGCACTCCAGAAGCATAGTCGCCTTCATCAATACGCCTTTCGCCCCAGTATAGCATGCCAAGTGAGAGGCATAATAGAGGCACCAGCAATGATTCAGAAATAAGTTCAGATTCATAAAAAACCAAGGTAGGGTAAAGCATGGCAATTATGAAAAACAGCCAGGCGACAAAAGATCTGCCAATGCAGACATTTTTTCTGACAACACATGCTAAAAAACCAATTCCGCCCATTCCCAACAGCAATTGGATAAAACGGATAATAAAATATTTGTAACTACACAACTTATAAAGCCCAGCCAGAACTATAGGATAAAACGGTGCATGGATATGGTTTTTACTGAATGGGGTTCCCCAGGCAATGATTTCACGAGCCCAGTCATTGTATTCAGCCACATCTGGTCCCAATGGAATTGAAAAAAGAGGTGAAGCGGAATATAACCACAAATACAGCAGTCTCTGCCCCAAAGCAAGGACAACTACTAAAGTGACTAGAAGTGTAAAACGTGTTTTTCTATTCATTCCTACCCGTCTTCGTTGAAAATTTCCTTATTTAATATACTTTATATTACAAAATGAAAGTTTGTACTGATTATGATAGAAAAAAATGTAAAAATTCATAACAAGGCCGGCATTCACTGCCGTCCAGCTAGTGTAATACTCAACACAATCAACGATGAATTTCCTGATACTGACTTCACGATCATCAATAGAGATAGTGAAGAAACTGAACTTAACAGTATCTTGAATCTCATTTCACTAGGGCTGCATTATAAAGATGAAGCCACCTTACGAGTTGAAGGCGAGGACGAGGAAGACGCTGCTGCAAAAATTGCCGGCATGTTCGAATATGAATTCGATTTCCCGCCGCGCAATTAATCAGACCTAACAGGGTTGCATTAAAAATGGCATATTACACTCTGACATTTCTAATTGCATTTTTTGCAGCGCTGTGCCTTGTTTACTTTCTGCGGAATGTTCAACACAAAATAACATTCCAGCCCCGCAAAGAAATTCAGGAAACTCCTACTGCACTCAGCCTTAACTTTGATAATATAACATTTAAAGACGCATCAGGCAACACCCTATATGGCTGGTTTGTGAAAACACCTGATGCAGATACCACTATTCTCTTCTGCCATGGAAGCGGCGGCAACCTCAGTAATCGTGTTGACACAGCAGCCGCATTTTCATCATTAGGATTCAATTTTGTGGTCTTTGACTACGCCGGATATGGAACAAGCGAAGGCGAACCTTCTGAAGAAGCGTTTTATGAGGGAGCTGACGCAGCTTATGACTATCTTGTCAAAACCGAAGGTTTACCGGCGCATAAAATAATAGTTGTCGGCCGTTCTCTAGGCGGAGCCCCCGCTGCACTTCTAGCCAGACACTATTCCCCGCGTGGATTAATATTGGAATCATCGGTTTTAGATTATGCCATGGCAACACGTGATCGCCTGAAACTTATTCTTCCAAAGTTTCTATTAAGATATTCTTTTGACACCAAAGATATCCTTAATTCGGTCACATGTCCGGTTCTTATCATTGCCAGCCGCGACGACAGCGTTGTCAAACTCCGTAACTCAGAGCTGCTGCTAAAATATGCTCCCAAAGGAACCCGGCTTATAACTCTGACCGGGGATCACGATGATTGTTACTTCTTCTGCAAAGATAAATACCTGAATGCAGTCAGTGAATTTGCAAAAAAACTTAAATAAATTCACCATCCCCCAAAACCCCATTTGATTTTTTACTGCTGACATAGGATATTCCACAGTAAGCACTGCGTATAAACAAAACATACCATTCAAGTATTGGTATAGTAATTAATGTTACTGTTGAGGACGCTTAGCAACTCAACTTCCGGGAATCTTTTATTATGGATGATATTTTAACTGAAGAGCCAATAGAGACAATCACCCCCGTCTGGCATGAAAAACTTTTTATTCGACACAGTGAAGGCGACTGCACTGGCAACTTAAAACTTCGCACCCTGTCCGATTACCTGCAGGAAGCTGCTGCTAACCATGCTGCTCACCTCGGTGTTGGACTTTCTGATTTATCAGAAAATAATATGCTCTGGGTCCTTTCCAGAATAAAAATCCAAGTTGACAGGATGCCTCGCATTGGCGAATGCCTCACTATCAGGACATGGCCAAGCGGCTTTGATAAACTTTTCGCAACTCGCCAGTTCACGGTATATGACGAAGTCAGACGCATAGTTTGCCGCGCCTCAAGTGCATGGCTGCTGCTTGATGCCGAAAAGTTCAGGCCGTTGCACAGCAAGTCATTGCCTGTCGGACTGCCTCTCAATGCCGACCAAACAAAACACTTTGAAGCCATTGAAAAAATCAAGCCGCACGACACAAAACCTGGTTTTACAATTACCGTGCGACACTCAGCTGTTGATGTCAACGGACACCTTAACAATGCAGAGTACTCCGGTTATATTCACGACTTCCTTGTCGCTGAGACCGGTGCTGCAGTAAATGTCTCAAATCTCAGCTTAAACTTTCTGTCTGACATGAAAGAAGGCGAGGAAATGGATATTTCCGGCTCTATTTCTGAAAACAGCTTTTTTGTTCAGGGTACAAATTCAGAAGGTAAAACCGTTTTCATGGCTGAGGGAAAACTAGCGTAAAATATAATTAAGATACAATAAAATAAGTTTTACAGGGAATTTTATGAAATATTTTCACGACATAACAGGCACCATTGGGAATACGCCTCTTGTACGCATCAACCGCCTTAACAAAGGACATGGCAGGGTGTTGTGTAAACTTGAATATTTCAACCCGCTTTCAAGCATCAAAGACCGGGCCGCAATGAATATCATTGACGAGGCCATTGAAGCTGGAAAACTTATTTTTGGCGGCACAATCATTGAAGCCACCAGCGGAAACACCGGCCTTGGACTGGCTATGGTTGCCGCTTCTCTAGGCTACCGTCTGATTATTGTCATGCCTGAATCCATGTCAAAAGAGCGGCGCATGCTTATGCGTCAACTGGGAGCCGAGCTTATATTGACTCCCGCTAACCTTGGTATGGAAGGCGCTGTAGCCAAGGCCGAAGAACTTGGTCGTGAAATTCCCAACGCCTATATGGCAAGGCAGTTCAATAACCCTGCAAATCCCAATATACATTACAGCAAAACTGGCCCTGAGATATGGCGTGACACTGAGGGAATAGTTGATATTTTTGTTGCAGGCGTTGGCACAGGCGGCACTATTACCGGTGTTGGAAAGTTCCTTAAAGAGAAAAATCAGTCAATCCAGGTCGTCGCTGTTGAACCGGAAAAATCAGCAGTTTTAAGTGGAGGCGAACCATCTCCGCACGGCATACAGGGCATAGGCGCAGGCTTTGTTCCTGAAAACTATGACGAAAATTTTGTTGATGAAGTAGTGACAATTGGTGACATGGAAGCAATAGAATTCTCCAGAATGGCAGCAGCCAACGAAGGTATACTTACCGGAATCAGCGGCGGAGCAAATCTTAAAGCAGCATGCCTTCTTTCCGAAAGACCGGAAAACATTGGCAAAATGATTGTAACCATCGCCCCTGACACCGGAGAACGCTATCTTTCAACTCCACTGTTTGAACAGGAAGACTGATTACTTATCATATATCCGCATACCATCACGAGGATCACAAAAGGAAACAAACATGCTTATCAGCAATTACTTACAACTTTCACAAATTATCCAAAAATCTTGCTCACAAAACTTCATCTTACCCATATCTTCCCTCGTATGGCAACATTTAGCTACTTGCAGCAATATATTACGACAAGAGAGTAAATAGAAAGGTCTCCCGTTTAGAGGAGCAGGAGACCGCGAAATAGAAATGTCTTCGATTTTTGTATCACAATAGACCGTTATATTACCCATAATGTTCAATCTCTATTATATTCAACCTTCTTTTCCGTGATTTCTACCTTGCCACTAGTGGTATCTATCTCCATCTCTTCCTCAAAAAGCGGCTTGCCGGAAAAGAGCTCATACGATTTGGCTTTGTATTTAGCTTTAGTACCCGGCGGTATGGTGGTAATGCTGGTATAATATGAACCAATTATTATGGAAGGGGTTGGCGTACCGCTACCAGTCGGGTCGGTAGTGGTCATCTTGCCGCCAGTCCCACTGGTAACAACTCGAAACGATTTATGCCGAATGGCATTACATCCGGAACTGATAAGCAATGCCAGCGCAAAGGGCACGATCATAATAGCTTTATTGATATTCATTTTTATCTCTCCTATAGTATTTAGTGCTGTTCTGTTCGAGAATAACGGCGATTCTGGCGAGCTGTTCCCGTACTGCCGCGACATCCCGACGGACTGACTTGATTTCCTCAGTGGTCTTTTCCAAGTGATTAATTCTGACACCGTGGGCAGACATAATAACTTCGGCATCCGCCATGCGGGAATTCTGGTGCAGCTCGAAGCCGATAATGGCAATAATTACTGTACTCAAGAAAGGAAAACACTCCGATAATAATTTTAAATGATTTTTCCATAACGCCTCCTTTAATCCATCCACGCTGACCAGCCAAGCCGAGCACAGGCCCGGTAAGCGGTAAATGCTTTAACTAACCAGTATGCGATATTATCCCAGTCAGAGATTCTATGCCAGCTGTAAATGCCAAAGATGATTTTACGCATATTCTGCCACATACGTTTATTAGCATCGTCAAAACCTTCCTCCGTATGGTCACTGCAGGTATATTCAAAATCATGGACTAAGAACGCCGCCTCAAATAAGTCGAGCCGTGAGGTAAGTCTTTCTCTACCCCAGTCGCCGAGCCAGTCCGGTCCAGCACCGTTGTACATTGCAGCAAGCTCTTTATCAGTACAGAGAAAAAAGTTATCCGGTGCTTCGAGATCGTACTCATGAATAGTTGCTTTGAGTTTTCTAATTTGTTTTAAAGTAGCCATGGTCTATTCCTCCTTAGGTTCACATTCTATTGCTGTAGTAATACCGCTACTGGTTAAGCGGTGAGTAACCTTTTTTGCGCTCCATTTGCCATTAAAGCCGTCACGCAGTCCTGTAATTAACAAGGGCGATTCTGCTGCGACTTCCGGCTTCCCCGGCATGTTTATATGTAAACTGGCATTTCACCTAACTGGCTAGCTGCCATGGCCTTGTTAGTCTTAACAGGGGCAAAATCGATACTATCGACCACAACAAACAACATTCAATATTAAAGGAGTAAC
>JAAEMX010000220.1 GCA_024225035.1 Lentisphaerota bacterium
CAGGACATAGTGACCGTATTTAATGAACCGCCCAATGCCCGCTACATGGCAAAAAACTGATATTCATATTGCTGTATCAGTATTGGTGTTGGTATGCTCTGTCTGCTATGGGCCGATCACTAAGTGGGGTCACTCCAAATCGATTTTCCCCTTGTTCCCCTTTCAATAAACCTAACGTAAAGAGCGTAATGAAAGGCCCGATGTAAGGTATTACGTTCACCAAGCACCACCATCCTGATAAATTTAGGTCATGAAAGCGTTTTGTTTGCAAACAAAAGTTTGGCCATATAAATAATGCCTTGAAAACTATCACAAAGAATCCCATGGTGGCCGCAGGGTTCCCTGTTGGTAATGAAAATAGTAGCACAAACAATAACGATGACCCAGTATAAACGAGTACCAAAAAAACAAAGCCGAACAAATACTCTTTTCTACTTATCCTTCCCTCAAAGTCCCAGTGTAATTTCATGACTAATATCCCAATAATAAGTTCGAAATAATATAATCGAAAATCAAAAAGGAAAAATTAACGTCAATTCGGGATAAGCACTCGCTAACTATTTGAAATATAACGCAGCAGGTAGATGAAGGCCATTTTGTAAGAATCCTAACCGGATTTTTCGGTATTTACATGGCAAACTCGCTAGTTGCGACAAAAACATCGCTCA
>JAAEMX010000221.1 GCA_024225035.1 Lentisphaerota bacterium
TAAGTAGTATATCCTCCACCATGGATAAAAGCCTCATTAAACTTGTTTATGGATGAATTATTTGGAAACACTGCACTTAATATTCGCCTGACTAGACTTTTTTTTGCCATTTGATTTTATTTTATGTAAAAGTACTAAATTTTTATTTTAAAACGTAAACACGTCATGTCGTCCGCTTAATGATTCCATTTCGTGATATCTTATAGCATCTAAAGCATGATTAAAAGCGTCAATCGGTTTGTTAAGTTTCTTGCCTGTTTTATCCTTATCCCAACAATAATTTCTTAACTCTTTTATTAAGTTGGTGCTTTGCGACGTTACAAGGTAGTCATTCTGTTGCATTAAATCAATACCGTACATGATACTATCACGTCCTTTTGATGCTCCTTTAATATTTCTCCCTTTACGCCTTATCTCTTCGATAGACTTCGGCTCTGCACTATCAGCATAGATAATAGTATCATCTGGCAGCATGTTTGCAATATCATTATTTACCATTCCAGTACGATAACAATGCTCATTCAATATCCTTTTTTCGTTGTATTTATATACTTTTATTATTGCTGTTGGGTCATTCGTGTAACCAAAGTCTAAGCCTATACCTATGAGTTTAGCATCCTCTGGCACATAATCTATGATACTGTAATTATTAAACACTACACCCTCTAAAAATCCTATCTGACCTAATCCGTAAACGTTCCACCAATTTTGCCAATATTCAGATGTTTTTGCTTTTTCCTTTGCCTTTTCAATCTCCTTTACAATACTTGGAGATAGTGCCTCATTGTCTTTATATGTTAATATTATGAAATCAGTATCAATGTCTTTTATAAGTTCTGTATGAGCGTAAAACTCAAACGTGGGATTGTAATCAACCCACACTTCTTTTGATGTTCTAACTGCTAATTGATTGTACGCATCGAAAGGAATATTATTACACTCGTTAATGTATAATATATCACGCCTTGCACCTCTTAACCTATCTGGTTGGTCTGCACTAAAGAACTCGATATAAGAACCGTTATTGAGCGTGTATTGAAGTAATGACTTATTCCATTTGTTGTCATCAAACCTACCTGTTGATATAAGCACCGTAATAAAATCCTTTATTGCTCCACGTCTTAAATGTGGGATTGATTCACTTACTACTGATATGACTGTATTAGGGTGTTTTGTTGCTTTAGAATAGAGTATAGGAAGTATATTGTATGTCTTACCTGCTGATGTACCGCCTTGAACTACCTTTACACGTTTATTTAGTTTGGCTAACTTCTGGAGTGCGGTTGTGTTTACAAAATTATTCAACTTCTATAATTGCGGTTTCTTCTATTTGTGTAATCTCTACTTTCTCTTTTGGTTTACCGTACATATACTCAAACCAGAGCTTAACCGCCCAATTCTGACCGTCATCTAAACCGCCTTCTAATGCTCTATATGCTTTTTGTGCTAATGGAGTAAGTTTCTCTATTAGTTTTTGTTCGTCCGCTTTAGATGGTCTTCCAGCACCATCTCTTACACCACCGTTATTTTTTCTACCATCTGCCATAATTGATATAAATCGTTTAATCAATCTTGTAATCAAAAGTACAAATTAAATATTAATTGACAAAATAGGGGTTACTCATATATGCTTGTTAGGCACAATTATACTCACGCATTGCCAATTCAAATTTATCTTTGAACTTTATTACGTTTTCATCTGTGCCAGTACATACGACTGTACCGCTTTCTGTTAGCCAACCCTTTGTTACTTCTACTTTGCATTCTATATCACAATACAATGCTAATTGTTTTACAAATCCGTTAGTTTTTGCCCATCTTGGAGCTTCGTATGTAAATCTAATTTTTGCCATAATAACTGTGCCTAACAAAGTATATAACACATAGCTGTTAGGCTATTTTAACTATGTGCTTAATTATTAATTTAGTTTCTATCTTAAAGGTCTGTGGTGCTACGTGTTATATACAAACCGTTATGCATAATAAATTATTATTTTTTCTGATAGTCAGTATTATTTGCCCACATAAGTAGAAACACCCCAATACTTCCACCCCATCCAATATTTTTAACCATTAAGTAACACCCTAAAGCCGCTAATACCAATCCGATTACTTTTATTATATTTTTTGCCATAATTTTTAAAATTCATATTCTAATTCGTTACCCTTAATACTCTATTTCGTTCTTTTCAATAGCGTATTTTTGGAACTCATCTTCTGTTAAAAAGAACTTTATAGTTTTATCAATATAAGTCATATCTTTGTTTTGGTTTCCTTCAAAGTTTCTAATACCTATAAGCCTATTAACAACAATTCTATCAACTTCATCGTGTGGTATTTTGACATCAACCCTTATATTTTTACGCATTTCTAAAACACTCTCTACAATGCTTTGTGTTTGATTTTTCATAATCGTTTAATTTATTATTAAAGTTAAAATTGTTAATAGTATTAGTGCTATAATTGCATAGAATGATGCTTTGTATGAAAATGTTTTACTCATTATTTAGTTCTTTATTGGTTAAAGCAAAGTAAAGGTTTTGTAATTGGTGGACGTATTTTATTTCTGTTAATAATGTAAA
>JAAEMX010000222.1 GCA_024225035.1 Lentisphaerota bacterium
ACACCGGGAACCCCGTGGCTTTCCGGCATTCGAGGTCGTCACGAGGTCCAAGCTCGTCGAACCGGAGCACCCTTTCCTCCGGGTCGAGCCCGTGACGGATGCGTGTGATGGTGACCGTTCCATTTTCGTCGCTCATGAGGAACTGTGCCCCATCACGTAAGCAGCGAGCATTTGACCGAGCAGGGCCAACGCCTGGGCTTCCGTGAACCCTTCGGCGGTCAGTGCCGCGAAGTTGTCGCGGACCGAGCGAGCCATAGCCCGTGCGTCGGCTCCTGGTTCCTGGGTGATGCCGTCATGTCTGGTAGTGCCCATGTGGGGGTTCCTTTGTTAGTTGATCAGTCGGGGAATGCGTCGCCCAGGAACGACTGGACATCGTCCGCGTATCGTTCGGTGAACTCGTCGCGGTTCTCTTCAATCGCGGGATGGACCATGTAGCCGACATCCGAAGGCATCGCCGTCCACTGGTTCCCTCGCCACGGCCGGAACTGCCGGTACTGGATCGACCCGAACTCGCCGCCGAGGGCCCACGGTGCGCGGGCACCACCGATCGACACTTTCGATCGCCGCTGCTCGCCCTGAGCCTTAATCGACTTCGCCGTCAGCCGTTCGATCGGTGTCTCGGCTTTGTCTCGGGCTTTGGCGGCGACGAACTCGGCGGCGTTCTTGTTGACGAGCCGCAGCTCCCGTGTCCACCGTCTCGGGTCGTCGAGCTTTTTCAGCTCCCGTTGGATGTCACGCAACGGCGGATCGACCACCACCGGGTTCGACGGCGTCGGCCGGCGCCCGGCCATCAGGCTGTCGCTTCGGAGTTCACCACCGTGAGGGTCAGCGCTTCAGCGTCGGTCCCGCCGGCGGTTGACATGACCGTGAACGGGATTGTCTGCTGGGGTGTCGCCCCTTGGGCTACGGCGTCCTGGTTGGTGACGTCATACTCCGCTTTCGCGTCGATCGTGATTGTGTTCGACCCGGCCGACATGATGACCTGAATGTCCATCAGGGCACCGCTGATCGCACGGTTGTATTCGGTGAGGTCCGCGAAGTCGAGGACCATCTCGCCGGTCACGGTCCGCTGGCCGGTCTCTTCGGCCGGTTCGTAGTGCTGCTGGCACAGATACAGCTTGTCTTGGGCCACGCCGTTGTCTCCGTTAAACCGAATTGACCGCACCTGATAGTCGGCCGTGTCGACCTTCACACACGCGTTGTAATACTGGAATTTCACCAGATCAGACGGTGGAGCGTATGTCTCCAGCGCGGTGCCGGTCGTCTCTGACGACGCGATCATGTCCACGGACAGTGCGGCCGTTTGTCCTGCGGTGATGTCGAGCTGCCATGCCGACGCGATCGTGCCGACGTAGGTGAACGGCGCGACCCCGGACCCAGAATACGGGTTGCCGAGCTGCACCGTCAGCAAGTCGTCGGCGAGCGGTCCGGGGGTGAACGTGTGTGCGTAC
>JAAEMX010000223.1 GCA_024225035.1 Lentisphaerota bacterium
CGGGATTGCGCTAGGCAGCGCACTCGGTAGCACACTTGGTAACACAGACGGTAGCTCAGATGGCACCGCACTTGGACTCACACTAGGCAACACGCTTGGAATCGCGCTCGGTAACACCGAGGGAATAGCGGAGGGGTCGCAAGTAGGAATGGCGCTCGGGTCTGCACTAGGAGCAACAGTTGGTGCGTAGCTTGGGCCAGTTGGGGCGAAGCTAGGAACTGCCGATGGAATCACACTAGGCAATGCGCTCGGCTGTGCGGAGGGTGCAAACGATGGCACCGCCGAAGGAACGGCAGAAGGCACAGCACTTGGGAACGCACTGGGGAACACTGATGGTAAAGCGGACGGGATCGCGGAAGGTACCACACTAGGTAGCGCACTGGGAACCGCGCTCGGGATTGCGCTAGGCAGCGCACTCGGTAGCACACTTGGTAACACAGACGGTAGCTCAGATGGCACCGCACTTGGACTCACACTAGGCAACACGCTTGGAATCGCGCTCGGTAACACCGAGGGAATAGCGGAGGGGTCGCA
>JAAEMX010000224.1 GCA_024225035.1 Lentisphaerota bacterium
AGGGCGCCCCTTTACTTTTCTTATATAATAATAGGCGCGAGTATTTTTAGGAGTAATAACAAAGTGCAAGTACCTTGTATCAGCATCCTGATAAGTTGTTTTTTTATCTGGAACGGGTAATTTTTCAAGACTGCTTTTTGTAAACTTAATCTTTTCCATAATATTACATCTTACCTTTATCTTACCACATAGGGCGATTTATAGCAACATCCAGCTACATACAGCAACAACAAAAATACTTCATCAAGTTCAAATACAATATAATAGAAGACTTTATAAAGTCAAGTCTTTATGGTGCCCAGCCATAGAGCTTCCGGAAATAAATCCATATATAATCCCGCAGGAAGTTTCTCTGCGGCCATATAAACCGTAAGTATTTTCGAGTTCCCAACCCTGTGAGTCATGTCTGGTCAAAAAAAGTTGCGCATGACCAACAAATATACCTCTTCTACCGGGGCGTAGGTTGTCTCGTCTTCTATCTTTTTCAACGGCGTAGCTAACATAATAATCCATTGTTCTCCTCCTCTATAATATAATCCTCTAGTAAGTATGGATATAGAAAAGTTCCCCTGTGAATTTGTTCCATTGTTTTGAGAAAATATGTAAAGATTATATTTTGTTAGTCCTTGTGCCCTATGGTTTTACTGGAATTGAGCTTGAGGTGAGTGATGTGTCGGCATGAATATCAGTATTTTTGTAAAATAACCTTGCTCAGGCATTATGTTGCAGCAATTATACCGAAACCCGAAAGAATGCATTATTATAGAAAATATTTGGGATATAGAGTCTAAATAAAATTACAGCACTGTGTCAGAACTAATATGCCACAGTGCTGTAAAAATTAACAAGTTCAGCTGCGCCCAAATCCATATGCCGAACCCAGAGTATTTGAGTCATCTTCTGCTACTGATGTTACGGGCGATTTTTTCCACTCTTTATCCCAGGTTTTAATCCCGGTAACACATGCAATTCCTATATTAAAGTAATCCTCGTATCTTTCATCGTAGGTTAGACTGCCACCTTTCTTCATAGCACACATAAAAACTGTATTCTTTAAGCCATTAGAATACAGCCCCGGTGGCGGAACTAACAGGGTTTTCTTTCCGGGAGTTAAATTTGAACAGCTCCAGTATGCCGATAAAGCACAGAGCCCTTCAGGTTCGGATGCCGCGATTTTGGCGGAGTCCATGGCGATTTTTCCATTTTCATCCGTTGGAGTCAGAATCCATCTTTTCACGGAGAAAAGGGCCTCGTCAATTTTCATTTTAGAAGGTTTTTTGGGCAGCCCCGGTATTTTTAATGGAAAATACTTGTTCATTGTTTCATTTATATACTGTTTTACAGAGTCCAGTTTGCCCTCAATAATATTACGTATCTGGTCTTTATGAGTTGTATCTTCTTTAACAGGCTCAGGAGCTACTGCTTTAATAATTTCATTTTCGATAGCCTTCATTGGGTTGACGCCGTGTTTAGTCTCATAAGTAGCAAATATCTTGTCAAGCATCCCCTGAGCTTCACTGACAACTTTGGGATCCATTGCGGCAATAGCCTGGTCAATTTCATTTAAAGAAAATTCAGCGCCGTCATTACCCGAATTCTGGTTCAAAAAGTCCTGAGTTTCTTTAAGAGGGTCATTAGGGTCAGTTATCTTTGATTTATGCATCTTCCCAATATCTTTAATGGCTTTGTCATTCTGAGCCAGATACTGTTCCTTGACCGCATCTATTTCTGAGGTATCTTTCCAGCCGGCTACTTTGGCTTCTGCGTCTTTCTTAACTCTTTCTTCAAAAGTCAGAGGATTTTTCTTGTTTTCTTCTTCAATTTCTTTATTCAGCGCTACAACGCAGGAGTATGCCCACCATACGCCGACTCTGCGGTTAACGCAGTGAGACATGAAATCACATGCCTCTTTAACCATCTCTTTAGACATTAAAACCGCAATAAGCTGTTCTGAAGTCATATTTTCACGTATTAACGGTTCAACATCCTCATCCGGGGCATAAGCGTTTTTGCTTATAGCCTCCTGTGGTGTTTTAAAGTCAAGCATTATCAATGGCTTGTCAAAATCTTTTCCGTCCCAGGACATAATAATTCTCCTGTTATTTTATACAAATTTTTAAGCAACAGCCTTACATCACGATGTCCATATTGTGCATGTCTACAATCAGGCTTTTCCAGTGTCCCTTATAAGCCTGAGTTTGTTGTTCAACAGCCTTAACTTCGGTTTCGCTGATTTTGGATTCAACTGATGAAACACCCATTTCTTGCGCAGTAACATTCAGCCCAGTATCAACAACGCTATTATCGTCATCACTCACACTAAGTTTGTCTTTTTGAGCTTGAAGTTCGGATTGAGAAACAACTCCATCGTTCTTTTGAACCTTCATATCATTTTCCTGCACCTTAACGTGATTTTCATCAATGGTGTAGTTTTCTATACCGACAGGGTTAACTTCTTTACCGCTAATAGCAGCGTTTTCAGCCATGGTTGCCAATCCTCCCCCAAGCCCAAACAATTGAAGTTGTCTGAATAGATCGATGTAAGCGCCTAGAGGATTTCCTCTGATGCCGACTGAAGGCGCTGAAATTAAAGCAGTGGCGCTGCTTTGAGACATTTTATTATATTTAAGATCTACAGCCGAAGTCTGCATTGTAAACATTACTTTTAGTATTGTAGCTGCACCAAAAACTGTTTCTAGTATAGCCTTAATTAGCAAACACTGAAGGACAAGCCAAGTACTTGCGCTGACAGAGCCACCACCGTAAAGGCTGGCTTTGGTGCCGACATTGTTACATGTGTCCTGAGTTAACTCATTAAGTAATTTACTAAGATTAACAATGCTGGACATTATATCAAAACCGCCTTTGACATTAGTAGCCATACCGGTCACTCCGGTATTACCAATCAGGCCCCCACACTCAGAGCCCCACCAGGTTTTTACATTAGCCAGATATGTGCCTGTAACTGATGAAAGGGGTGCAGTCATCGCCCCCAGACCAGGCAAAAGCAGCAGTTGCGAGCTAAAGGAGTTCAAGCCCCAGGAAGGTTTAGAAGGTGCGTTATCATCAACGTCTTGATAAGCAGCCAGGTAGCCGGCATATTTATCCTTAGCACCAAATGTATTTTTCATTATAATGCCGTTATCTGTAATAGAAATTTTGCTGCGTCCAACCTGCAGAGTGATTGATGTGGCAGCGCTAATCTGTACATTTGCGCCTGCGTTAATAACCTGATTTTGTGTAGCCTGACTGAGAACATCTTTATTGGAATACATATTGATTCCCTCAAAGAACATATTCTTGCCGGCTGATCCTGAACCCAGACCATCTTTATAGCCGACCAGGGTTGATACCGGAGGGGCTCCGGCCGGGAAAAACCATGAACACATGAAGTTGGTATCATCATATTTCGATTCACTAAATTGGCTATTATCCATGCTATACATTGATATTTCATTATACCCCTTCTGATTATCAGCTTTACCAAGATCGAAAGCAGACATTGGCAGCGGCATAGTATTTTTAGCATTTTTAGCAAATGAGCTGGGCACACCATAAGTTACATCATCATCATCATCATCATTGTTGGTACAAATACCGGTAGTACGCATTAAGGAGCCATAAACCCCCTCCGCTATTTCAGTATCAATTGGAGGAGTTACCACACTGTTATAAAGGCTTCCAATAACAACAGGCTGAGAAAGGTTGCCGTTAACAAATGTTACCAGTACTTCCTGCCCTTTACGTGGAATGTCAAATTTACCACTGGTCGGGTCTGCCCATAATTGACCAAACCTGGCGTTTAACCACATTGTTGTAAAGTCAGGCCTTTGGTAATCTTCACCACTGCCAGTGCTTTCTTCTGTCTTGGTATTGCGCCAGTTCATGAGGATTTTTATACGATTTTTTTTATCAACATATACAGGATTTCCGCCTAAGTCATCATTAAATCCGACATCGTTGGAGGGATTATAATTTTCGGTTATGTCTTCTGTTATAATTCTAGCATTGACTGTTGCAAAAATCTTTGGTTCTTTTATTGTTTGCTGCGGTCTGAAAACTTTTTTCAAGTCCTGAGCATAGAAAGATGCATTGAAACTGGATTTTTTATCTTCATGTAATGCAGAGTTTATAACAGAAAAAGATGTTGTCTTTGCAGTAAATTCAAGCCTTGTAATCAAGCCATGTACATCACCGGCAGGATAGCCTGTCATTGTAAAGGATTTTCCGGGTATAATTTCACGGTTTTGGGTAAGACCCTGCCAGTCAAAATTTGCACATTGCAAACGCTGTACTTCAAGATTCTTTAATTTCTTGCGATATTTAGATGCGTCGGATTTATCATCAGTGCAAATGAAATCAGCGTCATATTTTTGACACTGCATTTTTTTCGCATAAGATCCGAGGCTTGTTTTTTGATTTACAGTTGTATCATCATAATTAAAGAAGGTTACATCCGCCTGCCTGTAATCATAGTTATCAATGCGTACATTATTTGGCCCTACATTTTCTCCTTGATAAAAGCTGGTGACATCGTTTGTGCCGCCGTCATAATCATATATCAGGTTCATTTGAGAGGACAAATTAGAATCTCTTAAAATTAACTTATGAACAGGGTTGCCATTTTCTTCTCCTTGCCAGAAGTAATAATAAATTCCATCTTTCTGCATCAAGCGGGAAATGAAATCAAAATCACTTTCCTTGTATTGAACAATCTGTTCAAGTTGGTAATAAGCTTTAACATTATTTTTTGAACCATTTTCCAATTTAGCGTCATAATTAATATTCCATTCATTGAGAATTTGTTTAATTACAGACGTTGGTTTTTTAGAATGAAAAATTCTGCTTTTTAAACTGTTCTTCATCATCAGCATTTTGGGGCTGAGGACAGCACTGTACTCATAAAGATCCGGGTTATACGACTTGCCGCAGTGTTCAGAATAGGAATAATATCCTTTAAAGGTAAAATTAGAAAGAATTCCATTAAACAGACGCCATGAACCGTCATCTTTTTTGATTTTGACCGTTGTATTGCAGCCAAGCATTTTTTCGGGAGTTAAAGGAGAATGCGAAGATGGAGACAACAGTACTAGTTTAATGTGAAACTGCTTTGATAATTCTTGAAAAGAGCCTTCAGAAATCTCTGAAAGCAATACATAATTATTGCCATATTCGTCTTTATCAGTTTTGCCGTCAACTTCGATATTGAGATTACGATTATCTTGACTATATACCGTCATAAAACACCTCTACAGAGCGACGTTGAAAACTGATGATTCGAATCCGCAAATCATGTCTGGGCAAAACAGTTTTATGTTAAACCCTTCATGAAAAATGGATGTGTTCCGACCAGAAAATGCATTATTGAACATACTAAATTCCTCTAAAATTTTACGATAAATCGATCCCATTGTTGCAGTGAATTCTTCGCAATGTAAACTCACCACAACCGCAACTACATTGTACCAAAATGCCTTTCCTCTCACATCCTCTAATGCATATAATTTTCAAATAACACTCTATGAAGGCTGTGCTAATTGTTTAGCAGATAAGAACTAATTACATAAAATAATTCTTTATGTGTGCGGGGAAGTAGTTTCAAAGACGGCAAGCACACATCAAAATTATTACTGTTGCAACTTTGATGCATGCAATTGGACTAAATAGAATTCTCGATTTTTAAATTTTAGCTACCTCTGAAACTAGTCTTCCGATAAATGCATATAGAATATAAAAACTATGAAAGAAAACACCCGAATTCTACATAATTTTTATATCTGAAGACACATACACAACGCTCCATATTTAAGCTGTATGTCGTTAGAAAATTATATTTGGTTACATTTTTTAATGATTTTGAGAAAATTTGTATATCTTGTTAATTATAAAATTTATAGATACTGGTAAAAAACTGTATGTTGTATAAAAATTAGCCTTGTTTGGAATATAAAGTTAATCAAAATATTAAAATTAAATAATTTTGTTAATTTTAACTTTTTTATTTAAACCCATAGAAAATTGCGTACAGATAAATTGACTTTATATTAAAGTCTTATATCGCATTCAGCAAAAGCAGACGAGCTCCACGCAAAATTTCTTTTTGGTAAGAACTTATTTCATAATTAAATAAATTTACTTAAAGTCAGGAGTTTTTATGTCAAGAGGAGTAATGATTCAGACTTTTCACTGGTATTCGCCAAGCGATGGAGAATTTTGGAATTTATGGGCCGGTAGAACCACAGAGTTGAAAGCCAAAAACTTTACGGCGCTATGGCTGCCTCCTGCGTATAAAGGAATGGGCGGGATTGATGATGTAGGATATGGAGTTTACGATTTATTTGACTGTGGTGAGTTTGATCAAAAAGGGGCCATTCGCACTAAATACGGCAGGAAAGATGAGTATCAAAAATGCATAGGCAAAGCACATAAAGCAGGTTTGCAGGTTTATGCCGATGTTGTGCTGAACCATAAAATGGGTGCTGATGTCAGGCAATGGGTTGATAATGTCGTTGTGGTTGATCCATATGACAGGAATAAGGAAATAAGTGGAAAGCTCAGCAGGGAGCTTTGGACTTATTATTCATTCCCTGGGCGCGCAAATACCTATTCAGATATGAAGTGGCAATGGTGGCACTTTGACGCGACAAAAGAATATGGAAGCATATACAAACTTAAAGACAAGCATTTTGAAACTCATGTGGACCATGAAAATGTTAATTACGATTTCCTTATGGGATGTGATCTTGATTTTGATCACGAGCAGGTTAGGGGAGAAGTGCATTATTGGGGTAAGTGGTTTCTCGACACATTTGTGGTCGATGGTTTCCGTATTGATGCCATTAAGCATGTTCGCTCATTCTTTTTCAAAAATTGGCTTGATGACATGAGGAATTACGCAGGGAAAGACCTGTTTGCTGTTGGCGAATACTGGTCGTCTGATATCAAGCGGCTTCGTAAGTACATAGATGAGACCGAAGGAAGGATGCATCTTTTTGACGCGCCGCTGCATTACAATTTTCATTGGGCATCCAGAGCCGGGAAAAGTTATGATATGGGCTCTATTCTTGATAATACCCTGGTCAAAGAGAATCCGTTGCTGGCTGTAACAATTGTAGACAATCATGATACCCAGCCTCTACAGAGCCTGGAGTCATTAGTTGAATCCTGGTTTAAACCGCTGGCATATGCAATTGTTTTATTGAGGGATGATGGATATCCGTGTGTTTTCGAAGCGGATTACTACGGAGCTCATTATCATGACAAAGGGTATGAAATATGGATGGATTCACACAAATACATGATTGATCTGTTTATGGATGCAAGAAACAAATATACCTTTGGGCAACGCCGTGATTACTTTGACCACAGACACACTATCGGCTGGACATTCCAGGGCGATAACAAACACAGGGGTATGGCCGTAGTCATGACCAACTCGGGTGATGACACAAAGTGGATGGAAACCGGGAAACCACATTGCAGATACAATGATATAACTGGTCACGTTAATAAAACTATACTAACAAATGAATGGGGCTGGGCACCGTTTGAAACAAAGGGTGGCAAAGTCTCAGTGTGGATAGAAAACTGATCTTTTTGATGCAATATATTTCGTATAACAGCCATATGGTTATTTAAGTGAAAAAGCTCTGGCCGGCACAAGCAGGCCAGAGCAACAAATGATAATAATCTATTCTTGATTTACATTACTTAAAAACTAATTGCCTTCTCATTGGTCCGTTTGGTCCATAAAGTTGGTACAGGCTGAATACCAGTTTTTGAGCACCATCGCCAGGGTTATATTCGAGAGATACTATATTTTTGTCGCTTGGAAAACTGTGAAAAGCATTATAAAAGGCATTATATAAATCACTGGGATTAGGATTGTCCGGAGAATATGCTGATATGAAATATGTGCCGCAAATAATAGCATCAGGATTATCGTTTCTTATATCCATAATCATTTTTTTATAGAATGCCTCCATTTGCTGAGACGTTTTATATCCCTTTTCCGGCATAATGAATATAATGATTATTTTTTGATTTTTTGTCACAACATAGCTGCTTGCCTTGGCGTAGCTATACTGTGAATAGGTACATTTTGCGATAATAGGCTCACCTGAGCTGCCATCATAAAAAGGCTGTTGTTTATCAAGCTCATCTGTTACAGATTTATAGAACATTTGAAGTGCAAGGCTGCTACTTGACGAATTTGAATAACAAATAAAATTAACATCTTTTGAGAATGCGCTAAATGCAGTAAATAAAGATGAGATTGCCAACAGCGAAACTAGAATTTTTTTCATTTTAAACTCCCTAACTAAAATTTATAGATTTATTGGTTTTTCTCTAAAACCTGACTGATAATCCCCTGACTGTCAGACTGGGTTTTAGAATTAAGTAGTACATTATCAATATTGGCTGTGCAAGTCAGCTGACAATGTACTGATTGGCTTCCCTTCAAAGCTTATAGATTTAGATTACAATATTGCAGTGATTGTTTTGTTGTTTAGGTAAAAATGTTAAAAATTGTAATTAGGCATTGCTAATTAGATAGTTACAGTTAGTATGGTAATGGTGATGTGCGCAGTTATGAATAATTATACAATATTTCTGAGAAGTTTTGTAAGGTCATGCCGGTAAGTTAATTTATTTCTTATATAATATTATCTTTAAGTTCATGAAAAACTTAAAATAGGTCAAAGTGTTAGCGTATGAATCCCTTGACAAAAATCTATATGATGTTTAAAAATTTTCTTAAATTCTAGAAAATGAGAAGAATTTTGTTCAGTTAATAAAATATCAGATTAAGGCATTGTATAGATGATGGGGCTGTGAGAGCTAAAAGTATGGAAAGCCTGTTGCACAGCTGGTTTGAAAAAACTCTTCCTGTTTACCCAAAGAACACGCTATATACACATGGCTATGATCTTAAGAATTCCATAATCACAGCACCTTTAGCTCCTCTCTCTCCTCAAGCATGTTCAATAGACCTGAATGCTGCTTACAGTACGGTTACACTAGTTGAGGTGCTCCATAGACCTCTACTGGCATCTTCTTTGTCCACATTTGGTTGGACAGTTTTATCCATTGCACATTCGTAACGTCGATCGCTCCAGTCGTAGCACTTGGAGCATGTGTTATCCATGCGTAGCTCATGTCTTTTGGATTTATATTTAGCTTGGTTATTACAGCTGATGATTCCTGTGAGTCCGGACGTAAGTGTTGGGCAGGTATAAGACTTTTTGGAATCCTGATGACTACACTTGCTTTGTGATTTGCCTTAATATGGTATTTCATATACCCTCCCAACTTATCATTGATGTTTTTCAGGTTTTTGTCATAAACAAAATAATTATGTTGAGATACAACGATGCTTTCCAGTATGCAGCTCGCAAGTTCAGCTATGGATGCATATACATAAAGTCGGCACTTTGATAGAACTGGTTTATACCCTCCAAGTGATTGAGGCGCATCTTTGAGAGATTCGAGTTGAAAGGTATTGACATGATTCCTGAAAATAGCGTTTTTTTGTTTTTCTTTTTCAAGTTTAATTTTTTTCTTATACGTTTTTAGAAGCTGTTTATGTCTTTTTTCCGCCATTTTATATTGTCTCAGCTGCAGCTTTTCCAGCAAATTTAACTCTTCAGTGGTTTTTTTTACAAACTTGGACGGTTTTAATACTTTAGACCTTACACTGCTCGTATCGACATTAGGGTTTGTCAAATTTTGCCATTTTAATACTACAGCTTGTGCTGCTTCAGACATTGCGATAAATGCTTTTTTATTAATCGGCGTGTAATAATTCTCATCGATAAAGTTTTTAACTGGACCTTTTTCTGATAGCTGCGATTTTTTAATCCCTTTTTTCATTAACGCTTGGTGGACAAGGGTGTTTGCATGTAATTCGATGTTATCTATACAGCGATCCTGTCTTAATATATTTATAACATCACCTTTGAATATTGATGGTACATTTCTATTGGTTAGTTCGCCGATGAGTGATGATTTTGGGTTGAAAGACATTTTCGCCAAGTGTATGATAAAATTCCTGATATTACCTAGTGCTCGGGCTGCAAGCATACTCTCCTTGGCGGTGATTGTAGCTCCTCCTCCCCATGGTTTGAATTGCTTATTCACACTGTGAGCGGTCAAAAGTCCATTTTTGGCAATGCAGTTATAGAAAGTCGGGGCTGGTGTCGTATGGTATAAATAATTGTCATGCCGTTCTTCCGGTAAATGTCTTAAGAGATAATCTTCAGAAACATTATTTATTGTAAAAGTCTCGATACTTTCTGATATGGCATTACCAAAAGCATAGTTTGTTTGTGTTTCTTTTGCAACTGCTCTAAAAAGAGTATCCCAGGTGCATTCAGACTCTGCATTAGTAAAAAGCTTATATAATGATCCATTCTCGTCACTATAACAGTTAAATTTATGTTTCAATACAGCTTTCAGGTTTGGGCTGAATTTGGTTTTAAACCAGGTAGTAAGTTTCTTAGTTGCTTCAGGATGAAGCTCGCTGGAGTGTTCCTCGAAATCCCAGTATTGACATAATACTAAATGTGTTCTTGTAACGATTCGGCCAGTACCGGATACTATCATGGCACATAGCGGACAACAAGATGTAGACTTACGAGTTTTTGTATGAGGTATATCCTTTGTTGAATTTATAGTAATTGGCACTGATGGGTTTAATGAACTTGCCAAAACAGCTTCTGCATGAGTTTTTTTCTTTTGGTCATGGCCCCAGTACCAGGAATTATGAGTACTTTCCTTGGTTTCAAAAAATGTAAAACGTTTTTGCCCTCTAGGGGTTAAATTGCCAGAGCGATGGGTGGCAACATATGGTGCGGCATTCCCGACATCGCTAGATCTAGGAGATTTGGGTAGTTCACTATATGAGCCTGAATATGAAGGAATTTGAACAGTTAAACTGTATTCCGGTCTGGCAGGAGACCATAAAAGTTTCATTAACCTCTTTCTGGGCTTTTCCGAAATCATAGCTTGAATATAATCAAGAGCGTTACCCGGGTCATCTTGATCCAAAACCTGCGGTAAAGGGAAGTTGGAATTCCTATTGTTTTCTTTTACGACCCATTGCCACCAGGCAATGACCATACATAAAATGAAGTCCGTATTATTCATGATATACTCCTGCTATCTATTTAAATGATTGTGTGGAAATTATAAAATTAATGGCCTTTCTTCAGACCTGAAATGTTGCATTCATAATCAAATATGTTCTTTCAAAGTCACTTCTCCCTGAAGATATGTTTTTTAAATTAAATTCATATTTTATTTATAACAATATACAATTCAATTAATGTATATAATTTGATTTTTTAAATTTCTTTTTCAATTGAGCAATTTTTTGTTTTAAGTTTTTCATATTTATACAATATTAAATAACCTGATGTACCAATTGTGGAAAGTTTATAAGAATAAGGGTATTGATGCTTCAATATTTGACCAGTAAAGTATAATATTAATTTTTTTCGCTAGATCACACAAATCTTGTATATGAATAAGTACTTAACTGTGAGATTAAAGGAACATAAGATTAATATAATAAATTACTTAGCGCCATATATCTACGCCAAATGTAAAGCAGGTTTTCTTCATAATCAATTACTCCCATTCAAAATTCTCATCCACTATACTTCTTTAGTAAGCTAAAGCATACGAATTGTTCCAGTCAATGATAATTTTTTGATCTTTTTAAATTCTATGAAAACTAAATATAGTTTTGTCTGAGATGTTTTTTATTGTGATAAACTCAATCCACAGTGTTGACCTGAAATGGGTTAGCACTGTAGGTGGCTTTTTGAAATCCAGAACTGGTTCCCAGAAATATATTATCTCGGATAAAGAGCAATTGATGTATAGGTTTTCAATATTCTATCTAGTTCTTTAAATTTTTCTGATGTTGCACTTTGGGAATTGTCAAGCGGGTTAACTTTTGTTCCTTGATATAATTCGTTAAAATGCCGCATCTGGCAAAAACTCTGATACGTGAAAATTCATTAGAACTGGAATTGTTTGATAACCGACCATACCCCTTACAGCAATTTCTTATTTCACCTATGATATTTATCTTATTCTTTTTTCTTAATGAAAGACATTTCCTGACAAATTTAATCACATGTTGACGTCCGCTAGAACTTTTATTTTTATAAAGGTATAAAAAGACTGCAAACAAAGCCTGCTGCAACAACTGGCTTAAAAAGTAGAAAATTTTTAATTTGACTTTCTTACTCATCTCAATTGTCCAAGTATGACATTGCTAAATGGCAATCATGCTTTATATTAAAGATCTTCGCATTTTGAAAAGCAAAACGGTTCTAATTCTTTAATAATATTCAAAAAAGGTTATTAATAATTTGAAGAAACTATTTGAGAATAAATTCTGAGGAGTTATGTACCTGCATTAATGCTTCTTTGGAGATATGAGATTAAAGAGTTCGTATATTCTAAGTTTTGATTTGTAACACCCTAAATTGCTGCAAATGCCGAAGCTTTTGTTTATGCTGAAATCCAAAGTTTATTCAATTGGCATAGATGACAAAGACTTCCAGTTTAGTAATTTAAAATTTGCTTTGTTGAGAACATTTTATATTAAAGAGATTTTAAACTATAGCTATAGACCATTTTAAACGACAACAATGATTATTGCTATTCTTATAAATTGAATTGTTAATATGTGGATTAAAAGAACAAAGCCGATATTGTCTTATAAAGCTATGGAATCAAAGGGATTTCAAAGCCTAAAACATCTTGTCTAGCTAATTGTTTTTAGTCAGTTTTGAGCACATAAATTGCTTTAAGAAGGTTTACTCCTTAGAAATAACGGAAACAAAAAATGGGTGTATATTTATTTAGTGATATTCATGGCAATATGCAGGCATATAAAACCATAAAAAACTACCTCAAAAGAGAATTAAAGAAGAATGATCAAGTTATATGTGTCGGTGACCTCATTGACAGGGGACCACAGTCTGTTTCTATTTTGATCGACTACGCAAAGATGATGCGATTTGACCCTCGTTACCATTTTGTTTTTGGAAACCATGAATGGATATTGGCAAAAGTCCTAGCCGCTAATAAAAGTTTAAAACATTGGTATAAATGCGGTGGAATAACACTACTAAAAGAACTATATGGAAAGGGAAACTATAAACTTTATCAAGAATTTTTTGTAGAAAAAGTTACAGCTTGCTTAGAGTTTGTATTTCTGGCGGTCAGACTAATACTAATATTTACAGAAAGGGGCGAGTTTGATAGAGTCATTAGTACAGTCAATTCTGCATAAAAGTATGATCATTTTTATAGAGGTTAGGTTGCTGGTTTTTCAGTAGCGGCTGGCACTTTGAAAATACGACTCTAAATATAAAATGTTGGATTGGAAAATGAAAATGTACAATAATTGGAATTATTCGCTCAACATTCTTGGCTTATTGTTAATCCAAAGCGGCATTCCATTATATTATACCAAGCTTATAATCACTTCTGGTATTTTGTCGGGTCTTCGATATTAGCCTCTTCAAAACCTTTGTGGCGCAGATAACAACTGTCGCACTTGCCGCATGCTAGACCGTTCTCATCAGGGTTATAACAACTGTGGGTTATCCCGTAGTCTATGCCAAGGTCATGTCCAACCCTGATAATTTCAGCCTTGTTCATATACTGTAATGGCGTATTAATATTGAAACTCCAGTCTTCATCTACAGCTTTTGTTCCCAGTTTTGCACATTTGCTGAAAGCGTCAATAAATTGTGGTCGACAATCTGGGTAGAGGGAATACTCAATAGAGTTAACTCCAATAAAGATATCACGGGCTTCAAGCACCTCTGCCCAGCCTACCGCAAGTGAGAGAATCATCATATGCCGGGCAGGAACGTATGTAATTGGAATATGATCAAAATTCGTATCCGCGTCAGGCACATCAATGTCATCAGTAAGAGCAGAGCCACCCCAAAGTCTAAGGTCAATATTAATCACAACGTGTTTTTTACACCAATTGAAGCAGCAATGTTTTTTGCAGCCTGTAGCTCATTGGTGTGGCGTTGACCATAATCAAAACTTAAAGCATAGCAATCATAGCCTTGATCATTAGCAATGGCAAGGCAGGTTGCAGAGTCAAGTCCTCCACTAAGTAGTATAACTGCTTTCGACATTATAAAATTCTCCTCTTTGTATTTAATATAATTTTTGAAGCATGCTATGTGTAGTATAACGGGGATTGAGTTATGCGAATGCAGCTTTACAATATTTCAAAATATTTTCTAGTGATAGAGTCTTTCAAAGCCTCATTTGCTAAAGGCTCTATCTATAAAACTTTGTCGTTATGTGTTGCAATATGTCGCTATATGTTGCCCTACGAAGTAAGGTATGGGTAAGATCAAAAAAATTAATTAAAATTTTTTGATGTTTTGCAAAACCTGTAAGTTGTTAATTATTAGTGAGAAAAGGATGGTCGGGGTAGCAGGATTCGAACCTGCGACCCTCTGCTCCCAAAGCAGATGCGCTAGCCAGACTGCGCTATACCCCGAGCCGAAGAACTATATAATAGCCCGTTATCCGTTTTTCGCAAGTCGAAAAACGAAAAAAAACGTTAATTACCCATTGGTTGCTGTTGTTCCCAGGTTGCAGGGTAGTTTTGCGGGATACTGCTGTACCCGCGTTTCTCAGCTTCGGTGTTACAACCACTCAATAGAGTGCATGCAAATACCGAAATTAATAAAGCAATAGCTATGAGATATCTTGATGTTTTCATTTGATTTTATTCAGCTTTTGCAGCTTTGTCTTTTTTTGCATTTGCTTTTTCAGAAGAAGCCGGCGAAGCTTTTTCCGCAACAGCAGACTTATCCGAACCGGTATAACGCTCGACAATTGAATTCATGAGGTCATACTGGTTCATCTCAGCAACTTGAAGGACAAGGGTGCCGATCATAGCCAAAAGTGCCAAAATGATCATAACAAAAAAGAATTTTGATTGGAACACTAGCCTGCCTCCAGTTTTACTTACTGCTCATCATTTGAGCAATCTGATCGTTAGAGAAGTACACAGTGTCACCGACTTTTACTCTGCGTTCTCCGGTGCTGCCGGGTACTATTTTTGCAATTGAACAGTCGTTGTGTACTTTGAATAGTTTGATTTTACCAACAAACTCACCGTTACCGGTAGCAAGGTTGCGTGCTACAATCATGTCAGTGTCGTTTTTGATAATCGGGTCAACGCTGTTGACTTTTTTGCCAATCTGCTGCTTGACACGAGTATTTTTACCGAGGTCTACAACAATAAAGCCGTAGCGGTCGTTAACTTCTATAACTTTGCCTTGAACTGCGCGTCTTGACTCAGGAGACCCGGTCTGCCACAGTTTGAGATCAGCAAGTTTTTTAGCTCCACCTTTGCCGCCGTGAATGATGTTGGCAAGGCGGTTGATTTCTTTTTCTTTAACAGTAAGAGTTTTATTCAGGCTGGTAATCTGACCATCTTTCTCTGAAATAGTATCTTTAAGCTTTGAAATCCTGCCGTTGCTCGTGCTGAGTTTCTTTTTGGCTGAATCGTATTGTGATTTCATAGTTGATACTGAACTGGCAATCTTAGAAAGAGAGCTTTCGTATTGATTGTCAGAGAAAGTAGGTGAAGGAGCGCCTACCATGCGGGCAATTCTTCTGAAATTGCTGTTGTAAACACTGAATTTACTTTGGATATTAGCAATTTTGTCGTCAAGTTTTCTGAATTCACCAGCGTAGTTGTCACCTTTAAGGTCGTTGACTGAAATGTCTGTGCCAACTTTTCTGGCTGTTTCGCAGATCATTCTGAGTGTCCTGTCACGACGTTCTTTCATATTCTCAATGCCTTCAACAACACGAGATTTGTTAGGGGAGTAGGTCGCGAGTTTCTGGAATTCTTTGATGTCTGCAGTATTTTCAAGCTCTATTACTTGAGCAATTTGTCTGAGTGCTTTGGAGAAATCATCACGCTGTTTGATGATTTTTTGAGACTGTTCATTCAGTTTAGGGAGGTGGCTGTCTAATTCATTGAATTTCTTATGAGAAAGATTTTCAGTTGATACTTGTTTGGCTACTTCTGTTCCACTGCCTGTATCAAGGCTTGTGACTGATTGGTTGATGGCTTTTGCCATTTTTTCCCATCCAATGATCATTTGCTGGCGTTTTTCAAAAAGGAAATAGGAAAAAACCGCGGAAGCAATAGCAAGCAAAAGAACAACAATGCTTAAAAAAACATTTAATGCTTTCATCTCAGTCTCCTGTCAAAAAGAAATTAGACGACCCCGAATAATTCGATAATCTTTTTATTATTATAGTTGTGAACATAAAAAAATAGCATCAAAAACTAAAAATTTCAAACTTTTGAGTAGTTTGATATGACACATTTTACTGATTTTAACAGAATTTCAACAAAACTATCATAACAAAACTGAGCTTGTATGTAGTAAAACATTGTCATTGATGTTATCCTTTATAAGATTCCAAAATAATGATTTTAACAGTCGTCTTTAGTAAAAATATAATCATTTTATATTTGCATAAACGCAAAAAATGATTACTTTAATAATTGATATTACGTGTTTAATCTTTTTACTGATATAAGCAAAAGTTATAACTATTCCAAAATATGGGGATCGGTCAATGAAAAAAATCGCATTTTTGTTTGTTTGCGCCATGATGTTGACTACTGGCTTCAGTGCCAAGGCTGATGGTGTTGTAGATAAAATTTTTCTTTACATTCCTAACCGCATCATTGATGCATTTGACATGTTTACGCTTAATGTTGGTGTTGGACCTGTTGCCCGTTTGGAATTTAAAGCAACTCATGCTTGTCAGTTTGGTGCCGGGATCGGCGCTACCGCGAAGTTGATTAAAGATTATAACCGTCAGTATGGTGCCGGCCTGCAGAATGGCTGGAATATGGCTTTCCTTTGTATGGGAGCTGAAGATACTGAAAGGACTAATACTACACGTCTGGTAAAGGAATACTGGGAGCATTACGATGGCTTCTGTAGTCCTGAGCAAAGAATTTATGATATTTACGAAGGTGCCAGGGATTACTGGGAAGTTGGTGGAGCGGTCGGTCTTGGTCTTGAGGTTGAGTTCTATCTGCATCCGATCGACATAGCTGATTTTGTAACAGGTATTTTCTTCATTGACTTGAAAGGCGATGATTTAACTTTTGAAAGCTTCGAATAAGCTTTAGGTTTATCTGTAATTTCACAGGGTATGGCTGCGGCAATACCCTGTTTTTTTTAGGGTTGTAATATGTCTAATAAAGGTTTCAAGTGTGCGCGTTGTGGAACTTGCTGCTGTTGGTCGGGCTATGTCAGGCTGCAGAATAAGGAAGTTGATGGCATTGCTGCATTTCTTGATTTGACAATGGAAGAGTTTACAGCCAAATATACTGTTCTGACGCATGACCGTCGCAATCTGACCCTTATAGAACATGAGGGCGGACGTTGTATTTTTTATGAAGACAATTCTTGCAGTTGTGCAATTAATCCAGTGAAGCCGCAGCAGTGCAGAGACTTTCCGTTGCGCTGGAACTTTTCTGATTGGGAAAAGGAATGTAAAGGTGCTCAAAGTGTTGATATTGCTTGAAAGAGTTGATTTTTAATAGTTTTGAGCTATTTTTTGTTTTGATGAAACCGCAATTACAGCAGTATGAAGCTGTTTAAATAACGAAAGAGATAAGCTATGCACGAAAGACTTATTGCAAAAATTGATAAGCGGGAAGCGAAAATCGGCGTTGTTGGACTGGGATATGTCGGTCTGCCGTTGGTTATTGAATTCTGCAAGGCAAAATTTTCTGTATTGGGGCTGGATATAGACTCTAAGAAAGTTACAGCTTTAAAGAAATCCAGGACTTACATTAAACACATTCCTTCTGAACATCTTGCTGAAATTAATAATGCCGGCCTGTTTGATGCTACTGTGGATTTTTCACGAGCTGCTGAATGTGATGTTATAATTATATGTGTGCCGACTCCGCTTACACATCACCGTGAGCCGGACATGAGCTATATTGTAAAAACGGCTGAATCTCTTGCTCCATATGTTCGGAAAGAACAGCTTTATTCCCTCGAATCAACTACTTATCCGGGAACAACACGTGACGTGCTAGTTCCGGCTCTGGAAAAAAGTACTGACCTCAAGGCTGGCAAAGATTTTTTGGTAGCATATTCGCCTGAGCGTGAAGACCCAAACAACGATAAATTCTCAACTTCCAATATTCCAAAGGTTGTTGGTGGTATTGACTATTCCAGTCTAAAAGTGGCCGAAGCGTTGTATGGCACTATTATTTGCCGTACGGTACCTGTTACTTCAACAGATACTGCTGAAGCTACTAAGCTTATGGAGAATATATTCCGTGCGGTAAATATTGCACTTGCTAATGAGCTGAAAGTTATCTTTAGCAAGATGGACATTGATGTCTGGGAAGTTATTGAGGCTGCGAAGACTAAGCCGTTTGGCTTTATGCCGTTTTATCCCGGGCCTGGCCTTGGCGGGCACTGTATTCCGATTGACCCGTTTTATCTGACCTGGAAAGCGCGTGAATATGATTCACCGACTAAGTTTATTGAGTTGGCTGGTGAAATTAATACAAATATGCCTTATCATGTTATTCAGCAAATGCTTGAGATTATGAATAAGAATGACTTGTGCATGAAAGGCAGTAAAATTCTTATTGTTGGTTTAGCTTACAAGAAAAATGTTGATGACCCACGTGAAAGCCCCAGTTTTAAGCTGTGGGAACTGTTGGAGGAGCGTGGTGCGGATGTTGATTTCCATGATCCTTACTGCTTAAAGGCTCCGCATATGCGTGAATGGCCTCAGTTTGAGGGGACGCCAAGTGCGCCGATTGAAAAGGCTTCCGAATATGATGTTGTGCTGATTTCTACAGCTCATGACAATATTAACTACGAGCAGCTGGTTAAAGATGCCAAGCTGGTAATCGATACCAGAAACGCAGCTCCCGCAGCTCCGAATGTTTACAAAGCGTAAAGTGAGATTAGGTACTTATGAGTAACGATGTTACAGAACGCAATGGAATGTTGATTGTTGTTTCCGGGGCAAGTGGCACCGGCAAGTCAACGGTTTGTGGTAAAGTACGAGAACTGTTGCCTGAGCTAGGTTTTTCGGTTTCCTGTACTACACGTAATCCTCGGCCTGGTGAACAGGACGGGCGTGATTACTACTATATTTCAAAAGACGAATTTACTTCTCGGATTGACCGTGGCGAATTTGTTGAATACGCTGAGGTTTTCAGTAACTATTATGGCACTTTAAAAAATGAAGTTATTGAAAAAGTGAAAAGCGGTCAAGATGTTTTTCTGGATATCGATATTCAGGGAGCCTTGCAGATTCAGGCTGCAGCTGAAAAAGATGAACTGCTGAAGAGTTGCTCTGAGTTTATTTTTATTGTACCTCCTTCTCTTAGTGAGCTTGAGCAGCGTTTACGCGGCAGGGCCTCAGATTCTGAAGTACAGGTTAAGCAGCGTCTGGAAAAAGCTAAGCACGAGATTAGCTTCTGGAAAAAATACGATTATGTTATAATAAATGATGATTTGGAACAGGCTGTTACTGAAATGGTAAGCCTGATCAAAGCATTGCGTCTTGCAACAAAACGTATGCCGGAGGATAGGTTCAATGTCTGATAAGAGCAAAAAATGTATTGTTCTCGGAGTAACAGGCGGAATCGCTGCCTATAAAGCTGCTGACCTATGCAGTAAAATGGTTCAAGCCGGATATGATGTTCATGTTATTATGACCGCATCTGCGTTGGAATTGATAACTGAGCGTACATTTTTAACGTTATCCCGCAATCCGGTAACTACAACGCTCTGGGATGTGCCGATATGGCAGCCTGAGCATATTGCTTTGGCTGAAAGAGCTGATTTGCTGGTGGTAGCCCCGTGTACAGCTAACTTTATCGGCAAATACACTCATGGTATTGGTGATGATGCCTTAACAACATTTGCACTGGCCCATACGGAGAAAGTTTTGTTAGCTCCGGCCATGAACCCGCGGATGTGGCAGAATGCGGCAGTTAAGGAAAATATTGAGATTCTGAAAACACGCGATGTTGAATTTATTGGCCCTGAGCCAGGAAGGGTTGCATGCGGCGATGACGGCCTTGGGCGCATGGCTGAACCCGTAGAGATACTTGAGCAAGTTAAAAGACTATTTTAATCAAAAGAAATATCCAATTTTGTCCCGGCCTAGATAATGAGTGTTATCCTTTTGCCAGAGATTTCCTCCTCTGTTTGTGAGAGCCTTGGTTTTGTTGCCGGCTTTGTCTACTCGCATGCATCCCAGAAGAATTAAGGCTGCTTCTGTAATTGTGCTGTTTGAATTATATATTCCTCTGAGCATAATGTATGCACTGTCTATGAAGAAAGAAAGATAATCGTTTATATATTGGTCTCTTTGAGGTGAGTCGAAGCCTCCACTATTTGCAAAATCTAAGGCTCTATGGTAATGTTCCAAGGCTGTGCGGCACATGGCAATGTGTTTTGGCAGGTATTCAAAGCACTGATTCTGTGAGTTCCAGTAGGTGTATTTTTCAAAAAATTCAAGCTCCATTGAGCGGTTATAGGGGGCCTTAGCTATAATATTCATTAATTTATCATCGGCTGCAATATGTGATTCGGCGTATTTTTCTATCTGGGAGGCGCCGCGAGCGTAAGGTGGGAACTTTTGTTGTTCTTGATTAACCTCTCTGTTGCTTTCACAAAAATTATCTAATTCAATACGGGCATAGCGTATTAGTTGCTGAAGTTTATGAATGGAAAAAGGTTCAAGATAAAACCCAGGCGTTGCGGAAGGAATCATCTTAGTGCTTTTACTGCTGAATTTGCAATAAAGAATATACGAAATAATCAGGTGATCCTCTGTATTCAAAAGAGTCTGGTCGTTTGTATACTTGAACGAAATCATTGAGTTTACCATATCGTTCGAGCCTGGTGGTGATAAGTTGATCGTCAGATACCATGTCAAGAATAAAGTTTGAGACTCTGCCCGGCATAATTTGTCCTCCTCCATAAAAAATATCCAGCAATTACAAATTGTAGGGTTCTTGCTTTTATAAAAAATCCAATATTTCCCTCAAGGATTGTTTGGTAAATACAAGAGTCTGCTACGCAATATCCTATGATGATATTATAATTCTCATTGTTCTAAAAAGCAATTAATAAGATATATAATAAATATGAAGTAAGTTGACTGGAATTAGTCTAATAAAAAAGCGTCATTCAAGAAGTATGAATGACACTTTAAGAAAATAAACTGAATGATTAGCTGTTCAAGGCTTTTTTGCGAGCCTGAGCCAGCAGTGAATATTTATTTATAAGATCACTGGCTGTAACATCTTCAAGGCCATCGCCGTCGATAGCATCAAGGTAGCAGTTAAGTACCATTGCAAAATGTTCTTCGTGAGAAGGAGCGGCCTCCGCCGGAACTGAAATGCGGTAGCGATCACCTTCTTTGGCTGCTGTAATTCCAGAAGTTCCAAAATCTTCGAGCGCTTTATTCAGAGCATTGGCAAATTCAGAGTAATCTTCCTCTGGAGCAACGTAAAAAGCAGTTTTTCCGCCAGTGTGCGGCCCTTGATCAATGATGATGCTTGCTTTTGTGCCGCGAGTAATGGAATAATGTGTATCTCCACTGCCTTCAGGAGCTTCAAGAGCCCATTCTACTGAAAGGCTTACGGGGATTCCCTTAATCGCGTAAGAGAGTTCCCCGTTTGCATAAAGGTTGAGCTTGTTATCTTCCACATTATCTTTGAGCTCTGCCGGGAAAGCGTCCTGCTTGGTGATAGTTTTAAACTTATCAAGCGGTACGATTGTTGACCAGCGTCTGGCTGATTTTAAATTGATTTCTTCTTGAGAGATAATTTCATCATCAAAAAGCATCCATTTGACCAAGTCAGCAAAGTGAGTATTTACATCCAGAATTCCTTCACCTTGAACGTTTACGTCAAAGTACCAGCCTGGTCTTACTAAAGGTGCTCCGTTAACCATTTTGTAGAGATGATGCACACTTTTCTTCTCAACCGCAGGGCAGTTTCCTGACAGCTTAAAGTCTCCAAATACATTCTGATTTTTGATCAGGTATTTGTTCAGGATTGAATGTATTTCATTGCGTTCTGTCATTATGTCATTTACGGCTGCGCTGTTATCTGCGATTTGTGATAAGACATCAACACCGTCTGCATCAATGGTCAACGGCTTGTCAGCCAGAACATTAATGCCAGCGGTGTGGAGTTTCTCAATGTCGTAGATTTTACGGTCATTCTTGCCTGCTAAAATAGCGATATCGCCTTTACCGTCAACTATGGCTTTGGCCAAATAGTCTTTACCGGTATAAAGGTTAAAATTCCAGCATGTAGGATTTTCTTCACGGTTATTGAACGAGTTGGCCAGCTTCATGAAGTTATCAAGATCCGGTCCCGCTTCTGAATATATATAAACATCATTATTGAGAGCAGGATGCTTTTCGCGAAGGACAAGTCCGGCATGAAAATGTCCTGGATTAATTATCATTATAGTGTGCATGTTATCCTCAAACAAATTAAATAGTTTTTGCTGATTATTATTTTGCAGCAGGCTGCGGCATTTCCCTCTCGATTTTCTGTAAGCGATATCCGAAACCTGATCCACTCAAGGTGGAGAAGTCTACAATGCCTTCGCGGCGTTTGTAGAGGGCAGGGTGAACTTGTTCTTCTTCTTTAGAAGTTGCCGGATAGAACTGCATTGCGTTGCATTCAACCCCCCATGATAGTGCCGATATTTGCGGCGAGCAGGCAGTGCGGAACGATCGCCAGCATAGGATTTGTCAAATCCTGCACCATCAAAGTCATGCCATGAGCTTTGGCCCAGCATGCGGAGAGCAGTGCTCCGGTTTGAGTTTTACATGTTTTAAGGGCAACTCCGGTCCAGCCAAGTTCGCGTCCTAGTTTCACCAGTTGCCAGTCATGGGCGCTTTCGTCCATGAATAAAGGTTTGCGTGCAGAAACGCTGTGAACATCAATCTGATTAGCTTCCAGATCATATGGGAAAGGTTGTTCTACGTAAAGGATTCTGCGGAATACGTCAGGATGTTCAAAAGTCAGTTTGTCGAGAATTTCATTAACATAGCCGGTATTAGTTACCATGCAGTTAAAGTCGGTTGAAAGCCAGTCTACATCGTATTCAGCAGCCATTTTGCCAACTTCCACAAGTCTTTGATAATCCCATTCCTTGTCATTACCGCATAGTTTAATTTTGAGGCAGTTCAGTCCGTCTACTTTGAGCCATTCTGTCAGTGTTACTGGATAACCGTCCTCTGGTTCAGATCCGGTGCGCTCTTCGTCGGTAAGTAAGTCCTTGCCGCCGACAAGGTGCCAGACTGGTAGTTTGGAGGGAACTGTTTCTACAAAGAAGTCACATGGATATTTGCCTTCAAAAGATACATCCGCTTTTTCGGCAGGAGTTAAGAAGCTGCTGAGGTCTTTGTTCATGTATTCAGCGTTATAAGTATCATATACTGGAACGCCATGGTAGTTGCCGTAGGCGTCGTGAAGGGCAATGTCAAAAGCTGAAAGGCATACCAAAGCGCTGAGATGAGGCATTGGGTTTTCTGACTTGGCGTTGAATTCATCAAGCAGTGTATCAAGCTTGTTGTACATGAACTCATGACCGATTTCCATTGGGTGTCCAACAAAAACAAAATTTTTCCAGGCATCATTTAAAACGGCACAGAATTCTTTCATGTGTTTTTCGCGTTCTTCAAAAGAAAGAGCAGCCGGCCATGTCTAGCCCACGCTTAAAGGAGTTTCTCCCCAGCCTTCCGCGGTATTTCCTGAAGCCCCCAGAACTGTAAGTTTAACTCTAGCACAAGTAATTGACTCCATTACTTCCGATCCAAATTTCAATGGTACCCGCATTGGAGCCGGTATGAAATAAAGCTCTGAATTGATAACCTTGATATCTTTTTCAGACATCTGTCCCTCCGAAATATAATTAAAATAAATAGTTAAATATGATAAAAATATACTGTTCGACATCGAAATAGGCAACAGGATGTGTAAACATTTTTGCAACAAATTTATTTTAAGGCCTTAATTAGGTTGGCAAGGTTGTTCAATAATGCTATTTTATCTAATTAAATGCAACTGTTTAAACATGAGGTTCGGCATGAAAGCATATAAGATTTTAAGTTACCTGTTAATGGCTGCTTTTTTATTGATTGCGGGTTGTAGAAGTACTTCGGTTCCTAGGGATGCAGTCAAGTTAGGAGTTGTGTTACCGCTAAGCGGAAAGTTTGGAGAATATGGGAAAAAAGTTCTTGCTGGAATGAAGTTTGCGCAGGATAAAATAAATTTAAAAGGTGGCGTAAACGGGAAACAATTAGTTCTGGTGATAATTGATAATAAAAGTGTTGGACGAGAATCAGCCAAAGCCTTTGAGAAGCTGGCGAAAATGAAAGATATCGTACTTGTTATGGGGTCTTACTCGACTAATTGCACACTTGCCATGAAGCCGTTGGCTTTGAAATATAAACTTCCTTTGATTACCTCAACTGCTACTAATAATGTTGTAACAGAACGGAATGGCTATGTTTTCAGAACATGTTTCAGGGATTCATATCAGGCTGCAGCGATGGCTTATTTTGCTTATGACTCTAGGCTGGTAACGAAAATAGGCATTATGATGGATCTTGATGAAAACGGAACTTATAGCCGTGATCTTGGACGTAAGTTTGGTTTCGCTTTTGAAAAGCTTGGTGGAAAGGTTGTGAAAAGAGTTGGTTTCTATCATGGTAAGAAAGAGTTTAAAAATCAGGTTGACACTTTGACTGAAAATAAAGCAAAGGGCATTTTTGCCGCATGTTATGACTCTGATGCTGTAGAGCTGGTTAAGCAGGCTCGAGCTCAAGGATATAATTATTCGCTTTTCGGCAGTGACGGCTGGGATGAAAGAAATTTTTATGAAAACAGCGGAGACAAACCGGGGAAATGTTATTTTGCTTCGTTGTTTTCGCCTGATTTGAATACGCCGCAGACAAAAGCTTTTGTCGAGGAATTTACAGCGTTGAAAAGTCGTATGCCGGGAGCTTGTGAAGCTCAAGGCTTTGACGTTGTAAATATTGCAGCAGAAGCCGTTGGAATGACTGAACCGGGAAAAGATGTCCGTGGCGGTCTATATAGGATTCAAGATTACAAGGGTGTTGTGGGCTCTATAAGTATTAGTGCAAGTCGTGATGCCCAACGTGATTTATTCGTAAAGACTTTGGTCAAGGGGGCGGATGGTAAATATCATCCTGAGTTGGTCAAGGTTATAACGCCTGAACTAATAAAGAGAGCGCTATTGAAATGAGTTATAAGGTAAGAAGAGCGAGGGGGCCGATTGAGTTTAGTGATGCGTGGGATGAAGGAGCCTGGAGCTGTGCTGATGTTGCAAAAATTGACTGTTTCAGAGAGGAAAGCAGTGAACATAAACCTGATACGCAATGCAAACTGCTTTATGATGAGTCTGGTATTTATGGCTTGTTCAATGTTAAAGATAAGTATGTGCGTTGTGTTTCCACTGAGTTTCAGGCAGGTGTTTGTGGTGATAGCTGTGTCGAGTTTTTTGTCTGGCCAGAAGGTGGTAATGGTTATTTGAATTTTGAGTTTAACTGTGGTGGTAACCTGCTGGTTTTTCATATCTGGGACTGGGAGCGTCGAGAAGCAGGATTTGGCGGTTTTAAAGCCTTGACTGAAGAAGATGTTTATGGGATGAAGATATTTACAACTCTGCCTTCAGTAGTTGAGCCTGAAATAGCTGAAGATACTAACTGGAAGTTAGGATTCTATATTCCTTTTAAATTACTCAGAAAGAAGACCGGAATGCCTGAGGGGAATATTTCCACGCAAAAGTGGCGGGCAAATTTCTATAAATGCGGAGATAAAACCTCGCATCCGCACTGGGCTTCCTGGAAGCCATTGAGTACGAAAAATTTTCATTTGCCTGAGCGTTTTGGGGAAATTAACTTCGAATAGTTTTAAGAGGAAATAAAAAAAGCCCTGCCGTAAGTGACAGGGCTTTTCCGAATATGGCTATTCGCAGCAGGGGTACTGATTTTCAAGAGCAAAAAGGCCAGCGCCTATTGCTGCATTGAATTCAGATTTATCCGCAACTTGTGGAGCTAACGGATCCAGTCCCTGTTCTTCACGGAACTGGTTGAATTTCTGCACGAAATATTTCCATATAGTATTGTCGCCATTAAGCAGTGGAGAAGAAACAATAACTTCATCCGGTGCTGTAAATGCGGCGATATTTACCATTGCAATAGCCAGACTGTCCATGGCTCCGTGTATGACTTTCTTGATGTTAGGCTTGCGCAGAGCTTCTTTGACAGCTGCTGCTTCGCCTTTCCAGAAGCCTTCCGGCATTTTCGGCAAGCTGTCAGCAATAGCATGGAGGCCTGAGATATCTTTCAGGAATTGCTTATTGGCAACTCCGTATAGGCCGGTTTGTCCTGCTTTCATGCCTGAGCCGCAAATAACTCTGCCATTTGCGATAAGGGCGCTTGATACACCGGCTTGCTGCGCTGTCAGCATAACAGTCTTGGTGCATGTTAGAGGGCGCTTCCAGAGGTCAAATGTTGCAAGGTTGAAAATACCTTGGGACATGAAGACCGGTTTGCCGGTTGCCATGCGGTAAATGTCGAGCACTGGGATGTTTTTGAAATTCGGGAGAATTTCGTAGTTATTGATAATGCCGCTTTCTTTGTCAAAAAGTGTTGGGACACCAACGCCAAGGGCGCTGACGCGCGGCCAGATATCTTTGACACTTTCCAGTGCTTCAGTGAATAATGTGCCAAGCTGTTCAATATATTCTTCACGGGTACTGCATGCCTGGTAGCGTTGGCACAGGGTAAACTTAGGGTTTCCCTGAAAGTCAATGATGACAAAGCGCCAGTGTTCAGCCTGCAAATCAATACCGGCAAAGTATTCATAGTCCGGATTCAGATGCAGTGGTTTTGATGGGCGGCCGCGACCAGCAGCCGGTTCGTTGGTTTCTGCCTCAATTACCATGCCTTCGGCAATCAATTCAGGCACCAGTCGGCTGGCGTAAAATGTGCTTACGCGCATTTCCCGGGCACATTCCTGACGTGAGATACCAGGAGTTTTTCGTATAAGCGCAAGAAATTGATTGCGTTTCTCTTCTAGTTTTAATGCCTGTTCGCCTGTTGGGACGGTCATTTTTAACACCTATTTAATTATTTGTGCCTATATTTAAATATTAATTAATATTTGAATAAAAAGCAAATATTTATAAAAAAAACGTAAATGCTTTGCTTACAATAAGACCTAAGCGCGTGTAAAAAAACGTTTGACGAGCACTTTTATGAGGTAATGCACCATATGAAAGGTCGTATTTATATAAGTTTAACCTCGTTATTATGTTAACGCATTATCTTCGAGAAGTGGATTGTGAAATATTGTATTATAATTATTGAACCATTTTATTAATTTGAACCATTATTAATTACTGTAAACAAACTAATAGAGTGATGATGCAGTAAGCATGAGACCCTCTATACGCAATTACTCCGATAACGGAAAAAGTCCCGCCGGGAGGAGAGACTCATTCCACAACTATTTATGAAACCTTAGATCGCTTCTTCCAATCCAAGTTCAGCTTCTGAAAGAACAGCTTCATCTTCGACATTTTCATCCCTGATGAGCCTGTTCAAAGCAGGTACAGCAACCCACATTAGTGCAGATACCGCGCAAGTAAATAAACCTATATTGGTAAATACATTAGAATATGTGAGAAGAGAACTGTGTGCTGAAGCGACAACTCCGCTGGCGGGTGATGACAAAGATGCTACCTTGGCGCTGATCGGCCCGGCTATCATGCTTGTCAAAAACCATACTCCCATGGCAAATCCAGCCATATTTCGCGGACAAAGCTGTGCGACCATAGCAACTCCCAGCGCACTGACGAGAAGCTCGCCAACCGACTGCAGGAGGTAAGTGCCAACCATCCATGCTGGTGACACGAGATTATTGGTCGCGGCAAATCTGACAAAGTACATCAACAGAAATGCACCTGCGCAAAAAGTCATTCCCAAAGCAAATTTAGTTGGGTGTGACATCTTGATTTTTGTGTAAACTACCGCCAGCAAAGGAGAAGCTAGAAGTATGATCAGGGGGTTGAGAACCTGATAACTGGCCGGATTAATATTAAAACCGAGCAGATGGTTGTTTACATTGTGTACTGCGAAAAACGTTAACGAGGTTGGCATCTGACCGTACAGTACGAAAAAGATTATCCCTTGAACTATCAGGACCAAAGCAACCAGCATTCTAGCACGGGCTTTGCCCTTCTGCTGGAATGCGTTTTTAAGAAATAAACCTATTCCGCCTAAGGAAATTACAGCTACGGCTACGTTAGTAATAGTAGCGTGTTTAAGCAGGAATGAGATTAAGAAAACTGTTGCAACAACTCCAATTATAGTAAGAATCAGGAATTTTATATTTAAATCCTGATCTCCGGCTTCAGACTTAACATGCTGCAGACTTCTGCGCTGTACCCAGTAGTTGAGCAGAGCACATGCAAGACCTATAGCTGATAGCGAAAACGCTTGATTCCAGCCATAATAAGAAGCAATTATCGGGGTTATGGACATCGACACAAAAGATCCCATGTTAATTGCCATATAGTACATTGTGAAGGCACCGTCAAGGCGAGCGTCGTCTTGTTTATAACATTTTGAAAGAAGACTGCTGGGGTTAGCTTTAAATAGACCATTACCTGCAACAATCATAGCAAGCGCTATAAAAATAGTTTCTTTGTTGGCAATAGTAAGGAAGGTATAACCGCTTAGCAGAGTAAGCATGCCAAGTATAATTGTGCGCTTTGTGCCGATTACTTTGTCTCCCAGCCATCCCCCAACCATGGCCAGCCCGAAAACCAATGCGAAAAATGAGCCGAACACAGCAAAGCTCTGCTGTTCAGAATAGCCTAAGTGCTTAACGAAGTAAAGCGTGACTATCGCTTGAACACCGTAGTATCCAAAGCGTTCCCAGAATTCGAGGAAAAAAATCAAGTAAAATGGTTTTGGTTGCTTCAGGATTCCAAATCCAGACATAAAACCTCCCTTTCTCAATGCAAAAACTTTGAGGTCTCTGCTCCTCATATATTTCTGTTATGACGACAACATCGCTTAATTAAGGTAGAACCTTCAGCCGGTAAACTTGCAGAAGCGATTAACGATTATAATATTCGACATTATCAAATTAAAAAATGTTCGAAATTTTATATTTTTTATTGATCTGAATAAAGAATTTTGGGTAAAGTAAAATTATTCAAATATAATTTTCGAGAGAAAGGACAAGCCTGTTTGTCGAATTTTTTTCAAATAAAAAAAACTTTATGGTATAGACTTATCGGTTACCAATTAAGGCGTTAGCTGTTTAATACACTTGCCTTGACTTCTTCACTCTTTGCAGTGAAAGAACTATATCTCTGTTAATGCTATTATGCAGAAAAATTTAATAAATAGATTTTCCCATGAATGCATAACTGACTATTGGAATTTTAATTATAAAAATTCAACATTTTATAGCTTATGGCTTAAAAGAGTTTTTTTGTGTATTAATAGAACTGACGACTTGATTTTATTTTTTTTATGTGGTAAGGTTATTTCAGGCAATAAATTTAAGTACTTTTTAATTGGATTGTTTTTCTCATTTGGAAAGGGAAAAAAATGTTTAAAAAAATTTGGCATGCGGAAATGATAGAACATCATATACTGCAACGAAAAGATAAAGAACCACTGAATTCTTACTACTACGCCACGAATTATCCCGATGTTTATGCCGCAGCTGAACGTATTTTTGGTTCATGGGGAGAAGCCATTGAATCCTGTGGACTTGACTACAGTAAAATCAGAAAATACAAAAGCTGGACCAGACAAGCTGTAATTGACGAAATTAGAAGATTGGGAAAAGAGGAAGAGCCTCTCCATTCACAGCATGCCCAGAATGAACACAAGTCTCTTTATATGGCTGCTATTAAACGATTTGGAAACTGGGGGCGCGCTTTGCAGTCATCAGGAATTAAGTATAAAGATATTCGCCTGCGTCGCAGCATGACTACAGACGAGATTAAAAAAGAAATACTCGATTTATTCAAGAAAAACGAGAACCTTTCTTATACAAATATGCGAAGGAATTACCAGTATCTGCTTGCTGCCGGGATGAAAAAAATTGGTAATGGAAGTTGGGCCAGAGCACGTCGCGAGTGCGGTATTTTGACTAATTATAGACTTGCTCCGGAAAGACGTGACGAGAATTAAAACCATCTGAAGAATATCTGATCAAGTTATATTACCCGTTCACTCGAACGGGTTTTTTTATGAGCAGAATCACTTACGGATAGAGAACTTCGTCTTTTGATTCTACTGGCAGGTCATCCACAAAGACTTCAACCTTCATGATATAACGATTACCGCTGCGGAAGCGTTTATTTAATTTCAAATTGGCATAACCAGGACACAGCGGAGACATCGTGAGCATGGTATAGGTGCCTGTAGAAATAATACGTCTTCGGTGATTTTTGAAAGTAGCATCAATGCTGACATCTTCCATCTCTTTGTAAGGTAAAAAATTAAGCAGTCCTTTGAAGTACTTGCTTTTGGATGAAAGTGGAGAAATCTGGCAGGACATCAGGCCGTTTTTAAGAACTGCGTCGACTCTGTCCAAGCCACGTCCAAACAGGTATTTCCATTGCCATTCAAGGCGTTTGACGGGAGCTACTTTAATATTCACCATTGGAGAAATGGAAAAGAAATGTGGAGTTTTCCAGAATATAACTTTATTCAATGGCCTATTGGCTTTGAATACCATAAGTTCTTTATCCTGAAGACCGCCAGCGGCTATCCAGCGTTTAGCTTTTGAGAGTCTTTCTGAGTAGAATTCATAATAATCATGCATTCTGTCAACACTTAGAGGGCTGGTATCAATATACTGCCAGCGCTTTTTCTTTACCAGTTTTGAGCGTACATGAGGGATACTTATCCATTCTGTTTTTTCAAGCCCGCGCTTGAAGATTGGAAGTGGACAAATTCCTCCTCTAATTTCACTTTTACCGTTGTTAAGGAATACCCCTTTTACGATAATTTCAGCGCTGTCACTGAAGATGCAGTCAATTCTCAGTTTATAGACTGTTTCCGCTTTTTTATCGCTATAATTTTGAGAAAACGAGACAATCCCTTTATTGTCCTTATAACGGAAACTGAAAGTCCATGGGAAAAATTTCTTAACTCTATCAATCTTATTATTTTTTACTTTAGCTATTCCAATGCCAGGAAGCACAGCTTCGGTCATTCCCTTTCTGAGCTCAATTTCAGGTTCGAATGCCTGAGTCAAGCCAAAGCGGAAGTCGCCAAATATACTTTCTCCACTGCCCATAATACCATTTGAGGCGTTTTTTATAAGAAAGTTTTTGAACCAACCACCACGAAGTGAATTTTCACTGTATTTGGCGTGGTTATACTTTGCAGGGTTTACTAAAAATACTTTATAATATTTTGTTTTTATAGAGTAGGCAACCAGTGACTTTTGCTTTTTAACTTCACTGATCTTAACCTCACTCCTGCCGCTGAGGGACAGTACACATATAAATAAAATGATTAGTCTACTCATTGGGGCCTTTGTTTTTGCAATAAAAAGTTCGATATAATATTTATCATTATGATTATATCATAAAGTTTTGCTCAATAATATAGGTGAAGGTATTTTTTGTTTATATTTTTATATATAATTAAATAAATGGATATTTGAGTGGTGTTTAATTAAAAAAATTCTATGATCTAATATCTTACTCTTTTTTTAAAAAGAATTATAATAAAGGTATACGTAAAAATCATTAACAGCGTTGCAGGCAATATTAAATCTTGTGTAATTTGGCGAAATAATCAAATTATGTATGAGTATATTTCTTTTGAATAGCCGCAAATGAAGTTAGATTACTTCATTTATTCTACTTGAAATTTTTTAAAGGCGGTATTAGACTCAAAACTGATGTTGCTTAATTTTCTTAGCGTTGGTAGACTGAAATAAACTTCAACCAGGTTGTTCATGATTAGTTTTGTAATTAATTTGAAGAGGCTTTTTACAATGGAAATTTTGTGTGTAACTAAGGATGAATACGCAGAACTTGCCGAGGTCTGGGAGACTTCGGTAAGGGCAACCCATCATTTTTTGACGGAAGCTGATATTCAATTCTTTAAACCACTAATTTTAAATCAGTATCTTGCGGCAGTAGAGTTACGCTGTGTCAAAAACCGCTCCGGAAAGATTCGGGGTTTTATTGGTGTCTCTGAAGGTAATATTGAGATGCTGTTTATCGCTCCGGAAAGTCGCGGTAAAGGTGTTGGCAAGACTTTGGCCAATTATGCCATAAAAAAGCTTGGTGTGACAAAAGTTGACGTTAATGAACAGAACCCTGATGCAAAAGGCTTTTATGAACATATGGGCTTTAAAGTTACCAGGCGTTCACCGCTGGATAACACCGGGAAACCATATCCAATTCTACATATGAAACTACAAAGTTAAAGCTGTTTCCCCTCTTATTTAAAATTGCTGTGTGTTAGCTATTAGGATAATTTCCAGCGGTTCACATGTAATGTAATATTATGATTTTTCTTACAGGAAAGATGAAACCCGGAACATTTATCAGTTGAAGTGTGTCTTTTTTTAATAAAGTAATACATTTACTTGTAAGGGAAGAAAAAGGTGGAGTCAGTGGAATAATAGCATTTCAGATAATTCGAAACTCCTGTAAAAACAAGGCGTAGCTGCAAGATGAGACCTCTTAGTGTTAACTTAAAACGAAGATTGAAAGCCCTTAAAAAAATAATCCCGAAACTATTTTAGAACCTCCTGGAGCACGTGATAATTATATAACGCTTTCAAAACACAATAAAAATATCAATGGTCGCATTTATACATATGAAATAAAGCAAACACAAGTTCTTAAACAATATGACGGTACTTTGCTTTGTGAAGATTCCTGTTTTAATAAAATGTATGGATTGAAAGTTAGCGATTATCCTGACATGAGGGGGAAAAACTGTCAATTCCTTCCTTGGGAAAATGATGCCGTTATGTGTCTTAAATTACATGGGGTAAGCCAGTGGTTTTTTACTTCTATGTTTAGTGGATGCAGCTTTTATTATTTAAATGACACACGCACAGGTAATAATTACGTTTTTCATACAAACTACTATAGCTTAGATGAATTTGATTTAGTTAAACCTCGCCGAGAAAAAGCTGAGATTGACCGGGCTGCTTTAATCGATTTTATGAAAAGAAGCGGAATCACCTCTGAAAGCGCCAACATAATCGGCTTTACCCCAGAAGGTAGCATGGAACAACTCTCAAGAGTGATAGATGCTGCTTACCAAGCCAAGTACGCAAAACCTTATTTGTTTGGCGGTAGGACCTTAATAAAAGACAGTGAGAAGCACCAAATGATTGAACGAAGTGGTGGTTCTGCAAAAAAATAAACATCCACAGGTTTACTACAGAGTTACAAGGAGATATTTACGAGATTGGTACCTTGTTCCTTTTTGGTGCGAATACCAATGATGGCTGGCGTTTTTTTGCTGTTGTGAAAAAAGGACTGGATTATTATACCAGTAAGTTTTCTAGTAAAAGAGAGGGGAAAATGAAAACTATGATTTTTGAGCTTACTGGAATAGATAGATTTGAACGTGTTGACCAGCACCTTGGCCCTGATAGAGAGGATTATGCTATGGGTGATTTCTGTTGAGAGCGTAACCTGTAAAAATCTTTGATTATAGTTTAAGTTATATGAATTCAGACGCGCCTTAGCAGAATTCCAGTAATCAGCATAAGCATTCCAACAATAGACATAATTGAAGCTAATGAATGCTTAGTATCTGCAATATCATTGCTTCGCATAGCTGTATCCAGATTATCAAGGCTGGAGAGAATTGGAGACATCTTGGCTGTAAGACGATATTCTGACGGATAATTTAAAGCGAAATTTATTGTCTTGCTCTGTCCGGATGTCGGGTCACGAAGCATTAATGAACCTGAGAATCCTGGCGGGAGCTTAGTGGTCAATGAGTATTTACCGTATCCTGTTTCAGTAACTTCCAGTAAAGGAGGAGAACTGTTTTGCCGGCTGGCAATTCTAGTATCCCATTTTACAGCAGGGATTGGCAACCCTTTTTCGTCAGCATATTCTAAAGTAATCTTGGTAGAATTTCCTTGAGTTAATACACGTGCTTTTATATTGCTGTTTCCCGGCGAAGGCATGACTGCTCTTAGTGCCTGTGCCCATAGCTTGGGAAATCCATTCCACTCAAGCCATTCGCTAGCCCATTCCGAAGTTATTCCGGAAGTAAAACAACAGCTTTTGCCTAGTCCAAACTGCCCGAAAGTCAGCAATGGAGAGCCGTCTTCACACAACAGCAAGGTGCGGGCGGAGGGTTTGGTTCTAGTCAATACAAAGCCCAGCAGATAAGGGGCTTTGTCGAAATCAATGCCGTTGAGAAAAGACGCACCGTTTACTTTGACGGCGCAGAAAGGTTCTTCTTTTATAGCTGACCGCGATGCTTTTACCGTTTCGCGAGCGAATATTCGTGGCATAGCCTCGGGCGACATTGCTTTATAGCAACGTCCTCTGCCAATTTCTGCAAGTCTCCGCATAAGGGCTCTGTGGGCTCCAGTTCCAAGCGCTACAGTGGATATAGTTATTCCAGACTGATTCAAGCGTTCGCCCTCGCTTTCAAAGTCAGCGGCACGACTTTGCCCGTCACTTAATATTATCATATGGCGAAGCTTTGTGTTGGAGCGTCGCAGCATTGAACCGGCTTCGACCATTGCAGGATAGAGGTTAGTACCTCCGCCTGCAGCAATCTGATCAATTTGAGACTTGATAGTCATTTTATTAGATGCCCGTGTCAGGTCTGTAATTGTGTTAGCCTGTCCATCAAAAGTTACAATACCTATTTTGTCGCGTCCTCCAAGCAGGTCAACTGCAGCTTTTGCTGCCTGGCGAGCTAAGGATATAGGCATCCCGCTCATGCTGCCTGATTTATCAATTATCAGAACCATGGCTAGCGAGGGTTGCTCTTTTTCTTTTTCATATCTGGAGACAGAGGGCAGAACATCCTCTACCGGAGTTTTGTAGTAACCTCCCAGTCCAAAGCTGTTGTCAGAACCGGTCATAATAAGTCCACAACCAAAATGTTGAACATAATCCCGCAGCATTCGCATTTGCTTAGTGGTCATTGCATCAGCAGGAAAATCGGCAAGTATTACGGCATCAAATTCAAGAAGTTCCTGCATTGAGCCGGGAAAACCGAATTGTCCACGAGCCTCAATTTCTATTCCCTGTTTCTGCAATGCTCTTTTGAAAAGTGCCAGTTTTGCTGGCTTGATATGTAAAGCCAATACTTTTGGCTGCCCCAGTACGCGGACGACACAGGAAGATACGTTGTTTTCAGGGAAGTGATCATCAGCCACAATTTCAGCGTTCCATACTGCACCATTTTCTTCGATAACCGGCAATTCGAAAACTACTTTTTCAGGCTGATTTGCTTTGAGAGAAATATTTCTTGATTTGATTAGCACCGATCTGTTGAGGAGCCGGACTTTGGCTTTCAGATCGCAATTTGCCATAGCAGTAACTTCAAAACTCACTGTTTCTCCCGGGTAGGTGGAGTTTCCCGATGACTTGAAATCAACTATGGCAACTTCTTGAGCATCAATTCCACCCTCCTGCTCAAAATAAATTTTACCACCCTGATACCTGAACGCTTTTATTGCGTTTGCAAGACCCGGTTCTGTACTGACTCCGTCAGAGAACAAGACCATTGCTTTTACTTTGTTTCCCGGGAAAGTCATTGCCGCACCACGGATGGCATTAGGTAAATCTGTGTCTCGCCTGAAAAAACTGCTGCTTTGTCCAGCTTTCATTTTCTCCAGTTCTATTTTGAGTTTCTGCGGAGTTGTTTTTCTCAAGGTGCTGGCAAAGTAAAACATTTCCCAGCTGTCACCCCGGCGCATATCTTTAACTGCTTTGTCTATTCGCTTAAGAGAAGCTTCAGCACTTTTCATGGAGACAGAATCGGAAACATCCACTAAAAACGCAAAGTGTCTTTTATGAGTAGTGCTTTTCCAATATGGACGGCAGATTGCCAGTAAAATCAGAAGTATACCAAGGCAGCGAAGCGTGAAAGCGCCGCACCGCAACCATTTGGAACGATTAACTAATGTTTTGCGATACGCAAACAGCAGCGGTATAATTATTAATAGCCAGATTAAAGGTGTTAAATTGTTTAAACCCAAGTTGATAACCTCATTATTCAGCCGGCTTTCCGGCGATTGTACAAAATTTCTTCTAGAGAAATCAATAATATGGCGGAAACAAGAAGAATCAGGCTGACTGGGATTCCGCTTGCGACTGGTTTGTTTGTTGATTCAACTTTTGATGATGCTACTAAGGTGTCTGGCGCGGACAGCAGGGCTGCTGCTATCTGCAATGTTCTGCCATTCTTTTTAAGTGTATAGAAACCGGGCATTTTCAGCTTTTTGTCCGGTTCATACGCAACAACTGTATTGTCAGGGCAAAGCATTGTGCCCCCAGTAAAAGCGGTTGCTGTTCCAGACGGAAGTCTTGAGCCGGTTTTGAAAACAGGCGGCAGCGAAGCTCCACGTCCATACAAGTCCATAACAGCTGTTCCCAGCAGTACAGGAAAATCCACTTGTAAAAAGAAATCCCCTTGCATGGGGTCAAAGTTCAGCACATAAGCAGTTTTGCCTTGACTGGTAGTTTTATAAATTAAAGGTTGTCCGCTATTTGTTTTAGCTATGATATTCGAGTTTTGAGGCGCTGTAAGCTGTCTGACTCCTTCAATTTCAGTATTATCCATTTTAAGAAATTTCATAACAGGATGTTCAGCAATGTCAATATCAACAGTTTGCAAATCGACTATACTGCCGCAGTGATTCCAAAAGGATGACTTGCCATATGGTTTGATAATAATAATCTTGTCAACATTATTGCCTTCAGGTTCATTGCCTTCACAAATAAGTACTTCCGGTGATTTAGAGACAACCGTCATGGTTTTCCCTTGGCTGTAAGAGCCTACAAGTAAGGAGTAAATTCCATTTGATGACAGTATGCCAACTTTAACTGGTGGAGGATCACGCAGTATCGCACAAGTCATGTTATCAATGCTCAACGACTGCGGTTTGTCCAGAGAGGCAAACCATTTACCGGAAGGGGCATTTTCAACTTTAAGTATTTGAGGTCGATTAACACCTTTTTTCAGCTTCAAGGGGAAGACTTTTATAACGTTACCGGGCGTTCCGCAGGCTAAAGATAAATCTACTTGAATTTGATCTGGGTAAGTACTGGCGCAGTTTATGTAAATTCCTGCATCAGAGTTGTTTCCAGAAGGAAGGCGCACTATGTCAAAACCGATGATGCCGGCATTATTCTTTTTGCTGCCGACTTTTATTATTTCTATTGACCTGAGGCTTGCAGCGCCGATGAAGCAGCCGTCGGTCAGTAATAAAGCTCTTGAATCAGGATAAAAATCTTTGCGCTTTTTTAGAAATCTGAAGGCTTCAGGATTCAGGGCACATTGAGTTGGTTTTAGTTTACTGATTCCTTCCAGAAGTTCGCGTTTATTTGAAGTAGCTCCGACTAGAATTTTCATGTCCGTGCCGACACTGGCCAGTACCGCCCGCTGTGATGGTAAAAGGTTTCTAATAATATTTCTGGCTTTTTGCTGTGCCATTTCAAATATGGATTCGCCGCCCTGTAAGGTATTCATGCTTGCGCTGCAGTCGATAATAATGATTAAGTTGCGTCGTCCGCTTAGTCCTGCAAAGTATGGTTTTGCCATGGCGAATACAATCGCGATAAAAGCTAACGTCAGTAAGAGTAGGCTAAGCCAGTTGCGAAAGCGTTTAAACAGGGTTGACGATTGTTTTTCCTGAAATACTTTTTCCCACAGGAAAAGTAAAGCGCTCTGATGGCGTTCAGGCTTTACTTTCAGAAAATAAAGTGCAGCAAGAGGGATGAGCAGAGAGAGCCACCAGAGAGCTGCCGGATTTAAAAATATCATGTGACCAGCCCTCCATGCCTTAATATATTCTGAATTATCAGCTCAAATGGGATGGTGACTGACGCCGAAGAGAATCCAATTCCTCGCCGTTCGCAGGAACGTTGTACTTTCAGATTCCATTCCTTGACTGTTTCTGCAAATCTGGCTGCTTCGGCTGGCCCAATTGTGACACGCTTGCTTTCTCCGGTTTCAACGCATTGAAGCTCAATATCACCACGCAGTTCACACTTAAAATCTTGAGGAGAGCTTACCTGAAGGCAAAACAGGTCATGACGGTTCCAGACAAGGTAATCCAAAGCTTTTTCAAATTCACCATGAACAAAGAAGTCTGATATAACTACACACAAACCAGGACGATGGCCTCTTGATTGAAATTCCTTAATGCATTGCTCAAAATCAGTATCTTCGCCAAAGCATTCGGTGCTTTCCAAAGCCCTTAGCATTGGCATTACCCGGCTTCTGCCATGAGAAGGACGAATTATTGGCTGCAAGTGATCTGCCAGTCCGTAGACCGTCAGACGATCAAGGTTATTTAGAGCAATATAGCCGATAGCGGCAGCCAGCTGTTTGGCGAAAACTGTTTTGCTAAGCATGGAACGGCTGAAATCGACAAGCAGATAGATGTGCAGGTCTTCTTCGAGTTCAAAAAGTTTGATAACCAGATTTTCTAATCTAGCATAGATATTCCAGTCGATGGACCTGTAATCATCACCAAAATTGTATTCTGTATAGTCCGCAAATGTAGTGCCGCTGCCTTTCTTAAGCGTTTTACGGTCGGCCTTGAGAGTACCACCAAGCACCTTTCGTGTCAACAGCGAAAGCATTTCCAGTTTTCTGATAAATTCCGGGTCAGTCAATTTCAGCATTCAGCATCACCTGTTCTTTTGCAGGATGTCTTCAATTATTTTGTCCGTGCTAATGCCTTCGGCCTGACCTTCAAAGCTGAGGATCAAACGGTGACGCATTGCGGGTACTGCCGCCGCTGCAACATCTTCTTTAGCAACGTGAAATCGTCCATCAAGCAAAGCTCTGATTCTTGCGGCCAGTAATATGGTTTGGGCGGCACGAGGAGAAGCTCCGTAGCGTACAAACTTCCTTACTTCCGAAGATGCCGTTTCGCGTTCAGGATGGGTTGCCAGTACCAGTTTTATCATAAAATCTCTGACTGGGTCGGCTATTGGGACTTGTCTGGCAGTCATGCCCATTTCAAGAACAGTGCCGCCATCTGTTACCGGACTGATTTCCGGTTTCTTTAGTCCGGTTGTACGCTCAAGTATATCCGCAAAATGCTCATGGTCCGGCATTTTTACATGGAGCTTGAAGAAAAAGCGGTCAAGTTGAGCTTCAGGCAGCGGATAAGTCCCGTCCATTTCCAGAGGGTTCTGGGTGGCGAGTACAAAATATGGTAAATCCAGTTGATGAGTAGTATTGGCAACGGTAACAGTTTTTTCCTGCATAGTTTCAAGCAGGGCTGATTGCGTTTTGGGAGTAGCACGGTTTATCTCATCAGCCAATAGGACATTTGTAAAGACCGGGCCTTTTTGAAAGACAAATTCCTTTGAGCCGTCACGCTCCAGCAAAATATTGGTACCCAGCAGGTCAGCGGGCAACAGGTCGGGCGTAAACTGGATACGTTTGAAATCGAGATTTAAGGCTTGCGCTACAGTGTTTACCAGAGCGGTTTTGCCCAGCCCGGGGACACCTTCCAGCAGGACGTGACCACCGGCAATGACTGCAATCAAAACATTTTCTATTATGTCTTCCTGACCAACAATGAACTTAGCGATTTCAGCACGCAAGGTGTTAAATGTATCTTTAAATGAATTTACTGCTTTTTCAATTTGTTCTTCGGATTCGAGCACTGCAACCGTATTTTTCATTCTCTGCTCCTTTCAGATTGATGAATTCTGGTAAAGTATTCTTTGACTCCGTTCTTTAGCTGTGTTGGAACGTCATCACGCTTGATAAATGACTCAAACTGCCGTTTATGCTCAGCATTGACATTCCGTGCTTGCCGGTGACTGGAGCCCTGGCCACTGGCTGCTTCTTCAACTTTTATCTGTGATTGTCCGTTATTTTTAATTCCTTTAATACCTGATATATAACCGTTGTTATTGTCAACGGGCTGCTGGTTGTTAAAATTTTCGGCAGCTCCGGTGCCAGCACCTTGGCCCGGAGTGCTGCCGGGACGCTCGCCCGGTTTATTACCCGGACAAGTCGCGTTTTGTCTGCATTGCATTTGAGCACGGCTGCAGGTGCTACGCATTTGTTCGAGTTTTTTCTGAAAGTCTTTTATATCCTGCATTTTTCCAATTTGCTCAGTAAGTTGCTTCAAGTCTGAATTCATTTCTTCCAGACTGTCGATGTATTTTTGTTTTGAGCAATTTCCATTTGAACATTCCTGACGTTGCTGTTCTGTTTTTTTAACGGATTTATTCAGGCGTTCAATTTTATCTTTAAGTGAATTTTTTTCCGAATTTGCTTCTGTGGAACTGCTCATCTTTTCTAATGTGCGCTGTAGTTGTTCAAGTTTACTTTTAGCGCTTTGAGATTCAGGATAATTTTCAACTACCTGATTGTTCATAAATTGACTGGCTGCATTTTTATACATTCCGGAATTCAGTTTACGCCCGAATTTTCTGGTTAACGGATCTTTCATTAACTCTTTGGCTATTCTCCGCAGCATTCTTTTCTTAGCATCGAATCCGATTTTGTGCATTAAATTTGACAAACAATTTTCAAGATTGCCATATTGTTTTAACGCTTCTTTTAGTTTATCCTGCTTGGATAGCTTATTAAGAGATTGCATCAAATGCTCTTTCTTGAGAATTTTTTTCTGCTCCTCAGGAAGCGTTGAAACAATTCGCTTGATTTCTTTGCTAAGTTCTTTATTGATTTTATCAGTGCTTTCAAGCAATTGTTTTTTGCGGTAGCGTTGCTGTCGGATAGCAAGGGAATCGTCCATAATTGAAAGTGCGACAGTACCAGCAAGAAGGATGGGGACTATGATCAGCTTGCAACGCGGAATTGGTTGCTTTATAGAACCAAGCATTACTTTAGAGCATAACTGAGCGGTTTGTTTACGACTCAGCTCGTAAAAGGCACCGGACTTATCGGCGAAGTCAAGCTGAGAGCTTAAAGCATCTTTAAGTTTGAACTTCTTGTCTGTATACCGTGCAGCCCGAGCCCGGTTGTAGTAACCGGCAATAAAACAGTACAGCCATATTAAAACAGAAGCCCCAAACGGAACAGCAAACCACCAAAGCACAACTCTATACCCACGCGTGACAAACGTAAGCGCGGTAATAAACATTCCAGTTAATCCCCATAATGCCGCAGTGAAAAATGCTCTGACTGCAACGAGTCGATTGAGACGTTCCTGTGCTTTTGCTAAGAAAGAATTTATTTGTTCCATAATGCCTGTGTTAAATATAACGCTGCAAATAGAGTTTTATTATACTTCATGTAATTTATTTTTTTAATTTTTTCCAAGTGTCATACAAGTTAGAGGTTTTTAACAGTTTTATACTGTTTCTGGACGGCTTGGAGGAAATAGATTTTAGCGCAAGCAGACACATTTCTGATGATCTGGTTGCTTTTTTGCTGTTTTGTGTAAGAAATCCTGAAGGCATAAATTCACCGCCGAGGCATTTATATGCTTCAATATATCGACCTTTTATTTCAGTGTTTTTAGCTGCGATATCAGCTACTATAAGACAGAATGCATCTTTCTGTTCAGTTGATTTGATACCAGTCAGGCTCTTTATAAATGTATTTTCTATAGCTTTATCAAACACTACCTGATTTGCGATTCTACTTGAGGGGGTATCGTCATGCTTGTTAATAATTTTTTGTAATGTATGAGTCATTTTATATTTCAGTAACATATAGCACTTCTTGGGAATTGTAATAATTACCGGAGTTGTTTTCATTTGAGTACATACTTTGTATAGAGCTGTTTCATTATTGCTTCTGGCAAGCAATTCAACCACGTTTAATGCTCCTGACAGGCTGATATCAGAAGTGCGTGCATTCATAAATTCTCTGTTGGTGCATCTGGCAACCGCAGCGGCCGCCAGAGAAACTTTATCTCTCGGGACAAAATTATTTATAAAAACAGCCATTCTGAACAAATCATCATGAGATTTACATTCTGTTTCCATTGTCAGAAGCAGTGGCGGCAAGATTAAATTCAATGGTTCAAGGTTTTCTTTGCGTTGGCAAATAGTAATATAAGCAAAAAGCCTTTTTTGAAGACTGTTTTTATCACTGCTGATAAGTCTGAGCAACTCATCATAAGAGACTTGATTCTGAATGGATTTGATAACGAAAAGAGATTCCTGTGCCAATTGGTTATCCTTGCATATTGGCGGAAGTTTTTGCAGTAGTTTCTCTTTCTCAGCTTTGCTGAATTTGGTGAAAGTTCTTTGTAGCTTGAAGAATATTAAGTTAGTTACCTGTGGGGGTAAGAGGGCAAGTTCTGCCGCAAGTTTTATAAATGAATCCGCATCAGATGCTGTGCTTATCTTTTCCTCGACTTTTTTCTTTGCTGCACTTACAAGGATTTTATAAGAGCCGAACTTAGGTGAAGTCAGTTTTATTAACCTGCAATAAGCATTGAGAGATGCGGGTTTTTCATGCCTGATACTTCTGGTTATTGCGTTTATACTGCGCTGAATACTGCTGTCGAATCTTGCTTTGTTAAAATCAGCCAGTTCAGTGACCAGTTTGGATTCAATGAAGTCTAGAAACTTTGTATATGGATCAAATTTCATTTGTTTGCTGCAAGTTTTGAATATTGAGAAGGCCTTCCTGAAATTGCTGTATCTAAGGTTTCTAAGTCTTCTTCTATTTGCGTCTTGCAATATTTTAATATAATCAGTGCCACGACCAAACAGGTAGCATAAAGCTGCGGTTTTAAAGTATGGGGCACGGCTTGACGCGCTGGCCGGCAATAGTTTTAATGCGTACGATATAAACAGGTCCCTTGCTTGCTTATTCATATCAATTTTGTTAGAAATATGATCACAAATTTTATCGGCAAGCACTTTGCAGAATCTTCTGGCTTGTGCAGCATTCTTGTTTTGAGAGCCTGCAATTTTTATAGCTTCATCAATTTTAGCTGTGAAGGATTTTGCCGGACTGTTGATAAGTTTTTCGGAAAACTGCCTCAACAGGCCGGTGTCAGAAACTTTCAATAGTTTTGAAAGAGGCAGGGAGAGGATGTCTTTTTTGAGGACAGTAAACTGTTTGGCACCTGCAGTGTTAGACTGAAGCAGCAGCAAAAGACACTGTTGTTTGCTTTTAATGGAGGTGAATTTTATCTTATTAAATTCCTGTGCATATTTAATAGAAGTTTCTCTTGGCGCTTTACTTTGGTGTCTCAATATATTTCCTGCATCATCGTAAATAACATTATTAGTGCAGGCAAAGATGATCTTTGCGCAGAATGCCTGTTCGCCCTTGAGCCTGGCACAGGCCGTTTCAGCTGTTTTTCTTCCTTTGGTTATTAATGAAAGCTGAGGTTTTTTATACAGTAAGAGGTGGTTTTTTGCAATGAAATCACACAAGGTTTTTACTTGACCTGCATTGGCTAAAGCAATTAGTGTATTGGTTGATTTCTTGAGTTTCAACTGGGCTTTGTTTAGAAGACTGATTGCTTCTTTATTGCATTTGCCGCGATAGCATAAAAACAGCAATTTCGCAGCATTTTTGGCATTGCGATTCTGCCAGTAAGTGAGATTCTTGTAAATTTGACCGTGTAAAAACTGAGCTACCAGCTTAGATGCCAGGCTTGACTCCGGTGTTTCAGGGCTGACGTACAGGTCTTCTATCAACTTGGTAAGTTGATATGGTGAAAGTGAATTCTGAGTGTGCAGTGCATATTTTATAACAGGAGCGGCTAACGGCACTGCCAGCCCGGTGCATTTACCGCTGTCAATGACTGACATGCCCCAGGCGATGCGCATTACTTCAGGGATTTTATTAAGAGCCATATACTCTTTGAAATATTTATGCAGTTCAAGTGACAGCTGCTTGCTCGACTTATTTTTATCCATCATCTTCAGGGCTATAGCAAGGTTTTTCTCGATAGGAGAAGAATTTTCTCGTAATGGATATTTGATTATGAGCTGTTTAAGTTGATTGGAGTTCAACTTTTCCAGACAGGAAATAGCAGGATAAAGCATTGGAGGGTGCTTTAAGTCAAAGTTTTTGATTATTTCCTTGAGCATGCAGCTGGCCTTTACCATAATATCTTTGTTGCCGTAAGATTTGCTGTTCAGAGCATGGTCAAACTTATTACGGAGGCGGTTATAGAAATTTTGCGCCATACTGAAGTTTATTTTATCAGTTTTCAGCATGCAGCGGTAGTAGGTGGCGATATCAGCGATTCTGTTGCACTTGTACAGCATTTGATCCAGCATTTGACAGGTATAACTGTAACGAGTCGGGTAACTTGCGCTCAACATTGCCAGCTTTAGTTTTTTGGAGGCTATTTCAAATACTTTGATAGCAGTTTCCGGGTTTGACTGGGCTAAGCTTAGAATAAGGGCAGCAGCTTTTTGTGAGTATGGGTAGTAGTGATTCTGATCTATGGTTTTCTTTTTGAATTCGGCTAAAACCCTTCCACTGTTATTGGTAAGATACTGCTTGTAAAGCTTGTAAAATTTCCAGCCTTTATCCATCTGGTTCATGTTGAATACGCTTAAACTCATTTGCTGGATAGTGTTTTGAATAATAGTAAACCATTCATCCTGACTGGATTTTGGTAAAGCATTAAACTCATCGAGACGACTTGAGAAACAGCCGAATATCACGTTTGCATGGCGTCCGCGCCGTAAGGCTTCAACTAGAGCTTCTGGCAAATATTGGGTGTCCAGTTCGGCTATCAACTTTTTGTTGAATGTTCTGGAACTTTGCAGCAATACTTCCAACAGATTTTTTCTAATACCGCTTTGATAGAAAGGGCAAATATTTATTTGAGCTAAAGGGCGGTTAAAAGGTGACTCTTTTAGTTTTGGACCTTTGTGATTGCGAAAAAAGTTGTTGAATTTGTATGAACAATTTGAACCCTTTTCAAGGGTTTCATTATTTATAACAGGCTTTGCTGCCTGGTAGGTTTTATACCATTGTTCTGGAAAATGTTCAAGCAACTTATCTGTCAGTGTTTGAACAATGGTGTTTATGTTATAGCTGATCGCCTGCCTCAGGGCCTGACGAGTACAGACTCTGGAGGGAAATTTCTTTTTGTAGATGCCGCTCATTTTTAAACAGCAATATCTGAGCACCTCAAGAAGTGGTTTTGAATTATTATTTTCGGCGCAGATACTAACAAAGTTACTGATCGGCATCACATACACATAGGAATTCTGTTCTTTTACCAGACGATCCAGAAAAGGAGTCAGGAGAGGCATAATATCGCATTTAAGTTTTCTGGTATTATACGTGTTTATGATTAAATTCAGTAAATCGGCTTTGCGTTTTTCTGAGTTGAACTCTTCGAAAATTTGTTGCGATGTGGTTATAAATTGGGACTCCGGGATACTCTGAAGCTCTTTAATTTTCTTAATCTGCTTTATTTTGCTTAGGCCATCCTGAGTTTTCTTTAAAGCAGTATACAAGTCAGACAGTCGGTCAAGCTTGATAGCGGTTCCTATTGTGTAGGCATCAAAGTCAGGCATTGTAATTTGTTTATTTCCAACCTTGAAATACTTATTGTTTGAGTTGTGAAGAATATAAAGCCTTTTGCCCGAATTGAGCTTAATAACTTTGAGTGCTTCATCAAAAAGTTTATCCGTGTCCTGATGACGCAGTTTACACAGCAGAAGTTTTCTATCAAAAGCCATTACGCTGAGTTCAGGGAAGCGTATATATTGTTCCAGCATTTCTGAGTATGCCTTGAGTATTTTCTTATAGATTTTATCTTTTGAATATTTTTTCGGAGCTGCGGCATATTCAAAAACTGACTTGATAGATTTTCCTTTTAAAAAGCGGATGCGACTTTTTTCGGGATAGGTCAATATAGTGTTTAGCAGGTAATGCTGGTTAATGTTTACGGCTGTTCGGATGTCTTTGGTGCGTTTAATTATTTCAGTAAAAAGGCGATAAAACTTCACCATATCTTCGGGCTTTTTGAATAGTGAGTAAAGCTGATTTCCCATGAGAATGAAGCTGGAAAGTTTTATTTTTTCGGCTAGTTTGTCTACATCAAAGTGCATTTTTCCGGCAAATCCGGCACTGAGCAGCATTACACAGGTCAATGAGTTAGCGGGCTGTTTCTCAAATGCTGCTAAAAGGTTTTTTTCAGCTTCTTTATAATCTTCAAGGAGGTAACATGCCCAGCCGTATTCAATCTGTCGTTTTGTATTGTTCATGGCATCAGGTTTCAGGATTTTCAGGAAATCTTTTTTCAGGTTATTATTTTTTACCAGAGCAAAAATCTTTTTTGAGCTTCTTGAGTAAAATAATTTTGAGAAAGACCGTCCATTTATACTGCTCAGTTCGCGGCGGTAAAGTTGAGCGATAAGTTTTACAGCCTGATGCCGCTGGTCTTTCTCTAAATATTTCTGTGCTCGTTTTAGAGGGTCTGAATTACGTTTGGCCGTTGAAGAAATAGAACTGCTTGAGTTAATAAGGTGGTGACTGGACGCGTTTTTAAGAAGGGCTTTGTCCAGTTTTTCTGCTTCCTTTTCCAATCCGGCTGTTTGCAGAGCCGAAGCCAGTGAAGCCTTTTCTTTAAAAGTAAGTTTTAAGCGCAGCAAGTTTTTTGCTGTCTGACGTATATAATTCATTCTTTCAGCACTTTGAGGCAACATCAAAGCATATCCCGCAATAGCTGAATTAAGGACTTTGCGATTTGCCCTGCTCAAAGCATATTTTCTGGCCGTGACAAGAGCTGAGATTGCTTTTTCCGGTTGATTATTGAGCCCAAACCACGCTGCGGCCTGAGCTAGAGCAGGAAGCGTTGAAGCTTTGTCATCTGTGATTTTCCGGGCATATTTGTTGGCGATTTTTGTTTGTTTCAACATTCCTGCCAAGGCCAAATCGTTGGCATTATTACCAGTGTTGCCCAGAGCCTCAAGAAATTTTTTCTTTTGTTCATCATTAAGCAATCTGAGCATGGAATGCTTAAAGATAACCAAAGCTGTTGGGATGATTGTCAGTTCATTAAACGGGAATTGTAAAGGTGCTAATGCTAATTGCTTTTTGCCGTAATTATAGCCGGCTTTGTTGTAAGAAAAGCCGGAAACTGCAGATGGTGCAGGCTTTAATTGCTGGTTGAGCAATAATTTGAATACATTAGCTGCTTTTTCATACTTTCCTTTTTTAATTAGATAGCAGCTGAGAGACATTGGCAGAAGGCTTTGGAATTGAGGATTGGATGTCAGTTTGTCTATGCTTTTCAGGTGTCTTTCAATAATGCCGACAATAAGTTTTTGCTGGCTGGGTTTAAGTGAGTCCGTATTGTTAATTAGTGCATATGCCAGCTGCAGCAGTACCTGAAAAGGAACATCTTTCTGAGAGTTAATTTTTTCCAGAAGTGCTGTGCATAAATCTGGGTCAATGCTTTGTGGATTACTGAATACTGCTTGAGCTACAATAGCATTGTATTTGGGGTACTTTTTGATGAAATTTTTAAGGGCTGAGTTTAATTTATCGGTCGGAACATTGCTCCAGATAGCATTGCGGGCGCTGGTTAATAAGAAAAGCATAACCGCTGGATTGTCCTGATGTCTTTTAAATTCGGTGCTCAGGTCTAAAGAGTAAACCTGACCAGAAGCCGCCAATAGGGTGAATCCCGGATATTCAACTCCTGCTGCTTCAAGATGTTCAATCAAATGTTTACGCTGTTTTTCCTCTAGTGAATTTGATAGTTTTGCGAGGTGAACCAGCGAAAATAATTCGGCATCCTCCGGCGAATGAGGCAGGTTTATTGCTGCACCGCTTGTTAATGCTCCTCCCCATGAATTGAATCTTTTGTCTTGCAGGTAACTGTAAACTCTGTATGGCAGCGAAGTCAATTTTTGAAGTTTGATGGTTTCTTTAGGCAGGAATTTTATATTACCAGGCGAACCGCCCGGACTTAGCTTGGCCACAGGTTTTTGGCTTAATTTGAAAATCATTCTGGACTTTATAACTTTAACAAAACAGTTCACCGCGGTTTTATAATTGTCAAGCATCTCAAATGCACAACCTTTGAGGAATTCTGCCTTTGCCTGATCTTCAGCTTTTAACGGTGTAGTTTTGAGCAAACTTAAAGCTTGTTCAGGCTGTTTCCGGCAGATCATAGAGGCTGCCGCATAAAGCAGGGTTCTGCTGTTTTGATGGCGCTTTATCTGTTTCAGAAAAATATCAAAGCTTTTACGTTCTTCGCCGTATTTTGCGTAAAAGGCAGCGAGGCGCATTTCAGCGTTGCCGGATGAGTCATTTCTAGTTGCTGTGCGCAGGTAATATTCAACAGAATCCAAGTTCCCTTCTTCCTCCTCTAAATCTGCGAGTTGATAAAGTAATTGCAGATTTTCGGGGGCCAACTTAAAGGCTTTCTTAAGGTAGAAGCGGTAATTACTGAAGTTATTTTCCCGTCTTGCTATCTGAGCCAGTGCCAGAATAGGAAAGATGTCTTTGGGTGCTGTTTTTTGAATTCTCTTGATTTGATCTTTGAATTCATCAACCCGGTTACTGATGCGGCTAATTCGATAGATGCTGCGTAAAATTTCAAGTTTCCCGTCCAGCCTGGTTTCTTTGCGCAACAACCTCCAGCAGGCGTTGGTGGCTCCACGATAGTCTCCGCTTTTCAGGTAAGCTGAAATCAGTAAGTTTTGTAAATCCTGATTATCGGGATAACGAAAAGAAGCTCGGGATAACGTATTGAGCGCATCGCTGTTTTTTCCAGCTTTGTCCTGAACAGCGGCCAAAGTAGTCCAGGCCTCTATTGAGTTAGGGTAATCGCGTTTGTATTTATTGGCCCACTTGAGGGCTTCGGTATAATTATTATTACGTTTCGCAAGTTCAATCAAACTGCGGTAACATTCGGCCCGGCGATGCGAGTCAAGTTTCAACAGGCGTTTAGTCAACTCCGCTGCTTTTGAAATCTCATCTGAGGCAGTCAGCATTCTAATCTGCTGCCGGTACAGAATGAATGCTTTCGGTTGTTTTTTTATTGCTCCAGCTAATATTTGTTCTGCCGCTGCGTCTTTCCCTGAATTTTTCATTACTTCAGCAAGCAAACAGGTAATGCCGGGAGTAAGACTCTTCTTCTTATTCATTTCAGCGGCAAATTTTTCAAAGCCACAAGTTTTCTTGATGAAGTAAACAACTTCAGGAATAGCTCGCCTGAGCTCGTTCCAGTCTTTAGCTGAATTTATGAATTCAGGAAGTAAAGCTTGGCGTTTTTTAGTTTTATGAAGAGTACCTAAAAGACTGAACAATTCAGAGTTAAATTTAAAATTTGCGGCAAATCTTTTATGATTTGCCTGTAGGAAGTTGGCAGCATTTGGGGATTGTCCGTTGCTGACAAGCAGACGCGAGCGGCGCAGCATGGTATCAAGAGGGATATCATTGCCGGAAGTCAGTAAGCTAACGGCTTTCTCGGTTTTTCCCTGACGCAGAAGCCAGGAGCTGTAGGCCTCAAGAGCTTCGGAGCGTTTGGGAAAATGCTCGTACATATTTTTATAAATATCAGCAGCATATTTTGTCAGACCTTCTTTTTCAAACAGGGCGGCAATTCTTATGCAGGCATATTCATCATCGGAGTTTTTCTCCAGGTACTTTTTAAAGTAGTTAATAGCTGCTTTCTGGTTTTTCTGCCGCAGTTCAGCCATTCCTAATGACCACAAAGTATCATGGTCTTCAGGGTAGTCTTTCAGTAATTGCTGGTAGACAGATGCAGCTGCCTTATAGTTGCCGCTTTTTTCAAGCATTTTAGCGTATGACTTGCGATATCTCTGGCTGAGCGGAACAGCTTTGATTAGCCTGCGGTACTCGGCAAGGGCCTGTTTTATATCGCCGTTTTCGTATAGAATTCCGATGTATTTCTTGGTTAATTCAGGGCGCGAAGTTGACTGTTTTTGAAAATCCTTAGTAAACTGGATTAATCCTTTGAGGTTGTAATTCTCTCGATAAAGGCGGCAAATGCGAGCGTAAAGTTCTTTTTCAAGCCAGCTTCCACGTCCGGACTTTGCCAAGGTTTCAGCATAAAGCCTTACGGCCTCTTTGCGGTCTCCTTTCAGGACACAAATTTCAGCCATACGAATATTCAGTTCATTTTGGCGGAAAGGGCTGCGGGTATCTTCGATTAAACTCTGACAAAAATTAATTGCTTCAGAGTAAAGACCTTCGTCCAGCATCAACTGCAGCAGTTCGTCCCCAAGTTCCTGATTCTTATTATTTTTATATAGTTGCTTCCACAAGTTTAGAGCTTCTTTTTCTTTTTCAAGGCGCAAGTATACTTGACCCAGAAGTTTATTTATCCGTAGTTGCAGAGCTGAGGAAAGAGTTTTGCATTTCAAAGCTTTTTCAAGTTGTGCTGCTGCGTTTTCCGGGTTGTATGAAAAGAATTCCAGTCTGGCTTTTAAGAGCAGTAACTCCGGCTTGTCAGGATTTTTTTGTAATAGTTTATTACAAAGTTCAAGAGCTTTGCTGTCACGGCCTTCCTTCTCATAAACTCCTGCAAGTATGCGCAGGTAAGATGGATTGCCGGTCTTATCAAACTTGTTTCTCAGGTAGCGAGTAAGATTTTTGTCTCCTTCCCAAGTGTCGCACAGGCGATCGATATATCTGGTAGTAGGTTTTTTTAAACAGATACTTAAATATTTTATTGCTTTACTGTTATCGGCACAGGTTTCTGTAATGTATAAACCAATTATAAATACCGCTAGAAGGTATGATATTTTCATCTAAATGTTCCTCTCTGTTGTACACAATCCTCAATCCTCTAGATGTCTCTCTTGCTGAAATGTTTCATTTCCTTAGTTTAGATTAAATTAATATAACTTTGTTAAGCATCTTTTCCATATCTTTTTCAGTTAAAATTTAAAACAGTTATTAGATATAATGCAGTCTTCAGGTCGTGGGCGAAATAAAGTAATTCTTTAGTTCAATACCGTGAACCTGAACAAGAAGAATGCAACTGCTCCAATTCGAAATGTATCATCCCAAAGCGGCTGCCTTAATTAAAAGTTTATTCAATAGATTAATATTGCATTTTCCGGGCATATAACTATATTCTATCCTTGTAATCAATTATGAAATATTAAACTTAAGGTGGTTAAATGAAAAAATATTACGTATTAGGCTTGGCAGCTGTCGCAGTAATGCTTTTTACTGGCTGTGAAACCATGAACAGAGGCCATGATGACAGTCAGGACCAACAGATTCAGGAGATGATTACCAGCAATCGTGAAACAGTTCGTAACTATGAACAGCGCAGCTCGGAAACCCAGCGCCAGCTCGCCGGACTGCAGGAAAACTACACTGTAGTTATTGATAAACTGAATTCGCTGCAGCGCCAGATTAATTACGTCTATAAACAGAACCAGGAACAGGCTGAGCAGATATCTAACCTGCAGAAATCATTAGCCCAGGAACAGCAGCAGCGTCAGGCTTCTATGAACAGAGTAATCAACACTGTTGCCGAACAGACCTCACAGGCTATGAGCAAAGCTGCAGCTTCTAGAAATACTGCAAGTGCATCTTCCTCATCGTCAAAAATTTCACAAAGCTCTTCTGGTCCGGTAGGCTCTGGTGAATTCTACAAATACAAAGTCCAGCCAGGAGCGACGCTAAGTGCCATTGCCCGAGCTTATAAGGTTTCTGTCGATGATATCAAACGGGCAAACAGGCTTAAAAGCAGTATGATCAGAGTTGGGCAAACTCTCTATATCCCTAAAAAATAGCATTGAGCTCTTTAGAGAGACACACAGCTGATGTCTTAGTTTGGTTAACCCGCAACTAATGGAACGTTTATATTTTAATGGAAACAAAAAACCTTAATAAACGACACGGCTTGGCAGCTATGGGCGGAGCTTTTTTTCTTTCGACCTTTAACCTGTTTTGTTTTATTATAATCGTCGCTTTAGTGTGCGGCAATGGTATTGAAACGAAAGCAGGTTTCATGTTCTGGTGCAGTGTGTTTTATCTTTTGCCGTTTCTGGTGCTTTCCAGCCTTGTGCGGTATGTGATAAGGCGTGTTGCGAGGCGCAATATTGTTGTCATGGCAAAATTCTTTGAAATACTGGTGTTGGCGTTGGGCAGTGGAGTATTGCTGCTGTTGTCTGGTATTGCGAAAGAATTTGGTTTTTACTTTATCATGCTGCTTTTCGGCATTGAAGGTGTTTTTTTATTTCCTGCGGCTCAAGGAGTATGTGCTGATCTCTTCAAGCCTGATGACATTGCACGTATTTGCGGGGTCAAGAACCTTTTTGCCTTTGGAGGAATTATTGTCGGTTGCAGCGTCGGGGGTATGCTTTTCCATTTGTGTACAAAATATTTTGAATCGTCAATGGGACATGCCGCGGGACTTATGTTTTTCTGCAGTTTGCTTGGAGCTGTTTTAGCTATGCACGTGCCTTCGGGTTTGCCGGATAACCGGGCTGAGAAACTGGAGATTAATGTTTTCAAGCATCTAAACGATGGCTTTTCCTTGCTGTATCACAATCGCACGCTGCGAATAACTACCTTTGGAGAATGTTACCTTTTAGCCAGCTTTTTCTTTATTGAAGCGGTGCTGATATATTTTACCCGCAACAGCCTTGCTATACCTGAGTATTCACTGGTTTCTTACGGTTTGATTCTGGCTACACCGCTTGCCGGAGTGGCTCTGGGCTCTCTTTTCAGTGGTTGTATAACTCGTCATAGTGTTGAGCTGGGCTGGGTGCCGATTGGTGCTGCCGGAGCAATTCTATTCAGCATCTTAACGGGACTTTATCCTGGGACTCAGCACCTATATTTCAGGATAGTTGTTTTTCCGAAAGTATTGATGTTTATGCTTCTTTTCGGGTTTAGTTACGGAATCATGCTAAATCAGCTTCAGGCATGGCAGCTTCGTTTTGTGAAACCGGTACAAAGAGCCCTGTTTTATTCTATGCGTAATCAGCTTTTCTGTTTGGATGCAGTTCTTGCCGGTGCTGTAATATACCTTTTGACATTGCAGTCAATGAACTCGATATATTTGCTGGTTTTCTTTGCTGGAGTGACGGCATTCCTTACCCTTATTGGTTTCATTCGAGAGCCTCAGTTTCTGGTGAGATTCCTGATTTTGATGATACGCAATACGCTTTATAAGGTAAATGTTCACAGGCAAGGCGATATCCCTGCGGAAGGGCCGGTTGTACTGGTCGCCAACCATGTATCATTTGTTGACCACTTGCTGCTGCAGAGCTGTACCCCTCGGCCGATACGCTTTATGATGCACGAAAGTTTTTACCGCTACCCGCTTCTGTATCCATTTGTTAAATGGGCAGGCATTATTGAAGTACCCCAAGCTAAACCTAAAATGCTTCATCAACTGCTCGAAAAAACTCAAAAAATATTGAGCAATGGTGAAGTGCTTTGCGTATTCCCTGAAGGTGGAATTACTCGCAACGGTATTATGTCTAACTTCAGGAAAGGTCTCTCGAAAATGATTCCGGAAGGCCTCGACGTTCCAATTATACCGGTACGTCTGGGGATGCTGTGGGGAAGCATTTTTTCTTATTTTTACGGCAAGATAAGACTTCGTATTCCGCGTGAAATTCCGCACCCGGCATCAGTTACGATAGGCAAGCCTGTTAGCCCTGACTTGACCTCTTATCAAGTTCGTCTGATTCTTTCAGAAATGGCTGCTGAGACCGAGTCTGTTCCGGCAGATCAGGAGCGTCCGCTGCATTCTCAGTTTGCTTTTAATACCCGCAAGCATCCATTTAGAAAAATTCTGAAAGAATACGACGGTACAAACTGGAAAGAGCATACAAATTTTTCAATCCTTATAAAGGCAATTCTGGTCAGTCGCGAAATCCGTCGCATGACTCCGGAAGACTCTAAGTATGTCGGTATGATGCTTCCAAACGGCTCCGGAGCAGCTACAATTCTGCTGGCAATCCTTATGGCGGACAAGATTCCTGCAATTCTGAACTTCACTTCTTCGAAAGCTTCAATACAGTCAGCAATAGACAATGCCGATTTAAACCTTATCCTAACCAGTAAACGGTTTCTTTCAAAGATCAACTATGAAGCTTTACCGGAAATGTTTATGCTTGAACAGCTTGCCTGTAAAATTACCACTTACAAGAAAACGATTGCTGTCATAATGGCTGCGCTGCTGCCTTGGCGTGAGCTTATGAATATTATTTCCCCGGTAAGCCATGAAGATGTACACCGTACCGGAGCACTGATTTTTTCCAGTGGCTCAACAGGCATTCCAAAAGGCGTGATGCTTTCACACCATAATATGAACAGTGACCTTTATTCGTTCATCCGAATAATGAACTGGCGTGGCTCTGATAAAATTATGGGGAACCTTCCGATATTTCATTCTTTTGGACTGACTGTATGCTTTTGGTTGCCGATTACTGTCAATGCTGAAGTTGTTTACGTGCCTAACCCCTTGGATGCTAAAGCTGTTGCTTATTCTATCAAAAGAGCCGGACTTACTCTCATGATGGCAACTCCGGGATTTCTGCAGGCCTATATGCGGCGCTGTAACGCTGATGATTTTAAGTCGCTGCGTCTGGTTGCTACCGGAGCCGAAAAACTGCGTAACGATATAGCTGATAAATTCAAGGAAATGACAGGGCTTTCTATTGCAGAAGGATACGGCTGTTCTGAATTGTCTCCGGTAGTGTCTATCAACGTTGCTAATTCTATACTTGACCTTGGAACCAGCGTTGGCAAGCGAGGCAGTATTGGTACGTCGATGCCTGGTATCTGCGTGAAAATTGTCGACCCCGAAACTTTTGAAACTCTGCCGCCAAATACAGACGGCCTTATGCTGGTCAAAGGCGCCAATGTGATGCAGGGCTATCTGAACGAACCAGAGAAAACCGCTGAAGTTATGCATGGCGATTTTTATATTACCGGTGATATAGCGCAAATGAATGAAAGTGGTTATATTACAATTACCGGCAGGCTGTCCAGATTCAGCAAAATTGCCGGAGAAATGGTGCCGCATGAGCTTGTTGAAAAAGAGATTAATGAGCTGTTGCTTACCGAAGAACGCTGTATTGCGGTGTGTGGTGCCGAAGACTCTAAAAAAGGTGAAAAACTTATTGTATTTTACTCGAATAAAGAACTTGATCCTCAAAAACTTATTTATGATCTACGAGGCAAAGAATTGCCTAATCTATGGATACCCCGAGCTGAGAATTTTATCTTTATGGAAAAAATTCCAATGCTGGGCAGTGGTAAACTTGACCTTGCCAGTTTGAAAAAACTGGCTGAAGAATATAAAAGCTGAGACTGATTATGCTTGACCTTCTAACAAAATATGCGGCTGGAAAGAAATGCCATTTTTATTTTACTCCTGACTCAAAAAAAGATTGCAAAGAAGCAGTTGTGCTGGTGCACGGTTTGATGCGCCGTAGTTCAAATATGTATGGCCTTGGCAAATGGCTGGCAAATCAGGGATATCGGGTTTATGTTTATGATTACCAAACCTCGCAGGACGGAATAGCCGGGCACGGTCAGAAACTGCGCAAATACCTGAAAAAAGTGTGTTCTGAACTCCCTGAAGAAATGCCTTTACACATGGTGACTCACAGTATGGGAGGAATCATAACCCGTTATGCCTTAGCTAAGTCACAGGATGATGATTTATTCGACTCAGGTCGGATTAACAGAATCGTCATGCTGGGGCCTCCGCACGGAGGTTCAGATCTTGCCCGTTTTGCCGCCAAATACCTGCCTTTTACTGTAAAGATGTTTCAGCCGATAGCCGAGCTGAGCAGTGAAGCCAAAGCCGCGGTGCATGACTCTCCAGTTATTGAAGGCCCCGAAGTTGGTGTTGTTGCCGGAAAATACGACCTCCAGGTGTCTGTTAAATACACATTTATGCCAGGAATTAAAGACCATATAGTCCTTAAGTCCGAGCACTCATTAATGATGAAAATGCCGCATGTTCGGGACGCATGCCTTGAGTTTTTACAAAAAGGTAAGTTTTCTCCCCATTTTCAAGATGCTCCCGTCATAGCTTTATGAACTAAACGGCAGGTATTATCTCGGGAGAAGTGCCTTCAACTTTCTTGATGTTTTGCAAGAGTATGGTTTGAAGCTGTTTCCGTACAGATTTGAACTCCGGTTTTTTTACTAGATTGCATCTTTCGTGAGGGTCGTTTTCTAAATCATATAAAAAGTCCTCGCTATAAACGTCTGAAGCATCAGATGGTGCGCCTTCAGGAGCTTTAACACTGTACTTCCACTTTAAGTTCCGGATGCATCTTCCGGTTTGGCTTTCACTGAGCTGAGCGAATATAAATTCTCTGTCGTTCTTTCCGGCGGCAGTTTGCTGCAGAGGAATTCCACGCCAGTCATCTGGAATTTCTGCCATCGCGGCCTCAAGCAAAGTCTTAGGAATGTCAATGAGGCTTACCGGTTGGCTGACAACATTGTTACTGTCAAACCCAGGGCCGCTTACAACCATCGGAATTCTTAAACAGCTGTCATGGCAGGCTCGTTTGTATTCGCTGTTCCGGGTTTTGAAATGGCTGCCGTGGTCGCTGGTGTAGATTATAATAGTATTATCTGAAACTCCCATTTTATTCAGCTTTGCTTGTATCCTGCCAAGGTTATTGTCAAGACTATTACAGCAGCCAAGGTAGTCAGGGTAGTTTTCGACCCAGTCTCCCTGTTTTCCCGCCAGGTCGCCGGGAATCTGAAAGTTTGCAAACTTCTGTTTTGACCCTTTGGGCCCTTCGTAACAATCATGATCATTTTGTTGATGGGGCTCTATGTAAGACAGAAATAGAAAGAATGGGTGCTCACTATTGTTTTGCGAATCAATGTATTCCAACGCCCAGTCCGTTTGCACATCGGCGCGATAGCGACCGACTGGGAAATATCTGGCTTGATTATTATTGTCAAACATATGCCCATCGTAACTGTGTGATGTGAATTCAAGGGTGTCAGATGCCAGCCAGTGCTGATAGCCGCCGCGATGTTTCTCTGGAACCGGGTAAATGCTGTAATCAGGGTCATAGCCGAGGGCATTGGCATTAGGTCCGGCGGCAAGGTGCCACTTGCCGATATAGGCTGTCTGGTATCCTGCTTTTTGCATTTCTGCTGCAAGGGTATGACTGAGGTCGACCGGCAGGTGTCGATGATTTCTGTAACAGTCTGTTTCAGTCGGCCATTTTCCTGATTGCAAGGCTGCTCTGGCAGGGCCGCAAATCGGCTGGCAGGTAAAGGCATTTTCAAATCTGGTACCGGATTCTGCCATTTTGTCAAGGTTAGGGGTTACTGGAAGTTGTTGACCGTAGCACCCGCAGGTGTCCCACCGTTGCTGGTCAGTAAAGAAAAAAATTATGTTAGGTTGTTTTGACATGGTAGGCCTCCAATTTGGGAGAGTAATTATATATTGCGGGTTACTGAAATATTCTTTTTATTATATAAAACAATTATTTTTATATTGTGTAAATTGCATAAATCTATTTTTTATTGTATGATTGACATATTATGGCTGATATAACAAAAAAACTCAATGATTTGGCTGACAGCATTGAAGGCATTTTGGATTACGCTGGTATTCAAAACGTTCACTATGCTGAAATCGGCCAATCAATGCCTCGCGGCAGTAACTTCAGTGACTGCGATCGCATAGCCGTTCCACTTGACGGAGTTCATCGGATGCAAACGGTTTGCGACGGAGAGGTTGTTACAATCAAACCTGTTCCGGGAGAAGTTACTTTTATGCCGACTGGCATCTGGAATTATCCGGACTGGGAGCTGCCGGTTCGGGTGGCGACCTTGGGGTTTCAAGATGATTATACATGGATAAGCTATGTCAATTGTAACGGCAAAGAAAATGCATCAAAAGCAGTATACAGGATGCGAATCGCGCCTCTTAGTGATGACTCAGCTATATTAAAGACTGCAGTCAAGGCCTTTAAAAGTGGCAATCAATCTGTAGGGAAATGTTTGCTTGAAGCGTTGCTGTATTGCTGCACAGGCAGTATGAAAAAAGGAGTATGGAGCTCTTCCAGCACTGGAAAAGCTGCCGGAACATGGAGACATATTAACGATTACCTTGAAGAAAATTATTCCTGTGAAATATGCCGCGAAGATATTTCACAGGAGTTTAAATTGTCTCCTAATTACATATCGTGCCTATGCCGTTCGCAGACGGGAATGAGCTTTATTACATATTTAAACAAAATACGTATTGATAAAGCTTGTTTTCTACTGCGTGAGTATGATCAGACGCTGGATGAAATTGCATTTAATGCGGGCTTTAGTTCAACGGCTTATTTTTGCCGAGTATTTAAACAGCTTTTGAAGAAAACTCCATTCGAGTATCGTAACTCTAGATAACGACTTTTCCTTTTGGAGAGGCAGCCGAAAACACCAGTAATGAAGCAACACTACATAAAAGCATTCCAACCACCATCGGTTTTGTGGAGTCCACCGGGAATAATGCAAGTAACCCTCCGACAAGCGGAGAAACCGCAAAGCATAGTACTCCTGAAAACGCTGCGGCTGTACCGACTATATTTTCAGGCAGTTCGTGCAAGGCACAGGCAAGAGCATTGCTGTAGTTGCTGGTATTGATGCCGATATACAGACCAACTGTTAAAATGAGCCCCCATAAACCGAATATATTGCCAAAGTTAAAAATATTCATAGCTATACATGACGATAACTGAACTGGCAAACCAATTTTTAAAAGCTTCAGAGACCCCACTTTACAAACCAATTGACTATTGGAGAAAGTGAAAGCAAAAGAGAATAAGACATTTACTCCTAACATGTAGCCAACTTGCTGTTGTGTGAGTTTATATACTTTTGCCAGCACTATTGATCCTGAGGTTAAAAAGCAAAAAACTCCTGAAAGAGCAAAGGCATTACTCAGCATATAGCAAAAGGCGGTTTTATTTTTTATCACAGTCAAGTAGTTCTGATGAACTTTTAAAAACTCAAAAGGCTGCCGCATTTCTTTGGCATGAGTTTCCGGCAGTCTGACTATAACGAATATTAAAGCCGCAAAGGCTATACCGCTCAGCGTGGTAAAAATGTATCTCCAGCCGAACCATGCGGAAACATGCGAACCAATAATTGGAGAAACAACCGGAGCGCCGAGCATTATCAGAGATATCAGGGACATCGTTCTTGCAAACTTTTCACGCTTAAATATATCTTTGACTAAAGTCAGAGTTATGATCGAGGCGGCGGCTCCGGAAATCCCTTGAAGTAACCTAAGGCTGTTGAAAACAAATGAGCTATCGGTTGTGAATATAGTGAGGGTTATAATTGTAAATACAGTCAACCCTCCCAGAAGCACAGGTCGTCGACCGTAGCTATCAGAAAGCGGGCCACAAATAAACTGGCCCATAGCATAACCTAATAAATACGCCTGAACACTGAACTGGGCCTGCGTGGTGCTGGTTTTTAAATCTATTGCTATTATTGGTAGTGCCGGCAGGTACATGTCGAGAGCCATTGGAGTAAGCGCTGCAAGTACACCCAGCAGTATAATTATATCTATTGGAATATTATCTTTATATTTGATCATTTGTCATTACCGGTAAAATTGAAAATGCACAATAATTGCCTGGAGTAAGAAATCTTAAAACGTTGTTTATATTTTGCTCCGGGCACAGAGGTAGAATGAGCGGAAGCAGGTTACCGAGTAATGAAAGGCTTGCAGATGTAGGCAATAACTACAGCAAGAAGATTTTTCTGAAACAAAGTCATATTTTTCTCCTGTTAATTATTGTCTTATCTGAATTGTTTAGCTAATCTTTATTATCGTTAAATGTATCAAGCTATTGAAATTATTCAAGTTCTTTTTTATGCAAAAAAAGAGGGCATACGGCCCTCTTGAGTATTTTATTTATCTTCAGCTTAGAAGTAAAGGTCACGTTCGCCTTTTTTAATGCGCTCGAGACGTTCCCGTAATTTTTTGACAATCTTTTCCTGATCGATCTTGCTGATTTCATCTTCAATAAGCTGATAGCCTTTCTCACGAGTTTTATCAGAACTATAATCTTCAAGATATTCACTGAGAGTAAGTAAGGCATTAGGTGTACAGAATTTGTTGATAAAACCTGGGATAGCGTATTCCATGAAGTGTTCACCAGTTCTGCCCAGACGATAGCAGCTTGTACAGAAACTTGGAATATAGCCGTCTTTAATCAGTTCGCTCATGACTTCATCGAGGGTGCGGACATCACCAATTGAGAACTGTTCACGTTTGAGCTCCTGCTCTTCTTTGTCGTCTTCGCTGTAGCCGCCAAGTTCGAGGCGGGTTCCGGCGTCGATCTGTGAAACTCCAAACTGCATTACTTCGCGACGTATCTCGGCAGTTTCACGTGCTGTCAGAATCAGGCCGGTATATGGCACTGCCAGGCGAAGGATTGCTACCAGGCGTTTGAAATCATGGTCATTGACAAAGTATTTTTCATCAAACTGAATTCCGTGGGCAGGGCGCAGACGAGGGAAGCTTATAGTATGCGGCCCAACGTTATATTTTTCCTGTAGGTACAGAGAATGAGTTATCAGGCTGAGCACTTCAAAGCGCCAGTCATAGAGACCAAACAAAGCGCCGATTCCCATATCATCACAACCTGCCTCAAAAGCTCTGGAAAGACCATCGAGACGCCAGAGGTAATCACCTTTATGAGTTTCTTCCGGGTGATTTTTGCAGTAGGTTTCGTGGTGATAGGTTTCCTGGAATATCTGGTAGGTGCCAATTCCTGAATTCTTAACAATTTTATAGCCTTCATGGTCAAGTGGAGCTGCGTTGATATTAACTCGACGTATTTCACCTTGTCCATGTTTGACTGAGTAAACTTTTCTCACTGTATCGGCCATAAATTCAGCTGAATAGTCAGGGTGTTCGCCAAAGACCAGAATCAAACGTTTATGACCGCTGTCTTCAAGGGCTTCAACCTGCTGAACAACTTCTCCTTCATTCAGAGTCTTACGAACTGTTGAACGAAGACTGCGCCTGAAGGAGCAGTATTTGCAGTCATTTATACAGTAGTTGCCGATATAAAGTGGGGCAAACAGAACAATGCGGTTGCCATATACATCGCGCTTCAGCTTGCGGGCTGCTTCAAATATTTCTTCTGTTAATTCCGGAGAGTCCGCTTTGATCAGAAACGCTGTTTCTTCGACGCTAAGCGGCTGTTTGTTCAGGCTCTTCTGAATAATTTCCCGAACTTTTACAGCGTCTTCAGGAGTATCCTTAATTAGAGCCTCAATCTTGGCATCATCGATGAAATCGACGCACCCTTCTGAGAGAACTTTATTTTTAAACATTTTTTGACTTCCTCAGCGGTCAGCAGGCCGCTATAACATTGTTTTATCGTCCGCAAAAGTAATATAACACAATAAATAGATATTTTAATACCTAATTGAATAAATTTTTGACAATAATTATCAAAAAGGTATAAAATAATGAATAATATACTTCAACATACCAATAAATATAAGCCAATATATTGATAAATTTTGCAAAACTACTTATTATTTATAATGCAGGGTATAATTTACAGGATCCATTCATTAACATTTTGAGTACTTTCCGTGAGTATTCAGGATATAGTTGAAGAGTGCCTAATGACGAATAGATGGCATTGAAATTCCTTCTTTAGAAATTGACCGTGGAGATTCTAAGCCATGGCTTAAGCTTGACTTTAAATCTAAATTAAGTTCGGAGGTTTAATTTTTAGTGATATCTGATGGGAAAAGAGTTTTTCTGTAGAGGTAGGCTATAACTAGAGTAACGAAAATTGACGCGGAAAAAATAATCCACAAGAACTGTATGATCATAGGTATAAACTCAACAAAAGGCTGGAAAACTATACGGCAGCCAATGGGAAGGGTTTCCGGGGGCAGATTGCTCTTGATCTTGCATATCAACTTCTTTGGTCCGGTTTGAAATTCCGGCCACCAGTAGTACTGGGCAGCGTAACATTCACCTTCTGCGCGCCAGGTTTGAAGAGGGACGTAAATGTCTCTGTAGATTTCATCTCCTTTCTCATCAACAATTTGAAGCTCTATTTCAAGATCATCTGATGATAGCAAATTCTGGAGGTCAATCCTGTTGCCAAACTTTATGTGAGCCGGGGAGTAGCAGTAAATAGCTAGTGATTTCGGGGTGAATTTATTATGAAAATCCACATCATATTTGCCGCTCTTGGCAAGGTTTACAAAAACTGAAGTCATAGGCGCTTCATGCAAAGCCTCATCCAGGTGCGCATAAAACAATGACCCGGCAATAAACGCATTCCATAGCAGGAGTAAACCAACTAATGTGCTAATAAAACATCTCTTCATTATTCACTTCTCCAGTGCTGATTTCCCCACTCGTTTAAAATGCAGTCGAATAGGAGAAATTCAAGACAATGTTAAGAGAACAATGAAAAAAATAATAGTAATATTGATTTAGAGGAATTTGTTAAATACGGGGATATTACCGGTTTCCAAGTTGGAGGTCAAAGTCCCATGAGCAGTTGTCCGCACGGGAAATGAGCGTTTGTAGGGTAATGTGCCAACCCCTTTATGGCCCATTTGTGAAAATTCTATACTTAATGGCAGCTTGGTAAAGTTTCTTGCAGCGAAAACCCGTAAATCTTTTTTTATTGAGGAATGGCATACAGCATGTTTTGTGCAAATCTCGTCTGCAAACAGGCAGGCAGATCTGTATGTAGCCTCTAAAAAGTTTATAGACCTTTTAAAAGAAAATCCAGTATAGTATTGTTGGTCTTCCGCTAATTCTTCACATGCATTGCTCAAAATAATAAATGGTTCTACTGAAGGAATATGTGACATTAGCCGTAGAGATTGATCTCTTAAAAAATCTTTGAATTTATACAGTACATCATAAAAGTCACCTTCATTATATCCTCTGAAGTCTTGAGCCATTTCAGTTTCAAAATCCATAACTGGAGGAGCATTTTGCGGAAGTTTCAGGTCAGGAATGTCCTGAGGCTCATAGATGAGATACTGCCCTTGGTCTTTCAGTATTCCGAAGTAGTTTTGAGTGTATGGCTTGTGTGTCCGCCAGTTAGAAACAGCCTTCATTCCCGGCGCTCCCGCCAGGCCAGTGTTTGTAAATAAACTGCAGTGAGACCTACTGCCCAGGCCATCAACATTAAAAACAAGGCCTTTGTTGACGCAGGCGATATTATCTTTTTTGACGTACATGCCGGCAGACGGTATGAGCTGTACTTGAATAAGATCTTGAGCAGCACTGGGCGGGGCATATCTGAGTCGTCCCATTGCATGATCAAGACAGATCTCCAAGCCAAAATTTATTCCGCAGAGATTAAAAACAGAGTGTCCCCCCAGTCCTGATTTTGTTCGTTCAGTTCCTGGCTGTTTTGTATTCAGGCTGCCCTTTCTGGCGCCAGCAACGGGCTCAAGCTGGCTGAAATCATTGTTGATATCTCCGGTAGGTTTGCCAATGAGTCCGTATTTTGGACTTCCTGCAGGTGGCTTAATAAAATCTATTCCGGATATATATTCCTTATATACAGTTATTGAATTGTTCCTATCACTACTCATTGTGCCGCCTCTTTGAACAAGCGCGACATTGAATATTTCTTTATACGTAGCGTGCTGCAAGTATCCTACTGCTGTTCCCAAAACAAAGAGCCAGTTTCTAAACTGAGGTTGGGATGTGAACTGGCGCATATTATCCATAATTCTTGATATCATTTCAATGGGATATGCTCCGTTGCTGCCTCTAAAAAAGAATTCTGGGATCATGAAAAGTTTCAATACCGAAGAGGACCATGAAATTGTCGGAGTTAGAACCGACTGATTAATGACATCGCATAGAAAGTCGCAGCGCATGTCGATATCGTGATAATCGTTTGCTATTCCCTGATAGCACTGTCCCATGTGGTTAGAATAGGTGTACAAGGGTGTTACATCAATATTAAGACCGATAAACTGTATCTTTTGAAATTTCATGGTAATACTCCAAGCAAAACATTATTTCTTCGATGTAATGTATTACAATATATATGAATAGACCTGTTCGGAGTCTGAATGTTCATAGTTTAGTTAAAATTATTATTACTATATTTCTGAGGAGATCCGCTTAAAATTTCTTTTAAAAATGAATTTAATGTTTTGATAAACAGCCAAAAGTAGTATTGTACCTTTGGAGTTTTTGATAGAGAAACTCTTGGTAAGTTAATTATTACCGGTTTTACTTAGACTTTGCGCCTTATTGTTATTTATGAGTAAGAAATATTAAATTAGATAATCCCCTATAAAATTATGTCAACATTATTTGATAAAATCAACTCAGGTGCCGATCTCGACCGGCAGGATCTTATTGATATCTTGAAACTTACTGACCAGGATGACTTGGAACGGCTGTTTAATGCCGCGTATAAAGTCAAGCTCAAGTATATAGGTAAACGAGTCAGCCTTCGCGGGATTGTTGAAATAAGTAATAAGTGTATCAAGGACTGTTTTTACTGCGGCATTCGCCGTGGCAACATTAATGTTGAGCGTTTTGAGCTGAACAAGAAGCAGATTGTTGAAGGGTTGCTAACTGCGTTTAATTTCAATTATGGCTCAGCGGTGATGCAGGGCGGAGAGCGCAATGATGAAAAATTTGTTGTCATGATTGAAGAAGTCCTTCGTGAAGTCAAGGAACGCACAGATGGGCGCCTTGGCATTACTTTGTCTCTTGGAGAACAGGATGAAAGCGTTTATCGCAGATGGTTTGAATCTGGAGCGCATCGCTACCTGCTGCGTATTGAGGCCTCGAATCCAGAGTTATATGGCATGCTTCACCCTGCCGACCATACATATGAGCGTCGTATGGAATGTCTTCACAGCCTGCAGCATGTTGGTTTTCAAACCGGAACAGGTGTCCTGATTGGGGTGCCGGGGCAATCTATTGAAGATTTGGCTAATGATTTGATGTTTTTCAAAAAGTTTGATATTGACATGATTGGAATGGGACCTTATCTGGTGCATCCTGATACCCCGCTGGCTAAAAAATTCCCTGATTTTGAGGAAAAGCGCAAAGATCAACTTAATCTTGGTCTTAAAATGATTGCGGCGGCACGTTTGTTACTGAAAGATATAAACCTTGCTTCAACTACAGCTTTGCAGGCATTGGATCCTGTTGGACGTGAACTTGGGCTGCTGGCCGGCGGCAATGTAATTATGCCTAATGTAACTGCTACGGAATACCGTCCCGGCTATCAGTTGTATACTGGCAAGCCAGGGCTTGATGAGAATTCAGAGCAAAGCCGTATTGCTTTGGAAAAAACTATCAGGCAGACCGGAGAAACTATTATATACAACGAATGGGGTGACTCCCCTCATTACTTCAGGAGATCCGGAAAGCGTTAAGGATAAAAGCCCAACAAATTTTGGGACTTTTAAATATGAGTCTTTAATTTCCGGTGTCGCTCTTTGTTTTACTAAATTACTATGATATATTATAAAGTAGTTTAGTTATAGTAGTATGGGAAAATAAAACTTATTGGATAAAACCCGCTGGCATGGATAGAGAGCGTAATCGGATAAACAATCTGGATACTTCATTTAAAAAAGCGGAAGCCTTGCTTAGGAAGGCAGCCACTTTAGACGGCAAAAGCTCGGAAATGAAGGAAGCCTGTCACAAGCTTAGGACAACCATTCATGCTTTGCAGCAGGAAAACCTGAAGCTTCACAGGGAAATAAATGAACGGACAAGGTCCGGCACTCACCTTATGGCTGAGGCTAATAAGTTTCAGGCTGTTTTTGATAACGTCTACGATGCCCTTCTTATTAACCGCCTGGATAGAAAAAACGGCGAAATTGGTAACACTATTGAAACCAATAAAAGTGCTGTGAAGCTGTTTAAATACTGTGAGCATGATCTTAAACTTCTAAACCCCCATGAAACTTTTCTTAAGCATATCGACTTTCCTGTTTTTATGGAAAGACTGCTCCTTGATGAACAGATTCTTGTTGAGGCCGAAATAGAAAATTCTCTTGAAGAAGTACGTTATTGTGATTTGCGGGCATCTATTTTTAGAGTTGGTAAGAATGAATATGTTGTAACAGTTATTCGCGACATACATGATCAGAAAATAACCAACAGCCGCCTGCGCAGAAGCGAATTGCACCTGCAGGAAGCTCAGCAAATCGCAAAAATCAGTGGCTGGGAATATGATTTTCTACATAAAAAAGGCACCTATGCTTCTCAGGTCAAAAAATCGATTCACGCAATAAGAGACTATTTGCCTGATGATGAACTGCAGCAGCTTTTTAATCGGGTGCATCCTGAGGATATTGACCGTGTATTGCAAATCTGGAATAATATTGAAAAACATGAAGAGTTTGAGGTTACTTACCGTATCTTTGCTGACAACGGTAATTTGATCTACTTATTTTCCAGAGGACGCGTCGAAAAAGATAAAAACGGTGTACCGGTCAGAATGGTCGGCATAAGTCAGGATGTGACTGAAAAGAACATAGCTCAGGAGCAGGTTAAAACCAGTGAAAGAAATCTTCGTACTTTCCTCAAAGCTGCAAGCATGGGACTATGGGAGTATGATGCGGAGAACGATCATCTTAGTTTCGATGAAAAGTTGACTGAGGTCTTTGGTTTTGAAAATCACATTCCAGCCAGCTTTAATGAATACCTGATGAGCAGAGTCCATGTTCAGGATCGAGAAAGAGCCATAGAGGCCCTTAAAACAGCATTTGTAAGTGAAGCTGCTTTTGCAGAATGTTCATTACGTGTACTGGATCGCAATAATGAGTATGTGTGGGTACTTTCCCGTGGAGTGAGAACTTCGAGCGGCAAGAAAATAATCGGATGTTTTGAAGACTTATCCGAAAGCATTCGCTTTGATAAGCTTAAAGAACAGTTTGATTTTATCGAACAAATAGGCAATATAATACCTGTTCCTATCTATTATAAGGACTTAAACGGCACTTATCTTGGATTTAACACGGCTTTTGCAGAACTTTCCAAGAAACTTACAAGGAAAGAAATTCTTGGGAAAGATATCAAAACATTGCTTGCCGGAAATAATAATAAGGTAGGTAACATGCTGCTTCGTACAGAGAGAGAAATGGTAAAAAGGGGAACTGGCGATTTTGTTAAAGATTATGAAATCAATACTCTTGACGGAGGTACGCTGATTCTTTCAGGCCATAAATCTTTGCTGAAAGGCTTTGACAACAAGCCTCAATACATTGTCGGTGTACTTACCGACATAACAAACCTGAAGAAAGTTGAAAACCGGTTGAGGCAGACTTCCAGTCGCTTGAATATGACTCTTAATGCCATGCGTGAGGTTATTATGAGTTATGACACCAGCCTGAATCTGCAATGGGGAAACCGGGCGGCACGAGATGCTTTTGCAGGGAAAGGCGCTCGCTTTATTGGCCGAAATTGGCATGATATCTGGCAGCAGAACAAGCAGTTGAGGTCAAATGAGATGTTTCCTGTCCACAAGATACTTCAGGAGGACGACAAATATGCACAGGCTAGAATCAGGGCTGAAAATGGCCGCCTGTATCAAGTCTGGGCATATCCCGTAAAAGGGAAGGGCGGTAAGATGTCGGGTGTGGTGGAAACGGCATTGGATATTACCGAACATGCAAGAGCTGAAGAAAGAGCTCAGATTCATCATGAGCAGCTTATCCGGGCGGATAAAATGAAGTCTTTGGGAATTCTGGTCGCCGGAGTCGCTCATGAAATCAATAACCCAAATAACTTTATCGGAATTAATATTTCTATAATCGACAAAATCTGGAAGGATGTTTTGCCGGTCATAGAGTCGTATGCAGTTGAAAATGAAAGTTTTTTTCCCGGTAACTTCCCGGTAGAGAGGCTTAAAGGAACTTTTCAGGACCTGGTTAACGGCATAAGAGAGGGAGCCGACAGAATCAGGATGATTGTTGACAGCTTGAAAGGGTATGTTAGAGAAGTTCCTGCAGAAGAAAGAAATGCCTTTGATGTTAATAAGGCAATAGATAACTCAATTTTTCTTTTGCATAATCAATTGCACAAATCAACTTTTGATTTTAGAGTGTTGAAGTCTGACAAGCCGTTGTTTGTGAAGGGAATACAGCAGCGAATAGAACAGGTGATTATTAATACACTGCAAAATGCTTGCCAGGCACTTACTGACAAACATCAGATGATCAGCATAAAAGCGTATTTGGTCGAAAAAAACAATGAGGTGGTCATTGAAATTAAGGATAAAGGCTGTGGCATTGACAGCGCAAGCTTGAAACACATTACTGACCCATTTTTCACCACAAAACGGGATGTCGGGGGGACTGGATTGGGTTTGTCAATATCAGCATCAATACTTGACGAACATAAGGGGCGATTCGAAATGACCTCAACACAGAGCCGAGGCTCTGTGGCAAAAATAATTTTACCGAATTGTAAGTAATATATGAAATTAATATAATTTGTAAGGCCGGGAGTGTTTAATGAGTGATAATGGTTATCCAGAAACTCCAATACTTTTAGTAGATGATGAAAAAAATGCTTTACGCAGCTATGAATTGGCACTGCAAAGCGCAGGTGTTAGCAATATTTTAAAGTGCGGTGACGGATTCGAAGCAATGGAGGTGCTCAAAGAGCAGGATGTCGAGCTGGTGGTGCTGGACATGATTATGCCGGGCATGAATGGTTCGGATCTTTTACAGCGAATTACTCGCGATTACCCGGAAGTGCCGGTAATTATGGCAACTTGTATCAACAGCCTTGACAATGCTGTTGAATGTATGCGGCAAGGCGCTGTGGACTATCTTGTCAAACCTGTCGATATGGACAAGTTGATTTCTCAAGTAAAGAACTTTATCCAACTGCGTGAACTTAAGCGTGAAAATCAGTTTTTACGTAGCTGTCTGCTGCTGGATAAAGACCTTAAGCGGCCCGAAGCATTTGCTCCGATTATTACTGATAATAAATACATGTTATCAATTTTTCAGTACTGCATATCCGTATCACGCAGCAGTCAGCCTGTCTTAATCACTGGCGAAACCGGTGTAGGTAAAGAGCTGTTTGCCAAGGCACTGCATCAGCTTTCAGGCTGTGAGGGCGAAATGGTGACAGTGAATATAGCCGGACTTGATGACAACATGTTGTCAGATGCTTTATTCGGCCATACCAAAGGTGCTTTTACGGGCGCGGGCGGAAGCAGGCCGGGAATTATTGAAAAAGCGTCAAACGGCACTTTGTTCATTGATGAAATTGGCGATCTCAATATGGCGTCGCAGGTCAAACTGCTTCGCTTGCTCCAGCAGCGCGAATACACACCGCTTGGTTCTGATGAAATCAAGAAATCAACAGCGCGGGTAATTCTGGCAACACATCGTGACCTGCATGAACTGCAGCGTGATAATAAGTTCAGAAAAGACCTGTATTACCGTATTTCAACTCATCATATCAGTATACCGCCATTAAGAGAGCGTAAGGATGATATCCCATTACTGCTTGATCACTTGATAGGGCAGATTGCTGAAGAGCTGGAAAAGAATCCTCCACAATACCCTAATGAATTGATTACCCTGCTCAAATCATATCATTTCCCGGGGAATATTCGCGAATTGGAAGCTATGGTATATGACGCTATCAGTAACCATCAGTCGAGGATGCTTTCAACAAAAGTTTTCTCAGATCATATTGCTCGAAATTCCAGAGATCAAGGAATAACGACCAGCAAAATGCGTAATCTTGAGCAGTGTATATCAAATATCGAGATATTGCCGACTCTACGTAATGCCAGTAAGGTTTTAGTTATCGAGGCGATGAAACGGTCTGATAAGAATCAGAGCGTTGCTGCCAGAATGCTTGGGGTAACTCCGCAGGCTTTGAGTTCAAGACTGAAGAAGATGGACAAAGAGAGCTTATAAAGAATAGTCAGCATCCAGTAGGATTAAACGAAATGGTTTGTACTGGATGCTTGACTTCTTATTTGGATTGGTATACTATGAGAAATGATGTGTTACTATTAGTGTAAATCACTTTATAAATAGTGTATTATGGTATACTTTTTAGGTTTTTCGGAGAAACTGTCAACACTTGGCTGTTGATACTTAATAATAAAAACGAAATGAAAGAGGTACGTATGAATTGCGTAAAATGCGGCGAGCCGGTTCCGGATAATGCGGAGAGTTGTCCACAATGTACTGGAAACGGAGGAACACCACCGCCAAACCATCTTGTATGGGCTATTCTGGTAACAATTTTCTGCTGTTTGCCTTTCGGTATTCCAGCAATTATTTTTGCGGCACAGGTAAACTCAAAGTGGGAGGCTGGAGACTTTGCCGGAGCTCAACAGTCTTCTAAGAGGGCAAAATTCTGGTCGTGGCTTGGTTTTGCCGTTGGTTTGTTTGGTTCTTTGATTTATATTGCGATTCAGGCTCTTGGGCTGTTTGCGGTTGCGGCTGCTAACGGTGCCCAATAGGCATTTATTTATGAAAATGTTTAGACTGTCTCAAATTCTTAATAGTGGATTTGGGGCGGTCTTTTTATTTGAGAAAACAGACGGGCTGTTTTCAAGGTATCCTAAGCTGAAAGGCTGGCTGCTGGTAGCAGTTATTTTCTTTGCTGCTATTGCTATTTATATGAAACCGTACCTGGGTAGGACCTTTTATCCCAGATGCCCGCTGTTTTGTCTTACCGGTCTGCACTGCCCGGGCTGTGGTTCTACTAGAAGCCTTGCGGCGTTAAGTCATGGTAATATTGCGGATGCTTGCCGCAAAAACATATTTGTGGTTGCCGCGGTGCCGTTTGTGACAGCGGGATTGATTATTTATCTCTTACGCTGCTTTGGAGTTAATGTAAAAACTCCTTTTATCAGTGGTAAGCTGATTATGGGATTGTTTATTCTGGTTTTGGCATTTTTTGTTTTGCGTAATATATCACTCTACCCATTCAATTTGCTGGCTCCCCACTGATATCAGTAAAATGTGTAGTTGTAGTACTCTGTAAGAGGAGGCCGGGTAGAATCCGGACAGAAAGTACAGTTCAAAGTAGTACCGGGAGATTGGGGTGATGAAGTTTTTACCACGATGCTGTAAAAACCTGATTCCCGGTCTGAAAACTGGGCCAGCAGTTTGCTCATGAACATTCCTTCAACTGAATTTTTCAGAGGAATACGGTTGCGCCATAAGCGTAAGGCATTAGCTAACTGGCCTACTTCGCTGCCGGATAGCTGGCAGCGTTCTTTTATCATACTCAGCGGCGCTGAGAAAAGGTTAGGGCGTGCTGTAATCCGGCGCATATTTCCCTGAGGAATTACATTAAATGATCTGAGTCTGCCCATTGCATCAGGCGGATATCTTTTGGCTGCTCCGGGGATGAAATACATTTCTTCTCTGAACTGCATAGGTCCCATTCGAGGCATATTAAACAAGCCACGCTGCTGATATTCCTGCTGAATCCCACCTCCGCTGCGTACCAGGCTGTTGGGATCACTGTAAAGATCAACCTGATTGCAGAACGCGGTAAAAAGTTCCCGTCCATAGCTGTCCATAAAATATTTTTGCATCAGCTGACGTAAATCCTGAGACGGAGAACTTCCTCCAATATTTATGCCGCTGGCAGCATCTTCAATGCTCACTTCTACTGGAACACCGTTGATTTTAAAATGGTGCGGCAGGGAATCAGCCATCCAGCGTCCCGGAGCCGTTGCCTGTTGAGTGCCTAGCACTCTGTCTGGAAATTGCTGTTTGTCCAGCATTACCATCCAGCGGGCACGATTGGCGGCGCTTTCGGCAGTATAAAAAGAACTGCCGTAACTGCAGAATGTTGCGGTTTCCAAAGCGGCATACTGCGAAAGTGTTACTGCTGACGCTACCAGAATTGACGCTGTAATAATCATACAGAGTACGGCAATAAGGGCTATGCCTGATTCTTCAGTTTTCGATGGTTTCTTTGGCATTGTTTTATAAATCCCTGTGTCCTATCTTCTTCCCAGATGAGTTTCATAAGAACTTCCTGCTGTCCGTCGCAGCCATGAAACAGAATCCCCGTTTTGAAATTTCAAAGTCATCTGAACAGCCAGAGGAATATACGGTTTTTCAGGATTCCAGTCGGATGTCCAGTTAATGGCTCCATTTATTCTATCAGCGTACAAAAAAGATATTGACTCCACGTTATCTGCTATAACTTCCTGTTGACTGTGTTCGTCAAGATTTTCATCTACCCAGTATATAATGGGCGAATTGCGGTAAGCCGCAATCAGTTTTTTATTGCGTACAAATAAGCGGATAAATCTAATTCCACCCTGTGCGGGAGCTGTTACCCTGTGCAGGTAGGCTAAAGTCATTGAGTTTGACGCTCCCGTGAATATCTGCCTTGGACGGCGGTTCTGATCAGGCCAGTTGAATGGGACTGCATTCCTGAACGCATAATCAGCGATTCTATCTATTCCACGGTCATTATTGAGGTAATGAGAGTTAATCTTTATTTTGATCCATGAACGCTGCATACCGAAAAGAATACTGGCTACGAGAAATGAGATGACGGCAAAAATACCGATTGCCAGCATAACTTCAAAAAGAGTAAATCCTGCTTCACTGCGTTTCATGTCAACCTCCGACTATTCGGTCGATAGCTGCTGAATCAACAACTTTACCGCTTTTATGAATGAGCTTTACATGCATAGTTACGAAGCGGGCGTTATTCATTTTTACACCACCGCTTTCCGGCACTCCGGCAGGCGAATCAAATGTGCAATCCACTGAATATTTTGATTCTTGAAGAAATCTTTCATCGAGCGATGTTCCCGGAGGGTTAAGCATAAAAAACTCTACAGCTTGAGTCAGCAAATGATCACGTTCCCAGCGGTCTCTGGCTTTAGCTGTGCGGTTTGAGGCTGAAGCCATGAGCATGCTCAATGACACCACTCCTACAGTCAGGATGGTCATTGCGACCAGGATTTCTATCAAAGTAAAATTGTTGAGTCTTTTTTTCATTCTGCGTCCTCCAGTTGCCTGGTTTGGACGGCTCCGGTTAAAGGTGATACCCGAATAACGACACGACGACGATGACTGCTCAGAAGGATATCGTGCCCTGAGCCACTGCCGTCGGGAAACAATTTAAACAGATTTACTGTTTCAGAATCCTCTCCGGGGTCAAGATCAAGGCGTCGGTATCTCAGCTTTAGATCAGGAGGCAGATGAATTCTGCCAACACGGCGGTTGATTTTCTGGTAAAAACCTGCCCATGTGGCATTAAGGGTGTGATCTTTCCGGTTCAGCCAGACAACAACAGGGTGACCAAGCCGGGTTGCGGCATTCCGGCTTACAGCCAGCATTGTTTTTATGGTATTAACTTGTTTTTCGAGGGTAATAAACGCCGGCGCTCTGCGCAGTCTGACCGCGCCAACCGTCGCGATTATCGCCACTATAACGATAACCGCGATCAATTCCACGAGGGTATAATTATGACGCAAGGCGCGATTCAATACAAGTTACTCCTGAGTAGCCAGCCAGTTACCGACATCTGCGTTTTCTCCGGTGCCGCCGGGCTGTCCGTCGGCGCCATAACTCATGAGATCAAACTCACCGTGTTCGCCGGGGCATTTATAAACATAGGCTTTTCCCCAAGGGTCAGCAGGCAATCCCTGTTTGAGGTAAGGGCCATCCCAGTGACTGTCGTTATTGACATTTGAAACCAGTTCTTTGAGACCATAGCTGGCGTCCGGGAGGCGTCCCATGTCAAGACGGAAGTCGAAAACTGCCTGTTCGAGCAGTCTGATCTGAGTTTTGGCAGCACTTACTCTGGCACGTTTCACGTGTCTGAAATAGAGTGGGGTGGCGATTGAAGCAAGCAGGGCGATAATTACAATCACCACCACCATTTCAATCATGGTAAACCAGTTTTTATTGAGCTTCTTACGAGTTTTCATTCTATTGTTCTCCTGTGGGTTAAAACAGATTAAACTTTTAAATTGCATTCATCTCCATGATGGCAAGGAATATTGAAATGACTACCATCAATACTATTGCGGCCAGTACAAGAATAATTACTGGCTCCATCATAGCAAGCAGGCGTTTGATTGTTACTTTTAGTTTGCGCTCCGCCTCGTCCGCTATCTGCTCAAGCATTGGCCCAACGCTGCCGGATTCTTCCGCGATTCTGATCATTGGAATACTGCCCGGTGGCATGTATGGACTTTTATTGAGCGCTGCAGAAAGCTTGGAGCCGCTGCGCAATTCATCCGTGACCTTCGAGAATGTTCCCGATATTGCCCGGTTTTCGATAACTCGGATGCCGATTTTAACGGCTGGTAAAAGATGGACATGGTTTTTCAGCATGATTGCCATGGTTCGCACAAAACGACTGATGTGAATAGCGCTTATCAAACGACCAATCAGCGGCAGTTTCAACATAAACTTATCCCACTTCGTTTTCAATTTTCCGCCTTGTTTAAGTTTTCTTGAAAAAACAACGGCTCCAACAATGAGTAGAGGCCATATCCACCAGCATGCTTTGAAAAATTCACCTGTTTTTAACATGACAAGCGTTATGGCTGGGAGTTCCCTTCCCATGTCGTGAAAAATCTTAGCAAAGCGTGGAATAAACACGGTGAACAGCATTATGACGACTATAAATGTAACGCCTAATACAATCATGGGATATATAGAGCTGGTGACAATAAACTCTTTCAAACTGCGGCTTTCGTTGAGGAAGCGTCGCAGTTCACGGATAGTTTCTGGCAGGCAGCCAGTCTCTTCTCCGGTTTCGACCAGACTGGCGTAGATTGCAGGAAAACGATGTGGCTGTGAGCGAATAAGTTCAGAAAACTTTTTACCTTCATGTAGACCGCGACGCATTGAGCGGACGACATCTCTGGATTCACCCTCAGGAACGCTTTGCTCAATAATAGCCAGACATTTTTCAAAAGGAATATTGGCGTCAAGCAGTGGCATAAGGCGGTCAGTAAATTCGCACACATCGAGATCTTTGCGTTTCAGGCGAAATGAATGTTTTGCCATGCCAGCTTCGCCGTAGGCTTTTATTGGAATCAGGCCGCGCCGCCTGAGACGAACCAGAGAATCGGCCTCATTATCGGCCTCAATGGTCACGTCAAACGCGCTTTTGCCAGGTTCCATAGCTTTATATTTATAACTTGTCATACACGCTTAGTTCCTACATATCGCTGGCGGTTCTTTTTATCTCCGCTTGAGTTGTAATTTTTTCTTTTACTTTTCGCATACCGTCTTCCAGCAACGGAATCATACCGTTTTTTACTCCGATTTTATTTATTTCAGCACTTGAACTGTTTGCTATTACTGCCCTGCGGACTTCGTCATCAATCATCAGCAGCTCATAAATACCTGTTCTGCCTTTGTAGCCGGAGCCGCCACATTTACGGCAACGGTTACCGGTCATATTTACGTTGATGCCCGTACCTTCGCAGTCTGAACAGATCCTGCGGATCAAACGTTGTGACAAGACCCCGAACAAAGCTGATGCCACCAGAAAGCTTTCAACCCCCATGTCAATCAGACGGGTGATAGCACCTGCTGCGTCATTAGTATGTAAGGTGCTCAGTACAAGATGACCGGTCAGTGCGGCATTGATTGCAATATCGGCGGTTTCACGGTCACGAATTTCCCCTACCAGAATAACGTCCGGGTCCTGTCGTACTATCGAACGCAATCCTGACGCGAACGAAAGCCCTATTTTTGCATTAACCTGCATCTGACAAAGTCCCGGGAGCTGATACTCAACTGGGTCTTCAACAGTAATGATTTTGCGGGCTTTATTGTTCAATTGCTGCATCACACTGTAAAGTGTGGTTGTTTTTCCTGAACCAGTCGGCCCCACAACAAGGATAATGCCGTGGGGGATATTGATGAGCTTGTCAAATCTGTCAAGGCAATGCCTGGACATACCGAGTTTAGCCAGGTCAAAAGCCATGGCATCTTTCCGTAGAATACGCATGACAATACTTTCACCTTCCATAATAGGAATGGTGCTTATACGGATATCTATGTCGTAGCGTCCGACATGAAAGTTTGTGCGTCCGTCCTGCGGCAGTCGGCTTTCGGCAATATTCAGCCCTCCTAAAAGCTTAATTCGGGAGGCTATCGCCGGGTAATCACTTAGTGGACAGGTGAGATAATCGCGTAGAATACCGTCAATTCTGAAACGTATTGACATATGCGACGCTTCTGGTTCAATATGAATATCACTGGCTTCCTGTTCAATTGCCTGTGTCAGCATTTCATTGACCAGTCGGACAACCCGGGCTTCACTGGCAAGATTTCTAAGAGTATCTTCATCACCTTCAAGTGAGAGGCCTTCGTCTTTGTCGTTATCTGTATAGGCGATGTTAATCACTCGTTCAAGAAGGCTGCGGCGCACGAGCCTGAAGTCAGCTTCCAGATTGAAATAGGTTTTGAAAAAATAATAATGAGCGCTGCGCATATATGGATTACTGATCAGCAGCGTAACATTTTCCTCGTTCCAGTCATAAGGCAGGACACAATTACCAGTCAGATAATCCTGTGATATATCCGGGAATTGTTCGGGAGGAACCAGCTCGTTTTCATCCAGACAAGGAATGCCGGTAACCTCATTATATATCGTTACGATATCTGATTCTGTGACAGTACCCAGTTCGCAAAGACGGCGATCCAGCTCCAGCGGGCTGCGCCCGACAAGCTCCTGCTCATAATCCGGATAATGAGCAGATATCTTCAGCCGCAATTCGGATAGCAGCTGATCATAGCTGTTGTTGTTTTTCTCCATACTAACCCTGTCCAGATTTTTTCTTCTTTTCGTCTGGGTCACCGTGAACATTTTTATATTCAAATTCTCGAATAGATTGAATCGCATTCCTGTAGCGCTTAACAACTTTTTCAAGATTGGTATGTTTGCTGATGATTTCACCCTGTACCAGTATCAACATTTCTGTGCGTTCTTTAGTATTATTTGTATTTCCTACCAGTCTGTTCAGGAATGGTATGTCAATCAGAAATGGGATACTGTCAAGCTGACGCTCTTCTCTTTCCCGGATGAGTCCACCGATAATCAATGCTTGCTTGTTTTCAAGTCCCATGCTTGTACGCAGCACACGCTCCTGAATGGTTGGAGAGTCAATAGTTGAACTTTGAGTTTTTATTGCCTGAGAAACCACTTGTTCTAAGTCCAGGTTGATCATATCACCTTGTGTAATATGGGGCGTAATGGTCAGAATAATGCCGGTATCCTGATATTGGATTGAGCGTCTAATACTAGTATCATTAGGGATTTGCGATTGAGTATTTGTGATTTCAGCAGAGATTAAAGGAACTTTGTCACCTACAGAGATTTTTGCCTGAGCATGACTTTGGACCAAAATCTGCGGACTGGATATTACTTTAACATTGCCGTGTCCTGCAAGAGCGCGAAGGTAAGCGAACTTCTGATTAGGGTTATTGGGATTAGTTACCCAGTACTTAAATCCGTACTGATCAGGCTTATTAGGGCCAGTTAAATCCTTATAATCAGTACCAATATGCTGCCCATATTTGCCGCCAAGATTGATGTCTGAAAATTCTACACCGAACTCTGTGTTTTTGCTCAAAGTTATTTCAACAACCAGTACCTGCAGCAGAACTTGTGGAGGAATGGTATCAAGCCGTTCCAGCAAGGCTTTCATCAAAGCATAGGTGCGTGGTTTGGTTCTGATTATAAGACGGTTTTGTACAGCGTCAGCAAAAAGTTTGCTTGGTACGTCAAAAACACTTACAGATTCTTTATCCTTTTCTTTTGAGCTTGAGGAGCGCTTGCTTTCTATCTTAGAACTTTTAGTTTTAACTCCGCTGTTGCCGCCGCCTGAAGTTAACAGGCTTGAGAAAGAGCCTGAAGAACCAGTGGCTGCTGTATCTACAGCAGTTCCGGAAGCCTGATTGTCGGCAGTGTTGCTGAAACTTTCCCCGCCACCGTAGGCATCGGTACTGTTACTGGTATCCGGTTTAATAGTCTCGCCGGCTACATTGAATATTACCGACAAAGCTTTTGTCAGTTCATCAGCTTTTCCGTTTATAATCTTGTATATGTAGACTCTTTCCTGATCGCCAATATCGTTACGGTCAAGCTGTTTAACCCACTCACTAATTTCTGCGATAGCATCTTTTGACGCAGCAGCAGCAACTATTACCTGAAGTCGGTCAACGCCAATCAGGTGAACAGAACTGGAACCTTTAAATTCTTTATCATGCTGGACAGGGAAACCCAGTACAGGAAGGATAGTACCAAGTTCTCCTTCTATTCTTTTTGCCGAAATATTGCGACAGGCTATAACAGCCCGGTACCAGCCTTTTTTCTGGCTTCTGTCAAGAATTTTGACCAGTTCGCGTATTTTCAGGATGTTAGCACTTGTATCAATAACCATTATTGCGGTCTGTGAAGGCAGAGCTTGTATCGAACCACCTTCACTGACAAAGTTTTTAAGCCCGTCAACAACATCCTTAGCACCGGTATAGCGTAATGGTATAACTACAGCTCTGGCGTTGCTGAGTTCTCCGATGCTGACATTGCTGTCCCTGGATAAGTCTCCAAGCGGAAGGATTTTTATAGTTTTACCAATAGGCGAGCAGTAAGCATCGGCCATGTTCAGAACCTGGTCAAATACTTTCCATATTTCTGCCTTGGTGAGCATTGAATCTATTGATAGAGTTACTGTGCCGCTTACTTGTGGATCAATAATAAATTGGAAGTCAAGTACCATGGCAAATGCCGGAATAACATCTCGAATGTCTGCTTGATCAAAATCTATTGTAACTTTTAACGATTTGCCTCCGTCTTTGAGTTTGGAGACAAAGCGATCAAAGAATTGTTTCGCGGAAACAGGTTTGACCGCGTCACCTTCCTTCATTTTATCAATGCCGCTGTTACTGGCAGAAAAATTAAAAGGCTTAACCTCGTCCACCCCGATGGTATCATCAGTAACGCGTCTGACAACAGTTTTCCCATTTCTTTTCAAAGCAACGATTACAGGCGGATCTTCAGTAATCTTTTTCTTTTCAACAGGTTCATTGAAAAGCGAGCATGATGAAAGCAGGCATGCCACTAAGGATAGAGCCGCCGCCTTGAAAAGCATCTTTCTCTCGGTTTTCGCTAAATTCATAATCGTGTTCCTTGATGATTGTCTTCAGCCTGCGAATTATTTATGTCCAACTGAATATCTGTGTAATTTTGTACAGACTGCATATATAAAAGATTTATTATTACCTGTTTTTTGTTTTTACCTGCGGTTAAATGTTGATCTTACCGGAGGTTTTGCCGGTACTGATTTTTTAGCCCGTGACGATACAGGTTTGTGCCCTTTTGAGGGCGGTTTAGGTTCACCTCTGGTTACTTTCAATCTTAAACTACTGCCGCCCGGAGTCCTGAGAACGACATGATCTCCGCTGATTTTCTTGAGCACATAACCATGCGGCAGTTTATCATCTAATTTATATAGTTTGCTCTGTGGCTCTTTAGGCAGGTTCGACGTCCCGGGACGCTTATTTGCTCCCGGCGGTGAATAACGCCGCTGCCATGATGGTACTGAGCCGTTACCGTTTTGATTTTGCGGAGCCTTCTCCTTAATTACGGCCCATGACTCATTGCCGCAGCGAAAGGTGCCAACCAGTTCAAACGGTGCATTTCCGGACACATCAGCACCTTTAGGAGGGCCACCTCTACTGGGGTTGAATAAGTCACCCAGAATAATACTTGCAGGCCTTATCGGGGGGCGAAAAGCACTTCCCGGGCCATGACTTAGTACCTGCCATGGTTTTCCTGTTTTTCTCGCTGGCGCTTTTTTCAGGTGTGCCGGGCGATAATTCAGGAATTTCCACCCGGTTGCCATTGTGCAGACGAGTAACACTATATTGATTATCAAATAACGTTTTTTCACTTCTTATCCAGCTCCAGCAATCCTGACAGAGGCTTGCTTTTGACACTGATAACACGCAGAGTTCCTGATAATTCCAGGTTTTCCGGCTGCATTACTCTTTCAGGCATGAGTGATACATTTTTCCACCCGATGGCAGGGCGCATGTTTTTCAGGGATATCAGGAAGTTGACTACTGATTCCAGTTTTCCATTCGACGATATCGAGACGTCATAGGTAAAAACACCTTCTGTAGCCTGGGACTTTTGCGGTGGGCCGAGGTATCTCACTTTTAGGCCGGTACGCTTTGCGGCGCTTTCGATTTTATTCCTGATTTCCAAGTCAGGGTTGCTTTGCTTTGTGAAAAGCCAAATTGTATTTTTTTCGGCCTTGACCGAATTGATCAGGGAATCAATACTCACTTTAGCCGCGGTAAGCTGCTTGAGTTTTTCCCTTAAGTCTTTTACCTGATTATGCTGTTTGCTGATATCGCTGTCATTAGGCCATAGATCACCTGTGCCGGAAAAATTCACCAGCAGCGATATCAGGACCAGCAGCCCCGCTCCGCCAGCGATGAGCAGCATCTTTTTGCGATTATCAATGTTATTTAATTTTTCCAGCATAAATCTTTTTTTCCGGTAAAGGCAGCCTTGCCTGATCAGTCAATTTAAAGTAAAGAACACGAGAACCATCGTAGTTTCTGCGATAGCGTATGTTGCTGACATCAAGCTGGTTTAATCCACTGAGCCATTGGTTGATATCAGTTTTGTCAGAAGGACACTTCAGTACCAGATCTGAGTTGCAGCCATCTGCTCTCAGCTGGTAAATGCTCATGACCTGCGGCATTTTGCCTGCAAGCAGTGCCATTGTTTTTAGCGGTGAAGCCATGCCACGCTGTAAGTTGGCCAGCGAGTAAAGGGCTTTTTCATTAACCGCATTGCTTCTTAAATAAAAATTCAGTTTAGAAATTTGGTCTTCAAGTGACAATTTTTCATTTTTAACTTGATTCAAGCGTCGGCTGGTATCTGATCTGACCTTGTACAAGTAGCCAACGCAGAAAAATATTAGTAGTGCTCCGAGTAAGAAAGATAAGCGTTTCATCCATCTGCAACGTACCGGGCGTGAATGCTCAGGAAGTGAAGCAAAACCGGTGAGTTCTTTTTCGTTTTTGCAGCGCAACCCATAAGCTAACATCAAGAGAGCTGCATTTTGTAATGGTTCCGGCAGTTTTAATAGTTCCAAATCAGGGTCTGTGTAGTATAGGAGAATAGTGTCCTGCAATGGAATGTCTTCACGGCTGGATTGACTTGGAAACATATGCCTGATGCCGTCGATAGACGGTTTCTTTAAGATAAAGTCATCAATAGCACAAGGAAGCTCTATATCATTTTCAGCAAGCAGGGGATCAATGCACATGAGAGGATTAATCAGGGCATCTATATGAATATCATTAGCAGCCAGCTTTTCGATAATCTCAAGTCTTGCAATATTAAACACAACAGAAATGCGCACGACAACACGCTGGGCTGAATCTTCCTGATTGTCCAATTGTTCTTTACGGACAATACGAAAGTCCCAGCTCAGGTCGTCAAGCGCTACCGGCAGACGATTGCTTATTTCGAATTCCAGCGCGCTGCGCAGCTCGTTGCGCGGCATTTTCGCAATCTGTAATTCAAAGCATACCGTCTTGGGTAGATAGCCGCCGACAAGAATTAAATCTGCCGACTCAAATCTATATCCCTTGTATATCTCACTCAGGTGTTGCCCCAGAGGAATATCCTCAGAAGCAGACCGATGTATAACGCTGCTCAGTTTAAACTGATGTTGGCCATACCTTATTCCAGTGGCCCCCACTACGTTCCCGGCTTGATCCCAAGTCAGAATGGCGCATGATTTTCTGCTTAAATTCAACATTTACATTTAATCTTAACTCAGATTTATTTTTTTCCTGAACTGTCAATATTTGCAGCTCTTGTTGAATAAGCCTCTACTCATGCCCTCCTGTGCAAAAACGATATATATATAAATTATATATATACTGCTATTTATTATATTAACTACATCATAAGATACATGCATTTCGGAGAAAATGCTTAAAATAGTCATACATTTATGGTTTTTTTTTAGCATTAAGGTCAGATTCCGTGTCTCTAACACAAGAACCCCCAATATTCAACTACAAGCTATAGGTACTTGAAATTGACAACTGAAGTGGCAAAAAGTTCAAAAATAAGACTTTAATACAGGTAAGATTGAGAACTAGGTAGGAATGCCGATTTACGGGCATTTATTAAGTAACTGATTAATATTGAAAAATGTGCTTGAGCAAGCTGTAATGTGTATTGTATTAATATATATCATTTAATATTTATAAAAGTTAAAGTATATGCTTTATATTCTTTATTTATGATTTTAGATTTATTGTAGTATCTTATATAAGAATATTTAATTTAGATATCACGACTTGTAATGTCTGAAAAGGCACTGCTGAAAACTTGAAATGCAGACGACCAAAGGCATTAGATACTAGTTGATACTAAAGCGCTTAAGTGGCATATTGTGTTAGTTATTGATGCTATTGGGTTTTTGATTTTTTGAGGACTTGTTTTGATAAGTGAAAGCTGAGTAATTAAAAAGTATAAAAAAAATTAATTACTTTTCAGTTTTCAAGTATAAAAAAAACACGATTGTGCTGATATACAATGAAGTGACAGCTGGGAATTTTTTCTTGCTACTGGAGCAAATGCCTAATTTGAAAAAATTCCCATAAAAGCAAGTGTTTATTTGACAGGAAAATTAAAATACGTGCCTTTGAAAGGTTCATTTTTTAGAGTGAAGTGCCACCATTCATATGGATATGGATTAAATCCGTGTTTGGTCATCAAGGATCTTAGCAGTAAACGATTTGCTCGCTGCTGGGTAGCTAAGCCCGGATAGTCCGGCCAGGACTTTTTGGAAAACAGATCAAACCCAGTGCCCGTATCAAGCTTTTTCCCGGTTTTCAAGTCTATGATACTCAAGTCAACAGTGCTGCCGCGGCTATGGCTGGACTTTGCTGCGATGTAACCTTCAGGGAATAAATCTTTTTTAGCGACATCGGGGTAATATTGTCCTTTCATCTTCTTGTCGTTGTAATCTTTTGACCATTTTACGAAAGAATCTACCGCTTGCTGTGGACGATAGGCATCAAATACAATTATGCCTAGCCCCATCTGATTTAAATCCTTCTGTACTTTTTCCAAGGCAAGCGTTGCTTTCATAGAAAGAATACATACTGGCTGGATATAGCCGGCAACCTTGCGCCCTGTAAAATTATCAGTGCTGTTGTAACGCAGTTGGAGAGTAATGTTTGGAATGAGGTGCTTTACATAGACAAACCCCGGGCGCGGACCGTCATAAGCTGGCTTTGCGGTCCTATGCGCCAGTATATACAGCGTCGTCATCAAAATGACTAAAGCTATGATTGAAACTATGACTAACTTGCTCTTACTATTATGAGAGCTTCTTACTGCAGTGACTGGCATGATTACACCTCAAAACATGATAAAACAACAATTTACAAAAAACACAATTTCAGAACTTCGAAAAATAAGCTTATTTTATGCTATATGCAAGTCTTTATAAAAAAAAAGAGACAAAAGCCAAAATGGCTGATGTCTCTTGAGTACAATCAAATCTGTTTTAGAAAGAAGTAACTGCTTTTACGCTGTTCCATAATGGACTGTTAGGAGCAATTTTCTTTCTTTTTTTAGTGGCCAGAGGAATGGGCACTAAAGTAAAGTGATCGTGCCAATGACCAACAACAATATCGCTACACCCTGACATTGCTGCGTGTACTGCGTTTTGAGCCAGCATAAGGCAGAAAACTGCATCAGTACCGTTAGCTTGCAAGCTGCGGATCATATAGCTTGGATCGAAATACTTCAGGTTGATTTCTACATTTTCACGTTTGAAGTAATCGTGAATATTATCCCTTAAAAGCAAGCCGATATCTTCATGTAATTTATTGCCTGAAGCATCGGTTTTATGTAAAGATTCTTCAAAGAATTCCTGACCAGCGCCTTCTGCAACGATAATTACGGCATGATCTTTTTCTTTGAGCCTTGCTTTCAGCCCGTCAAGAAGTGAGCCTGATCCTTCAAGAGCGAATTCCTCTTCAGGTATCAGGCAGTAGTTCACATGAGTGTTTGCCAGAGTCGCAAAAGCGGCTATAAAACCACTGTCGCGTCCCATAACTTTTATCAGCCCAATACCGTTAAACGCGCCTTTAGCTTCGTTATGAGCTGCGGTTATAACAGAATTAGTGGCGTAAACTGCTGTTTCAAAACCGAATGACTTGTCAATAAAGCCGATGTCATTATCAATGGTTTTTGGAATACAGACAACACTGATGGAAAGCTTGCGCTTTTTGATAACTTTGACGATGTCATGCGCACAGCGTAAAGTTCCATCGCCGCCAATACAGAAAAGTATATTGATGTTCATGCGAACCAGAGTATCGACCATACGCTCTTCATCCTGGCGCCCACGTGATGAGCCCAGTTTCGTGCCGCCATGTTCGTGCAGATCATCTACATTTTCTTCATCAAGAAGCATTGGTTTAAGGTTAAAGTCAGGAATCAGCCCACGGTAACCGTAGCGAATACCATATACAACAGGAACCTTATAGTGTAGCTTGAGTGTACGCGTCAGTCCCTTTATTACATCATTCAAACCCGGGCAGAGTCCGCCTGCGGTTAGAATTGCAGCTTTAGACCATGCCGGATCGTGAAAGATTGTTTCACGGGGGCCTGCTTGCTCAAAAGCCGGGGGTGTTTTGCCTGCATCGACATATTCCATTACTCTAGAAATGTCTGAGTTAAAAGCAACACCGGAATATTCGGGGATAAAGTTAGCGCGTTTGACAGGAGAGGGGATTTGGCATTCGCCAAGCCTCTCGATATTAAACTCAAGATGGTCCATAAGTTGAGATCCTGCGTAATTATTAGAATAACATGCGATCATATTCAGCAACCTCTATAATATCAGGATTTGCGTCCTTTGACAATTAATTTAATACAAAAAAGTCCGAAATATGAAGGTCATAGACAGCTGTAAACGGTATAATGTTACAAGTATTTCAAAGAAAATGCATTATTTTCAACTAATTTGTAATATCACAAAAAAGTTTGAGCTGAGGAATTTGTAACGCAAAAATAGAAATCTTTGCAAAAAATGACAGGTGGTAATTGTTTCTAAGAAGATAATGTTAAAATATTTTGAAGATAATCGTTCCTGCAGCTGTTGAAACTCATATAAGTGATCCAATTGAGTTCGCCGCTTGATTCCTGCTTATTGCTTTTGCGCTTCCTGGAATAGCGCATTTATGTTTCGGCTCTGGTCAACGATAAGCATTTCTGAGGTATTAAAGCCCAGTTCTTGTGCTGCCTTCAGAAGTTCTTTACGTTGTTCAGCGGACATCACGGGGGAGCGTGAAAGAATCCAAAGATAGTTATAAGTCCCGCTGGTAATCATGCTCCAACGGTAATTTTTTCTGTCCAGAGCAATTATTTTATATGTGCCGTAGAATGGGCGAAAGAATGAGACCCGCAGGGCTCCAACTGATCTGTTGTCTGAAAAGTAGGCACGGCCTTGAGCGACTTTCCATGCTTTTCTTTGGGAACAGTATCCCCAGTTGGTTACTTTGATTCCGCCATCCTCACGATTTTCGTATATGGCGTAGCAGTCAGTTAAACCGCGTTCAAAAAAATGCGGGATTCTGGCAATTTCATACCATTTCCCTAAATAACGGTCGGCGTCAAACTCTGTGACTGCCGGAATGTGTTTTGTCGATACTCCACAGCCTGTCAGCAAAAACAGCAGCGGAGCAATAATTGAAAACATTAACTTCCTGTACATCTCCTCTAACTCCTGACGATGTTTTGAGAAAAGAGAGGAAGAACAAGGCTGCCTGAATTTTCAGGCAGCCCCTAAGCGTATGTCTTTATTGTCCCGCCATCATGGCGTCAACGTCTGCTTGTGCATCACCGGTGCCTTTGATGTCGAAGTTTTCGATCAGCACCTTAGCCACGGCTGGGGATAAAAATGCCGGGAGGGTTGGTCCAAGACGGATGTTCTTGAATCCGAGTGCCAGCAGTGCCAGCAGTACGGTAACCGCCTTTTGCTCGTACCATGCCACGTCGAAGGACAGTGGGAGGTCATTGACATCTTCCATACCGAAAGCATCTTTCAGTAACAGAGCTATAACTGCGAGAGAATAGCTGTCGTTACACTGTCCAGCGTCAAGAACGCGTGGGATGCCGCCGATGTCACCGAGGTTCAATTTATTGTAGCGATATTTTGCGCAACCGGCTGTCAGAATGACAGTACCTTCAGGCAGTTTTTCAGCGACGTCAGTGAAGTACTGGCGATCTTTCATTCTGCCGTCGCAGCCAGCCATAACGATAAAGCGTTTAATAGCGCCGGATTTAATGGCATCAACTACTTTATCAGCAAGAGCCGCAACCTGGTTGTGTGCGAATCCACCGATAATTTCACCGGTTTCAATTTCTGTTGGCGAAGCACATTTCTTGGCTTGCTCGATCAGAGCTGAGAAATCTTTCTCCTTGCCAGGTTCACGATCCGCCACGTGCTTCACGCCAGGGTAACCTGCACAACCTGAGGTATAAATGCGATCTTTGTAGGAATCTTTGACCGGGATAATACAGTTAGTTGTCATCAGAATCGGGCCGTTAAAAGTATCGAAATCCTTGTTCTGATGCCACCAGCTGCCGCCGTAGTTACCTACAAGGTGCTTGTATTTTTTCAATTCCGGATAGTAGTGAGTAGGTAGCATTTCACTGTGAGTGTATACGTCTACGCCCGTACCGTCAGTCTGTTCGAGCAATTCTTTCATGTCGAGCAGGTCGTGACCTGAAACCAGAATTCCAGGATTCTGACCGACGCCAAGATTGACCTTGGTTATTTCCGGATTACCATATGTGCCTGAGTTGGCTTCGTCCAGAGTCTTCATAGTCAGGACGGCGCAATTTCCACAGGCCAATACTAATGCTACCATTTCGTCAACGTCAAGCTGCTTAGTAGTAGAAGCAAGCCCTTCGACCAGGAAGTTGTAAATTTCGTCGTCTTCCTTGCCGAGCACAGCTGCGTGATGGCAGTATGCACTCATACCTTTCATGCCGTAAATCAGCAGTTCACGCAGGGAACGGACATCTTCATTGTCTGTTGCCATTACGCCGACTCTTTCGGCGATCTGCTCGAACTCAGCCGGGTCTTCGCTGTACCAGGTGGCTGCATCCGGTAGGTCTGCAGGAAGTTTAGCGACAAACATTTTTTTGTATTTATCGCGAATTGCAAGACCCTGCATAATCATTTCAATAATGCGGTCGTTGTCGAAGTTCGCGTTAGTTATTGTTACGAAGAACGCTTCAGTGATGAAACGGCCAGCTTCACGTGTAACTTTTTCACCTGCTGAGTCAAATACTACAGAGATGCCTTTCAGGGTATGGATCAATAAATCCATGAGGTTTGCTGTTGGGGCTTCTTTGCCGCACATCCCTCTGATATTACACCCTGCGTTACGACATGTTTCCTGACACTGATAACAAAACATTTTGTTTTCCATTATTAACTGTACTCCTCGAAAAAGGTTGGTATAGAATATTTTAACCGATGATTTCACTTCCGTCAAGTGAAACAACTTTTACACTGACTTCTGGTTCCTTGCCTGAGGCAGCGAGAGCTTTGCGGACGATATGTTCTGTGCCTCCGCAGCATGGAACTTCCATCCTGGCAATAGTAACTGATTTGATGTTGTTGTGTCTGAAGATCTCCGTTAATTTATCTACATATATATCGAGCGTCTGATCCAGTTTTGGACAGAACGTAACAACCGCTTTGCCTTTCAACAGCTTGTTGTGGAAATCACCGTAAGCGAACGGTACACAATCAGCGCTTACCAGTAAATCCGCATTGTTGAAGTATGGCGCGTTAGGGCTTACCAGCATCAACTGTACCGGCCATTGACGAAGTTCTGATTTGACATCGCCGGCAGGGGCGTCATCTTCATCATCATGTTCAAAAGTTTGGGCTATTGATCCCGGGCACTGACATGGTGTAGGAGCAGAAGCGTCTTTAACAGGATTGAATACTCCTGCTGCAACCGGATCCATCCCATGTTCACGCAGAACTTCAAGAGCGTCTGCGAGCAAGTCTTCGGCACCGTGTTCTTTTAAGTGGCGTAAGTGAGCCATTATAGTATTGTGACCGGCAGGAATTATTTTTTCACGCATAACGCGACGTTCATCATAAGGTTCAGCTTCACGTTCAACAACTTTCATTGCTCCAATCGGGCAGTTGCCGACACAGGCGCCAAGCCCGTCACAGAAAAGATCGCTAACCAGTCTGGCCTTGCCGTCAATTACCTGAAGTGCTCCTTCAGGACAATTCGGGATACAAAGACCGCAACCGTTACATTTTGATTCATCAATTTCTATAATCTTTCTTTTCATCGTATCACCTCACGTTTTATGTTAGTTAGTGATAACTAACTTTAAATGTGTAAAATTTATAAATTTATATTCTTATTATTTAATGCAACTTAATCAGTATGATAAAACTGATTTATATCTGTAACTTACAAAAATTTTTCACTTATCTCAGCAGTGAACAGCTTTTGCTGCGCCTGCCACAGTTCACTTCCTTCAGCAACAATGTCAAAAGCAAAACCGCTCATTGCCCATTGTTTCGCAAGCAGCCGCATTGGACCAAATATTAGGCGGAACATGGTCTTGGGCGAAATATCATCTCTGATCTGCCCTTGTTTTTGCCCTTGTGCGATAATCATTGCAATTTTCTCTTTATGACTGTGCATCATTGCCAGCATTCTGGCTGAGAGGCGCGGGTCATCCTGGAAAATCTCTTCAGAAAACATTATCTTCGCAAGTTTCGGGTGCTCGCTCATACGTTCAATACGGTCTGCCATGAAGCGTCCTACTTTATCCAGCGCGCTTTCGTCTGAATCAACCAGTTGCTCAAGAATACCTGATGCAATTGCGCTGAACGAATCAATAACCGCGCAAAGTATGTCATACTTGCTGGCAAAATGACGATAAATAGCCGGCTCTGAGACACCGAGCTCATTGGCAATATTCTTAATAGTCAGGTTCTGAATTCCACGACCTGAAATCAAGCTTACCGCTATTTCGACTATTTCTGTTTGACGTTTTGACAACATTCCTGCAAACCTTTGTTTAAATCAACTTTTCATGTTAGTTAGTAATCACTAACATATCTGTTTAGACCTCGATGTCAACCCTAAGTTCCATTATAAATGAAAAAAATAGCATTTCTATGAATATTTTACGACTGCTCTGCTCAAATATTTTGCCAGCTTTGGGAACATCAAGGAGTTAAGAAATAATTTAAGCTGTTACAAATTAAATAAATTCTGGAACAAAGGTAAAGTCTTTCTTGTATTATTACTTGTTAGCTGGGTAGCCTTTGAACTTTGGGGGGATAATGTTATCCTCTTGGAGAATAGTATATGTATTATGTCCTATATTGGCATACAGACTTAATGGATACAGCCATTCAGGAAATAGGGACTTCTAAACACGGACTGTCGAGAAAAAATTTTGCTGATCAATGGAGTAACGCTCAAATTACAAGTGTAAAAACTCTGGTTGATAGAAATATTAGAAAACACCTGTATATAGAAGCCGGTAAAAGAAAAGTCCACCACCATGAATTAAATCAGTCAGATTTCCGTGCCTATAATCGTGCTAAATTTGTGGCATCTGCGGATTTTGATGATCGCAGAAGCGTGATTAACAATAAAAGCATTAACTGGAATGGATATTTTTTCTTAATTAACGGCATTCAAACAAAACGTCATAATAACTGGAGAACGCACAATTGGTCAAGGTGTGATTGGCAGAGAAATCTATACAACCCTTTCAAAAAGGAAACATCAGGCGGCAATAATTCAAACATCAAAATGTTTGATCCGAACTGTGATACACTAATTTTGGCTGGGCATGGCGCTCTTAATGGAAATACAATCAGTACTCAAATCAGTGATAATAAGTATTGTGATTACAGTTTTCATGATCTTAAGCGAATGGTGCTGGGCATGTTTAAAGGTTGTGGCAATTTAACTAAGCAAGTCAAGATAATACTTCAAGTTTGTCATGGGGGGCAGAAACTGGGAGAGGCCTTGTCAAAAGCTTTGTGGCAGAATAAAATCAATAATAAGGTTGTTGCTTATACTACTGAAGTTGCTATTCCCAGAATGCTGATTGAACAAAAAGGCAAAGAATGGGGTGTTTCACTCGAACTTGGTATTAATCTTCCCACCGTAGATGAAAAAAAGCCGCATGGACCGATGACAATGTGGTATATGGGAAAGGATGTGCGGTTTGATTTTATAAATGGTCAGAGAATAAGTCATTACAGTAAGTATAATGATTATCTTGGAGCATACAGGTACCTGCAGCAGGTAAAAAGGATAAATCCGACTGTTCCGGAAAATGTCATGGCTACTATTTACAGCTATGCGACAGGTGCTGATGTTAAGTTAAATACCAGTTCTGACGATTATTTTCCACAGAATATTCAAACTGAGCTCAATCCTTTTGACTACAGGGAGCCAAAAGTAAAAAAAGAAGCAGACCTAGCAAGTGTTGATCTAAGTATATTTTATAAATAAAAGATACTTAAAAATCTTTGAGAGAGGAAACTGCAAATTCAGCATTCAAATTTAAATTACTGCAATTATTATTACTTATTAGAAAAACTGTTGACATGCACAGTATAAATTTTTGTTCAAACTTTATCCTGTAAAGATATTGACATTTACATGTAAAGTTATTATGCTATACCTGTAAACAAAAGGTATGGACAAACGGAAATATGGCTAAAACTTCATTAATTTATCAGCAAATTGCATCAGATATAATCAACTTAATTGACAGTGATAAACTCAAAGCAAATGATCAGCTCATGCCGGTAAGTGAGCTTTGCAAGAAATATAATACCAGCCATGTAACAGTCCTGAAAGCTTTGAACTCCCTTAAAGAAGAAGGTTATGTCGTCTCACAGCGAGGCCGCGGTTACTTTGTTGCAGAAAAAGCAAATGGACTTTATTGCGGTAAAAAACTTGGGAAAATAGGGGTTTTTCTCCGCCCAATGCGGCCAATCAGTTATAAGGAAGATTACTTTAATCAAATTGAAATTGGTATTCAGGTTGAGTGCTCCGTTTTGCAGCTGGATATAATTAAAACCCATTCAACATTGGGTTTGAGAGACCCTTATGCAGAACCAAGAGTTTTAAAGAACATTGAGCAAGCCTGCCTTGAAATGGCTGATCAGGTTGACGGTTTTATTATGGACAGGCTTATTACAGATGAAGTTGTGTCAAATGTCAAAAGAAAAAGCGGGAAGCCAATAGTTATTGTCGGACGCTCCTCTAGTCTTGAAGTAGACTGTGTAATGAGTGAAGGGGATAAAGGAGCGGAAGACGTTTTAAGAACGTTAAAACGTTTGGGATATGAATTCTTTCTTTTTGGTAATTCAGGAGAAAACTCAGAAGAAATCAAGTATCGTGAAGGCGCTTTTGAGCAGGCCTTTAAGGCTAATAATATTGCAGAGAAGGATATAGCTCGCTTCACGGATTTTTATATGAGACCGTTAGAAGATTCCTATGCCGCAATAGTTGATTTATGGAAGAAAAAAAGTCAGGGACGCAAGACTGCTGTTGTAGTTTCTGATGATCGGTTTGCGCGAGATTTTTGTGACTGCCTGCAGCGGGATAATATTTTTCCCGGTAAAGACATCGGGGTTACCGGTTACTGTGCTCATGGCTATGCGACAAATTACGATCCTAAGCTTACTACAGTTGATATACATGCAGATGAAATAGGTAAGCTTGCTGTGAAAACTTTACAGAATAGAGTTGATAGTGGTGCCTATATGTCATACAGGGTGCTTTCCCCTGAATCAACATTTATAATTGGTGAAACTATTTAAAATAACTTTATACGAAGGAGAGAGCAAATGGGAAAACAAGCATTTGCACTTATAGAGTTTCTAGTTGTGGTATCTATTGTAGCAATTCTTGTTGGGATGCTGCTGCCGGCATTAAGTACTGCGCGTGAAAAGGCAAAAGCTATGAAGTGTGTAGCTAATTTGAAACAGTTGGAGCAGGTCAGCGCTTTTTACACTGACGACAATGATGGGAACTTCCCGTCAAAAATAGTAAATGCTTTCTTTTATCCGTATGCTTTTGTAACATTAGGGTATTTGCCATATAAACAGGGGGCTAAAAATACTATCTACCTTTGCCCATCAGATCTAACTCCTGGCAGCAATGCAGGTATGTATTTCTCTTATGGAAATAATGTACATTCGTATTCGGATAGTACATCGGTCCATTTAGGAGCAATAACTTATAAGCCATTTGCTAAACCTAGCAAGCTTACACAGACATCAAGTATGATGCACTTTGCTGATAGTTATAATGCTGTGGACAAATTGTCATGTGTTACGATTTATGGATATTCAACTACTGTTATCTACCTTGATTCATCCAGGCACCTTGGAAAGGTATCATTAAGCTATGTGGATGGGCATGCCGGTATGGTAAAATTTCCGCTAGTTGGCTTTAATACTGATTTCGAATTCTGGTTTGGCAAAAAAGACCCCAGATAAATATAAAAAAACAAATATCGGAGGAACAGATGTTTAGAACTTTGGCAAAAGGAAAATTATTATTCGGTCTGGTGTTAGCCGTAGTAATGAGCGCGTCTGCTTTTGCAGCAGATGAGGTTGCGAAGGCTCAAGACGAGCAACTAGGTGAAAATCTCATAGCAAACGGTTCTTTTGAAGAAAAAAGCTTCAAAGGCCGTTACCTGGGAATATGGTATGGCCCGAATTATAAACTCAGTGACAACGCCTACTCATTGGACTCAACAGAAGCACATGAAGGCAGCAGAAGCCTGAAACTGGTTAATGATGGCAAAGAGAAAATTATTTTTTGTCAAGCGGTCAAGGACTTAAAACCTGATACAGAATACATGCTTGTTTACTATGTCAAGCTTGATGGTGTCGAGAAAAAAGGACGTTATTCCGGAGTCTGCGCTAATCTGTTTGACGGGAAAAATCATTGGTTTCCCAAAATGTAGTTTACAGGTACTATGCTCTGGACTAAACAAGTTTTTAAATTCAGAACAAGCTCAGAAAAAACCGGCAAAAAGTACAAAGGTACTTTTAGAGTAATGTTCATGGCAACAACAGGAACTGCATGGTTTGACAATATCCAGCTATACGAAATAAAAGAATAAGCTGATTTAGTATTAAGGCCAAAGCGCAAGACGAATAAATATTTCGTCTTGCGCTTTTTTTATAAATCGAAATTTATTTATGGAAAAGCTGCTTGTTGAGTAATAATATGTTACCAGAAAAACAAATACAGAGCAGAACTTTATTTGTCGTATTTTTATTATTGTGCTGTTTGAAAGCTATTAAATTTGAACTACAATATGTTAGGTTTTAAACAACAAACTTGGAGTGATGAAATGAAGAAACTATTTTTTGCTGCCGTGATTCCTTTGTTGATTGCCAGTATTTCCGGATGTGTATGTGAAAACAACCGCCGGGTTACTCAGGTTTCTACCTATGAAGCGCTTTACAAAGGTGCATTTGATGGATCTACTACTCTAAGACAAGTTTTGTGTTACGGAGATACCGGTTTTGGTGTTATAGAGAATATCGATGGCGAAATGATTATTTATGACGGCAAGGCCTACCTTGGTAAACAGGATGGAAAAGTTTACACTCCTTCAATGGATACCAAAATCCCGTTTGCGACAGTAGTTAAGTTTAAAGCGGACAAAGAAGTTGATATAGCTAATGAAATGGGCATGAAAGAGTTCGAAACATATATCGATAAGCAGTTGTCCAAGGATAACCTTTTTGCCGGTTTTGTAATTAAAGGTACTTTTAAAAGAGTTAAGACTAAATCATATCCACCGCAAACCAAACCATATAAGCCTTTAAAAGAAATCATTGCGACTCAGCCCGAGTTCGACTATAGAAATATAAAAGGAACAATCGTTGCGTTCAAATTTCCTCCATATCTGGGCAGACTGCAGAGAGTCGGCTATCATTTCCATTTTCTGAGTGATGATCACAAAAGTGCAGGGCATGTAATAGACTTTGCTATTTCTAATGGGAAAGTTGCTATTGACATGTGCAATGAGCTGTTGTTTATCGCTCCTGAAAAAGGAACAACATTCAACAGTCTCGATTTCAGTAAATGATTTTATAGTTTAAAAAGAGTTAGTAGGGTTCAATCTCTTGCTGCTGGAAGTGCCTTTGAAAAAAAGCCGCAGCAAGAGATTTTATTATTTACCCAAAAGGTGCTTTCTATCAAGCGGCTAAACCGCCGCGATAACGCTGATTTCAACCAGGTATTCTTCATCAGACATTGCGGCCTGGACACAAGCTCTTGCAGGAGCGCAGCCCGGTGTTAACCATGCATTCCAAACTTTATTCATTGTATTAAAATCTTTCATGTCCTTCAGATATATGGTAGCGGAAAGAATTTTGTCCTTATGGGAATTTGCAGATTCCAGCAATTTATCAACCTTATCCAGCATGCATTTTGTCTGTTCGACAATACATGGAACGTCTTTATCGCCGACTTGTCCGCATAAATATACAGTGTTATTGTGGATTACAATTCGGCTCATTTTTTCGGTAATTTCTTTTCTGATAATATCCATTTTTCAAATTCCTTCAAATAATTTATCATGTTCAGAGTCAAAAAACTCTCCGGATAAAATAACTTTTTCTATCTTACTGAGATTATTCAAATCTGCAAGCGGATCAGCACTTAATAAAACCAAATCAGCATTTTTACTTTCTTCTATACTGCCGATAATAGCTTCAATGTCCAATATTTTAGCAGCATTCACTCCAGCGGCATTTAATGCTTCGGCATTAGTCATGCCGCAATCCGCCAGCATTTTAATTTCGTCAATCATGTTGCCCAGCGTATCAGTGCCGGCTCCAATCAGAATACCAGCTTTGATTGCTTTGCTTACGACTTGCTTTTGCGGAAAAACAACCTCTTTGATTTTATCGGCCAATTCTGTATTGCCGGCGTCAAATTCCCGCTGATAGACTTTATATATTCCAGACATCGTAGGAACAAATGAAACATTGTTTTCTTTCATCATAGAAATTATTTCCTCTGAAAGCAAATTACCATGTTCCAAACAGTCAATTCCCGCTTTAATTGCCATCCTTGCTGCATCTGACGCCATACAATGAACCATAACTTTTTTTAGTTTTCTGTGAGCTTCATCCACGGCTGCGGCAACTTCTTCAAAAGTAAACTGAACCATTGATGGATGTTCTCCTTTATGGATGCCGGACAAGCCGCCGGTAACACACAACTTGATCCAGTCTGCTTCATGTTTCAGCACCTGACGAACTGTTTTTTGTACGCCTTCAATACCGTCAGCTTCCATTGCGCCATTTATACCGATTGTCACATGTCCGCCAGTGGTAGATATGATTGGGCCTGTAGAAATAATGCGGGGGCCTGTGATAATTTTTTGTCTAAATATGTCGCGCAGTTCAATATTCAGAAAGTTTTTAGAACCTGCCGCACGGATAGTGGTGACTCCCTCGTTAATTGTTTCTCGCCAACAGTTTTTGATTGCGTAAGCCATGCGAAAAGTATCTGGTAAATCTTCAATTCCCGCTGCTCCAAACCTGAATGGTCCAGAGCTGCATATTCTTCCCAGATGCCGTCTTTGCGGGTGACTGTGCATGTTTATCAAACCTGGAATCAGATATTTGTCGCTGCCGTCAATAAGTTGATAACCACCATTAATATCCAGCTTATGCTTTGATATTTTGTCTATTTTACTGTTTTTAATCAGGATATTATAATTATGCTTAAATTCTTTTTCTGTTGAATCATAAAAAGAAACGTTCTTAATGACAGTATTTTTTTGCATTTTTTGTTGTCTTGTTAATGTTTTTTTGAGTTTAGCATAAATTATACATTTTGGTTAAAATAAAGTCCATAGTTGAAATTGCTTATTTTATAGCATATATTGCTAATGTATGAAATTTTCAGCACAAAAAATATTTAATTACATAGAAAAAAGTATTGAGGCAGACTTTGAAACTTGCGCTGTCAAAGTCTTGGATAATGCTTATATTTCCAAATTCCGGAGTAGCTCGTATTCACTTTTTTCAGTTGTTGAAAAAGGCGAGGTTGAAACAGATTTAATCTTAGCAGATAAACAAGCTCGTATTAAGCGCGGTGAAACAGTTGCGTGTTACATCCCACGTGAAACCTTAGCCAAAACCTGTCCTGTCGGCAACAATGATGTCAAAATTCTCTGGAGCAGAATCAACTTTAATATTCTCGGTAATCTTGATTTGCTGTCATTTTTTGACATTCCGTTTGTTCTTGCTCCAGAAACAGGGAAGCAGATATATTCGATCAACAGGCAGCTTATTGAACTTGAAGCTAAAAATATTCAGACGATAACAAGTCGTAAAAAGATATGTTTTGAATTATTAGATTTATTGGTAAGAACCTTTCCTTTGAAGCCGGGTATAATTCAAAAAATGCAAGCTGTTGAGTTTTTTATTCCTGTTATAGAATATATTAATAAAAACTATGCAGATAAAATTCATAATGACGACTTGAGCAGAATTGCATGTATCTCAACATCGCGTTTTTGTCATAAATTTAAAGAAACCATCGGAGTAGCTCCTCAACGCTTTATTCAGCAATTGCGGTTTAGAGAAATTTGCAAGCTGCTCGCAGAAACAAATCTGAGTCTGAACGAAATATCATGTAAATTCAGTTATAAAGATCAATTCCAATTCAGTAGAGCATTCAAATCGTCATGTGGTTACTCTCCGTCGCATTACAGAAAATTATTGAAAAAATCACAAAAGGCTATTTTTTCAAGCTAACCTGATATGAATAGTTTTTAATAACTCAGTTAGTAAAGGAAAATATGATGAGACCAAAAGAACTTGTAACAAAATGGGTTGATGCGTTTAACGCTGCAGATGCTGAACTTATTTCTGATTTTTATGCTTATGACGCGGTCAATCATCAAGTAGCGGAATTGCCGGTAGAGGGCAAGGCAGCGATAAGACAGATGTTTGAAGCTGAGTTTGCACAGGCTGACATGGTTTGCATTATTGAAAATATTTTTGAGGACAAAGACTGGGCAATATTAGAATGGAAAGACCCTTTAGGGCTTAGAGGGTGCGGCTTTTTCCAAATTAAGGATGATAAAATTATTTTCCAGCGAGGTTACTGGGATAAGTTGTCATTTTTGCGTATGCATGGCCTTCCAATTCCGAAAGAGTAGTATTTAGTTTTTGCCAGTCAAAGGTGTCGGCGGTTTCTGAAAGTTGCAATTTCTGGTTGAATCTCTTACAATAATCATTGAAGAATGTAGTTTTAATTTGAGGAGGCCTGACATGAAAGACAGTGTTAAGCGGAAAGCAAGCGATAATGAATTTCCCGTTGATGAAAGCGGTTATACTTCTGCGCTGCTGGTGCCTGAACGTTCTGTGCTGAACATTAAAGATTTTCCCGCTTTGATCGTCAGCGGCGAAACCGGTCATATCAGCTTGGACAGTTCAATGGTGATGCAGTTGCGTGATCACTTACAGGCTATGGACGTCACGGTTATTCTATCTTCCAGCCTGGACGATGCCTTCAACATTTTTAAAGCTCGCAAGGACCTCTCATGTATTGTAATGGATTGGGATAACCTTAACGTCAAACAACGTAATGCTTTTGCTGTTCAAATCCGTTCCATCAACACTGAAATACCTTTATTCCTAATGACTAAAGAAGTCGATGTGGATGAAATCAAAGATCGGACATTAATCAGTCTGACCGGATATGTATGGACCAGTGAAGACTCAATTTCATTTATTGCCGGAACTATCAAAACAGAAATTGAAAAATATTGTCACGACCTGCTTCCACCCTTGTTTAAAAGCTTGGTGGAATATGTCAATAAATATAAATATGACTGGGCGGTGCCTGGACATTCCGGAGGATCAGCTTTTTTACGTTCTCCTGTCGGAACTGCTTTTTTTAAATTTTACGGTGAAAATATTTTCCGTTCAGATATCAATACCACAAGCCCCTCCGTGGGGTCAGTGCTGGAACATTCGAGCGCGGTAGGAGAATCTGAAAAACAGGCCGCTAAAGTTTTTGGTGCCGATCTGACATATTATGTGGTTAACGGAACCTCGACTTCAAATAAAATTGTTTTTCATGCTTTTGTTTGTGATGATGATATTGTGCTGATTGACAGGAATTGTCATAAATCTGTGATGCATGGGGTGATTATGACACGTTCACGACCGGTGTACTTGCGCCCTGTAAGAAACAGCCATGGCATAATCGGCCCTATTCCGCTGAGTGAATTTGAACGAGTGACTGTCGAAAAGCATATAAAGGAATCTCCGCTGGTTGATCATAAACATGGAATCCCGGAAATCACCATGGCGGTCGTAACCAATTCTACATATGATGGTTTGTGTTACAATGTTCCGATGATTAAGGACAAGATTGAAGACTTTGTCAGATATCTGTTTTTTGATGAAGCCTGGTATGCTTACGCAAAGTTTTTTCCTGCGATATACGGGCCATTTTATGGGATGTCCAATGTCGGCCTGAAACCGAGTCACCCCCCGGTATTTGTCTCACAGTCAACGCATAAACTTTTAGCAGCGTTTTCACAAGGATCGATGGTTCATATTAAGCATGGCAGCAAGCGAAAAATTGATCCGGCGCGGTTCAATGAAGCTTTTATGATGCATACCACAACTTCACCTTTTGACCCGCTTTTGGCATCGCTTGATGTTTCGTCAAGAATGATGAAAGGATCACATGGTAAAGGGATTATGCATGATATTATTATGGATGCTATTGAGTTTCGCAAAAAGATGGCTGAGCTCAATAAAAAGAAACTTGCCGGTAAAAATGGCTGGTTTTTCAGTGTATGGCAACCTGATGTTGTAGATGGTGTACCATTTGAAGATGTTCCTGACCACAAACTTATATCCAGTCCTGAGTGTTGGCGGCTTCGTCCGGAGGATAAGTGGCACGGATTTGAGGACCTTGATCATGATTACATTATTCTGGACCCCATTAAGGTTACGGTTGTGTCGCCGGGAATTGATATGAACGGAGTTATGCCGAAGCTAGGAGTGCCCGCAACAATAGTTGCTAAATTCCTTGAAGAGGTTGGAGTTCTTGTTGAAAAAGTAAATTATTATTCATTTCTAATTTTATTCTCACCGGGTGTGACAAGCGGTAAATCAGGTACTACTATTGCCCGGTTGCTGCGTTTTAAAAAACTGTATGAGCGCAATGCCAAAGTCAGTGAAGCAATGCCCGGACTGGCGTCAAGATATCCTGTGGCGTATGGAAAGATTGGACTGAAAGATTTATGCAGTAAAATGCATAATTATCTTAAGGACGGTAATCTTGTAATGTTAATGAGTGATATGTACGAAGTTCTGCCGCAGCCCTGTGCTACGCCTGCCGAAGCTTATCAGGAATTGATTAGAGGCACAGTTGAATACGTGGATTTAGATGATCTGAAAGGTCTGGTTTCGGCGGTTATGGTAGTACCATACCCTCCAGGTATTCCGGTGATTATGCCCGGAGAAAAGTTCACAAAGGATTCACGCTTGATAATTGATTACTTAAAACTGTGTGAAAGCTATGATAATGACTTTCCCGGCTTTGAAAATCACATCCATGGCATCGACATTTTTGAAGAAGACGAGCGCAAAGTATACAAAGTCAGCTGCATAAGGCATTCTTCTTGAATACGGGTGATTGACAAATGAGTGAATTCAGTACATTATATTAGGATTTTGTTTTGTTATCGTAGAGTAATAATGTTTTTTGAACATTAAAGACAATTATAATGTCCTAAGTTGAGAATATTTATTTTTATTTATAAATGTGGCTGTTAGTGAGAAGCTTAGCCGGAAACAACAAAATGGAGACTTCATGAAAAACTTTACTGTAATAAACCATCCTCTAATCCGTCATAAACTTACGCAAATCAGAGACAAAGATACCAGCCACAGCGATTTTCGTCGTTTGCTAAAAGAGTTGACCGGATTCATGCTTTATGAGGTAATGGCTGATTTCCCGATGCGTGAAGTTGAAGTTGAAACTCCTCTGGAAAGAGCAACCTGCCTGGAGCTGGGCTGCGAAATCAGCTGTGTATTGATTCTGCGTGCTGCGCTTGGAATGGAGGATGCTTTTATTGAACTGGTTCCCGAAGCTAGAATCGGTCACGTTGGGCTCTATCGAAACGAAGAAACTCTTGAGCCGGTTGAATATTATGTTAAGCTGCCTAAGAACGTTGCGGAAAGTGCTGTAATTGTTGTTGATCCGATGCTGGCGACAGGTAATTCTGCGACAAAGGCTCTGGATATTGTAAAGAAGCACGGCGCTAAGACTATCAAGTTTGTTTCACTGGTTGCAGCTCCTGAGGGCGTGGCTAAGCTGACTAAATCCCATCCTGATGTATCTATTTACACCGCTTCACTTGACCGCTGCCTCAATGAAAAAGGCTATATCATGCCTGGGCTCGGTGATGCCGGTGACCGTCTGTTTGGCACTAAATAAGCCTGCGGATAATAAACAAGATAATATCTTTTGGATTGCCGCTTGCAAAAATTAAATCGTGATTTATTATTGATTCAATTTATTGGCGGGCGGCAAATTTTATATCTCCGTCCGGGCTTGGTTAACTTTTTAAATATTATGTTTGTTGTGGAGTTATAACATCTTGTTGTCCTTTCGCTTGTCGAAAGCTGTGCATTATAGGTCTGGAATTTTTTTTAATGGAAGCTGATAAAGATGAAAATCAGTTCTGAAGAATATTACTCTGATAGCGAATGGAAGCTATTCAAACAGGAAGCCGCGAAATATCAGACCCCGTTTTTGCTTGTAAACCTGGATATAGTGAAAAAAAGCTATCAGGAAGTGGAAAAGTTTTTCCCTTTTTCCGATGTTTACTATGCGGTGAAAGCCAACCCGGCATCTGAAATTATCACTCTGCTTGACTCGCTGGGGTGCAATTTTGATATTGCTTCCATATATGAAATGGAAAGTGTCTTAGCTTGCGGCGTCAAACCTGATAAAATCAGCTTTGGTAATACTATCAAGAAGCTTTCCGACATCCGGCTGGCATACAGTAAAGGTCTCAGACTGTTTGCGACAGATAGCGAAGACGACCTGCGTAGTATTGCTGCCGCAGCACCCGGTTCAAATATTTACGTCCGAATCCTTACCGAAGGAACTGCTACCGCGGACTGGCCGTTATCGCGCAAGTTTGGCTGTCATCCCGACATGGCTACGGACTTGCTGCTTCTGGCAAGAAAATTGAAGCTGAATCCATATGGCGTTTCGTTCCACGTTGGTTCGCAGCAGCGTGACGTTGGTACTTGGGATACGGCAATTTCCATTACAAAATACATTTTTGACTATATGGCAGACGAAGGGATTAACCTTGAAATGATTAATCTCGGTGGCGGTTTGCCTGCAAACTATATTTCTCAAACTAATCCGCTTGAAGTTTATGCTTCTGAAATCAAGCGCTATCTGGAAGAAGACTTCGGTGAAAATATGCCGCGCATAATAATGGAACCCGGACGCTCTCTGGTCGGCAATGCCGGAGTTCTGATCAGTGAAGTTGTCACTGTTGCCAGAAAATCAAGAGTGGCTGTTGATCGATGGATTTTTCTGGATGCCGGAAAGTTTAATGGGTTGGTAGAGACCTGGGATGAATGCATAAAATATCCCCTGGTTTGTGAAAAAGCCGATTTTACTTGTGAAGATGGCGTTTTAGCGGGCCCTACATGTGACAGTCAAGACATTATGTATGAGCATTACCGCTATCGTATTCCGGTTAATCTTTGCCCGGGTGACCGGATTTACTGGCTTACGGCCGGAGCTTATACTGCAAGTTATGCTTCTGTTGATTTCAACGGTTTCCCTCCTTTGAAAACTCATTTTATTGGCGAATAGCTTGTTGTTTCCTATTGATATGCTAAATTATAGTACTATATAAATATTTGTAAATTAGGAAATTATTATATATGGACAGGGTTGTAAATGAGCAGGGATATACTGCTAACGAAGAAGTTGCAAACAGTATAACTCACGGAATTGGATTCCTAATGTGTGCTTTTGGTTTGGCAGTACTTGTTGTTAATGCAGTGCTGTATGGTTCAGTATGGCATGTCGTCACCTTTTCTGTATTCGGTGCTTCCCAGATGATGCTTTTTCTAGCATCAACTCTTTATCACGGCGCGACTAATCAGAAAATTAAAAAGCTTTTCAAAGTGCTTGATCATGCCTCAATCTTTCTGTTAATAGCTGGGACTTACACTCCAATTATGCTGGTCGGCGTAGGTGGTACGCTCGGCTGGACTATATTCGGTCTGGTCTGGGGGATCGGCATTACAGGTATAATCCTGAAATGTTTCTGCATGTCTAAGATTAAAGGATTATCACTGGTAATGTATGTTGGTATGGGATGGCTTTGTGTGATTGCTTTGAAGGCAATATTTGAGTCCATGACTCCACTGGCTTTTGGCCTGCTGGTTGCAGGAGGTGTTACTTATACTGCAGGTGTTGCGTTTTATTCTATGAAAAAACTGCCATACAGTCATGCTATATGGCATTTATTTGTCTTAGGCGGAAGCACTCTGCATTTCTTTTGTGTGCTCTGCTTGACCTAACTTGCTGATATTCCGTTTACCGTTAGCCCTTCGTTAAAACCTGCCAGTCTCGAATACTCTGACAAGGTATTTACTATCAAAGAACAAAGGAATGGGCGGTAAACTACTTCCTTGGGGTCGTTTGCCAAGTGCATTTCCGCAGTGTTATTGTGGTAATTATACAATACTGGTTCATGCTGCATTGCCCATTTGTAGTGAGGGCGATGGTGCACAAAGTCGATTGTCGCAGAATTAAAACCGTCGGCAAGGTAAATAGGAATAACGAAATATTCACAAATTCCGCGCGGCCAGAGACCTTTTTTGTTTCTCTTCAAACGTGAGAAGAGAGACGGTACATTGCCCAGAATTCTATCAGGTGAGAGACCAGAGTCACAAAGGATAGGAAAAATTCCAGCTACTACATGCGAACCGGCTACCCACTTTTGAAAAAATGAATCGTCAGGAATCTTGAAAGGGACTCTGCCTTGAAAATTATTGTTATATGCATTGCCGTTTGATGCATCCATAAAAGCTCTCCACTATTTTATAAAAGAAATTGTACGCAATTAATATGCTAATATAATTCAGCAAGTAGTGCTTTGCAATACGCGTTCTTAATCCTCTTCCGTGTGCCTGTAAGGATAGGGCAGAAAACCCAGATCATCTTCACCAATAAGCCCAGCCAGTGAGTGTCCTATAGTATGTATATAACGGAAACTGTCTGAACTGACCGAGAATAGAAAAAGCATGGTGGACGCCAGCTGAAGCAGTTGCTTTTTAGTCCAGAATTCACATTTTGCCGAAACAACATGCGGCAGCAACTGCCAGCCGTTATAAGGGAATAAAGCCTTACCGGAGCCGTCTATCAGCGCAAATTTACCTACAAAGCGAGCTATTCTCAGCTCAAGCTTCCATTTTGCGGCAATTTCCATTCCAATGGCGCATAAAATAAAATCGGCTCCTGTCATTTCTTCCAATATCGGTCCGAGACAGAAATAGTCGGCCTGAAGTTCGTCAGGATCAACACTGCTGAAACCACATTTTCTCATAAAGTAAGCCAGTTTTTCAAGACTGTCTGGAGCAAAACGGGTTGACTTTTCCTCCAGTTTATCCCACATGTTTTTAATAGCACGCTCGGAATCATTGTCATACCACTGCTGATGAACGGCTATCAAACCGTCTATCAGAGAAAAATCCTCCTTGTCCAGTAATTTTGCAAAATCACGTCTGCGGCGCCGCATAGTGATGATTGCCTGAAGCTGGTGAATACGTTTGCGTAAACGGCTGTTATGGCTTTCCTGATGGTGAGCAAGCCATTCATCAATATCATCTTCATGCTTGAGCAGCTCGCTCATTGCGGTTTTTACAATATTTTCGTTCTCGTCATCAAGAAGCTTAATAAGACTGTCAATTTTTTTACGCATTCTCTGTCCTTTTCGGGAATTCGCCGCGTAAAGCTTTGGCGGCAATTTCTTTGGTATCTTCAGGAAAATCTGCGTTTAAAATCCACTTAAAGAAGCCTGGATTAGTGGTTGCAAGTTCACGCAGCGTGGTGCCTGAGTTTTTACCGAATGTAACAATCGGGTCATTGCCTGACCACTTGAAGCGACCTGCTTTATCAATTGAATTAGGATCGGTCATGTCGGAAAATTCATGGAGACCGTCCGCATCTCTAGGCAGTTCAGGGTGTTTTTTGAGCTGTCCCATGAGGACTTCAATTGTTGCCAGTGTATCAACTTCTGCTCCATGAGCTCCCTCAAGATCTTTACCGCAGAAAAGTTTGTATGCTGCAGTCAGAGTGCGAGGAAATATTTTGCAGAAAATGTTGAATGCGTCAACCACTCTGCGTCCTTCCATCGGGAAATCTATCCCGCAACGCTTGAATTCATTAACCATCATTGGTATATCAAACTTTATAATATTGTAGCCGGCAACATCGCAGCCGTCGAAATATTTTAATAAGTTATCGGCAATAACCTTGAACGTTGGAGCATCGGCTACTTTTTCATCAGTAATACCATGCACTTCAGATGCACCTGACGGGATTGGCATCTCCGGGTTCACCAGGAGGGTTTTTATTATTTTTTCGCCGCCCGGCATCAGTTTGATTACCGACATCTCAACAATGCGGTCTTTTACCACCGATGTACCGGTAGTTTCAAGGTCAAAAAATATCATTGGTTTTTCTAGTACAAGTTCCTCCATAGTCCGGCAGTCCTGTTTTAATAAGCATTATCGTTATATATACTGCCTAACGATAACCCCGCTAAATAAAATTATCAAACCAAGCAGTAAATTCTTTAAAATACTTATCTGATAAATATAAGCTATCGAATAAGGCTCACGATGAACTTCAGACTCTCAATTGTAAACTATACAACTGTATTTTGTGGAACGTCAATACTGTCGAAAACTTTTATTGCAAGACTAGGAATAGCGGAGTATTTCTGCACAAAACTTTGTGGAAGCATAGGTACAGCCAGGTTGGTTTCCTGCGACAATGGATTAGGGTATGATGAGTGTTCCAGCTTAGGATGCATGAAGCTTCCGGTATTTCTGTTCAAACGGGCGTCAGCAACATTCCCATCTACATTAAAAATCAGACCTTTATGACAGCAGGCTAGACTGGATTCAGTGATACTCATGCCCGCAGAACACACCAACTGAACCTGAATTTTATTTTCAGTTGGCAGCCAAGGAGATTGTCTTAATCTTTCATAAGCGTGGTCAAGGCAGACTTCCAAGCCAAAAGTAATTCCTCCAATTGTGAATATCCCCTGACCGCCAAGCCCGGATTTGCTGCGTTCCAGGCCGCTGCCTGTCGGGTTACTGTATTTGCTTAAAATATCAGAAGACCCTTCTGTGGGGAATAACCTTTTTTCATTACTTGTTACGTCACCAATTAAACCAACTCTATTTTTTGGGTCGCTAAAAGCTGGATAAGCAGTTTTATCACGTAGATAGTCAACGTGAGAGATGTATTCTTTATATACTATCAGAGAATCAGGTTGTTCCGCACTTTTTGTGCCGCCTTTTTGTATAAGTGCTATATTGAATATTTCATTGCCGTCAACGTGTTCCAAGTGACCAATTGCTGTTCCCATTATAAAAAGCCAGTCTCTATAATGCGGATTACTGGTTGTATAAGTTCTCATCAGCTCCATGATGTTATGGACAGCCTCAATAGGGTAGGCTCCATCTTTATTGCGGAAGAAGAATTCGGGTGCCATGAATACTTTTAGGGTGCGTGGGTTATGGTCAATATTTTGAGATGTTGAGGCTCTCTTAATAGTTTCCTTAAGAATGTCGCAGCGTCCCTGGATATCCTGATAGCAGGATTTGAAGCCGGTGTATTCTCCCTTAAACTTGTTCTGCATAGGTTTTCTGCCTGTGTAGAAACGCAATCCAATAAATTGAACTTTGGTGTAATCCATCATGGCCCCTTTCGGTTATTATGAGTTAGTCTTTGAAGAATACGAAGAGTTATGAAACTATTTTCCTTGAAGAATTCATAGAAACTTTTCTCCGAAATAACGGAAATATTAAATTATTATAAAAAGTATTATAATATTTCAAAGTTATAGACATATAAGAAGTTTAAGTTTGTTCCCTTGTTTTAAGAGAATTTTGATTGAGATGAATAGATTAGGTTGTTCAGCTGGGATTTTTGTATTTTTTTACTATAATTCATGAATTGTGTTATAAGCTATTGAAAGCGCTAATCATATAAATATATGTATGGAAATACTTAAATTCTAAAAAGTGCAATAATGTCTTATTTTTTTAAGTATTAGTTGTTGACTAAAAGCTTTTTTAGTTGTAGAATCGATTTTCTGCTTCCGGTTTCAATAGTTTAATAACGGTTAATGGCAGCAGGAACGCAGCAGCAAAAGGGCAGTCAGAGAGAAAATTCCGTTTTATATCGAAATTATAAATTAATGATTCGGAGACTGCTGCTGATGAAAGGATTCTTGTCTGCTGGTTCGAAGTTTATTCTGGTTATCACGCTTAGTGCATTTTTAATGCCTCTTACCGGAATGGCATGGTGGAATACTGGACACTCGCTTGCCGCGCTTTTGGCTGAAAAACGTCTTTCGGAAAAAACTCTTAAAAATGTCAACGAACTTCTTTCTAAACAGATCAAGCTGCCGGGGCAGGTAAAATGTTACTCAACAAATGCTCATTACATGGCTGCAACTGCTAGCTGGATGGATGAGATTAAAAAAGGCTGGTGGACTAGCGGCAGCTCAAAATCTTTTTACAGCACCGCGCATTACATAGATATTCCTGTAGATATAACTAACCCTCCTGTTCCCTCAGATGTCCGCAGTTTACTTGAAACCGAAATTACAGTGACTGGTGGGGACAATGTCCTGACTACCCTGAGATCTGCTGTTAAATCTCTTGCTGGAGATACTACTCAAGGAGAAAAGGCTTTTGCCCTCAGGTTACTTATTCATAATGTTGGCGATATAACTTGTCCGATGCACGCTTGTGACGTGCAAAACGGTACCAGTGTGCCGACTACCCGCGGAGGAAACTGGGTTTATATTAATACTCCAATCCAGGTAAAGAGTGTGGATGGCAATTCTCAGAAAGTTAGCAAATTACATGCTTTCTGGGATTCAATGGCCAATGCTAATGAGCAGGTGCCTTATGCTGATTCCTGTGATTTAACCTCTCAGGATGAAGAATTTCTGGGAAAAATGGTCAATGTGCTTAATAATAAATTTTCTGGAGCCCTGGATAGGAATATTGCCAATACTCCTGATATTATGGACTGGGCGGAAGATACTGCCATTGTCGCGCTTACTTTCACTGCTGACCCCGAAATTTACAAAAATTCATATGTTTCTAATAGCCGTATATATGTGGATGAACTAAGTTCAGACTATCAGGAAAAAGCTAAAGACGCAGCTCAATCTCAGGTTTTTAAAGCCGGAGCAAGGCTTGCTAATCTTATAAATGCTGTTTACGACCCTGAAAATGCACCGGCGGCCTATGTTGATTATGTTGAAAGCCTGCTGAAAGACAAGAGTGTTAAATACCTTTTTGAACTTAAAAAGGTTGATGTGCAATTTTACTGAGAGAGAAGCAACCCTCAGCCCAACCGTCTTCCGCCCGCCGGAAGGCGGTTTCTTTTTTCTTTACTCATGCATTTCAGTACAAAATTAAACCCGGCACTTAGCCGGGTTTAATAGAGATTTGAAGACAAATACAATTACATATATAATGTTGGCAAATATACCGGGAAACGAATTTGTTCATTAGTAGCAACTTCGTCCCAGTTGGTAGAATTGATTAGTGTGATCAGTTCTTCTGCACTTTTTACTAAGCCTTCAGCCGGACTAACGGCTTTTACTTCCCTGCCTGTCTGGCAGTCTGGAAAAGTACTTGATTCTGAACTTGATAGTAAATATCTGTAATCTACTGTAAGTTCATCTCCTACCTCAATATAGCGTCGGGCAAAAAGTATTCCGCAGTGATACAGTAAAGTAGGATCAAAAGAATGGTTGGGAAAAGCTTCCTGCTGATCAGAATCTCTGAAAAGAAAAAGCCGACCCACATAACGCATTCCATTAGATGTAACCTTAGAGTTGCCTTTTTGCTGTTCCTCTTTGAAATCCTCTTCTGCCATTAGCCGGGAGTTCATAGGAAAAATCCCGAAGACAGCACCTTTCGTCACTTGCTCTGCAGCAAATAGAGCATAGGCGCCGTCATTTTTTTGAATTTTCATATCAAAGAAAAACATAATAGACTCCTGTTTTCAGATACTGTCGCAACTTGCAGCATCTGAATACATGTTAATTAGAAGTTTTTTAGATTAATTAAAAAACTTATGTATATGTTGTTATAATACTTACTCCGACTCCTTAATATCATAGACAACAGAAAGTCAAATTTGATCGATTGGTAGGGCAAGAAATATTTATTTTTGTACCAAAAATTAATATTTTAATGATGATTGTTTGCGTTTGAAAAGAATCTGGATACTGTTATTGTCTAAATCAGAATATTGATATAAACAAAAGAATTATATTTTAAATAAGAAGGAAAGCATGGCTGGAAAGGCAAATAACAAGAATTTTTATGTCTGTAAAATAGACGATAAGCAAGTTGCTCAACTTGAAGAGTACCTGCGCGACCGTGGATGGAAGTTCGGTGATATGCAGTATGCCCACTGGAAAGCCTCCATGGAAAAAACTAATGTTGTTGCATATAAGAGCGGTAAACTTACTGTGCAGGGTAAAGGAACAGAGGACTTTGTTGTCTATATTCTTGAACCTGAAATTCTCAAAACAGTCGGCTTTGGTTATGAAGATATTTTAAACACGGATGCGGACGCCGGAGCTGTAACCTCGGTTAAAGAACCTTTCAAGCCGCATGGCGGTGTAGATGAAAGCGGAAAAGGTGATTTTTTTGGACCGCTGGTAATTGCTTCTGTTTTTGCTGATGATGAAACAGCTGAAAACTTGCTTAAGATAGGCGTCAAAGATTCAAAAGTAATTAAAAGCCCGGCAAAAATCAGAGACATGGCTAGCAAAATACGGCGGTCTGTAAATGATAATTTCAGCATTGTGGCTATTGGACCGGAAGCATACAATCGTCTTTACGGACAGTTCAAAAATTTAAACCGTCTTTTGGCTTGGGGCCATGCTCGGGCAATTGAAAATTTGCTGGAAAAAGCACCGCAATGCAACGATGTGCTGTCGGATAAATTTGGTGCTGAGCATCTTATTAAAAACGCTCTGCAGCAGCGTGGTCGAGGTATCACATTGCGGCAGCAGACAAAAGCTGAAAGTGATGTTGCCGTTGCGGCTGCGTCTATATTGGCCAGAGATATGTTTGTTCGCGGTATGGATAAGCTTAGTCAGGAGGCAGGGCTGGAACTTCCTAAAGGCGCAAGTAAAAAAGTTCAGGAACGTGCTATTCAACTTGCCCGACGTGATGGACCTGAGGCTTTAGGTAAATACGCTAAACTCCACTTTAAAACCTATCAAAGTGTTCTGGATGCTCTCAAATAGCTGATTTATTTTTGAGTGATTGTTTACAGAATGTGAAATCTGTACTATACTTATTAGTATTTAAGATCGCATTCTAAACATTAAGAGAGACATTCTAATGACAACACACGAAACTTTTTTTGAAGGGCCCCAAGGCAAGGTGTCCTTGTTCAAATTACGGAATGAGTCCGGCTTCGGAGCCGATATAACTGATATCGGAGCGACTTTAGTATCGCTTTATGTTCCTGACAAAAAAGGCAAGCTGCGTGATGTTGTTCTTGGATATGAAACCCCTGTTGACTATTTAGACAACAGCAGTGCTTATATGGGAGCGACGATTGGCAGGTATGCCAACCGCATCGCAAACGGAACTTTTGAAATCGACGGAGAAGAGTATCATTTGCCGTTGAATGACCATGATAATACGCTGCATGGAGGTTTCAAAGGTTTCCACAGTTTTGTCTGGAAATCCGAAATCATGGAAACAGCCAAGGGGAACGCAGTTAAATTCAGCAGACTTAGTCCTGACGGCGAGGAAGGCTTTCCGGGGAATTTGAAAGTTGAAGTAACTTATACTGTCACTCCGGACAATGCATTACGCATTAACTACAGTGCCGAGACAGACTATCCAACTGTTGTGAACATGACAAATCATAGCTATTTTAATCTTAACGGAGCAGAAAGTGGTGATATAAAAGGTCATGAAGTGATGATTAATTCTGACGCATATACACCGGTCAATGACCTTCTGATTCCTTTCAGTGTTGAAAAAAGTGTTGAAGGAACGGCCTTTGATCTCAGAGACTGGACCCGAATGGGAGATGCTTTTACGCGTTTGGACAAAGGCTACGACAATAACTTTGTCCTTCGCAGCAGCTGCCGTGATTCTCATGTCCCGGCTGCATTTGTGCGTTCTGCCAAAAGCGGTATTGAAGTTGAAATGTTTACAACAGAGCCGGGCATGCAGCTGTATACAGGTTTCTTCCTGAATGGAAGCATAAATGGTAAAGGTGGTTGTAAGTACAAACAGTTCGGAGGGCTTTGCCTTGAAGCACAGCACTATCCGGATTCACCTAATGAACCGGCTTTCCCTTCAACCCTGTTAGTCCCCGGCAAAAAATATACCCAGACTACAACTTATCGTTTCAAATTATCCTGAGTGGGTTCACGCTGTAAACGGCGGTAAGCTCCAGGTGGTAGATTTGTTTCCCGGCGAAACGCTCTTGAAAAACAGTGTTGATCCGGGAAGCCTAAATGATCAGCTACTTCTGAAAGTGACAGGTCGGCATAACTGAGCATTTCAACAGCTTTCTTAATTACCAGTTTGCGCATATAGCGCATTGGGGTCATACCCATTTCTTTCTTAAAGCATCGTATAAAATGGTTTACTGACATACCTGAACGCTCTGCAAGTTTTTCCAGTTTTAAGTCAGCTGTTATGTGACGTTTCATATAAAGAAGTGATTCATTTAAGCGACTGTCGCAAAAGTTACTGTCTCCTCCTCGGCGGCTGTTGCGCAGGTAACGGAGCAGCAGTATATCAAGGTAATGTTCCCGCATTTTTTGGCACAGTGAATCATCAGCGGATTCTTCGTGAAAAAGTCTTTGCAGCAGGTCGCCGTACTCAGCTATACTGATAGGCTGTGCGATAAGGTCAGCGAAATCCTTATTTTCATCAGGCATGAATTTTACAGCTGAAATTTTACAAGCTGAAGTATTTGATATCTCATGATAGCATCCAGGAGGAATAAGCAAAGCACAGGAGTCATCCAGAAAATGAGTTCTCCCATCGACTTTAGCCAGAATTTTTGTTTCAAGGTTTGTGTAATAGTCTAATTGCCAGAAATCATGGCAGTGATTTGAGGTGGCTCCCGGTTTCATTCTGATGTTTAAGTTTAATGCAAATATTTTCATCTTTTAACTCTATTCCTGGTTGTCTGAAATTACAGGCTTTTTCCCGTCCTGGCAGGCATTTTAATATAGACTTTTTCTGCTGATAAGTTGTAATTCTTCCGTTTCAAGGCTAATATATCACTCGTTTTGTATTTTTAAATCCTCATGGAGGCGTACTTTTGAAAAGAAGTTTGTTTTCAGCAAATTTCAAGAAGGACTATGTTGCCTATTCGGCTATAGTTATCTTTTTTGTTATCGTGGTAATGGAGCTGTTTATGGCTATCTATATACCTGTGCATTTGACGTCGGAAGACGTTTGGGCTGAACAGGTATCGAGACAGGAAATGCTGGACAGATTCGATTATCTCAGGAATCGTCTGTTTAGATTCAAGTCCAAAGATGACCGCGCCGAAGAAGAAGGAAAAATTGTTCTCAAAACATTAAATGCGTTTGCAGACTACCTGAGGGCTAACCAGGCAAATATGTCTCAGGATCAGATATCCAATTGTATTGATTGTTTAAACAAGATTATTGCAATTGAGACGCATTTAAATAAAAAGGGTGCTTACAGCAGTACTATTCGTTTAAATACTGACGGATATATTGAAAAACTCAGGAAGGAACTGAGTACAGCCAGTTCCAGTAAATCCAGAAAGTAATTTGGAAAGATTTATGAAAAAGAAAAGACTGGAGCAAATAGTTAGGAACTTCAGTAATGTCAGGATCGCAGTAGTAGGAGACCTGATGTTGGATGTATATATCTGGGGAGATGCTTCAAGAATTTCACCGGAAGCTCCTGTCCCTGTCGTTCAGGTCAAAGAAAAAAGCAGTTGCCTCGGTGGTGCTGCCAATGTAATGCGTAACGTTGTGACTTTAGGTGGAAAAGTTTCTGCTTATGGTGTTGTCGGTGACGACTATGACGGAAGAGAAGTTGGAAGCTTACTGAAAAAATATGATATTGACCCTTCGACGCTGTCTGTTACTAAGGAGCGTCGTACTACTAATAAACAGCGTGTCATCGCCTCGGCTCAACAGTTATTAAGAGTCGATTTCGAAGATACTATTGAACTGGATGAAGCTATTCGCCAGCAAATTGTTGAAAAGCTTATAATGCTGATTGAGAATAAAGCCGTTGATGCCGTAATATTTGAAGATTATGGAAAAGGCGTGCTTTCCGAAAAAATGTTGCAGACTGTGATTGACGCCGCTCGGGAAAATGGAATAATCACTGCGCTTGACCCTAAACCCGGGCATTTAATGCAGATCAGCAACCTGACAGTTATGAAGCCAAACCGCAACGAGGCATTTGCCATGACAGGAATGTTTCAGCGGAAAAATGGCTGTTCTGTTGAAAAAGACACTGACTTGCACGAAGTCGCCGACCGTTTGCTGGAACAATGGCAACCGGAGCAGTTGCTGATTTCACTTGCCAGTCAGGGAATGGCTCTTTTTCGTGATAACGCTGATATGGTAGTTATTCCTACACGTGCCCGTGAAGTTTATGACGTTTCAGGTGCTGGGGATACTGTAATCGCAGCGTATACGCTTTCAATTGCGGCCGGGGCTAACCCGGAAGAAGCTGCTGAAATAGCTAACCATGCAGCAGGAATTGTTGTTGGTAAGGTTGGTACTGTAACTGTTTCTAAAGAGGAATTAATAGATAGTTTTTGGCGGGAGGATTAACTCATGTTTGATAACAGCGTTGCTGTGATACCGGCACGTTACGGTAGTACACGTTTCCCGGGTAAAGTTTTAGCCGAAATTTGCGGTAAACCTATGATTCAGTGGGTCTACGAACGAACAGCAGAGTCTATTGCCGATGAAGTAATGGTTGCTACAGATGACGAGCGTGTCGTAAAAGCAGTTGAAGGTTTTGGCGGCAAAGCCGTAATGACTTCTCCTGACCATCCTTCAGGCACTGACCGCATATACGAAGCAATTCAGCATACCGATAAAGATATTATAATCAATGTCCAGGGTGACGAACCGCTCATCCCTACAGAAGTCATTGATGACCTCGTTAAGGCTATGACAGTTAACCAGAATATTACTATGGCGACAGTTGCTGTAAAAGCGCCGCGTAAGGAAATGGAAGATCCTAATAAGGTCAAAGTAGTCCTTGATAATAACGATTTTGCGCTTTACTTCAGTCGCTCTATGATACCTTATCTGCGTGAAGGTGCTGATGATACTCCGGTCTTTTTGCACTGGGGAATTTACGCTTACCGGAGAGCCACGCTCAATAAACTTGTATCACTTCCACAAGGAAAGCTCGAAGCTTGTGAAAAACTTGAGCAGCTGCGTGCCCTTGAAAATGGAGTCAGCATCTATGTTATGCGCAGCGGCCTGAGCAGTATCGGTGTTGATACCCCTGAGGATTTGGCTCAGGCTGAGTTGAAAATGCGCGAACAGGGATTATGTTAAGCGTTTTATTATTAGTCTCTTAAAATTTAAATGCCGCTTTTTGTACGTTTTCTTTTGCGGTTGCAACGATAATCGAGCCTCGCTGAGAGATGGGGCTTATGAAATGTTTGGAGAATTTCCCTATGCGGAATGTAAAAATAGGTGACAGCGTCACTGTCGGTAACGGCCTTACGTTGCTCGGAGGCCCTTGTGTGGCTGAAAGTTTGGAAATGTGCAAGAGAATCTGTGGATATCTGCAGGAACTTTGTGCTGATCTTGATATTCAATATGTCTTCAAAGCTTCATTTGATAAAGCCAATCGCTCCAGTGTGAAATCACCTAGAGGGCCTGGAATTGACGCCGGATTAGAACTGCTGTCGGAAATTAAAAGCAGCTTTAATGTTCCGGTTGTTACTGATATTCATGAATCTTATCAGGCTGCAAAGTGTGCTGAAGTTGCGGATTTACTGCAAATTCCTGCTTTCCTCTGCCGACAAACGGACCTGCTGGTCGCTGCCGCTCAAACCGGCAAACCGGTTAATATCAAGAAAGGCCAGTTCATGGCTGCTGAAGACATGGCTGGAGCAGTCAATAAAGTACGTGAAGCGGGCAGTGAAGATATTATGTTGACAGAACGCGGTACTTCATTTGGCTACCACAATCTGGTTGTAGACATGCGCGGCCTGGCGACTATGCGGGAAATGGGTGTGCCGGTTATTTTTGACGCTACGCACTCAGTGCAGCTCCCCGGTGGACTGGGAAACGCATCGGGCGGACAACGTCAGTTTATCAGACCTTTGTCCAGAGCAGCGGCAGCGGTCGGTATTGATGCTCTATTTACTGAAGTGCATCCTGTGCCGGATGAAGCTCTTTCTGACGGGCCTAATTCGCTTGATTTTGAACAAGTTAAAACAGTTTTACAGGAAGTTAAACAGATTTATGATCTCACAAGATAAAATTGACCGGATTAAAGCTCTGGTTTTAGATATTGATGGCGTACTTACTGATGGCAGAATGGGCTACAGTGATGGCGAAGAAGTGAAATTTTTCCACGTCCGTGACGGGCATGGCATAAAACTGGCTATCCGCGCCGGCTTGAAAGTAGGTGCATTTTCTGGCAGACAGGCAGAGGCCAACCGTAAGCGTGCTGCTGAACTTGGATTCAGCTTTTTGTATGAGAATCAAAAGAATAAGCGTGAAGCATTTCAGACTTTACTTGAAGAGAATGACCTGAACGCTGAAGAATGTCTATATATTGGTGACGATGTTGTTGATGGTCCGGTTATGAAACAGTGTGGAATCTCCGCTACTGTCGCCGACGCGCCTGATTATATGGATCAGTTTTGCACTTTTCGTACAAAGAAAGACGGCGGTCATGGTGCCGTACGTGAAGTAATCGACTGGCTCCTCCAGAAACAGGGAAAATGGGAGCAACAAATGGAGCGGTACGTATCTTGAAATTTACAAAGTCATTAAAGGTGGCGATTCTCGCTTTGAGCCTGCTGACTCCACTGCTGCTTTTTGCGGATGCGGAGGATATTCGCGGTTTTAAAACATTCAATGCGAGACTGCCGATCTATCACAAGCAGCGTTTGCAGTTTCTGATTTACAGTACACAGGTGACAAAACAAGGCAGCAAAATACTGGCCGATGACGCTATTATCGATATTGTCCGTAAAGGTGTTGACCTTGACCACATTCAATACATGGATGGAGTAAAACCATACCCTTTAGGCTCGCCTTACAGCGTTGCCGAAAAATTTTGGCTGGCCAATCCGCATAGCGAGGGTTACGTAGCTTCCAGTAAAGCTTCCATTGACCAGGCTACAAAAACCGCCAGCGGTAACCGTGAGGTGTTCTTGCGCTCTCCGCAAATGGATTTGAATGGAGTTGGCTTTACCGCTAATTTTGACAAACGTATTGTCCATGTTGGCAAGGATGTCCATATAATTATAAGGATACATTCCCCGCGTAGTTCCAAACCGGCTACCGCTAAACAGAAAGCAGCTATTATTAAAGTTACTGCTGATAGAATGGAAGCGGACTTTTCTAAAGAAATAGTTACCCTGATTGGTAATGTAAAGGTCAATGAGGCTAGGTTTAAAATAGACTGTGACCGCTTAATGGTCGACCTGAATAGAAGCAGGAAAGGCGATGCCAATAGTAAAGATGATATGCCCGGAGGAATTTCTAAAATTACCTGCTTGGGGAACGTTAAAATTAATCGCAAACTTTCGCCTCAGGAAATAGCTGAAAATGGTGAGCAGCGTGCTTATGCGGATACTGCAGTTTATGACACCATCAAGGGTGAAATTCAGTTACTTGGTAAAAACCCGAGAATTATGCGTGGAAGCGATTTTATATCGGGCAAGCGCATTATCATGTGGAAAGACAAAGAACGCATGAAGGTTTTTGGGAACGGTATGATACGTATGCGTCTCAAGCGTAAAGGGCAGGCTGCAAAAGGACCGCTGAAGCCGACAGTTATCACGTCTGATTACATGGATCTTAATTATGCTGGTAATCTGGGCATCTTTGTCGGTAATGTTCATATTGATGACGCATCGATGAATCTAGACTGTAAGAAGATGACTTTATATCTCGTTGATACACTTAAAGACAAGACAGCCGCGACAGAACCAAAACCAGTTAAGCCTGTGGAACTTGTGCCGTCTACTATCAGTACCTCTGGGAAAAAACAGGTGGAACGCATAATTTGTGTTGGCGACGTGGTTGTTACCAGGCGTAATGGTACAACAGACGTATCCGAAAGGGCTCTAGCTGGCAGAGCAGTTTACCTGTTGAAAAACAGCTGTATAACTCTTTCTGAAGACAACCCGATTATCATTAGAGGCAGAGACTCAATCAGCGGACGCGAAATGACAGTCTGGCTGGACCAGAACCGTCTGCAGGTTGACAAAAACAGTCGCATAGTTCTGAACAAACTGCGTAAAGGGCAGGGGGTAGATCAGAAAATGGTCAAGACAGTTGTGACCTCTGATAAATCTGACCTGAATTACGGCAGCGGAAAACTTTATTTTGAAGGTCTGGTAAACGTAAAAGATCCAGCTCTTAAACTTGATTGCACCAAAATGACAATCATGCTTGATGATAATGAGCAGAAGTTTGCTGACGCCGGAAAAGCTGAAAAAGAATCCAGCGATGACCCATTTGACAATATTGGCAGCGGATCAGGCAAGAAAGATATTGATAAGGTCGTATGTATTGGTAAGGTTCAGGTTGAAGACCCACGTGCCATCGTGAACTGTGATAAGATGACAATGACCTTCAAAGAACGCCCGAAAGGCAGTGAAAATAACGCTGGCGTGGGTGCACTTGGATCAGGAAGCAACCGTGAAATAGATAAAATTTTCTGTGACGGTAACTTCAGACTTGAGACTAAAACTCAGCCGCAGGATGAAAAAACTGCTAACAAGAGTGAAGACGAGGAAGAAGATGATAGCCTGGTCTCCTCTATGGGCAAAAGCGCAACAGGTCGTGTTGTTGCCACTTCTGATGATGCTATGATGGATATCCCCGGCAACTTATGTAAGCTGTTGGGTAATGTCCGAGTTGTTGAGCCGCGTGTAACCCTTGACTGTAAACGTATGAATATATATGCAGAGAATGTTAAACCCGGTGAACTCGATAAGCCAATACCGCTGGATGACGATGAACTCGAAGCCAATGTCCCGCGTCGTATCGCTATTGGTGAAAACAAGAAGTTAACAAAAATAATTTGTCATGATGACGTCGTTATCAGTCGTGTTATAACTGATGGGGAAAGACAGCAGGCTCTCGGAAAGAAAGCAGTTTATGACGTGTTTAAGAGAAATATAGTCCTGACTGGAACCCCGAAGAAGAAACCGATTATGCGCCAGGGAGATAACGTGGTTGAAGGAGATCAAATAACGCTTTGGACTGATAGCGAAAAACTGGATATCAAGAATAGCCGGCTTAAGCTGGCGGACCCTGATCAATTGCGTTGATTTGCGTCCAATAAAACTTGAACACACAGTTTTTTATGTTAGGTTTATTTGTGAAATAAATTACAACCGGAGTCAGAAAAACGCTGTTAAAAATGCGTTTCCGGTTGTATAATATATTTATGAAAGGATGAATTTCGTAATGGCAGAAACCGATACCAGAGAAGTTCTGCTGGAAGCTTCTGATTTGGTCAAAGCTTATCACGGCAAACGTGTTGTGAATGGAGTTTCTATAAATGTAAAAGCAGGTGAAGTTGTTGGATTGCTCGGACCTAATGGTGCGGGTAAAACTACCAGTTTTTACATGACTATGGGCCTGATCAGACCTGATGGCGGGTGCGTTAAATTCAGAGGCGTTGAAGTAACGCATGTTCCAATGTATCAACGTGCCCGTCTAGGAATGGGTTATCTTGCGCAGGAACCGTCTATTTTCAGAAAACTCACTGTGGAACAGAATATTATGGCTATCCTTGAAACGCTTGATATTTCAAGGGCTGAGCGTAAAGAGCGACTTCGGGAACTTCTGGATGAGCTTGAACTGACCCCTTTGTCTAAGCAGAAAGCCATGACTCTCAGTGGCGGAGAACGCCGTCGACTGGAGATCACCCGCGCTCTGGTTACTAATCCATCTTTTATAATGCTTGACGAACCTTTTAGTGGTGTGGACCCAATCGCTGTTTATGACGTACAACAGATTATAGGGCAATTACAGAAAAAAAATCTAGGCATTCTTATTACTGACCACAATGTTCGTGAAACTCTTTCCGTAGTTGATCGCGCTTACCTTATGTGTCAGGGAAAGATTATGCTTGAAGGCCCAAGTGATTTCCTGGTTAAAGATGATAAGGCCAAGGAAATTTATTTGGGACCGCAGTTTACAATGTAATATTTATGAAACTTTTTTTCCACCTTTAACAATTAGGAGGTGCATTATGCAAATCATCATCAGTGGACGCCATTTCAATGTTACCGATGAAATGAAGGCTCAGATCAACGAACGCCTAACTGCTATTTTGGAGCACAAATCACTTAAAATAACTACAGTTAGAGTCATTCTTGCTCAAGAAGGCAGCCGGTTCCTGGCAGAAGTTATTGTTAATATCAAGAGTCATGATATCGAAGCCAAAGCAGAAAGCTACGATATGAATGAATCAGTTGAAACTATTATTGATAAAATTGAAATTCAGGTTCGCAAGTACTTGGACAAAATGCAGGACCATCATCGCGAACACGTTGAAAAGGGTTTTGTTGTTTCTGAAGAACTCGAAGCTTCCGAAGAAGAAATGATTGAAGAAGAAGGTCTCGTATAAGATCGTTCATTATATTGTTTTTTCATCCCCTCACGTCGTGAGGGGATTTTTTTTTGTCCATGCTTTTGTAATATGCATAAAATAAACTATTTTATCCAGATATGATTTTAACTGCAAAATCATCAAACGCTTACGGTCACTGCTTGAGCATGTGGCTGAATATTGATTGAATATAAATTAGAATTTTACATATGAGGTAAAAAATGGCACTTTGGGGCGGAAGATTCAGCTCAGAGACTGACAAAGAACTTACCGAATTCTCAGAATCAGTTTCATATGACAAACGGCTGTATAAATATGACGTTCTTGGCAGTAAAACACATGTTGCAATGCTTGCGGCTCAAGGGATTATTCCCAAAGAGACCGCTGAGGCAATTGCCGTTGAGCTTGACGTAATTGAAAAACGAATTGATGCCGGTGATTTTGAACTCAAGGCAGAGCTGGAAGATATCCACATGCACATCGAAAATGCCTTAATTGAAAAGCTCGGTGACGAAGGTGCCAGAGTGCATAGTGCGCGTAGCCGTAATGATCAGGTTGCTTTGGATATAAGATTATATTTGCGTGATGAAATAACTAACATAGCTGAAGGCGTAAAAGAGTTTCAACAGGCTCTGGTTGATCAGGCGGACAGAAATGGCGACGCCATTTTACCCGGGTTTACTCACCTGCAGCACGCCCAGCCAGTCTTGTTTGGTCACCACCTTTTAGCTTATGTTGAAATGTTTGCCCGTGATATTGAACGCTTGTTGGACTGTCGCAAAAGGGTTAACGTAATGCCTCTTGGGTCTGGTGCTCTTGCCGGAACAACTTTGCCTATCAACCGTGAGATGGTTTGTGAAAGCTTGAAGTTTGAGCGTGTGACCAGAAACAGTATGGATGCTGTTGCGGATCGTGATTTTGCTATTGAATTGCTCAGTGCTCTTTCTATTTTTGCTATGCATGTATCACGTTTGTCTGAAGACTTGATTCTCTGGTGTTCTCAGGAATTCAGCTTTGTGGAGCTTGGTGACGCATTTTGTACTGGATCGAGCCTGATGCCGCAGAAGAAAAATCCAGACATTGCTGAGCTTTCGCGTGGAAAAACTGCCAGAGTTTATGGTTCACTGATGTCATTGCTTACTTTATGTAAAGGCCTTCCTCTTACGTACAATCGTGATATGCAGGAGGACAAAGAACCTCTTTTTGATGCGATTGATACTGTCAATAAGATATTAAGAGTATATCCGCCAATGGTTGCTGGTTTAGAAATATGCCGTGAGAATATGTTTAGTGCAGCTTCGGATCCAGCCTTGATGGCAACAGATTTGGCCGAAGAACTGGTCAAGCTTGGCGTACCATTCCGAACAGCACATCATAGGGTGGGATCTTTTGTGAAATGGTGCAGGGATAATGGTAAAGCTTTAGATGCAGCTACATTGGATGAGATGCGTGAAACCATTCCTGAGGCAACGCCTGAGTTCCTTGATTTATTTTCACCGGAAAGCAGCGTTGCAAAACGAGAAGTAACTGGCGCGACAGGGCCTAAAGCGGTAGCTGATCAAATTGCATTCTGGAAAGAAAAACTGACTTAAATATTAGCGTTAATGTTTTTTATGGCGGCATATTAATTGTGTCGCCTTTTTTTGTATAAAAGAAGAATGATATTGACAAAAATTCAAGTTTTGGGATTATTATTATACAAGATTAAAAAAAGCGGGACGAACCGCGACTGTGGAGCAAGTCTACGGAACGTCCCGACAGTTCAGGGGATATAGACTAAATCTTAATTACATTTTATCCATGCATTCTTGGTAGCATTTCATGAGCTCATCAAGCTTTGCCATTTTAGCTTTATGATCTTCAATAGTTTTCTTCATTTCCATGCCTTTGGCACCAGCTTGTTCGTCCATAGGCATTGCTTTCATATCTGCCATCATTTTGTCCATGGTCTGCATGCATTTTTCTTTCTGCATCTTACATGCATCCATTTTCATTTTGAGTTGTTCTTTAGTCATGGTTTGAGCTTCCTGTTTAACCTGCTCGATAGGCTTATTCATATCAACAGGGGGTACAGGACATGCTTCTTTTTGTTCTCCACAACCAGCCAGGCAAGATACGACAGCGCAAGAAACGATTAACAGCAACCTCTTCATTTTTTTCTCCTCAAATAACTGTTTACAACGAATTATAAAAAAATCCGCTTAACTGTTTAAGAATTGATAACTCCTCGTTATTAATTATAATAATTAAAAAATGCTGAAAATGCAAGATAAAAAGCAAAAAACTATAAAAATTATTCATTTTTTTATAGTTTTAAGCTCAAAATAAACAGGGGTTTTCGCTGAAAAAAATTAGATGGTACGGTTTTTTCTGAGGTAATAATAAGTAAGAGAGAGGTCTGTGGCTACCATGCAGAAGTTTAAAATATATAGAGCAAGGACAAAATCGACGCCGCTGATGAATTTGTGAACAATACCGCTGGCATAACCAATTAAAAGTAAGAACATGAAAGCAAGGCTCTTTCCGGCGGGGTTTTTACTTTTGTAAGTTTTGAAAATGGCTAAAGGCCAGCTGGCACCGAAACAAATCATCATAGCAGCTTCAAAAACGCTCATGTTATCTCCTGACTTAAAAATAGTATGTATAAAATATTAGACCAAAGCAGAATAATATAACATAATATATCTGGGCGACAAGCAGATAAATGATTTTTTATAGTGAATTTAAGTTCAGGCAAGCTTGAATATTGCGCTGCCGCGGACAAAGTCGATTTGACTTAATTTGAGGTAAATATAGTCACCGCATTTGTACGTTTTTTTACCGCGCTTATCAATAAGCTTGTTACCGCGTCGCCGGCAGTCGTTCGGCAGGTTATCGAGCGGTACAAATCCATAGATACCAAGGTCCTGTATATCTACGAGCATGCCTGCTGAAATAACTTTAGCAATGATGCCCTCATGCAGGTTTTCCAATCCGCTTTCAAGCTCGTTTTCCAAGTAGCGCAGTTTAAGACGATCATTTGCCGTAAAGTAGGCATTGTCGTTATTTTCCTCTTTGCCTGTGCAGGAATCAGCAATCTGGGCAGCTGTTTTTTTGGAGCTTAATTTGCCGTTTATTTGGGCTTCCCAAAGCTGTTGGTGGACGAATAGATCTGAATATCTTCTTATAGGACTGGTAAAGTGCAGGTAACGTCCTTTTCCAAGACCAAAGTGCAAGGCTGCGCCTTCTTGATAGAGTGCGCGCGGCAGAGAGCGCAGAAACGCACTTAATATTGCCGGACGGCGTGGCCCTTCCGGAAGTGAAGTGAGAAATTTATTGCATGCAGCACGGCTGGTTAGGTCACCGGGTGTTATTCCGAAGGATTCCTCTGCTATCGCAGTGAACTCCGCAATCTTTTCAGGATCAGGTTCAGGGTGAGTTCTAAATACGCCTGGAATTGATTTCTCTATCATTTCTTTGGCTACTTCTGAATTAGCCGCCAGCATGAATTCTTCAACCATTTGGTCTGCTTCACGCTGTACTTTATGTCCTAGGCCGATAATTTCATTTTTTTCTTCATCTACAAGAACTCTGGTTTCAGGAATTGACATTTCAAGAAATTTTTCAGTTTTACGCCGGTAAGAGCGCATATTCTTATAAAGTTTTATCGTTGTCTGCAGATTGCTGCAAAATTCTTTATCCCAGTCTTTCTCTTTGCTGTTACGTTCTATAAAATCTTGAACTTGTCCAAATGTCAGACGTTTGTTAACCCTTATAGTGCTGTGGCAACGTCTTACTGAGGTAATTCGACCGCTACGCCGATTAACTGTCATCATTACAGAGTGCGCCAGTGAATCCTGATCAGCGTTAAGACTGATAGCTGCAGTCAAAGTTTTTGGCAGCATCGGTAGCGTTCTACCTGGTAGGTAGGCTGTAAAGCCACGCTCAAAGGCAGTGTGATCAAATTCTGATGCCGGAGCTATATAGGCTGCAACATCGGCAATGTGAACACCCAGCTCTATTTCACGTTCATCTTCAGTTGGAGCAATGGATACTGCGTCGTCAAAGTCTTTAGCATCATGCGGATCAATTGTCACAGTGAAAAGGTTACGCATATCTTCACGTTTTATATCACGTGGTTTTATGCTGGCTGCAGCCGAATCTTCTTCCTGGGTATAAGGAGGCAGCAGTTTAAATTCTTTGCAGACTGCGTCAAGGTCATTTCTGATCACGCCTGCAAGACCAAATCGCTCTTTTACTATACCGCGCCTGGCAGCATTAGCTCGTGGTGTTTTGCTGTGAATCAGCTCAACCTTGACCCACTCACCACGCTTAGCTCCATTCAGCTTCCCTGCGACTGAGATGTCTTCAGGTATGCGTTTATTAAGAGGGCGTACTTTTTTTCCGGCAAGAAGTTCGCCTACAATAGTTGTTCTAGCACGCTCAAATATATTCTTAACCTTGCCAGCCGGTCCGCGATCAGGGTAAAAAGCATCTTCGGGACGAGGAGGCAGCATGGCAACTTCTACAACATCGCCATCCATCGCAGAGCGAAGGAACTGTGGCGGGATAAATATATCTGGTGAAGGGTTTTCTGGATCCTGATTAAATGGTGCGACAAACCCCAGACCTCCGGCTGTAACCGTAATTCTTCCAGTCACAAGCTGTTTACGCTGTTTCTTTGTGGAATCTTTTTTACGGTGCTTTTTTGCTTTATGAGTTTTTTTATGCCGTTTTAGTCTGGTTTTATTTTTCATGAAATCCCGCTACAATTTATGGTTTATAAAAACAATAATCCTTGTGTGGTTAATTGTAAAACCAGTTTGAAAAAAAATATTACCAAAGTATCTTAAACAAGTTTAACAAAGAGATTTTATGTACAATAAACGGAAAAATACAATGCGCAGTAGTGCAAAGAAAACAGTTTGCAGTTTTCGCAAAATGAAGAATGACGGTGAAAAAATCGTTATGTTAACGACTTATGATGCTCCTAGCGGCAGGTTTGCCGAGCAGGCTGGAGTGGATATCCTTCTTGTAGGAGATTCTCTGGCAATGACCGTTCTGGGCTTCGATAATACGCTTCCGCTTACTCTTGAGGAATCATTGAACCACTGTAAGGCTGTCCACCGTGGAGCGCCTAACAGTTTTATCGTTGGTGATATGCCTTTCATGACTTTTCAAGCTTCTGAAAGCGAAGCTCTGAAAAACGCAGCACGCTACTTAAAGGAAGGTGGCTGCAGTGCTGTCAAAATTGAAGGTGGCATGCCGATTATACCTTTGGTCGAGAAAATGATTATTTCCGGTATCCCAGTGATGGGACACATTGGATTACTGCCGCAACAGGTTTTGACTGCGGGTGGTTATAAGATCGCCGGGAAAACTGATAAAGATGCCGAACGCTTGATTGCTGAAGCCGTTGCTTTGGAAAAAGCCGGTGTATTCTGTATGGTGCTTGAAGGTATCCCGGCAGAGGTCAGCAAACGTATAACTGAAGCGGTATCGGTTCCGACAATCGGTATTGGTGCAGGACCTGAATGTGCCGGACAAGTGCAAGTTTTTATGGATATTCTCGGGATGTTTGACGGTTTCAAGCCGAAGCACGCCAAGCGCTATGCAAATATTGCTGGAGAAATTCACGATGCTCTGAGCGATTACTGCAAAGAAGTTCGCGAAAAGAAGTTCCCCACAGAAGAACATTCATTTTAAGTTTATTAAAACTTTTCAAGCCGCTGCGAGTCAGCGGCTTTTTAGTATCTAAAATGTTGTGCTTGCTGTTTGAAAGCAACGCCATGGAAGCTCCCCAGACTAGGCCCGTAATTAGACAGACAGGCAATGCTTTGACAAAGAAAACCACTGGAATTGGGTGAGATCTGTAAGCATACAATAATAATATAAAAATGCTTTCAAGTGACCACAGGGTGGGCCCCAAAAATACAACGCCATAAATAAGCCACCTTTTTGTACTGATTTTTTGAAGCAGTTTGTTTTTTATAGCAAGTGCTCTCTTTTTTTCAAAAGTCAGCCATTATTTAGCGAATAACATTCGAAGTAAATACCAAATTGGAAATGTGAATACCTGAATGGCTATAGTCAATGCGTTTCTTACACAAGGTATTATTCCACCGCAAGATGGACAGACTAAACCAAGCCAATGACCAAAACCATTGGTATGAGTCCACAATCTTACATCATGTAAATTATTGCATTCAGGACAAGGAATAAATTGAGGCTCGTTCAGCGGCTTGGTCTTATCTTTATCGACGAGAATAACTTCAGGTAAGCGAATTCCCATTACAATTTCAGCAATAACCATAGCGGGATTTAATATCCAGAGAAGAAAGATAGGGAGGGGAAGCTTTAGAACTTTAAATTTATTTTTGTCAAACTGCATTTTCTTTCCTGTATTTGTGCATACCTTTATATATTTATTTCTGAAGCGGCAGAAGTTTAACTGTAATCGTTTTATTCTCCCCAGGCTTTAAGGTCATATGTTTTTCATGGTATTCTGAAGATGTTATTGTGATTTTTTACCATTATTACCTTTCCATCTGATGGAATATGCTCCATCCAGGCAAGTTTGACTAAATTCATTCGATGAATTAAGCATAAGGAACAATAGTTTTGTATTTGAAATATCTGAACTGCCTAACGTAAAGTCTTTTACTTTTTGCCCAGTGACAGCATCCAAAACATAAAATTTATATTCTGATTTAATTTTTTAAAGTTGTTTTATGTATGTATTACAAATATAGGATGTTAAGAAAGTAAGTGTAAATGATAGTATTAATGAAACAGCAAGTACAGGTATAAAGATATTAGATGTTTGAACGCTACCAAATCTAAAGTATTCTTTTAATGACTTTAAACGCAAAAAGTAAGATGTTGCACAAAATAGTATTAAAAGTGAGAATAGAATGGTGAGTGTTATATATGAAAGGCTTGTGAATTTCAAAAAGATTGATATTAAAACTATCGATATAAAAATTAGAACGAGTACTTTGGTGATAGAATAAGCAGCATAAGTACGTTTTAGGAGCCCATAACCTAGGAGAATCAAAAGGATATTGAAATCCAAATAGAATACTTCATTAAAAAACAGGCTTATCATGCTGGCCAGTGACAGGCAGCCGATTGCTATGAAGAATGCTGCTATGGTATTTAAGATGTTCAGCTCTAAATTGCTGATCTTTTTGCTATTGTCTGTTTTTGTTGCAGACGCAGGTTGTTCCATATTCCCCCCCCCTTTTGATCAGAGAGTAATATGACATAAATTTAATTGATTTCAATATAAATATCGGTGGATTGTTCTATTCGGCTTCAAATGAATATTTTACGACTTTTCTAAAGTCTGGATTTTTGAAGTATTCAATTGCTGTCGCTGCCATTACATGGGCTGCTTTCAGGCATTGATTAAAAGCATAGTCTGTCCCCGCAACTTTCTGGAATTCTTTAGAATGCAGAGGAACAGCGGTTTTCCCTTCGGTGACTTTGAAGAATAAATTGCAGCCGGGAATGACTTGAGAAACATTGCCGTAATCAGATGAAATCCTGCCCTCAACTTTTTCTGTTGAAAGACCTGTGTTATTCATGGTTACCGCAACAAATTCATCCATTGCTGCATTTACTTTGTTGGCATCATAGGTGTTTGTTTTAAGATTGGCTTCGTAGTCACAGCCAGTCATCAGGGCGGCACCGTTGGCGATATTCTGAAGACGTTTTTCCATTTGGCTGCGACCTTCGTTTGTCAGGCTGCGGACGTAGAAAAACGCTCTGGTATAGTCGGGGATAATATTCGGAACAGTGCCACCTTCTGAGATGTAGCCATGAACACGGCTTGACTCTGGCAGCTGTTGGCGCCAGGCGTTTATTCCTGAGAAGAACAATGTCATGGCGTCTAAAGCGTTGATTCCTTCTTCCGGAGCAGCGGCGGCGTGAGCGGCTTTGCCCTTGAATATTATTTCCCAGCGTGATACAGCCAGGTCGCCGGGATCAATACCGTTCTGGCTGTAGGGGTGACACAGAATACAGGCATCAATATTTTCAAAAGCACTTTTCTTGAGCAATTCAATTTTTCCACCTTGCCCCTCTTCGGCAGGAGTTCCCATAAGTATGAGTTTGCCGGGAATATTTTCCTGCTGCATTGCTGCTTTTGTCAGTACAGCGGCAGCTATTCCGGCCGTAGCAATCAGATTGTGTCCGCAGGCATGTCCGATTTCCGGTAACGCATCGTATTCATCCATGATGCAGAAGACAGGTTTACCGTTGCCGTATTCAGCTTGGAACGCGGTTTCAATATCATGATAATTACTGGTTACTTCGAAGCCGTATTCAGTAAGGAATTGTGTAAGAACTTTTGCCGCTTTGTGCTCGAGGAAGCTCGTTTCCGGATTCTGATATATTTCATGACAAACGCTTTGCAGCGCTGACTTCAATTTGCTAGATAGCTCCGGTAATTCTGGCGTATTCATGATGTACCTGAATGTGTAAAAGTAAATTCATTAAAAGCCGAAGTCAGGTTGAATAATACCCCATTCATCGGTCGAATTGCCGTCTTGAGGTGTGTTTTCAGAATCTGTGTTTTCCGGCTCAGTGGCTTCTTCCTCTATCTCTTTTGCTTTTTCGGGTTCTGCTTGTTTAACCTGTTCAGTCTCTATTGGCTGAGTTGGTTCAATTTCTTCAATTTGCTTTTTTGCATCAATTGATTCGATCGCAACATCTTCAAATGTTTCTTTTGCGGCTTCAGCTTTTTCAGTTATTTGGGCTTCAACAATGACAGGTGATGTTTCCTTTACAGTTTCAGCCTTCTTCTCTATTTTTTTAGCAGCTTCTTTTTCTAGCTGCTTATCAGCCTTTGACTTAGATGACTTTTTGTCAGGTTTAGGAGACACGGCAGGTGAGCCTTTAGCTGAACCTGTTGCTTTAGGTTCTTTTTGAGTAGGAGATGCTTTTGTGCTTTCAGGCTTTTCAGTTTTTTCTACTGACTGGATATCTTCATCTTTACCTTGATCAATTTCTTCATTGTCAGGTGAAGTGGCTTGAACTTTATCATTCTCTTTAATATCAGCCTTTTCAATTTCGTCAATGCTGTCTTTGATTTCGTCAACAACAATATCTTGAGTCTCTTCTATAACTTCTACGATTTCTGCCGGAGCTGCAGGTGTATTTATTTCAGCAACGGCTTCTTCAGGCGGAGTGAGCTCATTGCTGTTAAATTCATTTAATTCTTCTTCTGTCAGATACCTGACGTGGGTAATTTTGGATACCGGGCGTGATGTAAGTAACAAGCCGCGAGCTTTAGGGGAACGCAGCGGGTAGTCTTTCAGGTTAATCTGAACTGCTTTTTGATCACGTTTCAGCTCTTCAGTTATTTCATAAATTGCATCGGCGCGCGGTGTCAGCATTTCAAGCCGGCAGCCTTTGGGAACAATCCGGTATTGGCGGTCTGTTATAAATTTATCTATAACGGTACGTTTGACATAAGTTTTCCCGGTTTTCTTTTCCTTATATATAACACCGAATTCTGTACTTGGGTCATACTTGCGAAAATCATAAAGGCGTCCAACGTAAAGCTTGTCTACAAGGTTAATAACCTTATACGATCCTTTGCGTTCGATGCACAATAAGTGGTCATACTCATTACACAGGACAGTGTCGTCACTTTTTACCGCTGTTCCGACATAACAGTTTTTGCGGTCCCAGCCGATGCGGATATTGTTAAGCGCTACAGCAGCGCGGTCAATCTTCTTAAATTCTTCGATTTCAGTGCGGCGCGGGAAGAGGTGTCCGTACTTTTCCAGGAGGTTGGTCAAATATTTTATCGCAAAGGATTTTAAGCGTTTTAAGTGCTTGTGTATTTGATCTATCTGGGCTAAAATTTCATCAAGTTCCTTCTGATTCTTTCTAATATCGAATAGCGAGATGCGCCTGATTGGAATAGCCAGCAGTTTTTGAATGTCGTCATCAACGACTTCACGCTTGAGCTTATCCAGGAATGGCTCAAGACCTTTGTAGACTGCAGCCATTACTTTTTCAAATGAATCACACTCTTCAATAAGTTTGTAGATGCGGTTTTCAATAAATATTTGTGCCAGGGTTTTGGCGTGGAACATATCCTCAAGTTTACCAAGTTCGATTTCCAGTTCAAGTTTCAAATATTCAAGCAGTTTTTCAGTGTTGCGCCTGACGACTTGCGAGACATTCATTTGAACAGGATTATTTTCCTTGATGATCATCATATTACATGATACAGAAACCGAACAGTCGGTGTAGGCATATAAAGCCTTGAGCATCTTATTCGGGTCTTGGCCTCGAGTCGGGACAATTTCTATTTCAACTTCTTCAGCGGTATAGTCATTGATTGAAGCTATTTTAATTTTGCTGCGCTCAACGGCACGCTCAACAGAAGCAATTAGACTTTCAGTCGTGGTGATCGCGGGTATTTCTCTAATGATAAGTTTACGTCCGTCACGGTCAATTTTTGAACGAATCAGGATTTTCCCATTACCTTCTTCATATTCCGAAACGTCGATGCGACCTCCCTGCAGGAAATCCGGATAAAGCTCAAACGGTTCGCCTCTAAGGCAGGAAATCTGTGCCTGCAGCAATTCGCTGAAGTTGTGCGGTAGAATTTTTGTGGACATTCCAACCGCGATACCTTCCGCACCAAGCATTAACAAACTTGGTATTTTTACCGGAAGTACAACCGGTTCCTGATTACGTCCGTCATAGGAATCGATAAATTTTGTTATGTCATTATTAAAAAGTACTTCAAGTCCGAGTGGAGAGAGACGACATTCAATATAACGAGCAGCCGAAGCGGCATCGCCAGTATAAATGTTACCAAAGTTTCCCTGCTTTTCAATAAAATAATCTTTGTTTGACAGTACCACCAAAGCTGCCCCGATTGAGGCGTCACCGTGCGGGTGAAACTGCATTGTATGACCGATGACATTTGCCACTTTGTGGAATTTGCCGTCGTTCATGCGGAAGAGTGACCAAAGAATACGGCGCTGTACTGGTTTGAGGCCATCATCAACGTCAGGAATGGCGCGTTCTTTTATAACATAGGAGGCATACTCGATAAAGTTCTGATCCATCATTTCCCGCAAAAAGGTGTTGCTGCCGAGTTGATTATCGAATGAAGCCTCGCTTTCTCCTTCAGCGAGCTCCTCAAGGTCGACAATCTCGGTTTCTGCAACTTCCTGCAGTTCCTGATCGTTAAATTCCTGCTCTTCAGCGGTTGAATCTTTTGATTCTTCCTGATTATCCGCAGGATTTATGTCTTTATCTTTATCAGCCATATGTTGAAATTAAACCAGATTATTCATTATGTGTTCACGGCGAATCGGAGTATTTTTCCCCATGTAAAATTCAAGCATTTCAGAGACGTTGCGCATATGATCGACACTGACGTTCTGCAGCCTGATATCTTCGCCGATAAACGCCCCGAATTCGTCAGGGGAGATTTCTCCAAGGCCTTTGAATCGGGTTATTTCCAATCCTTTCTGACCTATTTTCTGGACGGCTTCGCTGCGTTCTTTTTCGTTGTAACAGTAAATTGTTTCTTTCTTATTTCTAACGCGGAACAGTGGCGTTTCCAGAATATAAACATGCCCGGAGAGTACCAGTTGCTCAAAATACGTCAGAAAGAATGTAATCAGCAGATTACGTATATGCAAGCCGTCTATGTCGGAATCGGTTGCGATAATGACTTTATTATAGCGCAGGTTTTCAATGTCTTCTTCAATATTCAACGCCTGCATTATATAATATAGTTCATCATTTTTGTATACTTTATCAATTTTTTCGTTATGACAGTTGAGCGGTTTACCCTTGAGCGAAAAGATTGCTTGAGCATAAACATCGCGGCAACTAACCATTGAGCCCGCTGCAGACTGCCCTTCTGTCAGGAAAATCATCGTTTGTTCGCCTTTGCCGGAGCGGTCGCCAAGGTGGTATTTGCAATCCTTGAGTTTTGGAATCTTCAAGGTCATTTTTTTTGCTTTTTCCTTTGACTGCTTTTTTACAGCCTGAATCTGGCGGCGAACTTTTTCATTGCGTACAACCTTGTCAATCACAAATTCAGCTTCTTCAAGGTTGCGGTGCAAATAGTCTACCATATTGGTACGGACGGCATTTACAATTGGTCCACGTACGTCTGTATTGCCCAGTTTATTTTTTGTCTGAGATTCAAAAATCGGATCTTTAAGTTTTATCGAAATTGCTCCGACAATTCCATCTCGCACGTCTGCAGCCTGATAAGTTTTTCCGGTAAATTCATTAATAGCTTTCAAGACGCCTTCGCGGAACGCGGACAGGTGGGTACCGCCATCATTTGTGTACTGTCCATTGACAAAAGAGAAATAGTTTTCACCATAATTATCGGTATGGCACAGCGCGAATTCAATGGTTTTGCCCTTGAACGCGATTATTTCATAAAGCTTATCGTCTTCAACTTCTACTTCAATCAAGTCCTTCAAGCCGTTCTTGGAGTAATAACGCATATCGTTCAGGTAAAGTGAAAGTCCGCTGTTGAGGTAAGCGTACATCCACATACGTTTTTCCAGATATTCCATACGGAACTTGTAGTTAAGGAATAAATCATGGTCAGGAACAAATTTTACAACTGTTCCGTTTTTTTCATCACATTTGCCTTTTTTCTCATCAACTACTTTTCCATATTCAAATTTAGCTTCGCTGAATTTACCATCACGCACAGAACGAACTATGAATTCGCTTGAAAGAGCATTAACAGCCTTGGTGCCCACACCATTAAGACCGACTGAAAACTGAAAAACATCACTGTTGTATTTACCACCTGTATTGATTATAGAAACACAGTCAACCAATTTCCCTAAAGGAATACCGCGCCCGTAATCACGTACTGTAACCTGTGCACCTTCGACTTTTATATCAATACGGCGTCCGGAGCCCATAATGAATTCGTCAATACTGTTATCGACAATTTCTTTGACCAGGATATAAATCCCATCGTCGGGATGACTGCCGTCGCCCATTTTCCCGATATACATACCGGGGCGCAACCGGATATGATCCAGCGAACTTAGGGTCTGAATTTTACTTTCATCATAGACAATTTTGTTTTCTTCGCTCATAACAACCTGATCGGGTAATACTTATGTACAGAATGTTTTAGTGACCGGAGCAGAAAATGCCCCGGTACATTAAAAATTATAATTGTTTGAAATGTAGCATTACAGCTCAAAAAATCAAGAAAATTCCATAGGTAAAAAAAATCAAATTATTTAAACTATTTTATTTTTGCGGAAATGCTTGGTTATAATGGTCAAAATAAATAACTCTGCAGTCGATAAAAAGCAATGCTAGGCGTTAGTATAAAAAATAAATCGGAACAATCCTTTTGAGACCTGTGTCTATTTCTGGAATGTCCTGTTTCTGGACGTGTGTGCTTTTTTAGCACGGTTTGTGGGTGGCTGCTTGTTTTTGAGTAGTTGCGCTGTTAATATATAATTATAGTGAATAAACAAAACTTGATTTCTTTTGAAGAGGATTTTCAGGCTTATGTATAAAAAGTTACGCCTCTTGATGCCGGGATTATTATTACTGTCTGCAGCAGGATGTATAGAAATGTCAAAACAAGAAGCAAAGACCTCCGCTAAGGAGAATGGAATGTCTCTAGGAACTCTTGGAGCGGTTGAATATGTCCATGTTGATCCATTTGAAAAGCCTTTTGAGGCCAGGGTTGATACTGGAGCTACATCTTCATCTATAGGGGCTTATGATATTAAGCCGTTCGAACGCGATGGTAAACGTTGGGTGACTTTCAAGATAAAACAGAGAGTAACCAACATTATTAAAAGCTATGAAATGCCTCTTGTGAAGAAAGTTATTATTAAAAGTAAAGAAGAGAAACTTTTCAAAAACAAGAATACCAAAGAGCGCCGTTATGTCGTAAAAATGCGTTTTAAGATTGGTAATCAGGAACTAATTAAGAACTTCAGTTTAGCAAACCGTGACAGATTTGAATATCAAGTCCTTATCGGTAGAAATGTGATCTACGGCAACGCAGTTGTGGATGTCTCCAAAAAACACCTGCAGCCTACTAAATAAAAGTAAATTGTATCATGAAACAACCCTTCAGCATCAAAATTCAGCTGTGCCTGATTTTTATTGTGCTTTGTACTGTGGCTGCAGCAATGGTTTACTACAAAGTAAAATATATGGGATTCAGATTTAAGCCAAAAGCCGAGGCTGAGCTCTGGCAGGTGGAAGCAAGAATTACTTTCAGCGGTCAGAATCAACCGGTAACAGTCAAGCTTTCTACTCCTGATGATCCTCCGGGGTACTCTGTTCAGAGTGAACTCAGTCCGGTGCGCAGGTTCAAGTTTCAGACTGAAGATGAAGACGGAGTTAGAAGAGCTGTATGGACGTGCCCTAAAGTTTCCGGTATCCAGCGCCTGTATTATATGACCAAAATCTTTAAATCTGATATTGGGAAAAGCAAATTTCTGGAACAGGATTCTGAACCGACTGAACTTCCTGAACTTCCTCTTTGGAAGGATACCGCTGCTGTTGCGGTTGAACAGATACTGAAAAAAGCAAGAGACAAAGATACTACGGATGAAGAATTTGTCGCTAATATAATAAGAATGCTTAATGAGCCTAATAACGCTCAGGCAAACGTTTTGTTAATCAAACCAGTTGGGGATGCTGCGAAATACGACCTGCTTTCCAAACTGCTGGCTAAGGCAAAGTACCCTACAAGAAAAATTCAAGGAGTGTTCCTGCGACAGGGCTCAAAATGGCAAAATCCTAATCTGCTGGTAGAAGTCTATTACGACAAATCATGGCATATTTTCAACTTGGAAAATGGTAGTGTAGGGCTGCCTGGAAACTTCCTTGTCTTCAGAAGGGGAGGAATTTCGCTGTTCGACGTCATTGGAGCCAAAAACTCGAAAATACGCTTTTCGGTGACCAAATCAGTTATTAGTGCCAATAAGTTATATCCGGCACGTGCCAAAGAGGCAGGCGGTGGGTTGTGGTTGTATTTTTCTGTGTATTCATTGCCGGCTGCTGAGCAGAACGCTTTTAAAAAGCTGGTTATGATACCACTTGGCATCCTGATTATTGTGCTTTTGCGTAATGTGATTGGGGTAAATACCATGGGTACCTTTATGCCGGTGCTGTTGACTCTGGCATTTATGGAGACGAAGCTTATTCCTGGCTTGTTATTATTTAGTGTAATATTGATTGTCGGCCTTTCTATAAGGTTTTATTTGTCGAGACTTAACCTATTGTTGACGCCGCGAATATCCTCGGTGGTGATTCTAGTTATAATTATGATGATGGCGGTCAGTGTGATATCATTTCACGCAGGGCTGCATGAAGGCCTGACGGTGACGTTTTTCCCATTGATCATTATCGCCTGGACAATTGAACGTTCTTCAATTATCTGGGAAGAGGATGGCCCATTGATTGCTCTGAAGCAGTTGGCGGCGAGCGTTGGCGCGGGTGTGCTGTGCTACCTCGTGATGGGGGATCGTTACGTGCAGCATGTTATGTATTCTTTTATGGAGCTCAACCTTGTAGTTATGGGTGTGATTCTTCTGCTTGGAACTTATACTGGTTATCGTTTGACTGAACTTCACAGGTTTGCTTCTTTGGTGAAAAAATGAAATTCCGTTTTACAACTCCGCGCAAGTTGCGGGAATCTGGTATTCTCGGCATCAATTGTCGAAACAGCCAGTACATAATGGGCTTTAACCACCGGAAATATTTTCCGTTGGTCGATAACAAGGTGCTGACTAAGAAATATGCAGTTAAGCACGGTGTTGCCACTGCCGAGGTAATAGGGGTAATTAAACATCATTATCAAGTTGCCGATTTGGAGAAAGTCGTTCGCAAACATCAGGAGTTCGTCATAAAACCAGCTACCGGAAGCGGTGGGCGTGGAATCACCGTTGTTTGTGAGCATGATAACGAAAATTTTGTTCTTGCCAGCGGAGAAGTTATTTCCTTGCGTCAGATGAAACAGCACGTGTTTGACACTCTAAGTGGTTTGTACAGTTTAGGCGGTCAGCCGGACTGGGTTCTCATAGAGGAAAAAATCAATTTCTCAGATGAACTCAAAGATTATAGTTATAGAGGGGTTCCTGACGCGCGCATCATTATATTTAAAGGGTACCCCGTTATGGCAATGCTGCGTTTGGCTACTAAAAAATCTTCAGGGCGTGCGAACTTGCATCAGGGAGCGGTTGGCGTAGGTATAAGTGTCAGGGATGGCCGTGCTCTAGCGGCTGTGGCTGATGACAAGCCTGTTACTCACCATCCTGATAATGGTCGCCACTTGCATGATATCAAGCTGCCTTATTGGGATGAACACTTGAGAATTGCGGTTCGCTGCCATGAGATGTTGAGTCTTGGGTACTTGGGAGCTGACATTGCTCTTGACCGTGATAAAGGTCCTCTGATGCTTGAGGTAAATGTCCGCCCCGGCCTTGCTATTCAAATCGCAAACCATACAGGATTGTGGCCCAGACTACAGCTAATTGAGTCTTTGTCGGACGATGCTCACCCTGAAATCGAGGACAGGATTGCTTTTTCCAAGGCAAATTTCGATTGACTTGCAAAAGGCCATTAATATAATCTTCCTTCCATATATATAATATGCCTGTTAGCATCTCCTCTATTTAGGTTATCTAGCTAAGTACATGTGTTTTTATTTCCCCCGGAGAACATTATAAGGAATTCAAAGGTCTACATAGTAAAATAATTGTAGTACTATATATGGTTTGGGTTTTTAACCCCTACTGTTTCTATATGTTTTCTTAATGAGGTGGTATAGATTTTTAAAACTCTTTAATGACGAGGTTATGCCATGCTGCCAAATCCAGTTATGCGTAGTGGTGATATTCTATTTTACTATTCTTTAAAAGTTCGTCTGAAGCGCGTAGTAATTTCTTTGGGTAGTAGATTATCCAAGATATATCACGTCGGAATTGCTGCCAGTACTCCGCTGGAAATGATTGACACCAGTGAAGGAACTAATATCAAAAAAATATTTTTACTGGATAATATCAGTGAAGCGGAGGTTCTGGTTCTCAGGCATAACGATGAGGAAGTTGGCAAGTTAATTGGTGATTTTGCCGAGCTGTTTTTGGCCAGAGCTAAACTGGAAAAAAACTATGAGGCTCTATTTGGAGGCAGAGCTGTGCCTTTTCCGGAGATGTACGAGAGTCCTTCAGGTAGAGGATTCAGAAACTCGCACGAGAAAATGCGAGCAGACGGTATTACACCTAGTGAAAAATCTTATGGTACATATTCAAGTTACTCAAAGGGGGTAGCCGCTGCACTGAAATCACATGGGGCAGGGCAGGCTCAATTCAATAACGCATCTCTGCCGACTGATTTTTACTGTTCAACTCTGGCCTCAAGGAGCATTATGTCAGCTCAGGAAATGCTGGAGTACAGTAGGGGGGCACTCAATGCGGTTAACTCTAAGATTCCGATTGATCTCACGCCTAGGGCGCTGCGTAGTCGATTGCTGGCAGACCGAAACTGGAAACATGTAGGCAGTATAACCCCGGGGGACTTGCCTGGGTTGAAGGCTGCTCAGCAGTCAGCGACCGGACATATTGCCACCCAGGCATGACATTTATACTTGGATATTTCAAGCAAATTGAAGGCTTCAGGCGAAAAGAGTCAAAAAAAGTTAAAATCTGTGTATAGGAAACCTTATCTATAATACCTGCTTTGACAGTTACTTGTGTCTAGTTCAATGTCCATCTGGGTTTATGGTTGTTAAAAAAAGGAATAAAAAGGTTGCAAAATGATTTGCATCTTTGGTTAAAGTCAATACATTAAGGGCCTGTTGAAACGAGAGCGATTGAGCTTGAGTTCACAA
>JAAEMX010000225.1 GCA_024225035.1 Lentisphaerota bacterium
GCCAACGCCAGCCGTATATGAAACTGACACTGCCTTAAGAAAGCGTACTTTGTTAGCGCTGGAAGCGATTACTACCGCTGGCAGCGAAGGCAGTTACATCTTTCACGCTTTGTCGGCTTCGGGCGATGTAAAAGCGGCGACCGCGGCAAGCCCCAGCCCGGGGCAAGTCTCCGTCACTATTCTATCCCACAGCAACGGCGGTGCGGCTTCAGGTGATTTACTTACAACCGTTGCCACAGCGCTTAATGCCGAAGAAGTCAGACCTCTAACTGATCAGGTTACGGTGCAGGCTGCTACTATCCAAAGGTATTCTGTTGAGGCAACTCTAACTTTAAAAAGCGGCGCCTCCAGTGCGCTAGTGATGACTGCAGCTGAACAGGCGCTACAAGCTTATGCTGCGACTAACTTTAAGCTGCAAGCTACTGTGGCTTTAAGTGGTATCTATGCCGCCTTACATCAGACTGCCGGAGTAGAAAAGGTCAATTTGAGCTCACCAAGTGCTGATATTATTTGCGGGGTTAACGCCGCTCCATTAATAGAGAACATAACTTTAAATGTGGAAGGATAAATGAGTTTATTACCCAATAATGCCACTAAATCAGAGCGCGGCTTGGAAGCCGCCACTGCCAGACTGGAACAAGTTCCAGTGCCAACTGGTGACTTGTGGAATCCAACTAAGTGCCCGACAGCATTACTGCCTTATTTGGCTTGGGCCTTAAGTGTAGACGTTTGGCGTGATGATTGGACGGAAGCTGAACAGCGTGCCATTATCGCCAAACAGTATGAAATACACGCCCATAAGGGGACGATTGGAGCACTGAAAAAGGCACTGGAAGACCTTGGTTATCAGTTGAAAGTACTTGAGTGGTTCGAGCAATCCCCAACTGGTGAACCTTGCACCTTTACAGTGGAGGCGGAGGTCGGCACTTCCGGCTTGAATGCTGTCGCCCAAGCACTGGTGGAACAAACTATTACAGCTACTAAAAATGTCCGCAGTCATTTAAGCAGTTTGAAATTGGTCGGACGCAGTGATGGTGTGGGCTATCTGGGAGTAAGTACTACTGCCGGGGATACTGTCACTCTTTATCCACCAGTAACTAAGACCATTGAGCAACAGAGTTCTTGGTATGCGGCAATTCGCCACAGCTACCAACGTGACATTGTAACCATACTTCAAAGGAGTGCTTAAATATGGATTTCTATTCAGTATTAACCAACATCGGACAAGCGGCTTTAGCCAATGCCGGAGCCCTTGGGCAAACCATAAATTTGTCGCACATGGCGGTCGGTGACGGTGACGGCAACGCTGTTACGCCGAGTGAAACGGCTACGGCGCTAGTCAATGAAGTTTATCGTGGCAGTTTGAACAGTCTTTCTACTGACGCGGATAATCCAAACTGGCTGATTGCCGAACTAGTGATTCCTACTAATGTCGGCGGCTGGACAGTGCATGAAGTCGGACTTTTTGACGATAACGGCAATTTGTTTGCTTACGGTAATTTTCCTGAAACCTACAAGCCGCAACTCAGCGAAGGAGCAAGTCGGGACTTGGTTATCAGGATGGTTTTACAGATTTCCGGCACGGCTAATGTCGAACTTAAAATTGACCCGGCGGTGGTATTGGCTACCCGAGATTACGCTGACATTGTGGCCCAAGTAAAAATTGCTGAACATGAAGCTGCAACAAATCCGCATCCACAGTATGGTTATAATCCCAATCGCTTAATTAATGGCGGCTTTCAAGTTTGGCAGCGTGGTGAGAGTTTAACCTTAAATAGTGGAGCTTACACTGCAGATCGCTGGAAAGTAGATTTTAGTATTGATGCTGCGGATAGTGTGGTCGTTTCTAAAGAGGATGATGCCTTACAAGTCGCAATCACCAATGCCAGCGGGACGGTAAATCTCGGGCAAGTGATAGAAAATTTCACCGCTGAATCAGGCGAAACGTTTACTTTATCATTTGAAGCGCGGCTAATCAGTGGCGCTAATAATATAGTCAGCCCATTTATAAATGAAAGTGGCATATTAAAAGCGGCAGCTACCAACCCCGCGGCTTATACCAACGTCTGGCAACGCTTCATCTATCATTACACTTTTAATAGTGATTTTACTGGTAATTTACCACTATTTTTATGTAGCGACTTTGGTAGTGGTGATAACACTTTCCAGTTTCGCAAAGCAAAATTTGAGTGTGGTAGTATTGCCACGCCATTTGAGTACTCCAATTACACCACAGAAGTGCTTAAATGCCAGCGCTATTATAAAAGGATAAAAGTAAATGACATCC
>JAAEMX010000226.1 GCA_024225035.1 Lentisphaerota bacterium
CGGCCCCGTCTGCTGCGGTTGAGCCAACTGGCGAAGTAGGGGCCGGCTAGCGTCGCCCCCTGTGGATGACCCCATAGCCGAGCTCCTGTCGACCTCTTCGACCCTGGCTGTCGTGGGCTGCTCGGCCAACCCCGCCAAGGCCGCCCATACTGTTCCCCGCCGCCTCCAGGATCGGGGCTACCGCATCATCCCCGTTCACCCCACCGCCGATGAGTTGCTGGGTGAGCCAGTGTGTCGATCCCTTGCCGGGATCGACACCACGGTCGACATAGTGGTGGTCTTTCGCCCCTCGGCCGAGGCCGATGGGGTGGTTGAAGCGGCCATTGAAGCCGGTGCTCCGGCGGTATGGCTCCAACTGGGCATCACCTCAGAGGCCGCCCGGGTCCGAGCCAAGGTGGCGGGTCTGCGGTACGTGGAGGACCGTTGCATGATCGTCGAGGTCAAACGGCGCGACCTCTGGGCCCCACCGCTCGACTGACGGCGCTGTTCAGCTGACCCCTTCAGACCCCGCCCCCACCAGGGCTTCCGAGCTCGATGCCGCCCACGAGCGGCACGCCCACCAGGCCCTGGTCGTGGCGGCCGCCGCGATGCTGCTCACCAGCTTCGTGGGCACCGC
>JAAEMX010000227.1 GCA_024225035.1 Lentisphaerota bacterium
AGGAGTGCCTTGTTTGCACTCGATGGTAACACAATCCTCACCGTTTTAGTTGTCAGAATCGCGCGGCTGTTCGACAGAACTACAGCCAGGGCGTTCAAGACGTTTTTAGGATATCAGGACTTGGTGAGGAGCGCCGTGTTTGCACCCGATGGTAAAACAATCCTCACAGCTTCCTACGACAAAACCGCGCGCCTGTTCGACACCAGGACCGCCAGAGAGATCAAACGGTTTGAAGGACATCAGGACTGGGTGAGGAGCGCCGTGTTTGCACCCGATGGTAAATCAATCCTCACAGCTTCGAACGACAAAACCGCGCGCCTGTTCGACACCAGGACCGCCAGAGAGATCAAACGGTTTGAAGGACATCAGGGCATGGTGATGATCGCCGTGTTTGCACCCGATGGTAAAACAATCCTCACAGCTTCCTACGACAAAACCGTGCGCCTGTTCGACACCAGGACCGCCAGGGAGATCAAACGGTTTGAAGGACATCAGGACTGGGTGATGAGCGCCGTGTTTGCACCCGATGGTAAAACAATCCTCACAGCTTCGGACGACAAAACCGCGCGCCTGTTCGACACCAAAACAGCCAGGGAGATCAAACGGTTTGAAGGACATCAGGACTGGGTGAGGAGCGCCGTGTTTGCACCCGATGGTAAAACAATCCTCACAGCTTCGGATGACAACACCGCGCGCCTGTTCGACACCAGGACCGCCAGAGAGGTCAAACGGTTTGAAGGACATCAGGGCTGGGTGAGGAGCGCCGTGTTTGCACCCGATGGTAAAACAATCCTCACAGCTAGTGCAGATGG
>JAAEMX010000228.1 GCA_024225035.1 Lentisphaerota bacterium
CAACATGATCAAACTCGCCAAACGCATCGGGTTCGGATTCCGCAACTTCCGGAACTACCGAATCCGCGCTCTCCTCTACGCCGGACGACCCAACTGGAACCTCCTCGACCAGCTACTGCCCGCTCAAATCCGATGAGCCACTTGAGCTCCGCCCACACCCATATTCGCGAGCGGAACGCCGCGGACAAGATCAAGGTTCTGCGCGGGCAGGGCTACTTGACGTGCGACGACGCACGCGACTACGCAGTTCGCCTCCTCCGCGAGCATCCAGAAATCGGATCGACACTCCGGAACAGGTTTCTTGAAGTCATCGTCGACGAGGCCCAAGACTGCAGCGAGACGGAGTTGGACTTCCTCGACGAATTGAAGCTCGCCGGTGTCCCACTAGTTGTGGTGTGCGATCCGAACCAAGCGATCTATGAATGGCGCGACGCCAGCCCAACACGATTCGCAGCGCTCACCGAATCCCTGCGACGGCATGAGCTGACAGGAAACTGGCGAAGCAGCCCTGCCATCTGTCAGCTCGCCGCATCCTTGAAAGACGGTTCTGCTGATCACCCTGTCGGGGACAACCGCGATGAACCCAGCCCGATCCACCTAATCCCGTACGAAGGATGGCCATCGAGCGGCGTTGCCGACTCATTTCGGCAACTTCTTGTCGAAGCGGAGATCGAGACGGACAAGGCGATCGTGCTCTCTCACGCGACTGCAGTTGCCTCACGCGTCGCTGGCCGTTCGCACAAGCGTCCTTCCAACAACATGGCGCACATCGCAATCAATACTTCTCTGCTACTCGATCCAATGACCGAGGCGCATGAGCGATTCCGAGCACTGGATCGACTACAGCGACTCGTTCTGAGGTACCTGCAAATCCCTACGGCCGGGGAGTCGACCCCACGACTATGCGAGCTACACGAGGTGGACCCTGCTTGGCTGAAGCTAGCCACGCTCGGACTCGTACAGGCCACGGCGGCCCTGTCCATGGATCTGCCTGTCGAGGACTGGCTCGAGCACACCAGGTCTGAACTCGGTTCGATCTTCACACCCGACGGGCAGACGGCTGGCAAACCGAAGGTGTTCCTTCGAGCGCCCAAGAACTCGACAGGCATGACGGTTGAGGATCTGTTGGGTTCGCTTCCAGCGACAGCGCTGTTTCGCAGCTCGTCGATTCACCAGGCCAAGGGCTCTGAAGCCGAAGCCGCGCTCGTCGTGCTCTCGCGAGATCGCGGTCAGTCGACTCGAACAGCTGAGCTGTTGGATGCCTGGAGATTGGGCCAGAGCACAGAGGCTCGAAGAGTTCTGTACGTAGGGGTAACGCGAGCGCAGCGGCTCTGCGCCGTCGCCGTCCCTTCCGCAGCCGCATCACAAGTCGAACAGATCCTCGAACGTGCGAGTGTGCCGTTCACGACACGCCGCTAACGGCGCAGGTACGAATCTTGTCGGCGTCAGTACACGATTCCCGTCCGGGCATTAGCAAATCCATTTGCAAACGACACCCCTAGGAGCAATTCCGTAGCCTGTGACCTGATTTCCTAAGGGTTGTCAACGGGTGGCTGTTCACGGTGGGTGGGCGCGTCGGGTGGGGCCGGTGTCGGCTTCGGGGTGGTCGAGCGCTGGTTGTCGGTGTCGGTCAGGTGGGGTTGAGTCGGCCTCGTCGGCTGTGGCCGCGGGTGCGGGCCCGGATCTGGTCGGGTACGGCGAGCTCGGTGGCGAGGCGGGCTGCGTCGGCCAGCGTGAGCGGGTTCCCGTCGAGGTCGCGGGGTTCGTAGGGTTGGCCGGTGGTGGCGATGGCCCAGGCCCGACAGGTGAGCTTTCGAGCAACGGCGGTGTTGGCCGAGATGTGGTTGTGTCCTCGTTCGGTCATGAGTCGCCGGTAGTGGGCGGCGAGTTGCGGGTCTCGTCGTCGGGCGACGTTGGCGGCCTGGTAGAGGGCGAGGCGCAGCTCGGCTGGTCCTTGTTTGGTGGTCCGCCTCGACGGGGACTCGCTGAGACCCGAGGACCACATCGAGGGGTTCAGGCCGGCGTGAGCGGTGGCTGCTTTGGCCGTTTCGAGGTGGGTGGCGTCGCCCCACCAACCCCGGATTGTCGAGGCACATATCGGGCCGAGCCCAGGGATGGAGGTCAGCACGTCGTCGGGCCAGTGCTGTTGCCATAGCTCGAGTGCTTGGTCGGTGGCGCCATGGCGGCGTTGATCGGCGGTGTTGATGTCGCCGAGCATCTCGGCGAGTTCCCAGCCGAGGCCGTCAAGATCGAGGCGCCCTGCCCAAAACGTCGCCCACCCGGCCGCAGCGTTTCGTATCCGTGTTGCTCGTTGTTCGGGGTGGCTGTCGCGGCTGTGCGCGGCGACGATCTCGGTGATCGAGCTCAGCCGTGCTCGGCTCAGGTTCTCGAGGTGCGGCCAACGGGTCAACAGTGGCTGGGCAACGGTGTGACCGCCGGTGGCGCGCCACAGGTCCGGGAACGCCCATGCCGCCAACGCCCAGAGCCGGCACTCGACCCGGTGAGCGTCAACGGTGCAGACATGCCGGCGCCGGATCGCTCGCCGTAGCGCGATCTGGCCTGGCGGCGGGATCGCGGCGGGGCCCACTCCGAGTACCTCAGAGCAGTGGGCCAACATGTCGGCGTCGATCACATCGGTCTTGGACGCACCGCTGATGGCCTTGCGGAGCCTCGCCGAGTCCCGGTTGGCAACGAAACCGATCTCACAGCCCGCGGCAGACACCGCATGGGCCAACGGCAACCAGGTCCCCGCGGTTGGTTCGGCCACCACCAGCGACCCGGCATAGGGCTCGAGCCGCTCGGTCAGCTTCGCCAACCCGGCCAACGTAGGAGCGGTCTTGAAGTCTTCTCGGACCTCGCCGCGAATCGCGATCTGATGCGACGCAACTACCGCTGCGTCGATTCCGATCGACACGACTGGAGTTGTTGTGTTCACTTTCATGGAGGGGTTCTCCCATACAAGACGGGCAGACCCGACCGGCCTCGATGCGCTTCAATTCATCTTCACGGCCGAGCGGGTCCGCAAATGGTTGATGTCAGGGAGAACCCCTTCGCTCGCGCTCGACCACCAGCACCGAAGTTGTCCCCGACCCCACCCGACACCGCGGAGCGGACGACGTAGCCCACCCAGCCATGTGATTCATACGGTGCACCGGACCCACGGCCAGGCCGAAAGATCCCACCCATTTCCTCAACCGAGTCTGCTCGAGAACGAGCCCCGGCGACGATCAGGTCAACGAGCCCAAAGCTCAGGGGTTTTCCGTCACGACCGGGACTCCTCCCGAGGCCACGCTACGCGGCCACCCCCCGATGAACGAGAAGGCACCCCCAGCAATACA
>JAAEMX010000229.1 GCA_024225035.1 Lentisphaerota bacterium
ATGTTTGATATGGCAATTGACCCCGGTAAGAACGGTGGAATCGCGATTATTGGCGGTGACTATGCAAAAGCATTTAAATGCCCAGACTCATCACCGGAGATGGCAGATATTGTCCGGGAGTATGTCGTCCGGTACGGTTCGGCCCAATGTCGCTGCGTTATAGAGAAGGTGCATTCGATGCCGGGTAATGGAGTAAAGAGCATGTTCACATTCGGAAGGAATTACGGGCAATGGCTGGGGATTCTGTCAGCGCTGCATATTCCATTTAAGGAAATCCCGCCTGGCGTCTGGATGCGTAAAATATCCGGAGTACCCAAAGATAAACCCACCCGCAAAAGGTATTTCAAAACTTACAGTCAGCAGATGTTTCCGTTATGTCGAGTGACCTTGGCAACCGCCGATGCTTTGGCGATGCTGAGCGTTTTTGATCGCTGCTGGAAGTAATTAAATGAGGAGATAAGGAGATGTTGGAACTTGGTCTGGCTTTAATAATAGCCGCTTTGGCAACATTACTCGCTTGGAAACTAATGACTTATGCAACCCGGAGGATTCAACCATGAAAAAAGATATTCAATTTAGACTCACTTCTGAAGAGAAGGCTGCTATTGAACA
>JAAEMX010000230.1 GCA_024225035.1 Lentisphaerota bacterium
CATGATATCACCATTGGTCTAAAACAAGCTCAGGCAGCAGCCGCAGGCAAAATTGATATATGTGGAAGTATAAATACCACCAGCCTTATTATAGCGGCAGGCCAAAATATAAAACTAGATATAATAAGAGCAGTTTGCGACCCTACTGGAACCTTGGCTTTGCTGACTACTAATCCAAGCATTAAATCAGTCAAGGACTTGAAAGGGGAAACTATTGCTGGCCCTGGCGGATGTACCTTGCATCAACTACTGTTTGAAGCATTAGCAAAAAATAATATGACAATGAAAGATGTCAATTATATACCAATGCCCTTAGCAATAGCATATAATGGCATGTTTGCTGGCAAGGTTGATGCGGCGGTATTGACTACGGTTAAAATGTTAGAAGCTAAAAAACGAGGTGCAAGAATCTTGACAACAGCAAAAGGGCTAATGCGACCTAGGCTAGTTGTTGCGGTTAGTGAATCTTTTGCCAAAAACCACCCAGACTGGGTTAAAAGATATATAAAAGTCCAAGATGAGGCGATGGCATTTATTAAAAACCATAAACGTGAAGCCTTAGAGTTAGCGGCTGAAGACCTTGACATTTCCTATCAAGACGCTGAATGGTTATATAACAACACCAAATTAATAAATACCTTAAGCAAAGATGAGATGAACAGTTTTAAAAAAGATATTGATTTTTTGTATCAACAACGCTCATAGGAGTAGAGGTGATTTAATGGACAGGTTTAAATTCAGAGTGTGGAATGATAACGATATGTATTATTGTGACCTAGGCGTCCAGTTGTCTAAAATTGAGCAGAATCTAGCTACATTTGTGCATGGTAAAAAGATGCAATGCACTGGGCTAAAGGATAAGGACAATAGACTGATATACGAGGGGGATTTCATTAGCATTGATTTTCAAGAATATGTTGTTGAGTGGAATGATGAGGGAGCGTTTTTTCTTGGAAATCTAAATTGGGGAGAAAGCAAAGATATATACTTAGCTGCCGAAGGACAGGTTATTGGCAACATACACGAGAATCCGGAATTACTGCAAAACTAAAAAAGCTCGGAAGGAACTCAATGAGGGGAACCTTCCGAGCTTTACGATACATACAAACATCGATATTGAGCAATATATCAGAGCTAGAAGATATTACAAAAAAAGACTCAGGTAGTCTAGCGATCTTCTACCTGAGCCAACAGACTGTTATAAATACTTACAACACATAAAAATATAATTGCAAAGCGGAAATGTCAATCGAGTAGAGAGGAGTCTTACGACTCCACCCTCTCACACCACCCTGCATGCGCTGTCGCACAGGGCGGTTTCGAACTAATGAATAACTGATAATTTTCATGTAAGCTGAATAATCTAAGCCACTTGAAGTATTGAACCC
>JAAEMX010000231.1 GCA_024225035.1 Lentisphaerota bacterium
CCCGCCAGTTCGCGGTGATGAAGCTGAACATTCGGTGTTCGATCTTGTTCCACTTGGATGTGCCCGGCGGGTAGTGGGCGACGGTGACCCGCAGGCCGGTCTCGGCGGCGAACGCGGCGAGTTGGGTCTTCCAGGCTCGGACTCGGTTCCCGTTGGAGCCTCCACAATCGGCGGTGATCAACAGGCGGGTGGCGTTGGGGAAGCTTGAGTGGCCCATGGTGTTCCACCAGCGGCGGATCGACTCGACCGCGAACTCGGCAGTGTCGGCGCTGTCGCCGGCTGACACCCAGCCCTGGTTGTTTCCGGCGTCATAGAACCCATAGGGGATCGCCTTGGCGTTCTCACCAAGTTCAGGGTTGGGGAAGTCATGCACCTGGGTCCGGGTGGGGTGGCCCGACTCGGCCCACTCCCGGCCCCCGTTGGCGTAGCCGCCGATCAGCTCTTTCTTCTTCGTGTCCACGCTGATAACGGGTTCGTCGTCATCGACGAAGCTCTGGGCCAGGTCATTGAGGTAGCGGAACTGGCCATCGCGGTCGGGGTGCTGGCGGCCCTCGGTGACCTTGGCGTTGGCCTGCAACGAATAGCCCAGTTGACCCAGCAAGCGCAGCACCGTCCGCGACGACACCTCGAAGCCCTTGGCCACCAGATCCTTGGCCAGGTTCGTCGATGACTTCGACGTCCAGCGCAGCAACGACATCGGGTTCCCACGCGTATCGGGATGGACCAGCTCATCAAGGGCTTCCAACAGGCCGGGCTGTTTGTCGATCGCCGGGCGGTCCCCACCACCAGGTGCTCGCTGCCGGTCCGACGGTTCGATCCCTGCCTCGACCTCGCCTTGGGCTTTGATCACCGTGTTGCGGCTCATACCCGACGCGGTTGCCACCGCGGTCTTCCCACCCCGACCCAGCATCTCCGACATCGCCCCAGCCACCACCCGACGCTGCACCTCGTTCAGATGCGGCAACACCACATCAAAGAACCGCGC
>JAAEMX010000232.1 GCA_024225035.1 Lentisphaerota bacterium
CAACGGAACAAGTTACCCTAGGGATAACAGCGCAATCCTATTCTAGAGTCCATATCGACAATAGGGTTTACGACCTCGATGTTGGATCAGGACATCCTAATGGTGCAGCAGCTATTAAGGGTTCGTTTGTTCAACGATTAAAGTCCTACGTGATCTGAGTTCAGACCGGAGTAATCCAGGTCGGTTTCTATCTATTACGCATTTCTCCCAGTACGAAAGGACAAGAGAAATAAGGCCAACTTTAAAAAAGCGCCTTCAAACAATTAGTGATCCAATCTCAACCTAATAACCTAGCGCAAATATACCCTGCCCAAGATCAGGGCATTGTTGAAGTGGCAGAGTACGGCAATTGCATAAAACTTAAACTTTTATACCCAGAGGTTCAAATCCCCTCTTCAACAAATGTTTATAATTAACATTTTAACACTCATTCTTCCTATTCTTTTAGCTGTAGCATATCTAACATTAGTAGAACGCAAAATCCTAGGCTACATACAATTCCGAAAAGGACCAAACATCGTAGGCCCATATGGCCTACTACAACCCTTCGCCGATGCAATCAAACTATTCACTAAAGAACCCTTACGACCAGCCACATCTTCCACCACCATATTTATAATTGCACCTGTACTTGCACTAACCTTAGCTCTCACAATATGAGCTCCCCTACCCATACCACATCCACTCATCAACATAAACCTAGGTGTACTCTTCATACTAGCAATATCAAGCCTAGCTGTCTACTCTATCCTGTGATCCGGATGAGCTTCCAATTCAAAATATGCTCTAATCGGAGCCCTACGAGCAGTAGCACAAACAATCTCATACGAAGTAACATTAGCTATCATTCTATTATCTGTGCTCCTAATAAACGGCTCCTTCACTCTATCTACACTAAACATTACACAAGAAAAACTATGACTGCTCATCCCCTCATGACCACTAGCTATAATGTGGTTTATCTCCACCTTAGCAGAAACTAACCGAGCCCCCTTTGACCTTACAGAAGGAGAATCAGAACTCGTATCTGGCTTCAACGTAGAATATGCTGCTGGTCCTTTCGCCCTATTCTTTCTAGCAGAATATGCCAACATTATCATAATAAATATATTCACAACTATCTTATTTCTAGGAGCATTCCACGATCCATATGCACCAGAATTATGCACAACAAACCTAATCGCTAAATCACTACTACTAACAATATCTTTCCTATGAATCCGAGCATCCTACCCCCGATTCCGATATGACCAACTAATACATCTCCTCTGAAAAAACTTCCTCCCACTAACACTAGCTCTCTGCATATGACACATCTCATTACCCATCATAACAGCAGGCATCCCACCCCAAACATAAAACAAGAAATATGTCTGACAAAAGAATTACTTTGATAGAGTAAATAATAGAGGTTTAAGTCCTCTTATTTCTAGAATAATAGGAATCGAACCTACCCTTAAGAATTCAAAATTCTCCGTGCTACCACACTACACCATAATCTATAGTAAGGTCAGCTAAATAAGCTACCGGGCCCATACCCCGGAAATGTTGGTTCATATCCTTCCCATACTAATCAACCCATTCATCTCCATCACCCTACTAACAACCCTCGTCTTAAGCACAACAATTGTCACCATCAGTTCCCACTGATTATTCGCCTGAATCGGACTAGAAATAAACATAATAGCCATCATTCCCATTATAATGAAAAAACCCAACCCCCGAGCCACAGAAGCCTCAGCCAAATACTTTTTAACACAAGCCACAGCATCCTCACTACTCATACTAGCAATTATTATCAACCTAATACACTCCAGCCAATGGACTATCATAAAACTATTCGACCCAACAGCATCCATTCTAATGACAATAGCCCTAGCCATTAAATTAGGACTATCCCCTTTCCACTTCTGAGTACCAGAAGTTACACAAGGCATTCCCCTAAGCACAGGACTAATTCTACTTACGTGACAAAAACTCGCACCCATATCAATCCTCTACCAAATTTCACCATCAATTAACCTACACTTAATAATTACCATATCCTTTCTATCAATCCTAATCGGAGGTTGAGGTGGACTAAACCAAACACAACTCCGAAAAATTATAGCCTACTCATCAATCGCCCATATAGGATGAATAACCACTATTTTACTGTACAATCCAACCCTCACCATACTAAACCTATTAATCTACATCGTAATAACCTTCACTATATTTATATTACTCATCCAAAACTCCACTACCACTACACTACTATTATCCCAAACATGAAACACAATACCCATTATGACAACCTTCACCATACTCACCCTACTCTCCATAGGAGGACTTCCTCCACTTACAGGCTTTATGCCTAAATGAATAATCATTCAAGAATTAACAAAAAACGACACTCTCATCCTACCCATCCTCATAGCCATCACAGCTCTACTCAACCTATATTTCTACATACGCCTTACCTACTCCACAGCATTAACCCTATTCCCCTCCACCAATAACATAAAAATAAAATGACAGTTCTACCCCATAAAACAAATAACCCTTCTACCAACAGCAATCGTACTATCCACAATACTTCTACCACTCACACCAACACTCTTTATCTTACTATAGGGGTTTAGGTTAAGCAAGACCAAGAGCCTTCAAAGCCCTAAGCAAGTACAATTTTACTTAACCCCTGCCCAATAAGGATTGCAAGACTATATCTTACATCAATTGAATGCAAATCAAACACTTTAATTAAGCTAAATCCTCACTAGATTGGAGGGATACGTCTCCCACGAACTTTTAGTTAACAGCTAAATACCCTAGTAAACTGGCTTCAATCTACTTCTCCCGCCGCGAGAAAAAAAAGGCGGGAGAAGTCCCGGCAGGATTGAAGCTGCTCCTTTGAATTTGCAATTCAAAATGATTATTCACTACAGGACTTGGTAAAAAGGGGATTTTACCCCTGTCTTTAGATTTACAGTCTAATGCCTACTCGACCATTTTACCTATGTTCATAAACCGATGACTATTCTCTACCAATCACAAAGACATTGGTACCCTGTATTTACTATTTGGCGCTTGAGCAGGAATAGTGGGTACTGGCCTAAGCTTGTTGATTCGTGCTGAATTAGGTCAACCTGGCACACTTATCGGAGACGACCAACTTTATAATGTTCTAGTAACAGCTCACGCCTTCGTAATAATTTTCTTTATGGTTATACCTATCATAATTGGGGGTTTCGGAAACTGATTAGTTCCTTTAATAATTGGAGCCCCTGACATAGCATTCCCTCGTCTAAACAACATAAGCTTCTGACTACTCCCCCCTTCCTTCCTACTACTGATAGCATCTTCGATAATTGAAGCCGGCGCAGGTACAGGCTGAACTGTATATCCTCCTCTAGCCGGAAATCTAGCACATGCAGGAGCCTCAGTAGACCTTACTATTTTCTCTCTACATTTAGCCGGTGTATCTTCAATCCTTGGGGCTATTAACTTCATTACAACTATCATTAATATAAAACCACCCGCTATAACCCAATATCAAACGCCTCTCTTCGTCTGATCAGTCTTGGTTACAGCAGTCTTACTTCTACTATCATTGCCTGTCTTAGCAGCCGGAATTACCATACTATTAACTGATCGAAACCTAAACACAACCTTTTTCGACCCGGCAGGAGGAGGTGACCCAATCTTATATCAACACTTGTTCTGATTTTTTGGTCATCCTGAAGTATATATTCTAATTCTACCTGGCTTTGGAATAATTTCACATATCGTTACTTACTATTCGGGGAAAAAAGAACCTTTCGGGTATATGGGAATAGTATGAGCTATGGTTTCTATTGGTTTCTTGGGTTTCATTGTATGAGCTCATCATATGTTTACAGTTGGAATAGACGTAGATACACGAGCATATTTCACATCAGCTACTATAATTATCGCAATTCCTACAGGAGTAAAAGTTTTCAGTTGACTAGCAACACTTCACGGAGGAAATATTAAATGATCTCCAGCCCTAATATGAGCCCTAGGCTTTATTTTCTTATTCACAGTAGGGGGTTTAACCGGTATTATCCTAGCTAACTCATCCCTAGATATCATTCTCCATGACACCTATTATGTGGTTGCTCACTTTCACTATGTACTTTCAATAGGAGCTGTCTTTGCCATCATAGGAGGCTTCGTCCACTGATTTCCACTATTTTCAGGATATACACTCAACCCAACATGAACAAAAATCCAATTCATAATCATATTCGTAGGCGTAAATATGACATTCTTCCCACAACACTTCCTAGGCCTATCTGGAATACCTCGCCGATATTCCGACTATCCAGATGCTTACACAACATGAAATACCATCTCATCAATAGGCTCATTTATCTCACTAACAGCAGTCATACTAATAATCTTCATTATCTGAGAAGCATTCGCATCTAAACGAGAAGTCTTAGCAGTAGACCTCACTTCCACAAACCTTGAATGACTAAACGGGTGTCCTCCACCATACCACACATTCGAAGAGCCAGTATACGTTAACCTAAAATATTCAAGAAAGGAAGGAATCGAACCCCCTCTAATCGGTTTCAAGCCAACATCATAACCATTATGTCTTTCTTTATGAGCGAGATATTAGTAAAATCTTACGTAACTTTGTCAAAGTTAAATCACAAGTGAAAATCCTGTATATCTCCATGGCATATCCCTTTCAACTAGGCTTACAAGACGCAGCATCACCTGTTATAGAGGAACTTCTACAATTTCATGACCACGCATTAATGATCGTCTTCTTAATTAGCTCCTTAGTTCTTTATATCATTACACTAATACTTACAACCAAATTAACTCACACTAGTACAATAGACGCCCAAGAAGTAGAGACTATTTGAACTGTCCTCCCAGCTGTTATTTTAATCATAATCGCCTTACCTTCCCTACGAATTCTCTACATAATGGACGAAATTAACAACCCCTCTCTTACCGTAAAAACAATAGGACATCAATGATATTGAAGTTATGAGTATACTGATTATGAAGATCTAAACTTTGACTCATACATAATTCCAACCTCAGATCTAAAACCGGGTGAACTACGATTATTAGAGGTAGACAATCGAATGGTTCTACCTATACAAATGACAATCCGAATATTAGTCTCCTCAGAAGATGTATTACACTCATGAGCTGTCCCTTCCCTAGGCCTAAAAACAGACGCGATCCCCGGTCGTCTAAACCAAACAACCCTAATGTCAACTCGACCTGGCCTGTTCTATGGACAATGTTCAGAAATTTGTGGCTCAAATCACAGCTTTATACCAATCGTTCTCGAACTAGTACCCTTAGAGAATTTTGAAAAATGATCTGCATCCATATTATAATTTCACTAAGAAGCTAAATTAGCATTAACCTTTTAAGTTAAAGATTGAGAGTTATAAACTCCCCTTAGTGATATGCCACAACTAGATACATCAACATGACTCCTTACCATTCTCTCTATGATCTTCACCCTATTCGCACTACTTCAACTAAAAATCTCAAAACACTTCTACTCTCCCTCCCCCAAACCAATGGACACTAAACTACAAAAACAACAAACCCCTTGAAATTACACATGAACGAAAATCTATTTGCCTCTTTCATAATCCCAGTTGTACTAGGTATCCCTATTACCACTCTAATTATTATATTTCCCACTATACTATTCCCAACACCAAACCGATTAATCAATAACCGTGTAATCACTATTCAACAATGACTTACCAAACTTACATCAAAACAACTGATAATTACACATAATCCCAAAGGACAGACCTGATCTCTAATACTCATTTCACTTTTCCTCTTCATCGCTTCCACAAACCTTCTTGGAATATTACCCCACTCATTCACACCTACTGCTCAACTCTCTATAAACTTAGGCATAGCTATTCCACTATGAGCTGGCACCGTCTTTATCGGCTTCCGTAACAAGACAAAAATATCTCTAGCCCACCTTTTACCATTAGGCACACCCACTTTCCTAATTCCCATACTAGTAATAATCGAAACCATCAGCCTGTTTATTCAACCACTAGCCCTAGCAGTACGGCTAACAGCGAACATCACAGCAGGTCACCTATTACTACACCTAATTGGAAGTGCAACCCTTGCATTAACAAACATTAGTCTATCCACAGCCCTCATCACATTTATTATCCTCACTCTATTAGTTATCCTCGAATTCGCTGTAGCCCTAATTCAGGCCTACGTATTTACCCTACTAGTAAGCCTGTACTTGCAAGACAATACATAATGACCCACCAAGCCCACTCATATCATATAGTAAACCCCAGTCCTTGACCACTTACAGGAGCTCTCTCAGCATTTCTCATAACATCAGGCCTAATCATATGATTCCATTTCAACTCAATAATTTTACTAACTTTAAGTCTTCTAACAAATATCCTAACAATATACCAATGATGGCGAGACATCATCCGAGAAAGTACTTTCCAAGGCCACCACACACCAACCGTTCAAAAAGGACTTCGATATGGTATAATCCTATTTATCTTATCAGAAGTCCTATTTTTTACAGGCTTCTTCTGAGCCTTTTACCACTCAAGCCTTGCCCCTACTCCCGAACTAGGAGGCTCCTGACCACCAACAGGTATTCACCCCTTAAATCCACTAGAAGTCCCACTTCTCAATACCTCTGTACTACTAGCTTCTGGTGTATCTATCACTTGAGCCCACCATAGTCTCATAGAAGGTAACCGCAAACACATACTCCAAGCCCTCCTTATTACAATTATACTCGGCCTCTATTTCACCCTACTCCAAGCATCAGAATATTATGAAGCCCCATTCACAATCTCAGACGGAGTCTACGGCTCTACTTTCTTCGTAGCCACAGGCTTTCATGGACTACACGTCATCATTGGATCCACCTTCCTTATCGTCTGCTTCATACGCCAAATAATATTCCACTTCACCTCAAATCACCACTTTGGCTTCGAAGCCGCTGCTTGATATTGACATTTTGTAGACGTCGTATGATTATTCCTCTATGTATCAATCTATTGATGAGGCTCATAGTCCTTTTAGTATTAATAAGTACAACTGACTTCCAATCAGTTAGTTTCGGTACACTCCGAAAAAGAACAATAAACCTCCTATTAACACTACTTACAAATACAACCCTAGCCTTACTACTTATACTTATTGCTTTTTGACTCCCCCAACTAAACGTCTATGCAGAAAAAACTAGCCCTTACGAATGTGGCTTCGACCCCATAGGATCTGCCCGCCTGCCCTTTTCCATAAAATTCTTCCTAGTAGCAATTACTTTCCTCCTCTTCGACCTAGAAATTGCCCTCCTACTCCCCTTACCTTGAGCAATCCAAACAAACAATTTAACAACAATACTTCTTATAGCCTTATTTCTAATCTCTCTACTAGCAGCTAGCCTAGCCTACGAGTGAACCCAAAAAGGCCTAGAATGAGATAAATATGGTACTTAGTTTAAAGTAAAACAAGTGTTTTCGACCCACTAAACTGTGATCTAAACTCACAAGTACCAAATGTCCCTAGTCCACATCAATATTCTAATCGCCTTTACAGTATCCCTCACAGGCTTATTAATATACCGATCTCACCTAATATCTGCACTACTATGTCTAGAAGGCATAGTACTATCACTATTCATCCTAGCAGCCCTCACAATCCTAAACACACACTTCACCCTAGCCAACATAATACCAATCATTCTCTTAGTATTTGCAGCCTGCGAAGCAGCTATCGGACTAGCCTTATTAGTCATAGTCTCCAACACATATGGTACTGACTATGTACAAAACCTTAACCTCCTTCAATGCTAAAATTTATTATTCCCACTATCATACTTATACCCCTGACTTGATTATCAAAAAGTAATTTTATCTGAATCAACACCACAACCCATAGTTTATTAATTAGCTTTACAAGTTTACTTCTACTTAATCAATTTAACGATAATAGTCTTAACTACTCTTTAACATTCTTCTCTGACCCCCTTTCCGCACCACTCCTGATATTAACAATATGACTCCTCCCCCTAATACTAATAGCAAGTCAATCCCACCTCCTAAAAGAACCACTTGCCCGAAAAAAACTCTACATTACAATACTAGTCATACTACAAACCCTCTTAATTATAACCTTCACTGCTATAGAACTAATTATATTTTACATTATATTTGAAGCCACATTAATTCCTACTCTCATTATCATCACCCGTTGAGGCAACCAAACAGAACGACTTAACGCAGGACTTTATTTTTTATTTTACACACTCATAGGATCCCTCCCTCTACTAGTAGCATTAACATACCTACAAAATACAGTAGGCTCCCTAAACTTCCTACTATTACAGTACTGAGCTCAACCATTATCAACCTCCTGATCTAACACTTTCATATGACTAGCTTGCATAATAGCCTTCCTAGTAAAAATACCCCTTTATGGATTACATCTTTGATTGCCCAAAGCACACGTAGAAGCCCCCATTGCAGGCTCAATAGTCCTTGCAGCTGTACTACTAAAACTAGGGGGCTATGGAATACTACGAATTACATCAATCCTCAACCCCTTAACAGAACATATAGCCTACCCCTTCCTTGTATTATCCCTATGAGGAATAATCATAACCAGCTCCATCTGCCTACGTCAAACAGATCTAAAATCACTAATCGCATACTCCTCAGTCAGCCACATAGCACTCGTCATTGCAGCCGTCCTTATCCAAACCCCCTCAAGCTACATAGGAGCTACCGCCCTAATAATTGCACACGGCCTCACATCCTCTATACTATTTTGTCTAGCAAACTCAAACTACGAACGAATTCATAGCCGAACCATAATCCTAGCACGAGGCCTACAAATCTTTTTTCCACTAATGGCCACTTGATGATTATTAGCATGCTTAACAAACCTTGCCCTACCCCCTACCATTAATCTGATCGGAGAACTACTCGTAATTATATCAACCTTCTCATGATCAAACCTTACTATTATCCTTATAGGGGTAAACATCGTAATCACAGCCCTCTACTCCCTATATATACTAATCATAACACAACGTGGCAAACACACACACCATATCAATAACCTCACTCCTACCTTTACACGAGAGCATGCCTTAATAGCCCTACATATTATCCCCCTCCTACTCCTGTCACTAAACCCTAAAATCATCCTAGGACCTCTTTATTGTAAGTATAGTTTAAAAAAACCATTAGTTTGTGAAACTAAAAACAGAAGATAAAACCTTCTTACTTACCGAAAAAGAATTGCAAGAACTGCTAATTCATGCACCCCACACTTAACAATGTGGCTTTTTCAAACTTTTAAAGGATAGTAGTTATCCATTGGTCTTAGGAACCAAAAAATTGGTGCAACTCCAAATAAAAGTAATAAACTTATTTACTTCTTCCACCCTACTTACACTATTTATACTAATTGCCCCCGTTATAGCATCTAATACAGATTTCTACAAAAACAATAAATACCAACACTATGTAAAAAATATAACCCTCTTTGCTTTCATCACCAGCCTGATCCCAATAATAATATTCATTCACACAAACCAAGAAATACTCATCTCGAACTGACACTGAATCACCATCCACACTCTTAAATTAACGCTCAGCCTTAAAATAGACTACTTCTCACTTATATTTATACCCGTAGCACTATTCATTACATGATCTATTATAGAATTTTCAATATGATATATACACTCCGACCCCCACATCAACCAATTCTTCAAATACCTACTCATTTTCCTCATCACTATACTCATCCTTGTCACAGCTAACAACCTCTTCCAATTATTTATTGGGTGAGAAGGAGTAGGAATCATATCTTTCCTACTAATTGGCTGATGATTTGGACGAACAGATGCTAATACAGCCGCTCTTCAAGCAATTCTATATAACCGTATCGGAGATATTGGATTCCTTTTATCCATAGCCTGATTCCTACATAATTCAAATGCATGAGATTTACAACAAATCTTTACACTTAATCAAAATCCCCCAATCCTCCCCCTCATAGGACTTACATTAGCCGCAGCTGGAAAATCAGCTCAATTTGGTCTACACCCATGACTACCTTCAGCAATAGAAGGCCCCACTCCAGTCTCAGCCCTACTTCACTCAAGCACAATAGTCGTAGCAGGAATTTTCTTACTTATCCGTTTTTATCCTCTAACAGAAAATAACAAATCTATCCAAACAATAATACTTTCTCTAGGTGCCCTCACCACCCTATTCACAGCTATCTGTGCCTTAACCCAAAACGATATCAAAAAAATCATTGCTTTTTCCACCTCCAGCCAACTTGGCCTAATAATAGTAACACTAGGCCTCAACCAACCACACCTAGCATTCCTGCATATTTGTACACACGCTTTCTTCAAAGCTATGCTATTCCTGTGTTCCGGCTCTATCATCCATAATTTAAATAACGAACAAGACATTCGAAAAATAGGAGGATTATACAAAATTCTTCCCTTTACCACAACTGCCCTAATCATCGGCTGCTTTGCACTAACAGGAATACCATTTCTCACAGGATTTTATTCTAAAGACCTCATCATTGAAGCCGCCACTTCGTCTTATACCAACGCCTGAGCCCTATTACTAACACTAATCGCCACCTCCATAACAGCTATTTATAGCACCCGCATCATCTTCTTTACTTTACTAGGACAACCACGCTTCCCTCCCCTCATAAACATTAATGAAACTAACCCCATACTGATTAACCCCATCAAACGCCTATTAATCGGAAGCATCTTCGCCGGATTCATCCTCTCCAACAGCATACCCCCAATAAACATTCCTCTAATGACTATACCCCTATATCTAAAACTAACAGCCCTCATAGTAACAATTCTAGGCTTTATTCTCGCATTCGAAATTAACACCTACTCAAAAAACCTAAAATACCCCTACTCATCAGACTCTACTAAATTTTCTACCCTATTAGGATATTTCCCTACAATCATACACCGCTCACTTCCCCATCTAACTCTAACAATAAGCCAGAAATTCGCAACCTCCTTATTAGACCTAACCTGAACAGAAACAATTCTACCAAAAACAACAGCTCTCATTCAACTAAAAGCCTCTACACTAACTTCAAACCAAAAAGGGCTCATCAAACTCTACTTCCTGTCTTTCCTTATCACTATAACCCTCAGCATACTACTATTTAATTACCCCGAGTAATCTCCATAATAACCACTACACCAATAAACAAAGACCATCCAGTAACAATAACCAACCAAGTACCATAGCTGTATAACGCAGCAATCCCCATAGCCTCTTCACTAAAAAACCCAGAGTCCCCTGTATCATAAATAACCCAATCCCCTAACCCATTAAACTCAAATACAATATTCACTTTCCCACCCTCTAAAACATACAATACCACTAACAACTCTAACACTAGACCTAAAAGAAATCCCCCAAGTACAACTTTGTTAGAAACCCAAACCTCAGGATACTGCTCAGTAGCCATAGCCGTTGTATAACCAAACACAACTAGTATTCCTCCCAAATAAATTAAAAATACCATTAAACCTAAAAATGAACCCCCAAAACTATAAACAATTCCACATCCTATAGCACCACCCACAATCAACCCTAAACCACCATAAATTGGTGAAGGCTTTGAAGAAACCCCCACAAGACTAATTACAAAAATAGTGCTCATAATAAAAACAATATACATTGCCATTATTCTCACATGGACTCCAACCATGACCAATGACATGAAAAATCATCGTTGTAATTCAACTACAAGAACCCTAATGACCAACATCCGAAAAACACACCCACTAATAAAAATCCTCAATAACACATTCATCGACCTACCCACTCCATCTAACATCTCCTCATGATGAAACTTTGGCTCCTTACTAGGTCTCTGCCTAATCATACAAATCCTAACAGGTTTATTTCTAGCAATACACTACACACCAGACACCTCAACTGCTTTTTCATCAGTCGCACATATCTGTCGAGACGTCAACTACGGCTGATTCATCCGCTATCTACATGCAAACGGAGCCTCCATATTCTTCATCTGCCTTTACGCCCACATCGGACGTGGCCTATACTATGGCTCTTATATATCCCAAGAAACATGAAACATCGGCGTACTCCTACTACTAGCAGTCATAGCCACTGCATTCGTAGGCTACGTCCTACCCTGAGGACAGATATCATTTTGAGGTGCAACAGTCATCACCAACCTCCTATCAGCAATCCCCTACATTGGTACTACCTTAGTAGAATGAATCTGAGGCGGATTTTCCGTAGACAAAGCAACACTAACACGCTTTTTCGCTTTCCACTTTATCCTCCCATTCATCATCACAGCATTAGCAGCCGTCCACCTACTATTCCTACACGAAACAGAATCCAACAACCCCACAGGAATCCCATCCAACATAGACATAATCCCATTCCACCCTTATTACACAATTAAAGACATCCTAGGTGCTTTATTCCTAATTCTAGCCCTACTAGCACTAACCTTATTCACCCCTGACCTACTAGGAGACCCTGATAACTATATCCCAGCAAATCCATTAAGCACCCCCGCACACATCAAACCAGAATGATATTTCCTATTCGCATACGCAATCCTACGATCAATTCCTAATAAACTTGGAGGAGTATTAGCACTACTACTCTCTATCCTTATCCTAGTCTTTATTCCAATACTTCAAACATCTAAACAACGAAGCATAATATTCCGACCCTTTAGCCAACTCTTATTTTGAACCCTAATCGCAGACCTCCTAACCCTAACATGAATTGGAGGCCAACCTGTAGAACACCCATACATCATTGTAGGTCAATTAGCATCTATTTTATACTTCTTCCTAATTTTAGTGCTAATACCAACAGTTAGCCTTATTGAAAACAAACTCTTAAAATGAAGAGTCTTTGTAGTATAACAAAATACCCCGGTCTTGTAAACCGGAAAAGGAGAACCCCATTCCTCCCTAAGACTCAAGGAAGAGACATTAAACCTCACCACCAACACCCAAAGCTGGAATTCTACATAAACTATTCCTTGAAAAAAGCTTATTGTACAATTACCACAACCTCACAGTGCTACGTCAGTATTAAAAGTGATTTGTTTTAAAAACATTTCACTGTACATATTACATACATATATGCACATACATATCAATATTTAGTCTTTCCTTGTAAATATCCATATGTACATGCTATGTATTATTGTGCATTCATTTATTTTCCATACGATAAGTTAAAGCCCGTATTAACTGTCATTAATTTTACATATTACATAATATGTATGCTCTTACATATTATATATCCCCTAACAATTTTATTTCCACCGTATCCTATGGTTGCTCCATTAGATCGCGAGCTTAATCACCATGCCGCGTGAAACCAGCAACCCGCTTGGCAGGGATCCCTCTTCTCGCACCGGGCCCATATACCGTGGGGGTAGCTAAATAATGATCTTTATAAGACATCTGGTTCTTACTTCAGGACCATTTTAATTTAAAATCGCCCACTCGTTCCTCTTAAATAAGACATCTCGATGGACTTATGACTAATCAGCCCATGCCTAACATAACTGAGGTTTCATACATTTGGTATTTTTTAATTTTTGGGGGGGGGCCTGCACCGACTCAGCTATGGCCTTAGAAAGGCCCTGTCACAGTCAAATAAATTGTAGCTGGGCCTGTGTGTATTTTTGATTGGACTAGCACAACCAACAGGTGTTATTTAATTAATGGTTACAGGACATAGTACTCTAATATTCCCCCCGGGCTCAAAAAACCCTATCTCATAGAGGTTTAAACCCCCCTTCCCCCTTACAAAACTGATCGTCTGCTTTAATATTCACCACCCCCCTACAGTGCTTCGTCCCTAGATCTACGCGCACTTTTTTTAATAAATCAATACTAAATCTGACACAAGCCCCATAATGAAATTATACAAATAATTTTCTACTCCACAA
>JAAEMX010000233.1 GCA_024225035.1 Lentisphaerota bacterium
GGATCAACAACAAAATCAAAGTAATAAAACGCAGAAGCTACGGTTTCAGGGATATGAATTATTTCTTCCTCAAAATACTACAAGCTACAGGATTTATTCCGGGCATGAGAGAGGTCTATCCATGAAAACACCGAAAGAGCCTTAAATATTAAGGTACTGCGGCGAGTTTTTCCACTTGTGAGGTGGGGGGACCAGCGCCCCGTTTAAAAAAATTTTTAGCTTTTTATTTTTAGGGGTACAAGTTGTAAGTGACTTATGGTATGCGTTTTGTTTCATTTCAAGATGAGCCTAGGGCACAAGTTGAGCTCAAACCATCCTCTACTTTGTGCCCTAAAAGGCACAAGTTGGGCACAAGTTGAGCTTAGAAGATGTGCCCTCAGGGCACAAATAGGGCACAAGTTTGTCAAATAATACACAGAAATTAATACAGTGCAACTTAGATATATAATAAACTACTTTTTTCTTATTCTATAATATTGGTTTCTATATTTCGTTGATTGTAGCATGTTATTTGCTTGACGTATTATATTATCTAAATTTATATGATCGTAGAAATCAAACCAGTTATTAAAAGCTGGAAAGTCATTTTTTACTTTACCAATTGTTAATCGACAACTATTATCTCCAATTTTGTAACGGGTTCTCATTAAACCGTAAAAGGCATAAGCCAAATCACATTCCATACCCTTAGCTGCCTCTTCAGTGTACATATTACTGTGACGTTTAGCAAGGCCAAAATCCAAAAAGAAAACATTTTGAAAAGCGTCCAAAACAAATATATTTTTACGATGGAGGTCATGATGAGTAATATGAGTTTTGTTATGTAATTTCCATAGCCTTGAAAATAATGAACTAAAAAGGGTTTGCTCAATATAATCATTAGCGTTTTGATCTATATACGTAGCAAGAGGCATACCGTATAGTCTGGGCATTATTGCACAGTGTTGATCTCCAACGCCAAAATGGGTAGGAGCAAAATCGTACCTTTTATCATCTATATCATCTCTTAGTATTTGTAGTGCCTCGTTAAACATAATACATTCATGTTCAAATTCTTGACTGCTTTGCATGCCCGGGTTAAATACTTTAATTACAAGGTTATTGGTATTATCAGTATTTAAAGCACCTACAGGTTTAAATGAATTTGCGGATCCGTAAGCTCCGCTTGCTAAATAACGATCATGAATGAACTTATAGTTATTTCCAATTACCATATCTTTCTTGTAGTTTTTATCGACTTCTTTCACTAATTTTGAAGGTAAAAAACTATATATCCCAAGGTAATCATCTTTTTTGGTTGTCTGCAAAAAAAGATTCAATAGCTTTTTACCTCTTCCATTTGACATTCCGTTCATATTTGATTTAACAAAATGGCTTAATATATTTAGATTTTTTGCTTTTATAGCGTCTCTTGCTTTTTCATGCACAGCATCCATTATCATTATATTTTTTTTGGTTTTTGATGGATTGAAAAAGAGTTTTAGACCTCTCAATCCGCCTCGCCAACCTATACATCCACAACAGCTATCAAGCCACTTTTCGCGTGATTGTATGTAATTATCTATAGCCTCCATAAAAGATTTTAATGGATTCATTATTAAAAGGTTTCTGCTGATATAATAACGCTTATGACGGTTCATAATATTCCTCATAAATATTTTAGAGCACCCATAATAAATACTTACTATATAAGATTTTATGTTTTGTATTTTAGGTGCTTGTGAGATGATCCATACACCCTATAATATTAAAGACTTATATATTGTCTATTTGTTTTGTTAATAAAATACAAATGTTATTCTTTGTAGTGATGAATGCATTGCTCTAAGGAATAATGGTTTAATAATAATATTATTTTGCTATAGAGATATATCATTAATAACTACAACTAAATTCATTCAGCTAAATGGCAAGGTTTGCCTCTACTGGTATTGAAAGTTAACGCTTTTCATATTTATAAAAGATTACTTCAATATTAAAAAAATCATAGGTAAAGATTATGAAGGTTCAAGAGATTTGCAAAAAGCATGGCATAACTCACAAGCACATACTAAAACGTTGTCAAGAAGGTCGCTTCATTCTAGACGGCGTCGTATATGCAGCAGAAGACATCTCCAAGTCGGGAAGTTGCAACGCCAAACGGGAGGTTACATCCTTATCATCAGACTCATAGCATACTAAAGATAAACACTGCTGGAAAATAAAAGTCCACAAAAGACCGCACACCCAAGCCAGAGTTTTTCCGGTCTGCTCGGGCGCACACACCGTAACTTCCCGCCGCGTCCCGGCAAAGTCCCATGCGTCAATTGGGCCTCTTAAATAAGGAGTCAAACTTAGATCAAGCTTGCTGCGGATACGGGCTGAAACCACGTGCTTAAAATCCACATTTTCCTCGGCCCAGTCTGCCGGACTTACTTTCTGCTTTATACTCAAATTGCTTACAGCAACTCGAATACGGCTTTTGACAGATCGGTGTAAAGCTTGGTGATACAGTTGTCCACAAGTTGATTCCAATTCTCATGTTCCTTTTCATCAATATGCTCTATTACAAACTCTTTTAGAGGGGCAAGGTCCTTTA
>JAAEMX010000234.1 GCA_024225035.1 Lentisphaerota bacterium
GCGAATACTTACCTAACGGCAAAACTATCACCTTGGAGGGGATTATTTTATGAGTACTTTTAATGCAATAGATTTGAGCTTACTACCAGCACCAGATGTAATTGAGCCGCTGGATTATGAAACTATTTTCTCAGCGATGCTGGCGACCTTACAGAGTAAAGCTCCGGAGTTTTCCGCATTAGTCGAATCTGACCCGGCGTATAAGATTCTAGAAGTCGCCGCTTATCGAGAGCTCATGCTGCGGCAACGCGTCAATGACGCCAGTCGGGCGGTCATGCTGGCTTATGCAAATGGCAACGACCTTGAAAACTTAGCGGCTAATTTTAACGTCCAACGCCAAGTTATTACTCCGGCTAATCCGGATGGGGAACCGCCCACGGTAGCAGTTTATGAAACCGATACTGCTTTACGACAACGCACCTTACTGGCTTTGGAGGCAATTACTACCGCTGGCAGTGAAGGCAGTTACATCTTTCACGCTTTGTCGGCTTCGGGTGATGTTAAAGCGGTAACAGCAGCAAGTCCCAGCCCGGGGCAAGTCTCAGTCACTATTCTATCCCACAGCAACGGCGGCGCGGCTTCAGGTGATTTA
>JAAEMX010000235.1 GCA_024225035.1 Lentisphaerota bacterium
ATGCGTTTCATGGAGGTCCACAAATAATCTATTTGACCGCTCAGTGTCGTTCAGAGACATATTGGTTTTCACACTACACACAATATTGAGTTTGAAATGTATATGTCTCAGCAGCACCAGTAACGTCCGCTTACAGGAAAAGTGGCTGCTTAAACATGGGAGATGCGGAGTCCGTCATGTGCCCAGGCTGTGTGAAAACTTCACCAGACATACCCAAGGATACGCTCGCTCAAAAATAAACAGTTATTTTCACTTTTTTGGTTTATCTACTCCGATATCTGGTTTGTATTACATATTTGGCTTTCTTGGTATTAATGTCCATGACAGGCTCTGATATTGCCTTCAACGAGAACATAGAAGGCTGTACTTCTATGCCTTAAGTGCCTCAATCAAGTTCTCATGGCCCATGATCGATATCATACGCTTCAGGTTGTAGGCGAGAATATGCAGACTCATCTCAGTGCCTACATTCTTCAGCCTCCTGGTGAGAAAGTGTGTCGATCCCATCCAGGACTTTATCGTACCAAATGGATGTTCAACCGTTTGTTTTCTGATCAGCATGCTATCTGGCATGGATGTCATCAAGTTATCCATTTGATCAAGCTGACCCTGATGCTCCCAGCGTGTTATCCGCCGAGACTGTTTGCTGTTCGAGCATTGTGGTTTCAATTGACATACCCGGCAAGTTGGGTCATGGGCCCAATATCGCTTCTGCATCATTCCGTGTTCTAAACTGGTTAACCGATAAGGCAATACCTGATTCGCCGGGCAAATATAAACATCTTTATCAGCATCGTATTTAAACCGGGACCGGTTAAAAATCCCTTTCTTTTCACTACCAGAGGTATCACCCTTCGGCACCAGTGGTGTCATACCTGCATCCTGAGTCGCTTTGATGTCAGGACCGCTGTAGTAACCTTTATCGGCCAGTACCGTAACTGCATCTTGGCCCAGTGCAACCTGGGCTTGTTCCCCCATACTACAGAGCTGCCCTCGATCCTGTTTATTCGTAACCTCGTGGGCAACGATTAAATGGTGCTTCGTATCAACGGCGCTTTGCACGTTGTAACAAACAGATCTCGTCATCCCTTTTGTTTTTAATAGCCTTGAGTCTGGATCCGTTGTCGATACTTGCTTATCAGGATGTTTTGCTACAGCTTTTTCCATCTCCTTGAGTTCTGCAAGACGCTGTTTCATCCAAGCGATCTTTTGAGTAATAGTGGTAGTGTCTTCTGACTCGCAGTCCTCTGCGTCTGATTGATCAAGTTGAGAGAGATAATTTTCGATATGTTTTTCTACCCGATCGATATGGAATTTCAATTTTTGCGGAGTAAAGTTATTCTCTTTGCTATTAACAGCTTTGAATTTACTACCATCAATCGCAACAATTGCATCTGAAAACATATTCATCTTTCGGCAGAGATCAATGAATGTACGGCACACATTCTTGATGCCCTTGCCGTTATCTTTCCTGAAATCGGCGATGGTTTTGAAATCAGGTGTAAGACGCTCGATTAACCACATCAGCTCTACGTTTCGGTGCGCCTCTCTTTCAAGTCTGCGCGAGGACTGAATGCGATTAAGGTAGCCATAAATGTAGAGTTTTAGGAGCGTTGCTGGATGATAACCAGGACGCCCCGTTGAAGCAGGAGTAATTCTATTAAAACCTAGGTCTTGTAGATCGAGATGGTCAACAAAAGCATCGATAACTCTGATTGGATTGCTCTCTGATACAAAATCATCGAGTGCTTCTGGAAACAATGTGACTTGAGATCGGTCTTGGCCTTGAATATGTGATGACATATCA
>JAAEMX010000236.1 GCA_024225035.1 Lentisphaerota bacterium
CTCATTGATGCAGATGGTTTTATGGAAAACAATGGCGACTACAATGTTACGGGCATTACCTATGATGCCAATGGCAACATACAGACCCTTAAGCGTAATAAGAACACCGAGAACGGCAGTAATGCCATGGACGATTTTACTTATGACTATAAAGATGATAAGCCCAACCAACTTGATTATGTACATGATGAGGTTGATGAAACTACCAATGCTGATGACCTAAAACCTCAAAATCCAGGAAACTATATATACAATAGTATAGGGCAGCTCACCACAGATTTGGGCGAAGACTTTGCCTATGTATATAATGCCAGTGGTTTGGTTACAGAGGTAAACAAAGTGAACGGTACGCCAATAGTAAAGTTTTATTACAACGATAAAAACCACCGCCTTAAAAAGAAAAGCTACAATACCCAGAGCGGAGCGTTGATGACCACGACCCATTACGTGCGCGATGCCTCAGGCACGCCGTTGGCGATATACAACAAGCAGGGCACTGCGCCAACAGAGCTAAAAGAGCACACCATTTACGGAGCCAACAGGTTGGGTGTGCACTACAGGCAGGATGGCACTGATGCTTACCAACTAACAGACCATTTAGGCAATGTGAGGGCTGTTATTGTAAAAAACGGAGAAAATGCCGTATCTTTAAC
>JAAEMX010000237.1 GCA_024225035.1 Lentisphaerota bacterium
AGTAGCTTTGTCCTCGGCAGCCTTCTGAGTATCAGTGGCAGCTTTAGTAGCTTCAGTAGCTTTGTCCTCGGCAGCCTTCTGAGTATCAGTGGCAGCTTTAGTAGCTTCAGTAGCTTTGTCCTCGGCAGCCTTCTGGGTATCAGTGGCAGCTTTAGTAGCTTCAGTAGCTTTGTCCTCGGCAGCCTTCTGAGTATCAGTGGCAGTTTTAGTAGCTTCAGCAGCTTTATCGTCAGCGGCCTTAGTAGCTACGTTCATGTTATCTTGAGCAGCTTTTTTGACATCGTCAGTTTTGGATACAGCTTGTTCTACCGGTTTTGTTACCTGATCCACAACAGGTTGCTTATCAGTTTTTTGTTCAGGAGCAGTTTGGTCAGCTTTTTGCTTTACAGCAGTTTCGACAGCAGCTTGTTCTGAAGCTGTTTCCGGTTTTACCATGTAAGTGTGGTAGATGTAGTATCCACCTGCTAATAAAATGATTATGATTATCAGCCAGAATACAGTTTTCATAACTTTTACCTCCATGTTTTACAATAGTTCCTGGCGCTTAGTATATCAGTCATACATTTATTATTCAAGTTAAAACTAACTAAAAATATTTTGAAGAAATCAAGTTAGCACTATATATTCCATATAAAGGCACATTTTTTTATTAACCAAATAAGCCTTAATGGGTAAAGGTTTAGAGTGTCTTTGGGGGAATTAGCAAAAGCAGAATAATATCACATATAAAAGATAGTACAAACTATGAAATATGAAGGAGGAAGCTATGCGTTTTGTATATTTTTTCATACTTTTATGTCTTCTAAGTATGAGTCTTTCAGCTGGTGTTATCGAAAAAAATGAAATTATACTAGACAAGAGTAAAACTGATTATTTGCAAGTGCGACATATCGTGTTGAGAGGCTCTGGTTACGAAACAGGTAAGGCTCTTGGAGAAATTGCTCGTAATGATTACGATGTCAAGCTAGGGAAATATGTCAAACCTGTTTTTGGCAAAGGCCGTAAACTATATATGCAGCAGAAATATCCAATTATGTACGAGAGAATGAAAGGGATAGCAAAAGCCTTTGGTCACGATATTAATAATGATGATTTTGATTTCAGCTCTTTGCCGTATGATGCCGCTCCATTTAGCTGCTCTGCAATTTTTGTTCCGCCCGCACAGTCTTTGAACGGTAACCCCATACTGGGTCGGACTTGCGATTTTTATTTCTGCAGTTTGGCAAAACTGACTGGCACTAAACCTGTTCCCCGGCAATGTGATTTGTTTCAGCGTAGTTTTGTGCTGGAAATTTATCCGGATAAGGGGTATGCCTCGATGTCTTTTGGGACTTTGGACTTGCTGAACCCGATAATTGGAGGAATCAATGAAAAAGGTCTTGTTGTTTGTTCGCTGGCAGACGACAGTCTGCCGGGGGAAATGACACCATTGGGCGGGGGTAGGCTATGTGGTCTAACTCCTCTGCAGGTTGTAAGGTATATCCTGGATAATTGTGCGACCGTAGAAGAAGCAAAACTTGCTTATATTAATAATGTTCGTACCACTATATTTGATTCAACTCACCTGCTGGTGGCTGAGCCTTCAGGAAAATCATCTGTGTTTGAAACAGCGGATGTGGATTTACTGCCGCGCTTTACTGATAATGGCGGTAATGTGCAGCTTTTGACTAACTTTGCATTGTGGAAGTATCCGGAAGTAAAAGACTTTCCGGAGATTAACCCAAAGGAAGAGTACAATCCTTTCCTCAGGTATATAAAACTGTTTAATTATATACGTGAGCATAAAGGCAAGTATACAGAAGAAGACCTCAGAAATGCTATGGCTTCAGTATATGCCAGAACTATTGACGCTAATGAAGGGGCTGCAAGACCATTGCCGTGCCGGACGTTGTGGAGGGTTATTTACGATATGAAAGAGCTTACTGCAAAGCTGGTTTTTTATCGCCACGACATAAAAGACGCTGATGGTAAAATTAGTTTAAAATTTTCTAAAGAGATTACATTCAAGCTTAACATCAAAAAGTAATAGTAATATTTCTACCAATGTTTACTTGCTGATTTTTTAATACCAATGTATATTAAAATTTAATTTGAGCCAACGTTAGCGTAAAAATTAAAGAGCAGGAAGCGACGATGAAATTTCTCGGGAAAAAATATTTGATTACTAACGATGCCGGGTGTGTAATTTATAAGGCAATCAAAGATTTGCCAATTATCGACCCGCATAATCACGCGGATGTTAAAGAAATTGCCGAAAATAATAATTATTCGAATGTCTGGCAGCTTTTTGCCGCGACAGATCATTATGTTTGGGAAGTGCTGCGCAAGCGCGGTGTTCCTGAAGAATATTTGACTGGAGATCGTGAGCCCAAGGAAAAATGGCTCAAACTGGCTTCGGTATTTCCTGAGCTGGTCGGTAATCCGGTTTACGAATGGGTTCATCTTGATTTGCGTCGTTACTTGGGCATTGAAACTTTGATTGGCCCAGACACTGGGGTTGAAATCTGGAAAAACGCCAACAAGGTTTTGAGTAAAAAAGAAAAACGCCCGCAACAGCTTCTTCGAGAAATCGGAGTGGAAACCATGTGTTCTACAGATGACCCGGTTGATCTGCTGAAAGAACACGATTGTGCTAATGAAGCCTTTGGCAGAAAGATGATTCGCCCGACCTGGCGACCTGATAAAGCTATGAAAATTGCCAATTCCGGCTGGCGAGAGTATATGGATGAGGTATCCAGGCGATTTAACATGAAGCTTGATTCAATACATGAACTTGTTGCCGCATTGAAATTATCACATGATTACTTTGCAGAGCACGGTTGCGTAGCCAGTGACCACGGAGTGGAAATGCCGCTTAGAGGAACAGAAGACCCGGGCGACGCTGATGTTATTTTTTGTAAAGCGATGGATCGCAAGAGCCTTAGTGATGAAGAAGTTGAAATCTTTATGAGTTACATATTTGGTCAGGCTGCAGAAATGAATGCGGAAAAAGACTGGGTATTTCAGATTCATATGGGAGCGGTTCGTGATGTTCGTGATTATCTGTCTGAAAAACTTGGCCCTGACACAGGCGGAGATGTTTGCAATCATTTTCAGGATCACTTTGGCCCGTTAAAAGATTTCCTGAATCGCTTTGATGATCGTCTGAAAGTTATTCTTTATAATCTAGATCCCTCTCACCAGGCAATGCTGGCGACAATGTCTAGAGCATTCGGGTATAAAGTACGTCTCGGTTCAGCCTGGTGGCTGCTGGATAACCCTATCGGTATGCGCCGTCAGCTTGAATATATAGGATCTGTTGACGTATTGGCAAGCTTCGCCGGAATGGTTTCAGACTCTCGGAAACTGCTTTCATATGGCTCCAGATTCGAGATGTTCCGCCGTGTGCTGGCCGATGTCCTCGGTGAAATGGCTGAACGCGGGCAGGCTCCGCTTGAGCTTTTGATTGAACTTGCTTCAAAAATGAGTTACTCAGGTCCTAAGGAGTTTTTTAATCTCTAGGTTGCTTTGCTTCATTTATAGTATGAAATTCAGGCTCGTGTTTTGCGCGGGCCTTTTTTGTATTTTATTGGGTGGCGTGTACATTAGAGTGATTATGAAAATGGAGGTATAATGAAAAAGCTTACAAAAGCAGAGAAGAGCTGGATTCTATATGATTTTGCAAACTCATCTTACGGGCTAATAGTAATGACTGTCGTATTGCCTATCTACTATAAAAATCACTTGGCAAACGGGTTACCTGAAGCTATATCTACTGCGGAATGGGGAATCGCAAACTCAATCGGTGGATTTTTGGTTGCGATACTTGCGCCGATGCTTGGTGCTGTTGCTGATGTATGGCGCTTTAAGAAGGTTTTTCTTATATTCTTCCTTATAATTGGGGTTGTATTTACAGGGCTGCTGAGCTTTTTGAGCCCGGGAATGCGCTTTACCGCTTTGACGCTTTATATAGTGAGTCTGATTGGCTTTTGTGGAAGTAATGTATTTTATGATTCCATGTTGGTAGATGTTACTGTCAAAAAGCGAATGGACTGGATATCCGGCCTAGGGTACGGTTGGGGGTATATTGGCGGTGCTCTGCCATTTCTGTTTTGTATAGGTCTTATTTTGGCTGGAAGTTATATGAACACTTCTGTCAGCATGGAAAAGACATCATTTCTAGTGACTGCCTGTTGGTGGGCTGCCTTTTCTATCCCTCTGATTTTATTTGTACGCCAGAAGTATGTGGTTAAGGGCAGGCGTACCTTTGGGCAAGCTATGTCAAACATCTATGGTACCTTTAAACAGATCAGGAAATATAAGAATATTGTAATTTTTCTAGGGGCGTATTTTCTGTATATTGACGGAGTGGATACGATAATACGTATGGCTATTCCTTATGGACAGGAAGCCGGAGTGACTACTAGAAATATGATGATCAGCGTGCTCTGTCTGCAGTTTCTCGCATTTCCATTCGCGTTGCTTTACGGCAGACTTGGGACAAAATACGGCGCTAAACCGATGTTGTTTGTTGCAATAGGGGTTTATGCGGTGATTACTTTCTGCGGGTATCTGATGCCGGGACTTGAAAGTATTACTGCGAAGCAAGTTACTTTTTATGTTCTGTCATTTTTGATAGCGACTTCCCAAGGTGGTATTCAGGCATTAAGCCGTTCATTTTTCAGTAAAATCATACCTAAAGAGCAGGCTGCGCAATTCTTTGGTTTTTACAATATCTTTGGAAAATTCGCAACGATTATAGGGCCCCTTATGATTGCTCTTGCTGGATACCTGGTCGGCGATTCAAGGTACGGGATTCTGAGCCTTATGTTCCTGTTCTTATTTGGAGGATGGCTCTTGACCAAAGTCAAAGCTCCGCCTGTTGAAGGGTGAAGCTACTGCTGAATTTATGGGCTATTGCAGTTTTTGAGTATTAAAAAATCCATAATCTGGCGTGTTAGAGCTATTTTTTTCGGCATTTTAAAAAAAATTAAGGTTTATGGTAATATTTGTTATGTTTTCTGTTGATAAAAAAATGACTACGGTTTAGTTTATATAATTGTCTGCAAACTGAAAGAAATGCTCGATCAGCTTTGATAGACTAGGTAGGGGTGGCAAAGACAACAAAAACAGCTTTTTCCGGTATGATGGAGGTCATTGTATGGAGAATGAAGTTTACCAGCGTATTTTGTCAGAGAGTAACAAGAAAAAATTGGAGAAAACTCTTTCCAGTGCCGAGGATCTTGCAGCCAAATCTATAGGATATCCCTGCAATTTTGCCTTTGATTACAGTGAATTGTTACCATTTTTTTCTTACAGCTTTAACAATTTGGGAGATCCGTTTAATTCCAGCAATTACAGGCTGAACACCTTGGACTATGAGCGTGAGGTTATTGATTTTTTTGCTGACCTTACCGATATGCCTGTTGATGAACGCTGGGGATATGTCACAAACGGTGGAACTGAAGGCAACCTGTATGGTCTTTTTCTGGCGCGCGAAACACTGCCGGAGGCTATAGTCTATTATTCTGAAGATACCCATTACAGTATAGGCAAGGCTTTGCGGCTGCTGAATATGAGATGTATCATGCTTCGTCATCAGAAGAACGGTGAAGTTGATTATGAGGATTTGAAGGAATCGGTAAAAATTCATCGTGATTTACCGGCAATTGTATTAGCGACAGCGGGAACTACAATGACTGGAGCTGTCGACAATATAAAGATAATCCGAGAGATTCTGAAAGAAAATCTCATAAGTGATTTTTATATTCACGTAGACGCTGCACTAAGCGGTATGATTCTGCCTTTTGTTGAAGATCCACAGCCTTGGAACTTTTCAGATGGAGCTGACAGTATTTCTATCAGCGGACATAAATTTATTGGGGCTCCAGTGCCTTGCGGAGTAGTTTTAGCCAAGAAGTCAAACCGTGACAGAGTTGCGCGGTCAATTGAATATGTTGGAGCTTTGGATACAACGTTGACTGGTTCAAGGAACGGGTTGTCTCCATTAATGCTTTGGTATGCGATAAATCGTGATGGAAAAGTTGGTTTTGCCAGAAAAGTCAAATACTGCTTAGGGGTGGCTGATTATGCTTTAAATGCTTTAAATAAATGCGGTATCCCTGCTTGGAGAAATAAAAATTCTAATACTATAGTTTTTCCGAAGCCTTCTTGTGACGTTCTGGAGAAATGGGATATTGCGGTTTACCGTGATATAGCACATATAATTACAATGCCGAGTACAAAGCACAAGCAGGTGGATGCACTGGTGAATGATCTGCTTGATTACCCTGCTTAAGTTGGAGAAAATAATATGAAAACTATCAAAGTTATTACAGAAAATAAGCCTGGAGCTGTTGCTGAAATTTCAGAAATACTGGCTAATAACAAGGTCAATATAGAAACCCTCGATGCTGATACTTTTGTTAATTCTGGCGTGATAATGTTAACTGTCGACGACTGGGATAAAGGCATTGATGCTCTGAATCGTGCCGGATTACAGGCTATTTGCGATTCTGCACTGGTAATTCAGATTAACGATGAACCGGGAGCTTTGGCTAAAATAATGAAAAGGTTCAGTGTAGCCAAAATCAACATAAAGAGTATCAGATTACTCAAGCGCGAAAATGGTAAGTCTATTGTTGCTATTGCGCTGGATGAACCTGGAAGAGCTTGCGGATTGTTGCACGACGTGCTGATATCAGTTTGAAATTAAGAAAGCTGTCTTATAAATAACAAAACTTGTTCCTGTTTATCGGGCTTAAGGTGTCTTCAGAAAAATCTGGAACGATATTCAGCGACAAGCGCGTTTCGTACTAGGCTGACGCCTGTTCTGTTGGCAAAGTATGATAAAAAAGAGACGTTTAATTTTGCTTATTGACGAGTATTATAACCTGAGACCATAGACTGTAATTATTATTTTCTTCCATTAAATGATTTTATTAACAACCCATTTCAGGAGTTAATGAGATGAAAGCTCAGAAAATATTGATGATTTGTGGAGATTTCAGCGAAGATTACGAAGTCGCAATACCTTTTCATGCGTTGAAGATGTTAGGCTATGAAGTTAATGCAGGCTGCCCTGACCGGGATGCGAGTAGTACTGTAGCCACTTGCATTCATGATATCAATGATAAATATCAGACTGTTACGGAATGGGAAGGGCACAGGTTTAACCTGAATATTTCATTAAATAATGTTGAGTCTGACGATTATTGTGCTTTAATCCTGCCGGGTGGACGTGCTTGTGAGTACCTCAGGAATTATCCTGTTGTAAAAAGTTTAACATCACATTTTATAAAGAAGAAAAAGCCAGTGGCTGCTATTTGCCGCGGAACTCAAATCCTGATGGCAACTGGTCTTATGAAAGGGCGCACTTTGACAGGAAACAGCTGTGTTGAAGCTGAGGTACTATTGGGCGGTGCGACTTATCTTAAGAAAAGTTTTGAAGAAGTAGTGGTTGATGGGAATATTGTAACTGCCACAGAGTGGCATGGGACCTATCGCTGGCTGCAAGCTTTTGTCGAGTTGCTTGGAGCTAAAATATCAATCTAGTCTGGTGGATTTATAGAGCATTTTATTATACGTTTAAATCGATATTTTATGTTGAATTTTATGAATGATATTGCTTGAAATTCTCAAATATCAGGATATAATAAAAACTCTTTGAGTTGAGTTAAGGCTCGCTCAAATGAGAATACGCTCCGGCATAGCTCAGCGGTAGAGTAGGTGGCTGTTAACCACTTGGTCGCTGGTTCGAATCCAGCTGCCGGAGCCATTCTAAATGCCAATTTATCAATGGCTTACAGCTTTGTTTTTCTTTGAAAAGTTTGGTCTTAAATTTTTTAATCTTACCTATGCCTTACCTTGTAGAGCTACATAGAGCAACGTACAGCGACATATGTTTTTTCAAAATATCCAGTTTACAGGAATAAAACTCCCCCTCTACCCATTTAATAATCCAATCATCTTCAGTTCCAATATGAGCTATTCTATTATTGTGTTCATCTTCAAGCGAACAGCTACCATTTCCATAATAGTAGACAAGTCTCATGAAATCAATATCTCACCAAAGCTTTTACCCATAAAATCTTTTATCTCGTCAATATTATTTCGAGTAAATCTAATGGCCTCAATAATTATAGGTTTCTTTCTAAACTTTATTTATTATAATCTACTTTTCATTGACTTCCACTTGACCGTTAATGGTATCGATATCCATTTCTTCTTAAAAGACAGCCTTTTGGGAAAGACCTCATAGGACTTGACTTTGTATTTGGTTTTAGTACACTAGGTTTAGGAATTCATGATTGAATAATAAGCACCGTTAATAATTGAGGTGTTTGTAGTTCAAAAGTCAACAGTTTTGGTATGTAATCTGTGCTGAAGGGTTATTTTTATTTCAAGACTTGTTATAAATTGTATCTATAATAAATATATTGATAGAATATCCTTTTCATTCAAAAAATTACTTCTTATGGTATTTAGTATTTATAAATACCATATAGTATTCTGTTTTATTTGGAAGTTTTAAGGACAGAAGTCTTTTTGTCGCCCTTATGAATATGGTATTCCGCTTATTCCACCCTCTAAACATTAGTTTCATGTTCTTCATTTTTGCATCAACCTCAAATTAATGATATAATTGCTATCTATTATTTGTCATTACTAATGATTCCTGCTTTATCGGACAAAATTACCTCCTAGAGTTTTAAATATATTATCTTGGTGATTTATGTTTTTAATTGGGGGTATTTTGGCTGTAATAAAAGTATGAACAGTATTATAATTTTTTTTTAAAAAGAAGCTTGTTAAGTAAACAATAATAACAGTAGTTATGTACTTTTGTAGTGCACCCCATTTGTCAATGGCGGCACTACATATAAGTGAGAAAAATTTTGATTTTTCATTTAAGCACCTCATGCCGCAACATTGAACCATCTTTCATACTCATATGGAGTCATATAAGCTAAGGTCGAATGAGGA
>JAAEMX010000238.1 GCA_024225035.1 Lentisphaerota bacterium
CGGGTCAGCGACCCGTCACCCCATCGATTCCTTGTAGCCCGGAAGCGCGCCTCGGTCAGAGTCTTGAGGAGCTAGCGGCCCGTCGAGGGCAGCACCTCGGAACAGCTGAACCCGTTCCGTGGTCAATCACCTACCCGGCGGACTGGGGCAGGGCGCGTGCGGGATATCGGGATGGCTGGTAGGGGGCGGCCGGGCCTGCCGCTAGGAGCTGATCCCATGGGCCGGTGGTCCGGCCGCTGTTGGCGACGAGGTTGGTCCCTTCGGGTTCAGAGCGATGAACACCGAAGACGGCGCCCGCAAAGCCCTTCATGCCTACGTCAGGCCGGATTCTCATCTGGCCTGGCACAAAGCATGTGCCGCTGAGGGTGTGAGCGTCGCAGCCCTGCTGGACGTGCTCGGTAGTCGCATCGAGAACCTGCTTCGCAGCGATGACGGTCTGGTGAAAGAGGCTCGCCGGCTCGATGCCAACCGGCGACGCCGTAGCGGCCACTGAACCCGGAGCCAGGCAAGC
>JAAEMX010000239.1 GCA_024225035.1 Lentisphaerota bacterium
AGCTACCAGTGGTAAAACCACTTTAACGCCAACCAGCGCAGCCCCGAGTCCAACGATAGTTTTAGTGACAATTGGATTGGCGACAGCCAGTCGTCCAATAGGCCCAAGTACTGCAGCCAGTCCCCGTGTAATCAAAGTCAAAGGTGGTAACAGCACATTACCTATAGATATCCCCAAATCAGACATTACTGAACCTAAAATCTTTAGTTGCCCGCTGAGGTTATTGAGGCGTTCTTTAGCCATTTTGGCGGCAGCGCCATCGGCCTTGTCAAGCTCCTGTCGTAATTCTCTAATCTTAGTAACCCCGCCTTTTGACAGGAATTTCAACATACCTGACATGGCACGTTCACCGAAAATTGCTTTAACTGCCGCTGCTTTCTGCGCGTTACCCATTTCAGTAGTAGCTTTTGCAAACTCTTGCATGATAGTTGAAAGTGGTCGCATATTGCCGTCCATATCAGTAATTTCTATACCCATATTCTGTAAAGCTTGTGCGCCTTCGGAGGTCGGAGCGGCGAGACTGGATAATATTTTGCGCATGGTAGTACCTGCCATGGTACCTTGAATTCCAGCGTTGCCCAAAATCCCAATCATGGCGGCGGTCTCTTCAAGAGACACGCCCAAGTTGGCAGCAGCCGGAGCTACATATTTCATCGCTTCGCCAAGCTGGGTTAAATTGGTATTAGAGGATGAGGTGGCTTTGGCTAAAACATCCGCAATTCGGGTACTTTCTCTGGCATCGAGATTAAAGCCACGCAACATTGCCGCCGCAATCCCGGCAGTTTCTCCAAGTTCCATATCAGCGGAAGCGGCTAAGTCTAACAGTCCCGGCATTGCTTTGACGATTTCTTGAGTTTTAAAACCTGCCTGTGCTAAGAGTGCTTGCCCTTCGGCGGCCTGACTGGCGGTAAAAGCAGTTGATCTACCCAGCCGTCTCGCTTCATTAGTTAAAAGTTTTATTTCAGCAGTAGAAGCATTGGAAATAGCCTTAACTTTAGACATCGCCTTTTCAAAATCAGCGGCAATCTTCACGGGCAAACCGACAGTTCCAAGTACAATACCAGCGCCTAAGGCCTTACTTTTTAAGCCGCCCCAAGCTTGGCCTAATTGCTGCCGACCACGCATGCGCATACCTTGAAGCTTGGACTGCATTGCCAAACGGCGTTGCTGCTGCGCGACTCGGCCAATCTGAATACCGTAACTTTTAGCGGCGGTTTTAGCTCGGCTATAACGCCCTTCAAGCACTGCGATACCAGCGGCTAAGCGCTTGCTGCTGCCGCCCGCTGCCTGCTGTTTTTGTTTGAGCATAGCGAGCTGTTGCCGATATTTTATAACCGCTTTACTGGCTGCCAACTTCTTATTAGTAGTCAGTAAGCTCTGCCCTAATTTAGAGCTGTATTGTTGCGCGGTTTTAAAGGTTGGCTTAAAACCAGAACCAAACACCGCACCAATCTCAACTGCCATTGATTTTTTCATATTTCATTTACTCCTTCGGACAGGCTTCCAGCCATTTTACAAACTCTTTCCCGGTCATGGTTAAGAGCTCGGAGAGCTGCCAGCCCGTGTGACTAGCCAACGCGATACAACCCTCCCGAGCTTGCCGGGGACTCATGAAGAAAAAGATTTAAGCTTTTCCTGTAATTTGAGGTAATCTCCCATATCAAGATTCATCAGGTCATCCGGGGCTTGTTCGCAGAGTGAAGCCATGAGCTTAAGCTCCTTTTCAGCATCACTGCCAGCCATTTTATCCATTGCCAGATAGTCGCCAACCGTAGGGCGACGTATATCCAGCTCAAGCACAGTTTGACCATTTATGTCAAGCGGGTAATCAAGAGTAAGCTTTTCCATAATTAACCTCACATGCCAAGTGCATTACGCACTTCGGCTAATTGATCGTTACCGTTGATCTTACGGATATTATTCATGATGTCGATTTCATAAATAACTGTGCTATCGAGTGAAAATTTGTAGTAGTTGAGGTTCATGGTATACTTGGTTTTTGCACGTTCGCCAGCTTTCCAGTTGCCCATATCGACTTCTTTAAGCATCCCGGTCATTTCAATATCAACGGCTTTGATTGAGCCATCGGCCTGACGTTGAGCACCTCTAAAGCGTAAGGGTACTTTGTTGTTATCATAGATGCCATAAAGTTGCAGAACTTCAGCGTCGTAGCCATTGATATCAAAGGCCGCTTCGAGCTTTTCCATACCCATGTCGATTTCTATGGCCGCATCCATACCGCCGCCTCTGAACTCTTCAGTCTTCAGTGAAAGCTTAGGCAAGGTGAGTTCCTCACACTTGCCGACATAGGCTTTACCGTCAACGAACACATTGCAGTTTGTCAGAATGTTGTCCAACATATCAAATACTCCTTATTTAAAAATCTGTTCAAAGTAACTGTTAACGAGGTGACTGCGGAAGGTGATATGTTC
>JAAEMX010000240.1 GCA_024225035.1 Lentisphaerota bacterium
AAAACAGATTCTCTTTGACAATTCATGGCGGGGCTTACCATTTCGGGAGCGCAAAGTCAATTCAACACAAGTCGATGCCATCCGGAGTCATTGCGCGGCAAAGTTGCCAGAGCCGGATACTATTGAAGGGGTGTTTTTATCCGCGGATACTCAGGATTACGGCTGGAAATGGGAAATCCGGGCATTGGATATTAACTGCAACCGTTGGCAACTGGCTTATGGTTTTTGTGAATATCTGGAATTAACTGAAGAGGAGCGCGAACAACTTAACGAGCGGCGGCGGCTAGTTGCAAAACAACAAGGTGCTGAATTTGTTCCGGTGCAGACGCTTGAAGACGTATTGTATGCTGAATATTTAGGCATTCAGCCAATACTTGGAATAATTGACGAAGGCGGACACCGCAAGCATGAAGTAGCCAGTTTTGTGAAAAAACACCGCCGCTTGTACACTTACAAGGGTGAAAACCGGGGTAGTGAAAAATTTCGAAGATCTAAGAACCACAAAGATCTTATTCTTTTCCGTGAAAAAGAATATAAGTCCAGTTTACTTTATTACATTTACATTCAGGATAAAAAAGATAATTACTATTGGTATTTGCTGCCGGATAATGAAATTACTGATGACTATGTGCGAGAAATTGCGGCTTTACGACCGGACTCCTCTAATAAAAAAGAAGGCAATATGTTTGAAAATTATGTCCATAATAACCGCATGCATGACTACTTTGATACGAGTAAAATGTACTTGGCATTGGAAGATTTTGCGGTTGCCAAACTTAAAAAACATCATTGGCTGCAAAAGAAAGCGGAAATTCTTGGCATTAAGTCATCACCACCTGAAAATAATGCACAAGCACAGGTCCGGCCTAAGAGTAATTGGATGACTGGATATGTCTAGGTTAACGGCGCTTCTATTATAAAAAGGAGCGCTTTTTTATGACAGCTTTTCCATATGAACTTACTGCTGGTTGTTCTCAGCACTGGGAGGTAAGCTTTACTGAATACCTTCCGACAGACGGCTGGACACTCCGCTATTTAATCCGAGTGAGTAATGACCGGATAATCGAACTTACCGCTACGCCTGAAAATGATAAGTATACCTTTACCTTATCTGCCGATGCCTTAACTGGCATTGAGCCAGCGGTAGTCAAGTGGCAGTGTCAGGCAATAAAAGGCGATGAAAAATATTTAGTAGCCTCCGGCAAAGTCCGACTGTATCCCGATCTATCTGACCCGAATATCGACCCGCGCAGCTATCCCGAAAAAATGTTGGAGGCGATTAACGCAGTATTAACTGGGAAGCTGGATAACCCAGTCGTTGAAGCTGAGTACAATGGTCGCCGTTTAAAGTATATGACTACCAGTGAATTACTCAGACTGCGGACGCTGTTTTTACGTATGTTGCCTCAGAACCAAGGCATAAGAACCATAAAAGTGGAGTTTAAACATGGCTAATCTATTTAAAAAGATATTTTCACGTAGTGCCAAGACTCCTAAAATATTATGGAGGAATTTTCAGGCGGCTCG
>JAAEMX010000241.1 GCA_024225035.1 Lentisphaerota bacterium
GCCAAGACCTTACCTTGGTCTTTCTCAAGTTGGCAATTCATGCCATCGCTTCTTACAGTATTATCACTACTGGGCATTTACAAGCGAGCATAGCACAAGGCTTAAAAGGCTTTTTCAATTCGGGCATAGAGCAGAGCCTGTGATGATTTCCGCTTTGGCTGAGCAGGGCATAGAAGTGACTGGGTGTCAAGATTCAATTGTTGGAGTTGGAGGTCATTGGAAAGGGCACGTTGATGGAAGAATAGGCGACAATAGATTATTTGAAGCTAAGACTCACAATGACAAAAGCTTCAAAGACCTTAAAAAGAAAAAGGTAAAAGAAAGCAAGCCTGGGCATTATGATCAAGTAGTTGCTTACATGGGTTATCTTGGACTAGATGATTGTCTGTACATGGCAGAGAATAAAAATGACTCTGAATACTATGTTGAAATAATTCCAATGGATCACGAGAGATTCAAAGAGTTAAAGCAAAAACAAGCGGAAGTTATAATGGCTGAAACTTTATTGCCCAAGATAGGTAGCGGTACACCTGCTTGGTTCGAGTGCAAGTTTTGTGAAGCTAGATCTGTTTGCCATAAAGGAAAGACCCCTGCTGTTAATTGCAGAACTTGTAAATTTGTAGATGTACTGCCTGATGGAGAATGGGCTTGCTCTAAAACTTTATCTACTTTAACTATTGATGAGCAAAAGAAAGCTTGTGATTCATATCACCTTGGAGACATTTTTAGATGATAAAGCTAAGACACTTTCAAGCTGAAGTTACTCCTGCTTGTATCCACTACTTCCGAAAATCAAAAGGCAAGCACCCTGTAATAGCTTTGCCTACTGGAAGTGGAAAGACTTATGCAATAGCAGACCTTATAAAGTTTGTAACAAAGAAATGGAATACTAAAGTTGTAATATTATCTCATGTCAAAGAGATACTTTCTCAAAACTATAAATCAATTGAAAACTATACTGGCAAGAAAGTGTCTTTGTATTCCGCTGGAGTTGGCAAACGTGAGATTGGTGACATAACAGTAGCAGGGATACAGTCTGTTTATAGAAAGCCTGAGTTGTTTAAAGACTTCGGGCTTGTTATAATAGATGAAGCTCATATGGTAAACCCAAGTGAAGGCACTATGTATGATTCATTTTTCAAAGGCATTGGCAATCATGTAAGAGTTGGCTTCACAGCCACTCCTTTCAGATTAGGTGCTGGCTACATATTTGGAAAGATGGATGACACATTGTTTGATGATCTTATACTAGACTGGTGTACTAAAGAAAAATTTAATCAGCTAGTGAAAGAGGGCTTTCTTTGTAGATTAACTACCAAAAGAACAAAGCTTGAAATGGACACAACTGGTATAAACTTAGTAGGTGGTGACTTTAATGAAAAGCAGCTAGCTGATAAGTTTGACAGAGAAGAAGTTACAAATGCTGCGATAAAAGAAATATTAGCAGCTGGCGTGAATAGAAAGAAGTGGCTTATATTTGCTATTGATATTAATCATGCAGAGCACATAGCGGAAACTTTAATCAGAAACGGAATACCCACTGCGCCTGTTCATTCTAAAATGAAAGAAGTAGGCATTGATAGAGAAAAAGCTCTGGAGGGCTTTAAAAATGGAAAATATAGATGTGTTGTTAATGTTAACATTCTTACTACAGGGTTTGACGATCCTGGTATTGATCTTATTGCTTTATTACGTCCAACTAGCAGTCCAGTTTTACACGTACAGACCCTGGGTAGGGGTAGTCGCATTGAAGAGAGTAAAGATAACTGCCTTGTTCTTGATTTTGCTGGAAATACCCAGCGCCTTGGTCCAATTAATGATGTCCTTGTATTAAAGAAAAAGAAAAGCGAGGGTGGTGGAGAGCCAATAACCAAAAGCTGCCCTGACTGTAATTCAATAGTTTCAATATCTGTAAAGACTTGTCCTGATTGCGGTCACAAATTCAAGTTCCAGCATGGGCTTTCCGCTAATGCTGCTAATGTATCAATAATGGATGATGGGAAAGCTCACTGGCTTCCTGTTCATGATGTTACTTATGAAGCAAATAATAAAGTTGGAGCGCCAAGTACGGCTAAGGTGGTATATGATGTAGGTGGAAGAAAAATAGCAGAATACATATGTGTAGAGCACAAAGGGTTTGCGAAGCACAAAGCTGATCACTGGGTTTGCTTCAGAGGTGGATTGCCTTGCATTAGCGTAGTAGATTTTATTAATCAAGCAGATAAGTTTCACAAGCCTAAAGAAATACTTGTACAGAAAAAAGGCAAGTATTACACCGTTAATAACGCTAAATTTTAGTTATAAAAAGTAATAGCTTTATATTAAAACGATATAAAAATAGCTACTATTTAACGATTAACTAGTATATAATTAAGGTCTAGTTAGTAATTAGCTAGTTTAATTATTTAATTTTATTTTGAGGATATATATCATGACTGATCAAGTTGAGCAAGAATTAGAACAAGAAGAAACTGTTAATTTAGAAGAAGCAATTCGTGCATCTTTTGACTCTGCTGTAGCTGAAGAGCTAGCTGAAGATGATACTAAAATGCGAATGATCTCTTCTGGTGCAACTTTCAAAAATGTAACTCGTTTATACAACCAGTTTATGATTGATGCTGGCTTTGCTATCTCTAAAGAAGATCGCAACAAAGCCGTTGAAGATACTCTTGAGGGTCGTGAGTTTGACACTGAAGAGTTATTTGATGAAGCTGTTGCTGCTTTAGTAGAATCTGTTAAAGGTTCAACTGAACGTTCTGCTGCTGCTTTAGTTCGTTCTTACTGTAAGAAAAATGAGCTTGATATTTTTGCCAAGCCTAAGTCTACAGGTAATGGTCGCACTAGCTTTGCAAGCAAGTATTATGATTTGTTAAAATCCAACCCTGGCATTTCAAAAGAAGAAGCCACTGCTTACATCAATGGTGATGGCGATAACGAAGACACTTCTGACAATGTCAAGAAAAGCAAAAGTCATTACTTAGCTATTTGGAAATTAGTAAGTGATATTCATAATGCTTAATCATTAATTGCTAAACGATAAAGCGCCTTTTGGCGCTTTATTCATATTAGATATATAGGAAATGTGGAGAATACTATCATGCGAATAATCGGAGCAGGAATGAGTGGCTTGTTAGCCGCGCACTACTTTAGACACCTATGTCCAGTAGTATTAGAAAAGCAAAAATCTTTACCTAATAATCACCAAGCACTTTTAAGATTCAGAACTTCCGCTGTGTCTGATCTCACTGGTATTCCTTTTAAGAAAGTAAAAGTTCAGAAGATGGCTATCTTAGATGGTGCTGAATACCAGAAGCCTA
>JAAEMX010000242.1 GCA_024225035.1 Lentisphaerota bacterium
ACCTCGATGCTCTGGAACAAGGTTTCGCGACGGCCCACCGCCTCGATCACGTAGTCGGCGCCGACCCCGTCGGTCAGGTCCTTCACCGCTTCGACTGTGTCGGACTCGCCGGCATTGATGGTGATGTCGGCGCCGAAGCTCTCCGAGACGGCCAGACGGGTGTCGGACTTGTCGGCCACGATCACCCGGGCCGCACCCGAGCGCTTCATGACGTAGGCCCAGAACAATCCGGCCGAGCCCTGGCCGAGCACGACGACGGTTTCGCCGGTGACATCGCGGGGTCGTTGGCGGGCGGCGAAGATCACGGTGCCCAGCTGCTGGGCCATCAGGAGGTGCGGTTCGGGTCGATCGCTCTCGGGCAGTGGCAACACGAAGCTGCCGTTCATGCGCTGGTACTCGGCGAAACCGACGTCGGCTCCGGGCACGGGGAAGCACAGAACCCGAGTGCCGACGGCGACACGATCATGGTTCGAAGCGACGACCTCGCCGATGCCCTCGTG
>JAAEMX010000243.1 GCA_024225035.1 Lentisphaerota bacterium
GGTAGCTCCGTTATCACAGGCAATAGTTTTGCCTTTTAGGTCTTTTACTGACTTAATATTTGGATTAGTAGTCATCAAAGCCAAAGTGGCAGTAGAATTGCAAACTGCTCTTATTATATTTAGTTTTATATTTTGGCCTGCCGCTATAATTATACTGGTAGTATTTAGACTTCCACATATATCGATTTTGCCTGCGACTAACGCCTTAATCTGTTCTGTACCTTTCGTGATATTATGAAATTTTATTTTTATTCCATCTTTCGCAAACTCTTTTTGAAGCAGCCCCTTATGTTTCATAACTATCAATTGCAGATTAAACGGACGGTTAGGATAAGTTACATTAATTTCTTTGCCCATAAGGTTAAAAGATACGAATAAAGACAGGATAAAAAATGAAAATCTCATATAACCCTTTTATTCTAATACGTTTCCTCTTAAAACGACTAATTATTATAAGCTTGTAAAAATTAATTTTCAATTATTATAAATAATATTTTTCTTTTTTTTAAGAATAAAAGGTTACAGGTTAGGAGTTATTGGTTAAGTGCGGGGAAGAAGGTTAACGCCCAACTAATAGTAACAGCACCCGTTACGCCTCTGACATAAGCGAACCAGAGCGGGGCAGAAATGGCACATGGATGCAGGAAAGAGGAGAAAGGGTGTTCAGTTATTCGCCTTGATAGGCATGATAAAGCTGAAGACAGAGGCTTCAACAAAGAGGAGATTGATATTTCATACCACGGGTAAACCTGAGTCCGTGTAATAAGCGCAATATGCATATGGCTGCCACCATTTAAAGGTGGAGTAGCGGGATTGTACGCCGTTGGTATCTCCTTATTACAGGCTATTTTAATTTAACACTTTCTTAAATGTGAGCAATATATAATGGCCTTGTAACTAATTCATTTTTTATATCGACTTCTTACTTTAATTAATGCCGATTTTTTTATATTAAAACAACCGATAAAGAGAAAAGAGCGTATAATTATGTCGAGAGTTTGTTCAGATTTAGAGAAGCTTATAATAGAAAATGACATTATCTTTCTTTATGGCTTACACGATTCTATAGAAGAACCGCCAATGGAACTATTAGCAAGGTATTTTGTATATGACAACTGGCCATCCAAATCCAGCTCTCAACATGATATTGTCATCGGAATTGAAGGAATGTATGCGTTAAAAGATTTGACTTATAGTGATAATCAAAGGATTGTAGAGACTTATGTCGATCATTACTATAAAGATAGTGTAATTTCCTCTGATATAAGAAAAATAATTCATGATTATAATCATATAGTGAAGCCTGAATCAATGCTCAAAGTTAATGATAAGAAACTCGAAGAAGATGTTCTGAAGTTTTATGCCGGACTAGGAAAAGATTCTCCCAATTTGGACTTAATTTGCAATCATTTAAAAAAACAACTTAACAATTCTAATAAAAAAGTAGGTTTTGAAATACATTGTATTGATTCAAAACAAACTGGCTTTAATCTTAATTTGGAAGAAAAAGACTTTTTAAATTATATAAATACTGAAACTATAATTACCAATAGACCCAAGTACAATAAACAATGTTTGATAAAGCTCTATCATAAAGAATATAATGAAACCCGTAAAACATTATTAAGATGTCAAAAAAAACTCAAAGGGTTTAAAATAACTGAAGAAAAAATACGCGTATCAGCAATTAATAGTCTGGCTAGACACAAAGAGTTTGCTATTGATAGATTATTGCAAAACAAAAAAATAGCAAATAATATCTATGACGTTTGGGACTCAGCAGGTAGGAAAAAAACAATAATTCCTTTTGGCTATATGCACATGTTTGATTTAAGATTTCCAGGTATTGGTTGTTTTACTAAAAGCATACATAATTATCTTTCAGAAATTAATCGCAATCTCAAAATTGCGGTTGTTATGTGCACACATTACTCAAAACATTCAAAAATTTATAGATTTTCAAAGAAAAGAGAATCCGTAATAAGTGTTCTTCAAAGTTTTGAGTCTGGATTGCAACAAGTTTGTAAAGATGAACCTTTTGAGTTTGTTAATATCAAAAGATTTTTAAATATGCCTTATCGTTTTGCTAGGGTAAGGCAAAATGAAAAGGAATACAACCGTAGATATAAGAAAAAAGTGATTAAAGCTTTTAGGGATGCCTGAGAAACGAAAAAGCTTTTTAAATCACTCAATCAAACTATTGGGAGTTATCAAAAACTTTCATTTTTTTGCTCTTGTAACGCTGTCATTAAAAAAGGAGGCATTACAGGATGCAATGGTTCCATGCTATGAAAAGTGGGAGGGGGATTTTAACGCCCAGCAAATAATAGCGAACCTCCCCCGCCTCTGACTCAAGCGCAACTCGGGGAGGTGGGTTATTCTAAGGGGGCTGAAAATTAAATTGTGAATGGGTATTGCTTAAGCCTGCCAAGCCTGCGAAGAGTCTTTGTCAGTACATACTTCTCCGTTTGCTAGAAAAATAGAGTTTGCTACTACCTTGATACCTGGCCCCCACCTTTTAGACATTTTTTTTCTAATACATTCTACTATTTTGTGCCAATCATCTTTTCTTTTTTTTGCTGACTTGCCATTATTTACAGTGCATTCCCATGCCCAAATGATAAGATTGTTTTTATCATCTATAAAAAAGGAAACAACATCGTGTTCATTTTGCGGTTCATCTACCTCTGGCTTCATAACCTTTAAGTTAGGTAGAGTCAAATGAAATTTAAACTTTCCTGCTGGTCCTACAAGTGACTCAAGAAATGCTAAAATTTCAGCATCTTTAGCACTTGTATCATTATTGGATATTATTCTTTTCACCAATATTTTCTTTACTTCTTCAAAAACAGGGATAAAATTTTCAATACTTTTATATTTATGTGAACATATAACTTGGTTCCAAAAAGTTCTCAACGCAAACTTTATATCCATGCCTAGATTTTTTTGAGTATTATCTGGATCCATAAAAATATTTTGCATAATTTTTAAAGGAAGCATTTGCACATAATTACTTATAGGCATTGATATTGAATCAATTACAATATTAGGTTCGTTTTTATCTTTGCCTTTTCTATTATGTCTGCAAATGTATTTTGATGCCTTAAAAAAATTAGAAGTATCGTCAGGAATACATCCAACTAAATGTTCAATAATTTCATCCATATTACATTCTACTTTCTTCCCAAGTATTCCTTCTGAGATAACAGCTGCATAATCATCAAAGTGGACTCCAAAATTCGATAATATTTTCTGACAAAAAAGAATAAAGCTAGCAGGATCAGGGGCACCCTTTGGGTCTTCATAAAACATTGATATAATTATATTTTTCCCATTAATGTCTGGGAAAGCTATAAAATTCTTTTTGTAATGATCATTTAAAATTTCTAGCCCTTGCCATCGACCTGCTAATAAGTATTCTGTATCAATAATGTCCTTTTCTTCAATATGAGTAGAGGTTCGCAGTACCCATGACTGCCAATATTTCCGTTTGTCAAATAGAGTTTTAGCTTTTTTTACCTTTTTAAGTTCTGAAATTAATTTATCATCAGTCATTGAATCTAAACCAAAAACGTTTTCAATTGAAAATTTATTTGAAATTAAATTATAAGCAAGTGCACGTTGAAAAAGTTTAGACTCCAACTGATGCTTGGGGTGGGTATATACGTTCCGAGTAAGATACTTTTCAATTTCTTCAACAAGTGTCCAGTCTTGATCATTAGGGTCATTTACTTTTTCTAATAACCTATCGACATCTAAATTGATACCAGCTCGACCAATAAAGCAAAGGTCTCTGATAACATAATCAAGACTATTTATTCTTTTACATTCAAGATTATTTTGATGAATTGGGTTAAGCAAAATATTGAAGCAACGCAATTCATCAAAGGCTTTTTCATTATGTATATTTCTTTTATCATCTAAGGTTTCTAAAATCTTTTTATGGTTTATTAGCATAAGAGCTGCATTCCAAAGGTAAAGTTGCCTCCACTGAAATTTCTCAATTAGATTATTAAACCATTGATCAATTTCATTGGATACAATTATATTGCCAGAATCTTCTTTTATTTCTTTTTTTGAAAATTTGTCATTTATATATTTGAAAACTGGAGAAAAGTATTTTTTGAGATCATCTCTAAATTCGGGTTTAATTTTCGCAGCTAAAAGGATTGACCTTTCAGTGTTATATGTAAGAGTTGCATGAGCAGCCTGTGCAAAACATATTCTTGGCCAAAATGACCATATATAGCTGGATGGTAAGCCAATACCTTTTTCTTCATGCTTAAGACATTTTTGAAAGCAGCGGTGTAATCCTATGAGATGATGATGCTTAGTATGAAAACCAGTTTCATTAAAATACCCAATGAGTCCTAGGTTTCGAATATCTTTTAATCTTTTAAACTCTATTGAGCATTTATCATAAAGACATTTTAGGTCACCTCTCAGAATGACTTCACAGCAAAAAGCTGGGTCAATAAACCTAAGTTCCCCTGCCATTAGAATATCCCTCTAGCTAGTATGTCTGTTTTAAATTATGTTGGCTCTCTCTCGTATCTATATATTATAAGGTACTGTGACGAGTTTTTCCAGTTTAGAGGTGGGGGGACCAGCGCCCCGTTTAAATAAATTTTTACCTTTTAAATTTCAGGGCACAAGTTGCAAGTTGTTAGTAATAAGTATTTTACTTATTTTCAAGATGAGCCTAGGGCACAAGTTGAGCTCAAGCCACACTCTACTTTGTGCCCTAAAAGGCACAAGTTGGGCACATTTTGAGCTTAGAAGATGAGCCTTCAGGGCACAAAGTGGGCACAAGTTGGGCACAAGTTGGCCCATTTTACTACTCTTGCCAGTTAACGCTTCTCCTGTTTATAGATGAAGAGTTTTTTAAAATTTAAACCAACAGCACTATGAAAGTCCAAGACATCTGCAAGAAACACTATATAAGTCATAAGAACGTTTTGAAGCATTGTCAGCGGGGGCGCTTTATTTTAGATGGTATTGTTTACGAAGCTAAAGATGTTTCAAGCCCCTTAGTCATTAACAATACCGGTAAGCCCACAAGCCCTGCAACATAGCCTGAAATTCAGTAGCTTCTATATTAATACCTGTTCCGAACAAAGCGGATACAGAGCCACCTAGTTTTTTAGAATAAGCACGTGTAGTTTCAGAACGCATAGCGCGAGGAGGTGACACAAAAAAACAACCCAAAATTCGATGGTGAGGAACACTAAACACTGCCCGTTGCTTTGGAGGAATAACCTCACCAAAACTTTGTGCATTACATTGCGAGCCGTAAGGCATGGAACCAACGGAAGTGGAACAAAGCGGCATATGATGAAGCCTAGAACGCCGGCCAACTGGTAGCATTCCCAATCCATTGCCTCCACTCATAGCTTCAGCGCTAATCAACTGTCGTCTCAAGGACACGCGTCTGCGCTCGCGGTCATTCCCAATAAAGTCGACAAGACCTAAAACTACAAAGTTAAAGGCATGCCATACGGTAAAGGTGATGTCAGCAACTTCTTCGTTAACATTCCAATCCATATTACGCCAATTCCTATTCAAGCTACTTTGATAGCTTTGATAATCAGATTTACCCCACCAATATTCGCTTGGATGCACAGTTCTCTTTTCTGCAAACCAACTACTTACCTTAGCACCTAACGAACTAGTATTTGAGTCCTTTATGGCCGCACCCCAAGCAAGTACAAGCTCAGGAATGAAACGTGGAAATATACATATTAGCCTTTCGATTATCGGGGTAAATAACGAAGGCATCTGATCATCATTCAACAACAAACCTTCTTGCCCGTCGAAACGTCGATATACAGCCCCAGCAGTGGAACGGCTCAATTGCAGGGGCAACATATTAGGGATACTAGCCATGACCATCTTTCTCACACAAAGACCGAAATTATTTATGTAAGAATCTGTAAATAAATCCTTTTTAAAGATCTCTAATTCAGCATCCAGGCAGCGCATTATATGCCCTCCTCTATCACCAGATGCGGCACTAGGAGAGGAATTTAACAGCCTCACATTCATCTCGCTCCCAGTCACACTTACACTGTCCAAAGCTTTTCCTAATGTTATTCCATGATCTTCAGACACCTTCTCTTCGTCGAAATCAACAACACAAGCAGCTTTATCCTTTGTGGTCATCCAAAACAAAGGGTCACACACTTCAAAAATCCAATGTAAATCACCAATTTGTTTACTAACAGCCTTATACCGAGCTCCCTTAGGTCGATATTGATCTAAACATGAAGTATTAGGAATAGCTCCCTTCCTATCACTTGCAACAGCTGGCTTAATCGGCGGCCGATCAGAACATTCAATGAAGTTTGTATGATGACAAACAGCACATTCATATCCACCAAATATAGACTTTGTGATTCGACAAGGCTGATATGGCATAGAAGCACAACAACATCCAGTAGGTTTACACGCTTTAGGCATAAGATAACCCTTAAAAAAATGTTTTTAAGATTTGAAATTATAAAATTGTAATTTGCGAATGAAATCCACAAACCAAAATAAAAAATTTTCCTTCTTGAGCATTGTTTTTGATCAATTCAGGCACTTTAAAAATTGCTGAAGTTTTCACAAATACAGCAAATAACATATACTACAAGTTATAAGTTTTGAAAATCTAGTTTCAAAGTGGTTGCAAGAAATGATAACACATTAACCCTCTTCTGCAGAAAGACAATTATCAGACCAATTTGTTCCAAGATTTTAATATATTTCAGGCACTGTGGCGGTATTTTTAAGCTTAGAGGGAGGGGGGGACCAGCACCCCGTTTAAATAACAGCTTCAAAATTTCAGGAGTGCATTTTTCAATTTACTTGTACATAGCATGTTATATGCTAAAAAAACAGGGGCACATTTTGAGCTTAGAAGATGAGCCTTCAGGGCACAAAGTGGGCACAAAAAGGCACAAGTTGGCCTATTTTACTACTCTTCCCAGTTAACGCTTCTCCTGTTTATAGATGAAGATTTTTTTAATTTAAACTATCAAC
>JAAEMX010000244.1 GCA_024225035.1 Lentisphaerota bacterium
GCAAACCGACAGTTCCAAGTACAATACCAGCGCCTAAGGCCTTACTTTTTAAGCCGCCCCAAGCTTGGCCTAATTGCTGCCGACCACGCATGCGCATACCTTGAAGCTTGGACTGCATAGCTAAACGACGTTGCTGTTGCGCCACTCTGCCGATCTGAATGCCGTAACTTTTAGCGGCGGTTTTAGCGCGGCGATAACGCCCTTCAAGCACCGCGATACCAGCGGCTAAGCGCTTGCTGCTGCCGCTTGCGGCCTGTTGTTTTTGCTTGAGCATGGCGAGCTGTTGCCGATACTTGATAACTGCCTTGCTGGCTGCCAGCTTCTTATTAGTAGTTAGCAAGCTCTGCCCTAATTTAGAGCTGTATTGTTGCGCTGTTTTAAAGGTTGGTTTAAAACCAGAACCAAACACCGCACCAATTTCTACTGCCATGGATTTTTTCATATTGCATTTACTCCTTAGGACAGGCTTCCAGCCATTTTATAAACTCTTCCCCGGTCATGGTTAAGAGCTCGGAGAGCTGCCAACCCGTGTGACTAGCCAACGCGATGCAGCCCTCTCGAGCCTGTCGGGGATTCATGAAGAAAAAGATTTAAGTTTTTCCTGTAATTTGAGGTAATCGCCCATGTCCAAATTCATCAGATCATCCGGGGCTTGCTCGCAGAGTGAAGCCATGAGTTTAAGCTCCTTTTCAGCGTCACTGCCAGCCATTTTATCCATCGCCAGATAGTCGCCGACCGTAGGACGGCGTATATCCAGCTCCAATACGGTTTGACCATTTATGTCAAGCGGATAGTCAAGTTTGAGCTTTTCCATAATTAACCTCACATGCCAAGCGCATTACGCACTTCGATTAACTGATCGTTGCCGTTGATTTTGCGGATGTTATTCATGATGTCGATTTCATAAATAACTGTGCTATCGAGTGAAAATTTATAGTAATTGAGGTTCATGGTATACTTGGTCTTGGCACGTTCGCCAGCTTTCCAGTTGCCCATATCGACTTCTTTAAGCATCCCGGTCATCTCAATATCAACGGCTTTTATGGAGCCATCGGCCTGACGTTGAGCTCCTCTAAAGCGCAAGGGTACTTTGTTGTTATCATAGATACCGTAAAGTTGCAGAACTTCAGCATCATAACCATTGATATCAAAGCTTGCTTCGAGCTTTTCCATGCCCATGTCAATTTCTATGGCCGCATCCATACCGCCACCGCGGAACTCTTCAGTCTTAAGGGAGAGCTTAGGCAAGGTGAGTTCCTCACACTTGCCGACATAAGCTTTACCGTCGACGAACACGTTGCAGTTAGTCAGAATGTTGTCCAACATATCAAATACTCCTTATTTAAAAATCTGTTCAAAGTAACTATTGACGAGGTGACTGCGGAAGGTGATATGTTCCGCCGGGGCTGGCGGGGTAAAGTCAAAATCAAAATAAACTTTTCCAGCCTGCAGCTGTGTCGGAGTATTAAGTTCCGGGTCAGCCCAACATTCACCGCCGAGTATGGCCCCAATCTGAGTGAGGTGTCTTAAGTAGGCATTTACGCCTGCAGTTACATCTTCAATGTAAGTTTTAGTGATATTGCGATCGACCGCCCAGAGGTGGGCGCGTTGCAAACTATCCTGAATCAAATCAGCAGTTCTCACTACATTAAGGAACGCCCATTTGGGGTCGCTACTGCAAGTACGATTCCCCCAGAGACGGTAACCATCTTCCTGAATAATGGTAGTTACTTCATTTTCATTCAGGTGGTTAGCCCGGCAGTTGGTATCGCCAAGTTTAAAATCGACTGGTCGAACAGTTCCGGTAATGCCGTAAATAGGCTGGTTAGATGGACTCCACCAAAAACCACGTTCATTATCACTTTTGGCAATCATGCCAGCGACACGGGAACTTGCTGGGTCATTAACTTCAGCATCGGCTTCGGTATCCCAAATTTTGACCTGTGGGTCAATGATATAAGCTCTACGGCTATTAATGTTTTCTCTGAAACTGATTGCTTCAGCGTCATTAGTATTCGGGCCGTCTAGAATTGTAACCGCATGCAAGCGTTCAGCGGCACTAACCAGAGCTGCAGCGATAGCTGCCTGATCGGAAAAGCCCGGTGCAATAATTACTCTCGGTTCAACTTTAGCAATAGATTTGGCACTGAGTAAAGCTTTGATTCCGGTATATGCTCCGGTATCTGAATCCACATCACCAATAATATTGGAAGTGGTTTCAGCATCGTCAGCGCCTTCAGCAACTCTGATAACCACGACCATGGCACCAGCC
>JAAEMX010000245.1 GCA_024225035.1 Lentisphaerota bacterium
TACCCAGAGAGATCAAACTATTGGCATGGAACCGGGCATGATGTATCGTTTAAATCCGGGAGATGGGGTTAGTTTTTTTACACCGCAGCAACCTGTTGCAGCGTTCCCTCCCTTTATGAAAAGCATCGGCAGAAGCATATCCCAAGGCTTGGGCGTGTCTTATAACAATCACGCTGAAGACTTGGACAACGTCAGTTTTTCTTCAATGCGGGCCGGGGCGATCGCTGAGCGGGATATGTGGAAATTAGCCCAGCGCTTCTTGATTCAGAACTTTATTGAGCCTGTCTTTGCCGACTGGCTGCGTGCGCTATTAGCTTCAGGTCTCACCCCACTACCACAAAGCAAATACCATAAGTTCTTAGCTGACCGCTGGCAGGCGCGACGCTGGGATTGGGTTGACCCATTTAAAGACGCTAAGGCCAATGAACTTAAACTCGATATGCAGATTACTTCCCGGCGTCGGATATGTGGTGAAATTGGGCTGGATTTTGACGATGTTGTAGCGGAATTAGAGCAAGAAAATAAGCAACTGGCTCAACATGGGTTAACGGCTGAATCATTTAATGAAAAGCTATTAAAACAAGCAGGAGATAATAATGAGTCAGATGCATGAAATAATTTGCGAACCTAAGGCACGCAGTCATGAAATAATCAACACTGAAGTAGTCAGTGAGGAAAACTTGACTTTGCGTTTTTCACTGTCGAGTGAATTCCCGGTCAGGCGCTACAACTTTGCAAGAGATGAACATTTTATGGAAATCCTCTCGCACCGAGCTGAGGATGTCGACTTTTCACGGTTGGAAGCTGGTGCAGCATTTCGCGATGGACACCACGGTGACCAGATCGGCATCATGTCCAATCCGGAACTTAGAGAGAATAAGCTATTTGTCACGGTACGGTTTTCACCGGACAATGCCAGAGCCAAGCTTATTTATAATGATATGAAAAATGGTATTCGCCGTAATGTGTCGGTGGCTCCAGTTTATACTGGCCCCGGTATTGTTACGCCTGAAAATATTGATAACTTGCGGGCGATTCGTTTTCCGTGGCGCCCAGTCCACGGTGCTACGGTAGCAGACCCGGCAGACCCGACGGTTGGCGTCGGGAGGTCAGAGCTGGAGAGCGGTAAACTACGCCTCAAGTATATAGATGAAACTATTAATAGAAATGATCAAAGCAAGGAGAAAGTTATGTCTGAAGAAACTAAAGTTGTTGTAAATGAGGACATCGGAGTTGCGCCAGAGCGTAGCATGGTAACTGAACCTGTAGACACTAAAGCAATTGTTGCTGATGAGCGTCACCGGATTAGTGAAATCGCCGCTACGGGTAAAGCCTTTAATATGGAAGATGCCGCCAATCGGGCAATCGCTGACGGTTCTAGTCTTGACCAGTTCCGCAAAATTGTACTTGACTCTAAGGCTAGAAGCTCACAA
>JAAEMX010000246.1 GCA_024225035.1 Lentisphaerota bacterium
CTGACCTCCCAACGCCAACCGTCGGGTATGCCGGGTCTGCTACCGTAGCGCCGTGGACTGGGCGCCACGGGAAACGAATCGCCCGCAAGTTATCAATATTTTCAGGTGTAACAATACCGGGGCCAGTGTAAACTGGGGCTACCGACACATTACGGCGGATACCATTTTTCATATCATTATAAATAAGCTTGGCTCTCTCATTGTCCGGTGAAAACCGTACCGTGACAAATAGCTTATCGTCTCTAAGTTCCGGTGCTGACATGATACCGATCTGGTCACCGTGGTGTCCATCTCGGAAAGCAGCACCAGCTTCCAGTCTCGAAAAGTCAACATCTTCAGCTCGATGGGAGAGCACTTCCATATAATGCTCATCGCGGGCAAAGTTGTAACGTCTGACCGGAAATTCACTCGACAACGAAAAGCGTAAGGTCAAGTTCTCTTCATTTACGACTTCAGTAGTCAGTATTTCGTGACTGCGTGCCTTAGGTTCGCAAATTATTTCATGCATCTGACTCATTATTATCTCCTGCTTGTTTTAATAGCTTTTCATTAAATGATTCAGTCGTTAACCCATGTTGAGCCAGTTGCTTATTTTCTTGCTCTAATTCCGCTACAACATCGTCAAAATCCAGCCCGATTTCGCCACATATCCGACGTCGGGAAGTGATCTGCATATCAAGTTTAAGCTCATTGGCCTTAGCGTCTTTAAATGGGTCAACCCAGTCCCAGCGCCGTGCCTGCCAGCGGTCAGCTAAGAACTTATGGTATTTACTTTGTGGTAGTGGCGTGAGACCGGAAGCCAACAATGCCCTCAGCCAGTCGGCGAATACGGGCTCAATGAAATTCTGAATCAAAAAGCGTTGGGCTAATTTCCACATATCCCGCTCAGCGATCGCCCCGGCCCGCATTGAAGAAAAACTGACGTTGTCCAAGTCTTCAGCGTGATTGTTATAAGACACGCCCAAGCCTTGTGATATGCTTCTGCCGATGCTTTTCATAAAGGGAGGGAACGCTGCAACAGGTTGCTGCGGTGTAAAAAAACTAACCCCATCTCCCGGATTTAAACGATACATCATGCCCGGTTCCATGCCAATAGTTTGATCTCTCTGGGTA
>JAAEMX010000247.1 GCA_024225035.1 Lentisphaerota bacterium
AACCTAAATTAAAAGGTCCTATTCTTCTTTGCGCTGAACCCATTATTAATTCATCTAATAATATAAAATAAATTGATCCTGTAATTATTAAAATAAGATTAATTATATAAAGGTAAAATAAAAACGAGATTAAAATATTAATTCCTCTAATTTAAATATCTACTTAATTATATTTATTAATTCTACTATTTAAACTAATAATCATTGAACAATTAATATTGGCATTATCATAGAAGGTATCATAAATATACCATGAAAAGTAATATTAGGATTATATTGAAGAGATGGACATGAAATAAATCCAGGTAAAGCTAATTCTAATCGTAATATAATTGATAAATAATTAATAATAAAAATAAATGAGCAGATAAATAATGGAATAATAAATGATTAATAGGTAAAATGATGTTATTAATTAAGTATGGATTGTTAATTGAATTATCTCGATTATTTAGGCATTATTTCGGGATTATTTTTTCATGAAATTCATGTCCAGTAAATCTAGCATCAATGATTAT
>JAAEMX010000248.1 GCA_024225035.1 Lentisphaerota bacterium
GATCAATGCCTCAACCCACGGGTATTTTTCTGCTACCCACCGTATTTGCTTCCAGACGGCAGTCTTTGATACGCCCCGTTTTTCAGCAATCTGTGCATAACTGGATGGATACATAGTAATTGCCAGTATGATGTTGTCATAGCTTACTGGTGACTTTTCACGCATATCTTGCAAGTCTAAAACTACCTGCTGCAACTGTTTATCCACGCCCAGCTGACGGACCACACTTTTTCGTATTGCAGCCGTTGCTACTTCAAAACATTCCTGTAAGTTTTCTTTAGGTTCTTTATGCGCAGTTTTTAAGCTATGAAAACGATCTTCACTGAATTCCTTTTCCATAGGACACCTCACTGTTGCTGAATTATGTCTCGAAAATATGTGAATTATCAGACCACCGCTAGCAATGCCAACGATGAAGGCGGTAAATAGTAATGAGATCATTTCCTCACCTCATAAGTTTTTCTGTCTTCAAACTCCTGCTTTTTGCCCTTGTTCCAGTTGGCTACTGGGCGAAAATAGCCACAGACTCTGCTATATATTTCGGTTGTTTTTTTGCATTTTGTCATGATCAATCTCCAATTAAAATTAAGCACTTGCTTAACTGCCTGTTTACCTTTGACCCGTCCGGTGTTTTCATGTCGTCGCCTCCTGTCGTGTTTGTTATTTAGCAAAATCCATTTTAAGCGATTTCAAGACTGTCAAAATTGCCTTTTCGTATCAACCCGCATAAAACTCATTAATCGCCACCAGGCAAAGCAAGGTCGCCTTTATTTTGGATTATTGTCGTAGGTCACAGCCGCCGATTTGCGGAACGTTGCACATTTGCTGTACCCTGTCGGCAATATCGTCGCCATAGAGGCTTTCAATGCTTGGTTTATCCAGTTGGCGAGAGTCACGCCGCAGGAAAGCATTCGAGGTGATGATCGTCCTTGCCCCGTGGCGTTCCCACTGAATGTAGCGCCGCCTCAAAACCTCCTCAATTACGTTCAACTTTGTGCCGTAGTGCGTGGCGCTTTGAGGTTCTCTGCCGACTTCATCGATAATCAAATCCTCAGGGTCGCTCTCAAAGCCCAATTTGAAGGGGATTGCTACTTCAAGCAGCTCAGAGACTCCGCCTTGTTCGTAGGCCGTTACAAGCTCAGAGGCGGTGACAAATTTTGTGCGAGTGAAGTGTGCCAAAGACTCTGCGCCCCAAGACTTGCCAATCCCAAGCGCCCCAAGCAGCGCAAGTCCCTTGACGGTTGCCTTCGTGCTCAACATTCCGGCATACTTGCAAAGTGCAGCGTAGAGCTCAGAATTGCGTTGTTCATAGCCGATTTGAGCAAGCAAAGCCTTGAATCTTTCGGTCGACTCCTGCAGATATTCAGGCTCAATTTCACGAGACTGGTGATTGCGTTTCTGCAGTTGTTTGAGGTCAATTGTGTAGTTCATTATTCCATCTCTCCCTGCTGATATTGCCCCGAATAATCGCCATCTGTCGTGATTTGCGACATTGGGCTAGCGGGGTGACGTTGAGTCTGTTGGCTGGGGTCATGAATGTTTTTCCACTGGCTGCGGATTGATTCATCGAGAGCTTTCTCACGACGAGAGTCGGGAATTGCCACTAGAGCCTTGATCTGCAAATCCTGAGCCGTTGGATGCATCTTGCCGTGGATGGCGTGATAGACTTCCAGCCAGTCGATAAATTTCAATTGGGTCTCGTCGGACAATTTGGATTTCTCGAGAGTGGGTGTAACTTGAAAATCGAAACTTCTTTTTTTAGTATTTTTTTCTTTAATAATTCTAACTTCTAATATATCCTCTGTTTGCTTGCGTTTTGCTACCCCATTTGCTTTGCTTTTGCTTAGCAATTGCTTAGCATTTGCTTGGCTTTTGCTTACAGCCCCACCTTTAGCCCCATTTTGAGCTCGTTTTTTACTAATTTTAGCCATCTCTTTATACTGTTTTTCAAGGAACTTTATTTGTATAAATCCATCTTCAACGCGAATAATGTCATCTTTTTCTAAATTTTTTAGAGAATTTTCTAAAATATTTTTTTCAACATTGCACCGTCTTGCCAAGCAATTGCTTACCATCTCTAAATGACAGTCTTGTTGCCAATAAATTTCTTTGATTTCATTGAAGATTCCTTTCGTCACGATGTCGTGATTTTGAATCAATCCAGACAGCCATTCTGTCGGGTAGTTTTTGTAATATGGAAATCGCATTTACTCACCTCCTTTAATAAGCGCAGCGCACCGTTCCCAGACGACCTCGTGACACTCAGGGCGCAGATCCATTTCTATTTCACGCTGATTGCCACTCTGTAGTCTAACGAACCGGTAAGGCTTATTACCTGAGCCCGAGGCTTGCTCTGCCTGACAACGGTCACAAACGATAATATTTTTAGTAGCCATGTTGATACCCTTTCGTAATATTATTAAGTAACTGCTTAATTTGCTAGATTACCGGACAGGCACACTTGAATGCCTCATCAAAAATAACCTCCGGCAGTGGTTCAGGTAACGGCAAAGGTTTCTCGCGCAGTTCGTCCAGTTGGGCTATTACTAAGCGGCGCAAGAGGCCTCCTGAGATATCATCATACGGGAATTTATCCAGCGTCATTTTACTGTCAGTGCCGCGTTTAATATCACCATCATATGGAGTGAGTTTTTCTCTTTTGTACCGGGTGGCGCAACACCGGACAAAC
>JAAEMX010000249.1 GCA_024225035.1 Lentisphaerota bacterium
ACTTCACGCAATATAGGTTCATGATGAATAGCATCAATTGAATTTAAAGCCCGTAATATTTGGTTAATAAAACAGGGAATACATTCATAATAGGTTTTCATTTAGTGATCACAAAGATTAGTGCCGGCAGTAAGGGTATCTGCAAGATATGCTTTTACAACATTTTCCGGTTTGTCATTTAATACACCAACCACCACCTTTACGTTGTTTTCTGCAAAAAGTTGTTGTGCACGCATACCCATTCCACCTGCAATAACAATATCAACTCCCATTTCACCAAGCCATTTTGGCAATACGCCGGGCTCATGTGGAGGGGGTACTTTGTCTGTTGTGGAAACTATGACTTTAGTTTCAGCGTTTACATCCATAATTGTGAAGACTTCACAATGTCCAAAATGCATACATAATTCACCGTTTGCTGTTGGAATTGCAATTTTCATTTTCTAATTCTCCTTTTTAGTGTTATACCTCAAGAGGTAATTTATTATTCGCTAAACCACTTTTCTGAGTCTAAAATGGAAGCTCTAATTACAGCATCTTTAGCAACAAATCCCAAATTCTCTCAATTTCTTTGTAAGCTTTTCCTTTCCCATACTCTATTATTGTTTTACCAGTAACCAAGGCGTCATTTACATTTCTATCAAATGGTATTTCTGCAATAACATGAGCATTAGAAAGGTCTGCAATGTATTTAATTTTCTCCGTCATCTCAATATTTAAGTCAGCCTTGTTTATTATAATGGCAGCCTGGATTTTGAAATGCTTAACAAGGTCTAAGGTGCGCTCCATGTCATGTATTCCAGAAACAGTTGGTTCTGTAATAATCAACGCGAGGTCTATCCCTGTAATGGATGCAATCACTGGACAGCCTATGCCAGGTGGACCATCCCCTAAAATCCATCCTTTGCCTGTCTTTTTTGCTAGTTTCGAAGCATTATCTCTAACAATAGAAACCAATTTGCCAGAGTTCTCTTCGGCTATACCAAGGCGAGCATGTACCATTTCTCCATTCTCAGTATTTGATATAAACCAATGACCATTAATTTTTGCTTTTTCTGATATTGCATTTACTGAACACACAAGAGTGCAAACCCCACAGCCTTCGCAACTAAATTCGTTTATTTTGAATTTATCACTATCAGTTTTCACTGCATCAAAACGACAGTGTTCTTCACATTTACCACAGCCTATACATGTTTTACTGTCAATTTTATAAACGCTGCCACCAGAAAATTCACTTTTCTTAATAATTTCAGGTTTTAATAAAAGATGAAGATCAGCAGCGTCAACATCACAATCAGCAAAGACCCTATTGTTATTAAGCTCTCTTTTTGCTAGAACTGAAAGAGCTGCGGTTATTGTTGTTTTTCCTGTACCACCTTTACCGCTAATTATCATAATCTCTTTTTGTCTGTTCTTCGCCTTGGTGCTTTCGGAAATGTTTTTCTGAGATTTCGTGTAGTTTAATTCATTCATTCCGTGTGTAGTATATTGTTTGACCTTTTTATCTTTAAGCTCCAAAGCTACAGCAAATATTTTGCTTATTTTGTCTTCTATTTCAGGGAAAGAGTGAATTAGCATTTCGCCTCGAGAATATGCTTCGGCATATTTTCTATCAAAAGGAATTCTTCCTAAAACAGGAATATCATATTTATTTAAGAAATCGAGTATGATATTATCATTACCGTCAGAACGATTGATGACTACACCTGTTGGTATTTTCATTTTATTTGCCAGTTCAAGTGCCAGTTTTAAATCATGTAAGCCAAAGGGAGTTGGTTCCGTAACAAGGATTGCGATGTCTGAACCCTCAAGCGTTGATACAACTGAGCATCCAGTACCAGGTGGTGCGTCAATAATATTCAATCCATCTAAAGAAATATAGCTTTTAACTGCTTTAACCATTGATGGCGTTGTTGTTTTCCCAATGTTCAATAGCCCGTATGCAAACAATAGTTTTTGATTTACTGGAGTAGCGTAAACTTCTCCTATTGAATATTCTTCTTCAGTAATAGCGTCGTTTGGACATATATATTTACATCCTCCGCATGAATGGCATAAGTCCTTAAAGATTAATATTTCTTTAGAAATTTTTGCAATTGCATTATATCGACAAACCTCCTTGCATTTACCACAGGCCTTGCACTTTTCCTTGTTCCATACAGGCTTTCTTATGGTTATCCGCTTACCGCTTGTCGGACTTGCTTTTATAAAAAGATTATCATTTGGTGCCTCAACATCGCAATCAAGAAGCCGAATGTTCTCTTTTATAGAAGAGCTGTTCATTAAAAATTCAGTCAAATTTACGGCTAAGGTTGTCTTCCCTGTTCCACCTTTTCCACTAGCTATTGTTAATATCACTACTTTGTGTTCCTTCTTTTAAAATGCTTCATAACAAATCACTATTTTTTCAAATAAATAACCGGCTATTGCTTTGTATAACGTACTTACTGCCAAAATGGTGCAGTGATAGTGATGTTTAGGTAATTTTCCAAGTTTCGAGAGAATTTGCCCAGGATTTACTTTTAATGCCTCAATAATATTTTTGCCTTCAGCTTCGCATGCCACCGCATTGCCGCAAAGTGTCGTAAAATAGCAATCTGTAGTTAAAAATCCTATAGATTTAATAATGTTATTCTTTATTATTAGATAAAATTCCGTCTCATCACCACAGATACCTTTAATTTTACTATATGCAGTTGGATCTTCAAACTTACCTACCTTTAAATATATATTCGAAGGTTCTTTTAATACGTTCTCGTCACTCATTTGGCGACACCTTAAATACTTGTTTTATCCTGAGTAATGTATTGTTTTATACATCCTGATTATACCCAATGCTCTTCAACATCAGCAGAATCAGCCTCTTTCAATTTTTTCTGACTATAGCCTTTTACGGCTTGTTTAACAGTATCGGATGCTCCAGTAAAAACTTTTACTTTCCCAGCTTTAAGTACTTGGAATGCCTTTGGTCCGCAATGTCCTGTTATTAATATTTCCGCTCCTGTCTCAATAATATTCTGAGCAGCCTGAATTCCAGCACCCTGGGCAGCATTCAAATTCTGCTTATTTGACTTAAACATATACTCATCTGTGTCTGAATCATAAACGGCTATATATTTTGCCCGTCCAAACCGTGGATCTACATTATAATTTTCGCCAGTGCCCTGTGCTGTAATTGCTATTTTCATAATAAGGAATCCTTTATTTTCTTGTCATTTTCACGTTGCATTCTGGACATTCTATCATGCTGCACGGTTGTCCGGCAATATGTGGATTTTTGTATCCGCAACTTGGACAAATACAATTTCCGCCCGGTCCAGCAGAATAAGCTCCACCCATTTTGCCTTTACCGCCTTGTTTCATACCTCTGTCACCACTGTTTCTTGATCCTTTGCCCATTGGTTCTGTCCCATCTCTTCCCGGCATAACAACCTCCTTAATATTTTTTTTTTCTGCCTGATTACCTTCGCAGCATCTCCTGCCGCGCCCAGGATAATAACTGATATTTTTATGTATGTTCTCTGAATTACATTTAGGGCAATTCTGCTGACCTGGTTTTTCTGGCTGCCAGCTATAATTACAGTCAGCACATTCAAAAACATTTCCTTCTGATATATTTTGAATTTTTCCTTCTATCCGAATTGCCTTTCCCCCAATGAGTGCATCCGCTATTTTGATGTGAGCTAATTTTATAATATTACCAAAAGTCTGTCTGGAAACACCCATTTTTTTAGCTGCATCTGCTTGATACATTTCTTCAAAATCTGAAAGCTTGATTGCTTCAAATTCGTCTGGTTTTAAAACTACTTCCGATAATAAACGCAAAG
>JAAEMX010000250.1 GCA_024225035.1 Lentisphaerota bacterium
CCGCACCATCATCTGGAACCGCCGGCAGGTCGAAGGGCTCGTGACCGACTTCATCGCCCACCACAACCAGCACAGGCCCCACCGATCCCTCGACCAGCAACCGCCACAACCCGACGCCGCCGACCAGACAACCGACGGGACGAAACCGACCCTTCGAGTCGTCCGAAACACCCGATGCGACGGCCTCATCAACGAATACAGAACAGCCGCCTGACCTGCGACGACGGAGTTTCGGGCACCTACGGGGTGCCTCGGACCGTGCGAGAGACGCGGCGGCGCTTGCCCGTCACCGCATCGCGGGCCACCTCGACATCCACTCGCCAGACACTGTCAGCGACCGGGAAGACTCCCCCAGATCCCCGCTTTCGACGGGTTGGTCTGGTCTTCGCTTTTCTGCTCGCGAGGTCCCGGTTGGTCGATTTCCCGTTCGAACGATCCGCCGTAGTAGAGCGCGACCCTGACACGCGGAGAGAGGCCCTCCGAAGAGGGCCTCTGACCAGGTATTACGTGGAGCGGACGACCGGACTCGAACCGGCGACCCTCACCTTGGCAAGGTCAGGACAACCGTCCAGCAGGTGCGGCCCAGCACTGATTCGTGGGCCTCCGTCCGACGAACCGTCCGCCCAGTCCGGCACAGTCCGGGTAGTTAGTAGAGCGGTCTACTACGCCGCCGGCGACAAGCCGGCTGCGGGAGCCGCCCACATCGTCGGGTTCACGCTCCCGCAGCGCTGGGCTGAGGGGTACCCGACAGGCCGAGTGGCCGCATTCGCCGGCCACGCACCGAGCGG
>JAAEMX010000251.1 GCA_024225035.1 Lentisphaerota bacterium
GTAATCAATCTGTAACTGGTTTCCAAACAGACTTTCATTGACAAGCATCAATGCATCCAGTTCATGTGTCCGCATTGAACGTATTTTCAAGTCAATGATACTATGCGGATCTGGAATCGCTGATGTTTCTTCATCTTTGAAAAACAAGTCAGCCCTCTCGCGATTTCCTGATGCCTTAATGTTAGCCCAGCCATTGCTATTGGACGATTTTCCACTTATTGTGACAGCACAACCGGTTTTGATAAACTTTTCCAAAAATTTCAAATTAGCGATTGAAACAAAAACATCAGGTGACATTGCTCCAAAGTATAGTCCGTTCGCTTTTGATTTTACCCGGTTTACAACTTTCCGTGACACGCTGCCGTGATAAATTTTTGCACCCTCAAGGTAACTTTCAATTGTTCCGTTCAAGAATTTTTCAAAAATCTTTTCGTGATTAACAGTTTGGTATTTTTGTGAGAAATTCCGGGATTTTAATACCAAACTCGATAATGCCCCGGCATGAGCGGTTCCCGGCCAAACGAATGGTATGGGCGTCCAGCTTACCGCATCTGCGCCAGTATTTCTCAGGAGGTATGAAAGGGTTTCAAGACCAAAACGGGTGATTCCATCATCATCCCCGATGAAAACAACATAATCACATGTTGTTTGATCAAGTGCAAATTCGAAATTTGCGCGCATACTTAGTGGTGCATTTGTATTGACTATTTTTAACCTCTCGTCATTGAGATTTGACAGATATTGTCCGGTACCGTCTTCACTATTGTTGTTAGAGACAATTATTTCACAATCCTGGTAATTTGACTCAAGGCAGGTCTGGATACAATGACGTAGAGTCCCCAATCGGTTTTTCGTCGGGATGACAAGGCTGATTTTCATTACACTGCTTCCAGTTTGTGGACTTGCAATCTGGCATCTTGATGCAACTGCAAGCACCGGCCCTTCCTGAACCACCGCATTGCAGCAGTTGAAGGGATAGTGATTGTAAGCGGCATGGCGTCTTTGACAAATTTCCTGTATTCGAGCATCGCGAAACCTTTGGATAACAAGGATATCTACCCAAATATCTGAGGTTTTTATAGAGGTTTCAATCTACAAGACAAGATTTTTGTGAGATTTGCTCATCCTGCCACAACCAGTCCTCATGGAGAGCCCAATGATGATATTGCCCATGCGTGGCGATATGTCATCTTCACTGTTCTTTAATTATGGTGGTTCGAGATGGAAGGACTTCGCCATTGCCAAATCGAAAATCGCGTGCGATATCCCCACACTGACAGGTAAAATCAGTCGTAGGTCGCAGATGATTCTTTTCTCTCATATACCCAAATGCGCCGGAAAGAGCATCCGATCCCGATTGAGGATGCCTTTCCCGAAGAGGTAATTGAGTATTATAGCAACCCGCTTGAACGCTCCATGCTTGAATTGGCTGCAAGTCGAATTCGTTACAGGTATTCGCTTCCTCGCAAATATGGGAGTGATGTCACAAATATATCAAATCCGATGATTGTCTATGGCCGTTTTTCATTTGATGATTTTGCCTCCCTGGCTGGAAAGAACGTTAAAACTGCTACATTTTTCAGGGAGCCGGTTGAGTGGCTTGGTTCTCTTATTTATTATAGGTCCGAAAAATATCCCAATCGTTTCTCCCGGGATGTCCTATTTGAGACCGGTAAACATAAACTTGAATTTGGTTATGAGAAATTTCTTGGCAAAATGCAGGTTTCAGATTTAGACTTTATCGGTATTGTCGAGGAATTTAGTGAATCTCTAAATCGTCTTGAGGCTTTTTTAGGGCGAAGTTTGGTTGAAATCCATAAAAACCCAACGAGATTCAGGCCAAGACAGAAAACCTATAGGAATTTGTTCGAGGAAATGAAAATTATTGATGAGGTCGAATTCCTCATGTCTCGTAACCAGAAAATCTATTCTGAGGCACGCAATCTAGCTCAAAGTTAAATTACGTTCGCGGTAGGGGTGCGGGTTACCCCGCGCGCCCCGCCCATTTCCCGGCTTGCGTTGTGAATTGACCAGTTTTTCACCGTGGTCTTTATCGACCTCAAGAAAAGCATAACAAAGTCCAGAGGGCGCGAAAAGCTGGCCTTTAGGCCATAGGTAGACAATTGATGTGCTATTGACAGGAATTTACTCCGGTGTTGACAGATAAAGCAGGGTTCATTTAACAAAAATTGCTCAAAGCAATGAAATTATTACTGGTTTGAACAGATGGAAATTTCAGCGTAATTTTGGTCGGAATGTAAAAGTCTAACCTGATCTACGTAAATTTGGTTGATTTGGTTTCAAAAATTTCTACTTTTTTTCTGATTGCTCTCTTGTATGATGGTGAAAATGCTGAGTAATTCTTACTACCGTGCGAGAATCGCGAGGAAACTGAACTCGCGAAGAGGAGAGTTAAGGCTGCGTTATGTTTTCGCACCAAACCTCAAAGCCATCTATTTGTGCAATCCGAAGGTGGCCGGTCAGACTATTATCCATTCATTGGTATCCGCGGATAATCCGACCATTATGGACCAATATAATAATCTGAACACAAAGGAAGCAAGGGCCGCAACAAGTTTTGAGAGAAATCCGAGTGCCGTTTGGGCGGCGATTAATGATCCCTCGTTTTTTAAATTTGCATTTGTGCGAAATCCATACACGCGTTGTTTGTCATTTTACAAGGAACGGATATTTGCGGATGCGCCATTAGGATACAGAGTTTCTCTTGGTCTTCCAAAGCAGGGTGAAGTATCATTTAGTGACTTTTTGGTGGCAGTATCTCAACAAAAACCAAATGATATGAACAGACATTGGCGTCCTCAGTCAGAATTAGTCTCCAGTTCTCTCAAACTTGATTTCATAGGGAAATTTGAAAATCTTGTTGAGGATATCTGTAGTGTATTTGAAAAGCTGGGTATTGAGGAGGGTAAATTACTATCACACAAAGGCCACACTTCAGGAGTGGGAACAAAAATCTCAAATGATCTGACCGAGCGTGAGATCAGTTTAATTAATGACATTTACGCAAAAGATTTTACTCGATTTGACTACGAGATGCTATAAATCGCGTGATTTCATAAAATGTCGGGCAGTAACGAATTTTCCGGCCAGCCCCATCTTTCTGAGGCATACCCGTTTTAGAAATATCTGAAACTAGCGCATTGTGAAGTGTTCTCAACACTTTGATATTGCATAAGCTTTTGCCAATATTGGCAGTTTCATATTGCAGATAATTGGCGCTATGGGTACTATTTCCCTGCAATTTGCGTTTGTGTTTTAGTTGTGGGGGTGGGATTTCATTACAAAGCAGAAGTTCGTGCTGTGTGCCTCCGACAGCAGTGCCGATTTCAAGTTGTCAATCAACATTTGTATAGGTTGCAGATCGTCTTGAGCCACAATTGACAAAAGATTCTGTTCCCATAAAGCGTTTGGATATTTCCTAAATTGGAGACAATTCAAATAAATCAATATAGCCCAGCATTTTCTGACGCATCAAACTGCAATCAGTATTCTGACAGCGACTGATCAGATATTTAACTGCCAAAATACCA
>JAAEMX010000252.1 GCA_024225035.1 Lentisphaerota bacterium
AAGAAATGAAATTGCTATGACTACGGTTATTACGACGGCTTGAAAAATGATTTCCTTCTCTGAGAGATAGGCGTGTTTTATTAGCTCATCGCCAATCTCTGCTTTGCTTTGTTCAGATACTTCTGATTTTGACACAAAACGGCCCATCTCAATACCTCTTGACTTTTAGTGATATTAATCTTTTGCTGGATTAGTTTTAAAGGAGAGCGGTCGCCCCCGTGAGAGGACATTCTGAGAGAAACATGCATCTGGAGGAGAGGCGACCGCCCTAAATTTTAATTCCTGCTCTCCGCCGCGCTTCAAAAAATATTTAGCTGTTAAGTGTTCCTGTTATCCAAAGTCCACAACCTAGTATTAAGGTAAACAATACTCCTGCTGGAAAAATTCTTGAATTAACTATTGGTTGCGGTCTAATGTCATAAGCGTTAGGGGTAAATATTCCGGTTAAGCGTTCATTGGTTTCGATTAGTTCTAAAAGTACTTCTGCCTCTTCCCGGCTGCCGACGGTATATAATTCGGCTTGGGTTTCGGCTTCCACTATTTGCCAGTTGCGCTTCATCCTCATTCACTGGGTACTTACCCAGCCCTCCAGATTTTAAACGTGACATAAACATTTCCTTACTCCATGTCATCAGTACTTACGGTTTGAGACTCTATCCAGTTGGCTATCGTTTTTTCTGAGTATCTAACCCAGCGCCCGCATTTAACATACTTGGGCCCCTTGCCAACTACCCGCCAGCCTCTCAACGTCGCTTCTGAGACACCTAACTTCTCAGCTACTTCAATCGTGTTAAGAAATTCTCCCATGGCAGTCTCCTTAGACTTTAGAATGTTTATCTTAGATCGCTCTCAGACTCTTGACCCACTTGTCAACATCTGATTCACGATAGCGTAAGTGTCTTAATGATTTTCCATTTTTAATGAGGTAGATAAACTTGGGGCCTCTTTCGACACTGCGCCTATTACCTAATGTGTTGTACCGCCAAGTAGCCAGAATTGTACGTGGGACTCCAATACTGCGTGCCACTTCATCTGCTGTCAATAAACGTTCCATGGTAAGCCTCCAATTGTCTTGTTGCTTTTAAATACTTCTCAGTTCCAAAGCAACCAGTGCCACGGCGTTCTGAGAAATGTCATTGGCTGCTGAATATTTCCTGACCAGTTTTTTATAAACCCGGCGTTTGTGGTGTAGTAGGAAGAG
>JAAEMX010000253.1 GCA_024225035.1 Lentisphaerota bacterium
GCCGAGATCGCGGCGGCAACTACTACTGTTCGGTGCGGTGAAGAAGTCAACTGGATAGGTGTGTTCCACCATGTCGATACTGCTGTTCAGCGAGCCCTGATCGAACGGGACGCGCTCGCCGCTCAAGAAGCCCAGTCGAACTTGGACGCGATCATGGTCAAAGCCGCAGGAGTCGTCCACATCGAAAGCGGCCGCCAGGCGTAGACAGTCACGGTCGGCTTCCACGCCGAGCTCGTAGTGACCGCGTCGAAGATTCTGAACGAAAGCGTGACCGCGGACAACCACCGACTCGGTCCGATCAGTGCTCAGACCGCCCATCGACCGGAGTCTGGCCTCGAGTCGGCCGTGGTCCCACTCGATCCTGTTGTTCGCGTATTGCTCGGTGTCATGGGCTGCTTCTGGGATCAGCTCATCGACAACGCGCAGCAGGGGTGCGGCCAGATCGGTGGTGACCTCGACAGGGTCGCCCGTGGCCGGCCAACGCGGTCTCGAAGAAGTGCCTGGCGGCGGCGATGTTGGGTCGTTTCGACGCGTAGACGTCGATGACCTGGCCGTGCTGGTCGACGGCGCGGTACACGTAGCGCCAGACACCCGCGACTTTGAGGTAGGTCTCGTCGACGAACCAGCGGTCATCGACCACGTGTCGACAGGGTCGGGCGGCGTCGATGAGTAGTGGGGTGAAGTGCTGGACCCACCGGTAGACGGTGACGTGATCGACGTCGATGCCTCGTTCGGCGAGTAGTTCCTCCACATCGCGGTAGGACAGGCCGTAGCGGAGGTACCAGCGCACGGCCAGCAAGATCACCTCTGGGTGGAAGCCGGTAGCCGGCAAACGAAGCGGACTCAGTAACGGCACGACGATTCACCCGGACACGCTCGCTGCTGGGAGCCCGATCCGTCAACGCAACGGTGCCACCTCCTCCTGGGTGCGCTGGAGGCCATGTCCGACACCGAGTCCACGCCGGCCGGGCCCGCCGAGCTCACCCTCGCGGAGCTGATCGCGCGTGCCGAGCCGGTCGGGGACTTGTCACGGTTCGTCATCGACGACCTGACCGAAGAAGACGAAGACGAGTTCTTCGGGATCCTTGTCGACCTCTGAGCACCATCAGGTCGTCGTGGTCGACACGATGATCGCCAGCGCATGGCTCGGCCGCACGGTCTCTGCTCGCCGCGCCCGCTGGGCCGATACTCTCGGACGCTCCGGCTGGATCCTTCCCTTTGCGGTGGTGGCCGAGATGCGCTTCGGTGCGCGAGTGGCCGACTGGGGTCCCCGTCGTACCGCAGCCCTTGAGCGCCTCGTCGCCAAGACACAGGTGTCGCCGCCGCTGCCCGAGGTCATCGCCGCCTACGTTGAGGTGCGCACCTGGTGTGTTCGCAAC
>JAAEMX010000254.1 GCA_024225035.1 Lentisphaerota bacterium
ATAAGTATATTGCGTCTCTGAGTTGAACAAAGAGAGAGTCAGGGTTAAATTAAACATTTACTATAATTTACAACCAATGGGCCTTGTTATGTTTACTATGGCAAAGATCAAAGATACCTTCACAGTTGGTGGTGCAATCGGCAAAAGTAACTATTTGGACAGCCATTTAATACATAACGATTATTATTCTGAGAAAGGTAAGGTTACGGGTAAATGGATTGGCAAGCTAGCGAGCATATTGGGTTTGGAAGGTAAAGAAATTAAAGAAGGCGATCAGGTTTTTGAAGATATAAGGAAAAATATAAACCCTGTAACTAAAGAAAAACTAACCCCTAGAAACCGAACGGGCGGAATAAGATTTTATGACTTTCAGTGCTCTGCACAAAAAACTGTATCTATTATGGCAGTCACCATGGGAGACGCTCGTTTGAGAAAAGCCCATCAAACAGCCTTTGATTTTGCAATTAAAGAGTTGGAAAAATTTGCCGCTAGAAGAGACAATAGCTCACCGGGGGTTTTAAAAGAACCTATTACAACAGGCAATATAATGGCTGGTGCATTTCACCATGACGCATCACGATCATTAGATCCGCAGCTGCACACCCACTGTGTAGTTGCCAATGCAACCTACGATGAGGCCAAAGGTAAAATATTATCTCTCCAGGAATCCAATATGGTTAGAGCAATTAGGTATGCCGGAAAGGTATATCAAAATGAATTGGCCAAAAATGTTAGAGAATGTGGCTATGAAATTGAAAATAAAATAAATGCCAAGGGCATTATAGAAGGGTTTGAAATAGTCGGGGTATCCGAGGACATACAAAAAAGATTTTCTAAGCGTAGGACGGTAATAGATACGGAAATAGAAAAGTTTAGAGACATGTACGGGAGAAAACCCACAACCGAAGAAATCAATATTATTACAAAAGAATCAAGAAGTACAAAGCTTGCTGAGATAACAACAGAACAGGTTATTAAAGAACAGAGACAACAATTAAATAATAATGAATTCAGTAATTTAACCCACATTAAACATCAAGCTATCACAAAATCACAGAATAATCCCAATCTAGAATTACATAAACAA
>JAAEMX010000255.1 GCA_024225035.1 Lentisphaerota bacterium
CGAGATATTATGAGCCGTCTATCGGAACTTGAAGAAACTCCAAAAGACTCAGCATAAGGAGGCCCTCATGTATATCCACAACACCACGATTTTTAAACGGAACCTATGCTGTGACTTATGCTTAGAAGATGACTGCAGTGAATGCCCATTTTATAACCGAGCTTATTTTAGTAGTTTATTTCTGCAACGCGGGGTGTGAAATGCGTACGCCATGTCGCAACTGTATTCGGCATAACACCGCCCACTGTGACCCTGATCCGAGCGATTACGGTGGTTGCTGTAATTATCGGGCTTTTTCGAGTGCCGAGTTAGAGGATTATCGAGATTTTAATATTCACCCTTTAGATGATTTGGAGGAAACTGAAGATGAATGAAGTAGCAAAAGTTGAAAATATGAGTACATCAAAAATCATGCCTATCGATTTTAAATCATTGGAAGCTGTCAAGGCGTGGAATAAGCGCCATCCGTTTAAGCGTGAAATCATCAGTAACCTTATCATTTGCCTGCAGTATATCCGCACTGATCATATCAGAAACAGTCATCAGGCAGTGCAATAACTCTGGAGGTATGAAGATGTTTGATATGGCAATTGACCCCGGGAAAAATGGCGGCATCGCGATTATCGGTGGTGACTATGCCAAAGCGTTTGAATGTCCTGACTCACCGCCGGAAATGGCAAATATCGTCCGTGAGTATGTCGTCAGATACGGTTCAGCTCAATGCCGTTGCGTTATTGAAAAGGTGCACTCGATGCCGGGTAATGGAGTAAAGAGCATGTTCTCATTCGGAAGGAATTACGGGCAATGGCTGGGGATTCTCTCAGCACTGCATATTCCATTTAAGGAAATCCCGCCGGGCGTCTGGATGCGTAAAATATCCGGAGTCCCCAAAGATAAGCCTACCCGCAAAAGGTATTTCAAAACTTATAGCCAGCAGATGTTTCCCTTATGTCGAGTAACTTTGGCAACCGCCGATGCTTTGGCAATGCTGAGCGTTTTTGACCGCTGCTGGAAGTAATTAAATGAAGAGGATTCAATCATGAAAAAAGATATTCAATTTAGACTTACTTCTGAAGAGAAAGCTGCCATTGAACACCGCGCTGGATTATTAGAAATGTCACCCAACGAGTTTGTCCGGTGTTGCGCGACCCGGTACAAAAGAGAAAAACTCACTCCATATGATGGTGATATTAAACGCGGCACTGACACTAAAATGACGCTGGATAAATTTCCCTATGATGATATTTCTGGCGACCTGCTACGCCGGGTAGTTATTGGCCAATTGGATGATTTTA
>JAAEMX010000256.1 GCA_024225035.1 Lentisphaerota bacterium
GATATGGGCTGCCACGATGACGGGCGTACCATCTGGTCAGACACCATGGCACGATTTCGGGCACCCCGAGGGATCCCCGCTCAGACTGGAAGCGCCGGTTCTGTGGGCCGGGTGGGGTTGTTGACCGCCCACGGGTGCAGCGCTATCCTGTTCTAATATGGCGGATGAGCAAGATCTGGTAGGCGAGTCAATTTCTTCAAGCCCGCACGTCTCGCGGCGACGGGCCCTTCAGGTAGGTGCTGGTGCTGCGTTCAGCGCGCCCATGATCAAATCGCTGGCCACCACCCCGGCCTACGCTGCCTGTGGCTCACGTGGTACCATCCGCCTCGACCACTTCTCCCAGAATCAAACAGGGGGTACGACCGTGCCGAGCAACGGATCGTTTGTGTTCGACACAAGGTCGATTCCGCGTGGCTACACATTCTCTGGGGCCTCGCTCACCACCCTTGAACCCAACCCACCCTACCCTGTATGGCCCTCAATTGACTACGTAAGCGCCGTTGGGGTGACCCTACCCGGGGTAGGGGATTGCACAGAGCTCGTCATGGACGAACTGATCTCCACTAGTGGTGATCAGCTTGTGACGGCGGAGTTTTTCTTGCTCGGCGGCACTAGTTCTGTTTGGCAAGGGACCTATGGCACTTCGCCGTCCAGCAGCCTCATATTGAATCAAACCTCTGGCCCAGCGCTCTCCAGTAGCCCCGTTACGAGGTTGGTCTTCATGGTTACCGGGGTCGGCGGTTATTTTGTAGATGTGGTTTCCAGTGGGCCGCTCGAGTTGCGATAGTGCCGAGGGGCTGCCTGCTCACAGGTGGTCGTGGTTCGCGACCCGGCCGGCAAACGAGGTGGGCTCAGCAGTGCAGTAGCGGTTCGCCATGGGCATCTCCCCGTTGGGCGGACGGTGATTATGCGGCTTGC
>JAAEMX010000257.1 GCA_024225035.1 Lentisphaerota bacterium
AGGTTTTGACGCGGTCATACTTCTGACCGATCACAGTGATTTCGATTATGACCTGATTGGCAAACATGCATCAGTGCTAGTTGATACCAGAGGCAAATTTGAGGTCGGATCAGATCGTGTAACCCGTGCCTGAGTTTCAAAATCACAGTTCATAGTGAGCCAATATCGATATTCTTTGGTATTACCACCTATTATTGATAGGAGCGCATCAAGCCGACCAGACGTCCCTGTATTTTGACACGCTGCTGATCAAAAACTCTGGTTTCATAGGCCGGGTTTGCCGCTTCAAGTGCAATAGAACTTCCCTGGCGACGAAAGCGTTTTAAAGTTGCCTCTTCATCATCGATAAAAGCCACGACAATATCACCAATTGTTGCGGAGCTTGTTTTTTCAACAACTACGGTGTCACCATCATGAATTCCTGCTTCGATCATTGAATCACCGGCAACTTCCAAGGCAAAATGTTCGCCCGAACCAATCATGCCGGCAGGCACAGCCATGGAATCGGATTGCACCTCAATTGCGGAAATGGGAACACCTGCAGCAATGCGTCCCATAACCGGAATTTGGGAGGTACTATCATGTGCAGTGTTACCCGCCTCACCAAATTCACCAGCCAAAATATTATTACTGGCATTTTCATTGAAGGCTGGAGTGTTGCGCTGTTCCTGAGACGATAATCCGCCATCAATAATACTAGGGGTAAAACCCCGTCTGGCGAGAGCCGGAATATTTTCGGCAATACCATCAGTGCGGGATTTTGAGGCAGAGCCAATAGCAGAAACCGTATCTGGGTCTCGGGGACCACCTTGAATATCCAACTGACTTGTATGTAAATGACTATTATGACTTTCGGGTAGCCGCAATATCTCCAAAGCACGTGCCCGATTTGGCAACCGGCGGATAAAACCACGTTCTTCCAAAGCTGTTATCAGGCGATGAATACCCGATTTTGATTTAAGCTCCAGCGCGTCCTTCATTTCATCAAATGAAGGCGGAATTCCCTCATCTTGCAGCCTTTGGTGAATAAAAAGCAGAAGTTCCTGCTGTTTTCTGGTCAACATAAAATTTCTCTCCTGGTCATTAGCGGAACCCGATTGGAATATCCCCTGAGTACCGGTTGCATACATGTCCGTTCAGTAATTATCATCGATTTTTTCCAGTTTAAATTACAGGAATCAATAGAAACAGAACATGAACATACTATATATGTTCTTCAAATGTTCTTCAAGTGTTTTTTGGGTGTGTTTTTTTGCGGGGAGTGTAGCGTCGAAAATGTCAGAAAATATTGGTGATCTTTTTCAGTGACAGAAAAGGAGCAGAAAGGTTACTAAATACGAGCCTTTACCGTATTATTTGCAGTTTGATAATTAATGACAGTGGTCACCAATAATTTGAATACCCCGATAATTGTTAAATTCTCGACATTATTGAAATTGATGGTGACCTTCAATGTCAACGATATTGCGAATATGGAAGGGTTGGTGAGCTAGTGTTTCAGTTAATACAAGAGCAGTTGATTGAAATGGAAATGCAATTTCAAGCCGCTGAATGAAATCATGATTGTGCAACCGCGTTGTTTTGGGTTTGTGCAGCTCTCTCGAAAACACGTTCTACTTTCGAGAATTTGCTTGCATCTGGTTGATTCTTTTTCTGTTTGGAGCGGCGTGAAACCAGTACAAATATTGGATCG
>JAAEMX010000258.1 GCA_024225035.1 Lentisphaerota bacterium
AAAAGAAGCGCTTCGTATGTACTGTATAATTTTTCTATGTACAATGCTTCGAAGTGTAAAAACTCTTCTAATCTCTTTTCCGGAGTTTTACCCAGCCCCAGGAACAGGGGATGAAGAGTAATCTCCACCGGGGATTCATAGTCATCATCAAGATAGGCTTTGATGCTGCTGAATTCAAAATCCCTGGGGTCCATCATTATCACTCTTTCTTTGGAATTGATCCTTTGCCGCTGAACGTTCTCTTTTATGTCTTTTTTAACCGGGTTATAGGCAACATACCAGAGAAGCCAGTTAAGATCGAATTCCGGAACTTTTTCATCGATTTTCCGCGAACGGAAACGCTCGTTCCAAAAAGGCCCAATTTCATTGTTCATGATGTTCCAGTTCCGGCTAACCCGCATTTTTACGTACTGCATTATTCGCGAAATCGTATCCTGCTCATTCACTGTTGTTATTATTAAATGGCAATGATTCGACATTAATATGAACGCGTTCAATTCAAACTCGAATTTCACCTGCGCGTCTTGCATAATTTTCACAAAAAGATGCTTATACTTGTTATC
>JAAEMX010000259.1 GCA_024225035.1 Lentisphaerota bacterium
CCTTTGGCAGAAGGCACGAAGGCTGGGATCAGGGGTTGTAGCTGTCGCCACAGTTCTTTGCTAACGGGTCGTCTTGCCATGAGGGCAGCGAGCATAACTGCTCTGCGGGGGCCTGTGACGAAGTGGTGTTAGCCACTCTTAACCAAGTGTCTTTGAAACCGACAGCAGCCCATGGGATGAGAGGTTGTAGCTGTCGCCACAGTTCTTTGCTTACGGGTCGTCGTGCCATGAGAGCGGCGAGCATAACCGCTTTGCGGGGTCTATGACGAAATGATGTTGGCCACTCTTATCAAGCGTCTGCGTTTGAAATTAATAGCTCATTTTTAGTCAATGGTGGAATTTGGCTTTTATATTTTCGGAAATTGGCTTTTCAATGTATCTAAAACTAAGATATGAAACCACCAGAATTAAGACAATAATTAAGATTATTGTTATTTTCTCATCAAAGGAAAATTTGTTGGTAAATTTTATGCAGATGGGAATTATAAGCGGGTGAAATAGATAGGTTGAGTATGACCAGTTACCCAGATGATTAGAGTATTTAAAATTACTGAAATATCTTTCCTGACTTATTGCTGATATAAATATAAGTGAGCAGGGTATTCCATTTTTTATGGGATCATGAGAAACACCTCCCGCCCTATATAGCAAGTAAATACCGATATAAAGCAGTATTATCGATGTGACTAGGTTTGCGTTTTTGTATTCTTTTTTTTCGTAGAAAGCAGCTATTAAAATTCCCATGCAAAATTCATATATTATACTTGAGGAATAATACTGAAATACAGAGATATATTTTGCTAAAATTGAATTTAGTATAAATATTCCAATAAATACTGTGAAAATTAATCTATTTTTACCAAAAAATAAGGCAAAAAATAATATAAGATAAAATATCACTTCAAAATTTAGAGTCCAACCAACCGTGACCAAGGGGTATATTCCAAATCCTGATGGGTGTGGTGATGGAATAAATAAAAGACTTCTAATGAAAAATAATGAGTCCACTTCAATAGATGGTATGAATTTTGGCAAAAAAATAAAAAGCAAAGCAGTAATAAATGTACAAAGCCAATAAATGGGAATTATTCGAGCAGCCCTGTGAATTGCGAAATTCAATGGCGATGCAGTATTTTTTCGGGCAGAATTGTATACAACAAAACCACTTATAATGAAGAAAATATCTACACCAATAGCACCATAGTTTGAAAGAAATGCGAAATATGGAGTTTTTTGACTAAAACCGTGGGCCTGCACGTAGTGGTGAGCAACGACAATCCAAGCAGCTATAGCTCGTAGTGTTTGTATAGAATAAAGCACAGTTCTGTTTTAAAATTATTTATAGTGAGATTTGACTTGAATTAATATCTATTGAGTAATATTTTAAAATAAATTTAGAGAAATTGATGCAATATAACAATTTTTATTTATTGCGATTTTACCGAACTGCCTGCCGCGCCTGGGGAAGGTCTTCACAACCTTGGCTCTGCCCGCTTGATGCTGAAGCATTGACGCATGAAAAATGAGCATGAGTGAGGGCATATACGAGCGCAGGAGCCAAACGGACGCGCGAGCTCCTCGACGAGATGACTCTGGTGGTGCCGTGGATTGAATTGGTGTCGCTGATTGCGAAACATGCGTCCGCACCCCTGGTGCTAAGGAAGATCTGCATAATCGCCTGACCCGTTTGACATCGTGAGCTGCTCCCCATAGGGCATACCAGTCGAAGGTTAGTAGAGTCCGTTTTCAGAGGAAGAGCGGACATGAAGAAGAGCAGATTCACCGACGAACAGATCATCGGTTTTCTCAAGCAGGCCGAGGATGGCATGCCCGTCAAGGAACTGTGTCGCCTGGGAGGTTTCAGCGATGCGACCTTCTACAAGTGGCACGCCAAGTTGGGCGGCATGCAGGCCGGCGAGGCCACGCGGCTACGCGAGATCGAGAGCGAGAACGCCTGGCTCAAGAAGCTGCTGGCCGAGGCCCACCTGCACATCGAAGCGCTGAAGGTGGGCTTCGGGGTAAAGCGCTGACCCCGCAGGCCAGGCGCGAGGTCGCTGCCAGGATGGTTCAGGGACTGTCCATCAGCGAGCGCCGCGCCTGTCGCTATGCGGGGTTGTCCAGAACCAGCTACCGGGAGCCGCCCAGCATGAACCAGTCCACGGCCAGCCTAAGCACGCGCATCGTCGAGTTGGCGCACGAGCGCCGGCGCTTTGGCTACCGGCGCATCCACGACCTGTTGAGCCTTGAAGGCCACCAGGTGAACCACAAACGCGTGTGGCGCCTGTACAAGCTGGCCAACCTGTCGGTGCGCAAGCGCCGCAAGGTCAAACGCCCCACTGGCGAGCGCCAGCCCCTGGCTGCCAGCCAGCACGTCAATGACACCTGGAGCGCAGACTTCGTGATGGACGCACTGGCCAACGGCCGGCGCATCAAGTGCCTGACGGTGGTCGATGACTTCAGCCGCGAGTGCGTGGACATCGCGGTGGACCACGGCATGGATGGCGAGTACGTCGTGCGCTTGCTGGACCAGGCAGCGCAGTTCCGCGGCTACCCGCTGGCCATCCGCACCGATCAGGGGCCTGAGTTCAGCAGCCGGGCCTTCATGGCGTGGACAGCGGCACGCGGCGTTCGGCACCTGCTCAACGATGCCGGATGCCCCACCCAGAACGCCTACATCTAAAGCTTCAACGGCAAGTTCAGGGACGAGTGCTTGAACGAGCAATGGTTCGAGACGCTGGCGCAGGCCCGTCAGGAGATAACACGCTGGAGGCGGGAATACAACGAGGTGCGGCCCCACAGTTCACTGGGGCGCATCTCGCCGGCCAGCTTCGCTGCCTTGCATCGCCAGCGCGCTGGCGATGCAAGGCAATCACCGGAGATCAAGTAGTTTCCACAATCTTGGACTCGCTAAGTGAACATTGGCACGTCTAAAGGGGGCAGGTCACACGCGCGGTTCACCATCGAGTCCGGGGTGCGCGTCTTCTTTGCCGATCCGCACAGCCCATGGCAGCGCGGCACGCACGAAAACACAAACGGCCTGCTACGCCAATACTTCCCCAAAGGCACCGACCTGTCTCGCTGGAGCGGGCAAGAGATTCAAGCTGCAGCCCGGACCATGAACAACAGGCCGCGTAAAACGCCGGGCTGGAAGACACCGGCTGAGATGCTGAATGACTACCTAAAATCCGTTCAACAACCCGGTGTTGCGTCAACCGGTTGAATACGCCCAATACACCAGCGAACACTTCCAGCGTGTGCTGACTGAGCAAGGCATCGTGTGCAGCATGAGCCGTGCTGGCGAAGTCTGGGACAACTCGGCAATGGAGAGCTTCTTCAGTAGCCTGAAGACGGAGCGCACGACTCGCAAGGTCTACCGCTCGCGCAAGCAAGCGAGGTCAGATGTGTTCGATTACATCGAGCGGTTCTACAACCCGACGCGTCGGCACTCGACGCTTGAGTACATCAGTCCGATAAAGTTTGAAGAAGCTCGAGAAGCTTAGGTCTGTGTCTAAGAGTGGCTAACACCACTTCGTCACAGGCCCCCGCAGAGCAGTTATGCTCGCTGCCCTCATGGCAAGACGACCCGTTAGCAAAGAACTGTGGCGACAGCTACAACCCCTGATCCCAGCCTTCGTGCCTTCTGCCAAAGG
>JAAEMX010000260.1 GCA_024225035.1 Lentisphaerota bacterium
AAGCTGCCTGACGAAAAGCAGTGGTTTTCAGCTGATTTTTAACATCTGCGGTGAAAGAAATCACGAAAAACGGCAATGGGAAATGTTGTCGCGTTGCGTCACACCCTATCGATTAAACTGAAAAACTCGGTACTCTCAAGCTATTATCTTCATCTTATGAATATGTTGTAAATTGCATTATATAATGAAGGGGTTGTTTATGCCAAGAGGTATTCTAAAGTATTACAATGACAATCATAATTGCATGGACAGGTTGTATGTCATGCAGAAGACTTGTCTGCGATATATCGAATCCAGAGAGAAATGGATGGATAGCTGTATTCCTCGTTACCGTGGAGGCTGGAGATCTTTGAGAGTGTTTCACAATCCTGCAAAAACTCAAAGAAACATCAATGCCATGGAAAAAGTCAATGAGCTTCTTGCTGTTTACCTTAAGAATGAAAATGAAGGAAAAAGAAACAACAGCTTTCCTCAATTGATCAATCAAATCAATGGCTATGTAAATTCATTTTCAGAAGGTGGACACGGCAGGCAATTGCTGCAACAGTTTATAAGAGAGGCCAGAAAGGATTATTCAAGCTATGAAGGCAGTATAAAGGCTCCGGAAGATATTTACAGTTTTAGACGTTATATCGGAGGTCCAAGGATTAACAGCTATAACAGGTTGGAAGTTATTTTTGCGGGAAAACATTCGCATGTTATAAGAATGAGTCGTCAGAGAAGAGGTTCTATCATTCTAAAACAGGTATATCGTATACCTGATGATAGCAGGGGAGGCGATTTGGTAGGAAGCGTAAAGAATGAAGCCGGATGTTTTGCTGATTTCTATAAGCTGCAGTTTAGAAATAATATTTTCTATGAAGATAACTCTACCGGTCACCTGGATAATCTAACCCATAACTATAAGGACATAGGGTGGCATCAGAAAAAAGTAGCAGCTTCTTTTGTGATGCCCGATATCAATGGTACAGAATTCCTTAAGTTTTTTAATGTCAGGTATCATAAAAGTGAAAAAAGGTTAGCATTAGATAATATATTTAGAGCATTGTCTGACATTCACCATAAACAGGAAATTGTTCATGGAAATATAAAATTGGATAATATTTTAATCACCCCTGAATCAAACGCATTTTTTACTGGGTTTAGAGGAGGAGAGTGCAATGAGAAGAATATTACTGAGGATTTATTTAACTTAATGTGCTGTATTGTTTATAGAAAAGCCGTATTGGCTAGGCGGCAATATGACGATTTTCGCATAGGTTACCACCTGAGGCTTGCTGCCGAAAAAGTATTTAAGTACAGTGTCGAGCATCAGCATTTTAAAGATTGGAGCTTCTTGGGTTCCAATTGTTCTGATATATTTACTGGTTTGGGAAGATTAAGAAAAAATGTTGAAGATAAACTGCTTAATACTTTTGGAGGGGATTAGATTATTTAATCCATTTGGGGATTCCGCGTTTACGCAGCTTGGAGATAAGCTTGTCATGACGCTTAATTATCTGTTTTCCGGTGCTCTTTAGAGAAGCGTCACGATATGCAGTTCCAACTGTTGAATGCAGAATGATATTAATGTCCTTATCGCGCAAAGGTTGCTCAATCAACTTGCTATTATGAGCTGTTATGGTGCCTCCGCGCTTTCTGCCGAATGCCGCAGATTCGCCTACGCTCAGACCCAATCGAACAAAGGCACCCCTCACTGTAAAAGCACTTGAGTAAGTGTTTATTATGCCGAGTGACGACAGTTTGACGGTCAATTGACGGATGAAATCATAGCTCCATAATTCAGGGTTTTTATCAGGCGAAAAACCGTCCATGAATATGCAGTCAAATGTTTCATTCAGTTGAGTTACTGAGTGTCGAGCATCACCGGTTATAAGCTTTATCCGGCTGTATTTTCCTGACCATGAGCCAGAGCATAAAAGAGATGAAATAACCTTGAAGTGTAAAGATTCCTCAGGGAAAAGGTGCTGAGCGGCTTCCAGTGCTCTCTGATCCATTTCCAATGTTGTTACGTTGAGAAATCCCGATGCTGCGTTCTCCGCTGTTTCAATAGCTGCGACTGCATTATAGCCAAGCCCGAAACCGATATCAAGTACAGATACCGTTTTTTCTCTTTGCAGCCGTTCAAGTAATTTACTGGGCTCAATAAACTTTTTGTCGGCTTCAGAGTGGGCACCAGCCAAAGTGTGAAAATGCTGTCTGAATCCTGGGTGGTAAAGCGTTTTGGTGCCGTCAGCAGTTTCCACTCCATAGAAGTCAGGCTGGTTTTCGGTGTTTTCAAAATACCTTTTGAATAATTCCAGAAACTGACCTTTTTTCATCCACCATTTCGGGGCAATAACGGCTTCTTCATCGGCGTCAGCGGTCAGCCGCATAACAACCCATTCCTCAGGTAAAAGATGCAGAAAATCCGCGGCTGCCTGTGCGTATTCATATTCGTTCAAAGGCTTTAGAGTTCCTGCCTTTAGCATCTTAGAATAAACTCTTGCCAAAGGGGTTTTCTTTAGCACAAGTAAATTGTGCAGTTTGACCGCACTGAACGGAAGCTGCGCAATATCCTGAGCTGTTCTGGTGAAGTCTTTGTTGGTTTCCCCCGGAAGGCCTAAAATCACATGGGCAACGGTTTTTATTCCCAGAGCAGCCAGCTTTTGCACTCCTTTTCTGGTGCATTTGAAATCATGGCCGCGATTTACGAGCTTGAGGGTATTATCATTGGAAGTCTGTACGCCAAGCTCAATCCATAAATCAAATTCTTGAGCTAGTTCTGCCAGCATTTTGAGTACTGGAGGCTGCAGGCAATCCGGGCGGGTAGAAATCATTACTACTTTGAAATCAGCCAGCTTCAGCACTTTATGATAATAATCCCGAAGTTCTTCAATGGAACCATAAGTATTGGTAAATGATTGAAAATAAGCGATGTATGGCGGTTTAGCTCCGTACCTGCGTTTTGCGTAACTTATGCCGGACTCCACCTGTTTTCTCAGGTCAAGCGAGTAGCGCAAATGACGGGCACGGCTTCCGTCTTCGGCACAGAAAACGCAGCCTTCGCCAAACTTGTTTTCACGGTTAGGGCAGCCCAGCGGCAGGTCTATTGGAATACGGTAAAGGGCCTGTCCGTATTTACTAACCAGATATTCTTTAAAAAACGTTATCTTATTCACTTCATTTCCAAATATATTGTGTTGTAAACAGCTATAATCTAGCCTGCTGAAGCTATTTTTAAAGCGTTCATATTGATTTTGGGGAGGTCGGCGCTATTTTATTAATAATTGAGGAGGCTCCCCATGAAAGCGTTGATAATTGGTTCCGGAATAGCTGCAGTTGAAGCTGCTTTAAAAATCCGCACGCTACAGCCTGAAGCTGAAATAACTCTTTACACTCGTGAAAAAGTACTGCCTTACCGTCGCCCTGCGCTTACCAGAATGATTTCAGAAAAGTTATCAGATATTCAGTTTTATCTGCACGACAAGCAATTCTATGACGAAAAAAATATCCATATTTTAACTGACTGCGCTGTGGTTTCAATTGATCGCGAGAAAAAGCATGTAATGCTTGATGACGGTAGTTTGGCCCAATACGATAAATTACTTATAGCTACAGGCGGTAAGGGGTTTATGCCGCCTATACAGGGAATCGATTTACCTCAGGTGGTGGCGCTTCGGGAGTGGGATGACTTGTCTGAAATTTCCAGTATGCTGAATGAGAATATCAGGCAGGTTGTAGTTATCGGCGGGGGCTTGCTTGGCCTCGAAATAGCTGATAATCTGACAAAAAAGAATTCTGATGTAACTGTGATAGAGGCTTGTCCCTGCATGCTCCCCAAGCAGCTTGACAAAGATGGTGCAGATATCCTGGTGGCCGCAATGAATAGGAACCCACGAGTAAAAACTCTTTATGGTGTTTTTGTTTCTCACATTGAGGGGCACAATAAAGTAGAGGGGGTGCTGACGCAGAAAGGTGAACATATTCCTTGTGATATGGTTATAATTTCCGCTGGCATGAGTTCAAACTTTGAGCTTGCTCATTCTGCCGGTCTTGATGTTAACCGGGCTATTGAGGCAGATGCCGGAATGCGAACCAGCGACCCGGATATTTTTGCGGCCGGGGACTGTGCAGCCATTAACGGCAAGCGTTTTGGAATGTGGAATCCCGCACGAGAGCAGGGAGCTGTTGCCGGAGCTAATATGTGTGGAAAAGATATGGCATTTAAACCTAAAATTTATGGTGCGAGGCTAGTTGCTTTTGGTACCAAACTGTTTTCCGTAGGTGACATTGGGCTGGGAGAAGGGCCTTATAAGCAGGTCTGTCGCACAGATGAAGTTAATCTTGTTTACCGCAAGATATTCTTTAAAGACGATAAAGCCTGTGGGGGGATTCTTATAGGAGATATTGCTGCAGCCCAGCGAATGCAGAACGCTGTAGAAAAAGGTTTTGATATAAAGCAGTGCGAGGAAGCAGAAATAATCTGCTGAGTCTTTTTAAAGTTCAAGTCCATGTGATTGTGAACTATACTCGCTGTTTTAAGCTGCCATTTTATGGCTTGCAGCTTATGGTTTTTGAGAATGGCTACATTTGTCAATGGGATATTGAGAAAGGAAATCAGTTTCAGTTTTGCCCTGCTTATGCAAAAGGGATTTTTGCACTGTGTAAATAGCACTCACTTAATATTATGAGTATAAAAATACTTACTTCTAAAAAGATAAATAAAACCCACAACTAACTCTGTTTTGTACACAAAAAACGCTTGCCTTAAGACTTTTTAAATTTTGATTGTTATTTGTTAAATGCTTTTTTTAGCATTTACACAATGTGTGGAACAAATATTAGTTAATAAGTTACTGAATTTATGTGGCTATTCGTAAAACCCACAAAAAAGAGGAGGGAGCAAAATTATGAAAAGATAGTGGAGTAATTATGCCAACCGACTATGTAGCAAAAATTCGTCTTGTTAATGCCATCTCGTTTATTGATCTTTTGACTCAATGCAGAGAAATATTTGAAACTTATAAAATTGAAAGGAAAAGTTTTCTTAATTCGTCAAGCAATAAAAAAGGCTTGGGATGGCGTGGAGAGGCTTTTAAGTCGTTGACTTTCAGGCCAGCAGCAACAAGGATTAATGTAAATACCATTATTGCCATTAATGATGAGATTGATAAAATACTTTTAGAAAATGATAATAGAAATTTTATAAAATTTAAACTTATCTTATTGGAAGCAATGCGCAAAGAAGTTTCAAAGTTAACTACATTTGGCAAAGGTAAAGCCATGGTCGAAGCTGCTATTGTTAAAATATCAAATTGGCAGCAATTGGCATCAGCCAGTGTCAGTAGTAATTTAACAGATAGTAATAGCCTTAATGCAAGCAGTGTTAATATCAACACCGTTTTATTAACTTCAGCAACAAACTTAGATTCAATTTTTGAAAAATACAGTATAATGGAAGCCAGTTTGCACCAGCCATATTTTATAATGTCAAATAAGCTCAAAGCTCCATGGCCAGCACCGGTTACAGAGGGGAAGCGCGTTATTTTTAATAAAAAAGGTAAATATCGAACTAGTTTTTTATTGAATTGTGCTTGTGTAATTATTTGGGAAGCTGAAGGGCATTCAGTTCTTTTTTACCATCTTTCTCATAGTGCGCTCACTTCATCGGAATATAGTATGGTCAAAGCGTCTCAGGTCTATACGAATGCTTCCAGCGCCAGGGTAGTAATTGTTAGTTCTATGGATTCATATAACTTGGAATACAGCGTTGATTCTGACCTTTTGGCCCCCCTTGAAAAATGTGGTTTTAAAAAGCAAAACATTGTTGTTTTTTCTAATTATTCCGGATATTTAGGAATTGATAATTGTGAACTTGGAATGGCTCAGATTTAAGTTAGCTATAGTACTGGTTTGACTTGAGGAGGAGAGATTAATATTACCTGACTAATACTTTTTGGGTATATTGGTTTTTATTGCCCCAAAGAGACTAATTTTTTTCTCAAATTATTGTAAAAATGTCACTCAGGATGTATTATGTATGTTTGCCACTAGAGTAAATTGTTTTCTCAGTGGTTCTACTAACAGCAACCGGAATACTTCATAACAGGGTTGTTTATGAATAGGGAAAGAGTTGATCGAAGCAGAAATACTGTTGGTCGTATTAATAAGTATCTGCTTATTTCTTGTTTTGTGTTTGTTATTGTGGCTGTTGCCATGTTTTTTAAAACAAGAATTTTCTTAGAGAATGCGGTTAAAACTGATGACAGGATTATAGAAATTGCATCTAAAGCCAGCCCTTCTCCTAACTCGACCAGTTATTTCCCCGTTGCTGAATATACATTACCTGAAGGGATTGTTGTCAGAATAAAAAGTTCAATGGTTGCTAACAGTGACAGCTATAAAAAAGACGATAATATTTCAGTCTATTACGATCCAGCTCAACCCCATGTTTTTCGTATAAATAAGTTTTCCAGAATATGGTTTGAAACGATAGTATGCTGCGTTCTGGGGGGACTTGCTCTTCTGGCAATACCTTTTAATTTGTTTATACTAAAATTTGGTAGAATGTTAAGATGAAGCCGGCTAATACCGGCTTCTAAGTTTAACTTGAAAAACATTTTTATTTGTAAAGCTCCTGCGGAAATACTAGTTGAACCGGAGACCATTGCAGAAAATTTCTTTCAAGGCGATATTTTTGATGTACTGCCCGCTGTACTGGAGGAATTATTGAACCATATTTTCTCCAGATACTTTCCTTTTTTACTGATTTTACGGAGTAAAATTTCAGGTTGTCATATAGCCCCCATTGATAATGTTTTATGGCTGCATCCGGAGTAAGGTCCAGCATCTTTCTAAACAGAGGAGTGACGTTTTTTGTAAGGTATTTGTCACTGTTATCATTGTAATGGAATATGATTTCAACTGACAGGTTTTTCTGTTCCGCATAGTTTTTGACGTCCAATGCCAGCAATACCAGAACCATATTGGCAAGAGCTCCTTCAGTGCCTGGCGAATAGCTTCCTGACATGTTGGTTATTATGAGTTTAGACCGATAGGTGTCAATGTTAACCTCTCCTGCACATATTACATCTTTGCCGGAGGGGAGGTCGCAGTGATTTACCTCATCAACTCCACGGCTGGCTTCAGCCATTTTAAAGCGTCCCTCGACATCCAGAGTAACAAGCCATTGTTTCAGTCTGCCTTGGTTTAATTCTTTGAAAAGTTCTTCTTTGCAGGTGATTTCACTGCAAAAACACGGCCTGACTAACCTTGAGCGGGTATTTTTAAACCTTACAGGACAAGCTCCTCTGAGAAATATATTCCTATGGAATTTATAGAAAATGTTTCTAAGTCTGTCGTTTAAAAAAAATATTGGCTTATAAAATTTATATTTTTCATCTTCGGGATAGGCGAATATTACAAGTTTGCTGAAAAAGGTTTGCGTGGGGGCTTCTGAGTATTTTCTTTGCAGCTCAAAAAGTTTGTCGCTGCTAACACGAAGTATGTTCTTAAAACGAGCACCGTGGAATGTTTCTTTTGCATAGCTTAGAACTCTTTCCGGCGCGTTGATTAGTTCGAAGTTGCTACATTTGTATCTAGTTCCAATATATTCTGACATGCACTGGTTTATACTGCGAATAAACGGTTGATACTTGGTGTATAGCTGGCTGAGTTCGGTTTTTGAGTTATAAGATTGTTGAAGATCATCCATTTTTTTGATAAAAAATGAAATTTCATCAGCTACTGCTACGACTAGTTCTTGCTCCCTGATATTTAGGCTTGGCATATAATACTTTCAATTCAAATAAATCAATAATTTGGGCACAGTGACCCCGAAGTGTAAAAACTTCAGAAAAGCGAAAGTGGAAAGCTTAAATTATCAGCATATAATTAACGCTGAATGCTGATTTTTATATGAACCCCCTTCATACAATTGCTACGATCAAAGCTACGTAGTTAGTATAAGAGAGAGATTGAAAAATTAAAGGTCTTTTCAGCTCAATTTGAGCTTAATTTTTGTTTAACAGGTAGCAGTGATTAAACCTCATGGGATTTCTTACTTGCCGAAATCCTTGGCAAAAGGAGTGCGGATTATTCTGGAGTAATCAGTTGTGCCTTTGTAGCGTTGGACATAAAGGTTAGCCAGATGGCGGGCTTGATATTTGATGAAACTTTCGTTTGCAGGATGAACCAGCCAGCCATTTTCAAAGGCCATTTCGTCAGAATAACCATTCAGGTATATCCGGATATCGAACTTTTCACGATGCATTATCTTGCTTAAGCTTGGGATTAATGAGCTGGTGCAATTGAAAGTAATTGTGTTATAGAATTTCGGGTGAGCCAGAAGTCTGTTGCATCTGTGGAGCAAGTTTGTTAGAACGATGCGAGCTTCAGCAGGTTTGGTATTGGTTGCGTACAGGAAAAGCTGTTCGTGACGGAAATTTGTGCGCAGTCTGAATAAATCTTCTTCAGTACCAAGTATATAAATGATTCCATATTGTTTGTAAAGGCCTTTGATTCCGCTTTGGCGTTGGTCTTTTTTTAATCTGGTTTCTGCTGAAACAATCAAATACTTTCCATCGCTGAATCCAAATGAGAGCATGGTATGGGCTATTGCGCGGTTACCATCCCATTGTACGACGGCCAGGTCCAGTGTTTTGAGTTTGTTCAAGTCATAGGTACTGGTTATGTAATTGGCGTCAAAATCTGTAGTCGAACGATATTTGAAGTCACGAATGTTTTTTATAGTCACTTTATTACCATTAAAAACCGCCTCCGGGAGCCTTGAGCAGGATATTTGCCAGTCATGGTTATTGCTGGCTGGAATAAGTAAATACCAGATAATTATAGTCAGAAACAGTCCTGCTCCAAGTGGAATTCCGGTTTTCGGTCTTTTGAATGACAGAAAGAAAAAAAAGAGAGCAAGTAAAGCGAAAGCAACAGGCGTCGTTATTTGAAGCCATTTAAAGGGCAGGTTTGAGTACCATACTGCTCCGAAACACCACAGTGCAACCCCGAGATAGCAAATGGCATACAAAGTTTTGAATAGCAATCTGAACATGTTCTCCTCATGATTAACCTGATTTTCAAGTGAAGGCTTATTTAAACGGGAAAACCCGACAGGTTAGCAGTGGTTTATGAGGATCATGGTTTGGTCGTCAATCTGGTCGGAGGCGAAGTTGGAAACGGCGTCTATTATCTTCTTTACGGATTCACGGGGCGAATCGCCATCGGTTCGCGACTGGTTAAAGGTTTCCTGCAGGCGCTCGAGCCCGTACTCTTCACCTTCAGCATTAAGAGCTTCTGTCAGTCCGTCAGAGAACATCAGGATGGACATATCAGAATTAAAAACAAAACACATTGAATCGAAGGAAGAAAGTTCATTGGGAAGAATGCCTAAAGCCGAGCCGTCCGGGTAAATTTGTCGGATATGACCATGAGTGTGGGTAAGCAGTTCGGTATGGCCGGCACGGGCGTATTCGACGAGCGAGTTACGGCGGTCAAGTATTGCACAGGCAATTGTCACAAAACGTTCTTCATCGGTATCGCGGAAAAGGTTATTGTTGATTTCTTCGAGGAAGCTTTCCAAATTGTCAAAGTGCTCAATAGCCGAACGGATAAAGCTTCGCGTCATTGCCGTAAGCATACATGCCGGAATACCTTTGCCGCAGGCATCGCCAAGTACGATCAGCAAACGATCGTTATCAATTTCCACGAAATCGTAAAAGTCACCATTAACTTCTTTGGATGAACGTGTAAAGGCATTTACAACGAATTGATCCCAGGCCGGGAAAGAGCTTGGTAACAGAGAGGCTTGCAGTTGGCGGGCGAATTCAAGTTCCTGATTGATGCGCTGCTGTTTACTCAAGTCACGATACACACGCACCAGATTTTGTGCCAGAATGACCTGAGAGCTGATAAATCGCAGTCGACTGTACTGTTCAGGTGAAAACGGTCCCGGGCGGCGGTTATTTACCGCACATATCACTCCGGTAAGCTGGGCATCACGAACCATGGGAACAGCCATAACGCAGCCGATTGTAGATGATTGTGGGTATTCATGCAGCCTTGGGTCCTCTGAGGCGTTTTCAATAAGCAGAGGTTCACGCATTTCACCAACTTTACCGATAAGTCCTTCACCCAGAATGATTTTTTCACGTCTAAGGCTTTCAAGGATATAGCGCGGTTTGGTCATAATATAGTTGCTGACATGGTGTACCAGAGGGAAAGCCCCGCAGATGCCGGAAGCACGCAGGTAGTTGTCACGCACCTCGTAAATGCACACAGATTCCGCCTCCACAAGGTCCGCAATGTACCTGGCGGTAGTGTTCATCGAGGCATCAATTTCCTCGATATCGCGCAAACTCTGCGAGAACAAACTGAGAAAGTTGCCTATCTCAGCCTTCTGATGCAGTACGTCCTTGATTTTATTTCTTAACCCGAAGTTCTTGTTACTCAGGTAAAAAGCATAAAAAATCATTATTGAGAACGAAAGCGCAAATAAAAATAATAAAAATAATGGTATCTGCATGCTTATCTTCTTCGATTAAAAGTCGCAATCCTTTACAATCTTATATATAATCTTGTGTTTATAGCGGTATTTTCAACAATTATACAAATATTTATCAAAAAATAATTAAACAGTAAAAAAAAAGAGCCGGGATAACCGGCTCTGAGTCAATTGATTAAGCGTGATATTGCTGAAGAGGCTTAGGAACGATGTTTTCGCTTTTAACAGCTTTTATTCCTGCTATGGTAGCTTCTGCCGCTGCCAGTGTGGTGACGTATGGCACCTTATTCTGGATAGCCAGCATCCGTATATAGCTGTCATCAAACTTGCCTTCACGTCCAATCGGTGTGTTGATAATCAGGTTTAAGTCCTTGTTTTTTATCATATCGCCAATATTTGGGCGTCCTTCATGCAGCTTTTTAGCTGTTTCACTTGCGATGTCGTTTTCTGCAAGAAAAGCGGCAGTCCCCTCAGTGGCATAGATTTTGAAACCTAATTCACTTATTTCACGGGCGACCGGAAGCAGCTTGGCGCGTTCACGTTTTGATACTGAAATCAGAACATTACCGCTGACCGGAAGCTTGGAGCCCGCAGCTTCCTGAGCTTTGTAGAAGGCCAGTGCGTAGGAATCAGCAATACCCATAACTTCGCCGGTAGCACGCATTTCCGGGCCAAGCAGCGGATCAACTTCAGGGAACATGTTGAACGGGAACACCGCTTCTTTTACGCCGTAGAATGTGTTAGTGCATTTGCTCATATCAAAGTCGCTCAGTTTTTTGCCGAGCATGAGTCCGGTAGCTATTCTAGCCAGACCGACTCCAGTGATTTTGGAAACGATCGGCACGGTACGGGAAGCACGAGGATTGGCTTCAATAATATATACTTTATCATCGCAAATGGCATACTGGACGTTCATGACGCCGTTAACCTGCAGGTCTTTGGCGATTGCGGTCGTGTATTTGTCGATCGTATCAATATGTTTTTGAGCTATACTGACAGGAGGAATAACGCAAGCTGAATCTCCTGAATGAATTCCAGCAAGTTCAATATGCTGCATGACTGAAGCTACAAATACGTTTTCGCCGTCAGAAACTGCATCGACTTCGGTTTCAACCGCGTCTTCCAGGAAGCGGTCAATAAGCATCGGGTACTCAGGGCTGACATGAATCGCTTCGACAGCATATTTTTTCAGCATGGTTTCGTCATAAATAATTTCCATGCCACGACCGCCGGGCGAACCATTACTGGGTAACCGATCTTACAGCCGAGCTCAACAGCCTGTTCAAGTGAACGGACGATACCGCTTTCCGGCTGTGGAATATTCAAGGCAATCATGCGTTCGCGGAAGTATTCACGATCTTCTGCGAGGCGGATGCTTTCAGGGCAGGTTCCGAGGATATTGCAGCCCGAGTCTTTAAGTTCCTGAGCGATATTAAGCGGGGTCTGACCGCCAAACTGGACAATGATGCCTTCCGGTTTCTCTTTTTCGTAAATTGCCAGCACATCTTCCAGAGTCAGCGGTTCAAAATAGAGCTTGTCTGAAGTGTCATAGTCTGTTGAAACGGTTTCAGGGTTGCAGTTTACCATGATGGTTTCATAGCCCATTTCAAGCAAGGTGAAGGCGGCATGAACACAAGTGTAGTCAAACTCTATGCCCTGGCCGATGCGGTTTGGGCCGCCGCCGAGAATCATAATCTTTTTGTTAGCCGAAACTGGGACTTCGTCCTCTACATCCTGATAGGTGGAGTAGTAGTAATCAGCGTTATCAACACCGCTGACCGGGACACGATTGTAAGCGGCTTTAGCACCAATATCGAGGCGGCGTTCGCGGACTGTACGTTCAGCAATGTCAAACATTCCTGCAAGATAGCGGTCAGAGAACCCGAGTTTTTTTGCTTCTTTGAGTTCGGCGTCGCTGAGACTGTTCCAGTCTTTTGCAGTTATGCTTTCTTCAAAGTCAACGAGTTCTTTGATCTCTTCAAGAAACCATCTGGTGATACTGGTCATTTTTTGCAGTTCGTCAACGCTCAAGCCCTTGCGCATTGCTTCGTAGATCAGGAAGAAGCGTTCGCTGGAAGGATTGGCAAGGCGTTCACGCAGCTGCTGCAATGGAAGGTCTTTCAGTTTTTTGGCTCCGCCCAGCCCGTAACGGCTGATTTCAAGAGAACGGATAGCCTTGTTGAAAGCTTCCTTGAAGTTTTTGCCGATGCTCATTACCTCACCGACGGCTTTCATCTGCGTGCCGAGGACGTCCGGAGCCTGCGGGAATTTTTCGAAAGCCCAGCGTGCGAATTTCACGACAACGTAATCACCGGAAGGGGTGTATTTTTCTAAAGTACCTTCTTTCCAGTACGGAATTTCATCCATAGTGATGCCCGCAGCAAGTTTGGTGGAAATCAAAGCGATCGGGAAACCGGTGGCTTTTGACGCGAGAGCTGAAGAGCGTGAAGTACGAGGGTTGATTTCGATTACTACAATGCAGTCATCCTTGGGATTATGCGCAAACTGTACAGTTTGTGCCGCCTGTAACGCCGATAGCGTCGACGATGCGGTAAGAGATCTCCTGCAGTCTATCCTGCAGCTCCTGTGGCACCGTCAGCATTGGAGCAACGCAGAAGCTGTCGCCGGTATGTACACCCATCGGGTCAACGTTTTCGATAAAGCAGACGGTGATTTTCTGACCTTTTTCATCACGGACGACTTCAAGTTCGAGTTCTTCCCAGTCAAGAACGCATTCTTCTACCAGTACCTGGCTGATTAAACTTGCAGAAAGTCCGCGCGGTAAGATTTCGCGCAGTTCTTCAATATTATAAACAATGCCGCCGCCGGTGCCGCCCATGGTGTATGCCGGACGCAGTACTACCGGATAGCCAAGTTTCTCGGCAATCGCCTCAGCTTCAGCGAGTGAATGTGACGGTTCGGAGCGTGCTACCGGGACATTGATTTTAGCCATGGTTTCTTTAAAAGCGATACGGTCTTCACCGCGCTTGATGACATCTGCCTGAACCCCAATAATTTGGACATCGTACTTAGCAAGGGTTCCATTTTCATAAAGACTTGCAGAAAGGTTCAAAGCTGTTTGACCGCCAAGGTTCGGGAGCAGGGCGTCGGGACGCTCTTTGTCGATGATTTTCTCAATGCTTTCCTCAGTCAGCGGCTCAATATAAGTTTTGTCAGCCATTCCCGGGTCGGTCATGATAGTAGCCGGATTGGAGTTGACCAGAACAATTTCATATCCTTCTTCACGGAGGGCTTTACAGGCTTGCGTACCGGAGTAGTCAAACTCACAGGCCTGACCGATGATGATGGGACCGGAACCAATTATCAGAATCTTCTTGATGTCTTCACGTTTTGGCATGTCGTTTCCTCTGCTGGTTGTAAGTAACGTTGATGAACCGCTGTGAAAATGCCGGACACGACGGAAATCCGTTGCATCTCGACCGCAGTAAAAAAATATAAACAAAATTAATACGTAGTTTACATTCTGGAAGCATATATTTCAAATTATATAGACAAAATTAATACCTTGATTTCTTGCGTAAATCATTTTGTTTTGCAAAATTCGAGCATGTCAGGTATATTCAAGTTTATCTGTAAAAATGAATTCAGGAAAAATAATGGAAAAAACAGCACTCCTAAAATGCCCTAAATATGATGCCGAAATGGTGGAATGTAAGATTAGAGAAGGCTTTGAACTGCTTGGCGGCGAAGATTATATACGTAATATTATTCCTGTTAACAGCAGCGTGTTACTGAAGCCTAACCTGCTGATTTCAGAAAAAATCGGTTCACCAACTTTAACGCACCATGTTTTTTTTGAAGGCGTTGTGCGAGTGCTCAAAGATTACGCCGGGCAATTATCTTTCGGGGATTCTCCCGGAATAGGCTCTGGCGCCAAAGTAGCGGAGCGCTGTGGCATTATGGATGTTGCCAGGCGATATGGTGTCGAGTGTCGTGAATTTAAAAAAGAGGTACCGTACTCGCTGGAAAAAGCTTTACGCTGCCGTGCCTGGAATGTGGCTGCTGATGCTCTGAACTGCGATGTGCTGATAACTCTACCGAAATTAAAGACTCACGCTATGGCTTTTTTCACCGGAGCTATCAAAAATCAGTTCGGCTGCATTGTTGGTGCTCAAAAGGCCGGTTGGCATACGCGAATGCCGAATGCTCATGATTTTTGCAGAATGCTGCTTGACCTTAATGACGTAGTTAAACCTTCATATGCTATTATGGACGGAATCGTAGCCATGCAGGGAAACGGCCCTAAGAGTGGTGATCCTTATGAATTGGGAGCAATTATCATGGGGCAGTCACTGAGTGCTGTAGATTCAGTTGCGGTACAGTTAATCGGTTATGACGATCCTCTGGAGATTCCTGCTTTGAAGGAAGCCCATGACCATCAATGGGGGACGGTTTTGCCGGAGGATATAGAAGTGCTCGGTGAAGCGATTTCAGAAATGAAGGTTGACGATTTCGAAAAAGCTCGGGCTGCAGGCAACTTCTTTTTTCTTGGAAAAAGATTTAATGATCTGCTTACCAAATTTGTTGCTCCATATCCGGCTTTGATTCGATCCAAGTGCGTAAGCTGCGGACGCTGTGTCGAAGTATGTCCTGAAAACCCTAAAGCTGTAAATATGCACCCTGATAAGAAACAAGGCAGTTTACCGAAGTGGGAATTAGATAAATGTATTCGCTGTTTTTGCTGTCAGGAGCTTTGTCCTGCAGGAGCTATTGAGATAAAACAGACCTTCCTGGGGAAGCTGCTAAAAATAAAGTGAGTGATTTATTTTTTTATTTTCAGGAGTTTTTGAAATCTCCTGAAAAATATTTTTATAGAATTTAAATAATTATATAAAAAATTACGAAATATTGGTTTAAACAATCATTATTCTATGGAATAGGTATTTTTTACATAAATATTTTTTGCTTCAAATTGAGCTCAAAACAGAGCATTAGTCTAATAAATGTTATCATGTTTTTCCTCACTTTGTTAATTGTTTAGAGAACATACTTACTTTTGAAATGTCTAAAAAGGCATGGAGACGCGTATGGAGTATTAAACACTTGCACCGACATTCTATTTTTTAATTGAATTGACGGTTTTTTATAACTTAGAGGCAGTAGAAGTATGTTAAGTAAGCTTTTATATTGTTCATTAGCGCTAGCCTTGTCTTCAGCGTTTTGCATGAAGTCAAAAGCGGCTGTTGATGACTACAAAACTTTTAATATTGGAATCGGCTCTGTTTCGACTCCTCTAAGCTACTGCGGCAGTGTTTTCAGTACTGAAAGAATATTTAATGCCTATGGTAAAAACTTTGCTCTTTCCTTGGCTCATGCCTACTGCATTTACCTGAATCTTACAAAAGTAGAAACAGATTTAACTGCAGCCGGGGCTGACCCTCAATTATCTTCAGATATATTAAGCACTTTCGGCCCTAACTACTATTTGGCGATAGGTGTACAGGAATCCGGCCTCAGCCCGAATCAAAGCGGCTGCGGTTACCTGCAGATCGATAATGCCAGACAGGATCTTTCCAGAAGCAGTCAAAGCACTTCTATCAAAGCCTATTGTAAATTTCTATCCAGCATAGACCATTACGGGGCGGTTTCCGGCACAAATGTCTGTACCAGCAATATTATCAAAGCTTATTATGACGCTATAAGTTATCAGCTTCATGCTCCTGATATTGCGATTTTTGCGGTGAATTACGCTAAACACCCTGAATTTTCTAAGCCAGTCAACATAAAAGGGCATATCTATTACTTTCCGGCAGCGCACGGAATGATGCGACTCATTGCCCTTTACTACAGCCGTGGTCAGTGGTTCACCGCAGCCAATCGGGTTATTGATGGAAACGGCAATTTAAGCATTGAGTCACAAATCAGTTATTCCGAAGGCTATGGCGGTAAATACATTTACCAAGTGCCTGAGCTTTACAATCAGTTTGATCGCCTGGTCAAAATAGGTAGTGTGTATACAGCCAACATCTCTGAAAAAGACGTGACCAAATACCTTGAGTCGCTGGCTCATGTTTACAAGCAGGAGGTAATCAAGTCTGGAGTCAGCCGTGCTAAAGAGCTTATGCGCGGTGAGGTCTACGATTTCCGTTCCGGCAGCTTCTATTTAATCATGAACGAGATAACCAAAAGCATGCTGGAAGCCAGCAGATCATAGCTAATTATTCACTTATTACAAAATACAGGTTAATTTCCTACTTTTTGGCATGAAAAAAGTCAATTTTGTGGTGCAAAAATTTTAACAAACACCTATAACAATTTGTATATTAGATTATTATATAAAATTTAACGTGTATGACTCCACTATAACTCCACTATAAATGACTCCACTATAACCACTATAACTACCAATAAAAACTCCGCTACCTCATATTAAGGTGTTTTGCTCTTCAATTCTTTGATTTTAGTTTTTGACGAGTCGGACTTCTTTTTACTATCGGCAAGAAAAGCAGCAACTGTTTTATTGTTTTTAGCAAGATATTCAAATTTTTTATCACAAGATGAAAAAGCATTTAAAATTATCTTCTTAGTAAAGGGTAAATCTAAACAGGACAAATCATTAAATGGGGGTAAATTAAATTGCTCATTGAGCTGGATCACTTTTATGGGTTTTACAAGGGTATTTATCAAAAATAAACGCCCATTGGATACATCAAAGACTTTGCCATTAATATTTACCTTTCCTCTACCAGTTTTACCATCAAATTCTCCAACACATTCAAATTTTACAGCAGAATCTGATTTGGCTAAAGAACACGTTATATCAGGTGGGTTTCGCATAATGTCGGGACCGAATTCAGATTCAGCAGGCCTTGGCATATTGTCCCAATAAGCTAAGATTATTTCCTGTTTTTTATTTTTACTAAAAGCAGCGGTGTAATAGAAACTTACAGATGTATCAGATACACTTAAGCTCATTGTCCCAGATACTGGCCCAGATTTGGTCTTGTTGCAACTGGTAGCTGCAAGAATAAGAGAAAAACATAGTACTAACATTATAAGATTTATTCTCATAATTATCCTTCGAAATTATTTAATGTGATTAGTTCTTGGTCAATATAAATTAACGTCGTTTATAACGGAGTTTTATAACGGAGTCATACACCTTTATTTCGGCACAAGTTTTTAATTATTAAGTTATTACAAAAATACAGGCAAATTTTTCCGACTCAAAATCGTCTTTTTTATGCCCTTTTTAGTGGATTTTGGCTCTACTTATGTAAAGCGGTTTATTATTACTGTTTTTGTGGATGGCTGGATTTCTTTGACAGCTTTTCAGCCAGGACATATCCCCCACAGCCGTTGCTTTGCTCCAATATAGCTCTTGCTGGTTATTTATACAATTTAATTTTGTTTCCAATGTTTTAACGACGGTAATTTGATTGACGATGCAGTCAGCAGCGGAACGCTGGTTGTTTACTGCGTAAAAACTTTGGAAAAGGCCTTTTGAGCGCCGAAAGATATTTGCTTTGAAGTTGATTTTCTGCTAGAATTTATTTATTCGTAACTTATAGAAAAGATGCTAAAGGAGTTTGATATGAGAAAGCTATTTCTTGCCTTGCTGGCTGCTGCTTTTATGTTTGGATGCAGCGGAGACTTGAAACTTAATGCTTCCACCGAGGCTGCGCTGAAGTCTTCACTGATTAAAATGGTTGACAGTCTTCCGAAGAATAAAAAAGATGAGCTGCTGCAGGCTGTGACTAAAATAGCTTTGAGCAAAGGCGTTAAAGACAAAAAAGAAAGTAAGGAAAGAGCTGCTTTCAGAAATCAGATTCATGGTAAAACTGCTAATCAAATTATGGATATCGCTTCAGGTATAAAAATACCAAAGATGCCGAATATGAATAATATTCTAGATATGCCAGCTTCTAATAATACACTTTAGAACAGACTTGATTATGAACCGCAAAGTGTTTATTATACTCTGCGGTTTAATTTTGTATATAAATAAATGTTGTTGTTAACTTGCAATACAAAAGGTTTATGTTCAATTAATGGTTTGTTTAATTAATAATATTACAAAGAATGGGGTTAAGGTGAAAAAGCTTTTAATGGTATTGGTAGCTGCAGCTTTCATAGCCGGTTGCGGTGGAGAGCCGACGTTTGATGCTACAAATCAAAAGACTATGAAAGTCTCCTCAGACAAAATGGCGGAAAGCGTTCCGGATGCTAAAAAAAGAGAGGAATTTACAATGGCACTGGCCAGCGTATTTCTTTCCAGTCATATGAAAGCTAAGGGCGATAAAAAGAAATTAGAAGAGGAATTGAAAAAGAATCTTCATGGAAAAACAGCTGACGAAATTGTTGCAAGAGCAAAAGAAATCGCTGCTAAAATGAATAAAAAATAGTCTTAGCACTATTTTAGAATATACAAAAGACACAGGTTTAATCACCTGTGTCTTTTTTTGTAAACTTATTCTCCCTTGAGGTGGAATTTGGGGTAACTAAAGCCGCCGTCAAAGTCTACTTTATCTTTTGTTATGTAATGGAAAAGCCGCGGCCTGCGGTCTTTGAGATAATTGGTATTGCCCGGATGATTAGGAGGAAATGCTTCCGGTACAATGTCGACAATCAGAAGAGTCGTTTGCTTTGGTTTTGCCTGTAAAATAATCTGCCCATCAGGCCCAGCTACCAGTGTGTTGCCCTGGTATATCTGGACGCTTTCGTCTAATGGCTCATAACCGGTGTGGTTGGAAAAAGCGACAAAGGTGTTGTTGGCAAAAGCATAGGCAGGCATCAGAATATTGCCGACATTGGGGTAGTTAGCGCTTTTGCCGTCGGGAAGCAAGCTATAGGTAAAAGTGGCGTTAGGTACAACTATCAACTTCGCTCCTTTTAGGGCAAGGATTCTCTGCGCTTCAAAAAATTCAGCTTCGTAGCAAATCAGCACGCCGAACGGAAAACCATTAACTTTTACGATACGATACGGGCCGCTGCCGGCATCAAAGTTTTGTCGGTCTGAAGTACTGAACAGCATTACCTTGCGCCAGTTTTCAAGCAGTTTGCCCTGTGGCCCTATTACGGCGACCGAGTCAAAATAGCGCAACTTGCCTTTGTACTGTGCCTTTTCGGGATAGGGAAAAATTATTCCCATGTTGTATTTTTTAGCAACTTCTCCAACTTCTTTTATGATTGGCCCGTCTTGTGATGCCGCCCATTTTTTCACCATATCCGGTTCCAGGCTGTCTCCGACCATATAAAGTTCAGGGAAGCTGACCATTTGTGCGCCATAAGCTTTTGCTTCTTTCACGGCCATTTTAAATTGAGCTAAATTATAAGTTATGGCCTTTTGAGAATTAACTTTGTCCCGGTTCTGAAATACAGCCAGCCTGATTCCCTTGCCGAATGCTGGTGGTTTTGAGTATAAGTTAGTTCGGGTAACCAGTTGTTTTTCGTAGTCAATTACTGCAGGTGGCTTGTCGGGAATAGTAATTTTCAGCTGTGCAAACGTTGTTAATGAAAAAAGCAGTACCAGTACTCCTAGTGCGTTTTTCATAATCTTCATCATAATTACTCCAGTTAAAATATTTAGATTAAATATTAACATTCCTGAGATAAAATTATCTGAAATTATCCTCTTTAGTCTAAAGTACCAGAGCTAGTAATTATTGCAACAGGTTTATGATGATCGCTGCATGCTGGCTGTAAAAATGCCTGCTCCGATTAAGGCGCTTCCACCCAGTCGGTTAAATACTTTGCGGGTGTTGGCGCTGCTGATTTTTTCTCTCAGCTCGCCAGCGAAAACAGCATACAGAGTCACGTTTATGAAAGCTAAAGAAAGAAACGTTGCCCCGAGAATGCTGAATTGAATAAACGCGGAATGGGAAGGTTTGACAAATTGCGGGAAGAAAACCACAAAGAAAGCTATGCTCTTTGGGTTGAGAGCCGTTACAAGAAAAGAACTTCTGAATAGAGATAAGGCTGATTTTTCTTTGTAAGCTTCTGAGAGTTGACTGATTTCAGGCTTTGCCAGCCACTGTTTTATCCCGATAAAGATTAAGTATGCTGCCGCTATCCATTTGAAAGCCGCAAATAATTCAGAAGAAGCAATCATCAGTGAGCCAAGCCCTAAAAGAGATAAGGCCATTGCCAGAAAATCACCCAGCAGCACGCCGGCTACTAAAGGAATAACAGATTTCCGGCCGTGACTTGTGGCCTGGCTTATAACCAGAATTATAGTTGGCCCCGGCATTATCAAAATTATTGAAGCTGCAAAAACAAAGGCAATCCAAATTTGTAGGCTCATTATAAGCTCTTTTTTATAACTTTTACAATATGAATGAAGTATAGAACTTTGTTGAAGCAAACACACCCTGTGTACGGATTTTTTTTGTGCACTCTGAAAGAATAAACAGAGTGCACTGAATGGCTTACTTTAGCATTTCGAGAGCTTCTGCAGGTTTGGCAACAACGTCCTGTAGTTTTGCGATGAAGTCTTTGTCGTCAAGCATCTTATCAGAAACACTGCGCAGAATGGTCAAGTAGCGTTGACGGTCTTCAAATTCAGAAAGAATCATGATGACCAGTTGGACAGTCTGATTATCAATGCCCTGATAGTCTTTGATGCCCTGCTTGCTGAAACCAAGCGCCACTACAGGTTCGCCAAAGTCGGTTATTCTGGCGTGCGGCAGAGCAATGCCGTGCCCCAGTCCTGTTGAGAGCTGTTCTTCACGTTTCCAGACTTCATTATAAATTTTATCTCGATCAAAACTCGTTTCTTTTGCCAGGCGGTCAACCATCTCATTCAGTACTTCACGTTTGGTTGTTCCCTTCAAATAAAAAATATTTGCTTCCGGCATAAAATCAGTAAATGACACGCTCATAAGACGTTTCCCATGGTTAATCAGTTCCGGTAAAAAAAACTGAGTTATTGAACTTTCAAAAAGGAAAATGACCGGAACCAGTCCTTAAATCTGGTTTACTATTTTTTTACTCTTACCATAAATATAACTGGAATTAACTTCAAATCCAAATAGAATTTGAGATTAATTTGAACATAAACACTGTTTAAATAGTCTTTTTTTAGCTAAAATTGCTTGCTGAATTATAAAAATGTGGCAATTTTAGTGGTCGTATGTAAAAAAAAAGAACCTTATTTGGATAATTTTATGGAAGCAAGTATGACATTAGGACTTATTGTCCTGGCTATAGCCGTTCTGTGCATCATCGTACTGGTGGCATGGAGCTGTCGGATTATCGATCGCCTGAATCAAGGTGAAGAAAAAACTTCTCGACAGATAATCAAGGAGCAGAAGAATGGCAGCCAGAACTGAAGTACATTCCGAACTATCGCGTGATCTTAATCTATTCCACGTGACGATGATGGGGCTTGGAATGATGATTGGAGCCGGGGTTTTCCTTGGTATCGGTAACTGTATCGGTCTCGTCGGCCCGGGTGGTTTGCTGCTGACCTTTGCCCTTAATGGTGTTATTGCGCTGTTTACAGCTATGAGCTATGCTGAATTAAGTTCTGCAATTCCACGTGCGGGAGGTGCTTATAACTTTGCCCGTATCGGTTACGGCAGGCAGGCCAGCTTTATAGCGGGATGGATGGAATGGTTTGCTTCCAGCGTAGCCGGCGCCATGTATGCGATGACTTTCTCGCTCTACACTATGCGTTTTATTCTTACTACCTGGCTCAAGCTTGACATAAGCGAAAACACTTTTGGGTTAGTAGTAAAAGCGGCGGCTGTAGGTGCGGCTGTCCTGTTTATCTACATCAACTATCGCGGTGCTTCAGAAACCGGTAAAATCGGTGCGATTGTAACTCTGCTGCAAACCGCTTTCATGTTTGTTATTGGTATTATCGGTGTCATCATTGCAATAAAAGATCCGAGCCGACTGGCGAACTTCCATGATTTTATTCCGCACGGCTGGCTCAAACTTGCGGTTACAATGGGGGCAATTTACGTAGCCTTTGAAGGTTATGAAGTTATTGCTCAAGCAGGTGATGAGGTTTCAAATCCGAAAAAGAATTTGCCCAAAGCGATGTTGTTGTCTGTTCTAGTAGTGACTCTTACATATGTGGTTGTTACATTTGCGACAATTGTTGCCGTTAAGGCTGGTCCTGGTTTGACTGTCGCCGGAAAACAGGTGCAGCCATGGCAGTGGATTGGCAGCTTTAACGAAGAAGGCTTCCGCCATGCTGTTGGACGGATGATCCCTTATGCTAACCTGTTGCTGACCTTAGCCGTTATTTTTTCAAGTACATCCGCTCTTAATGCGACCATTTATTCAGGTACCCGTGCTTCATATGCACTGGGGCGTGACGCTATGCTGCCCAAAGCTTTTGCCAGAATTTCCGGTAGCCGCAAAACTCCTTGGTTTGCATTGATTATGACAGGTGTCATTGTTATTTGCCTTGCAGGATTATTCCCTATCAAAGAAGTGCAGGCAGCGGCAAGTTTGACGTTCCTCGTCCTGTTTTTTCTGGTTAATTTATGTGTCATTAAAATTCGCCGCAGTATGAGCGATGAATTGACATATGGCTACCTTATGCCGCTTTTCCCTCTTTTCCCGATACTTGCAATCATCTGTCAGCTTACACTGGTATTCTTTATGCATGAATTCAGTGTGTCGGCGCTGGTTACAGCAGGTACGTGGCTGATATTTGGATTTATTGTCTATTGGCTGTATTCCAGATTCCACGCGGTTGCGACTGAAGATGAAATTCATGTCCTTGAGGAAGAAGCAGCAGTAACAGTAGAACCCGGTAAAGCCAGAGTTATGCTGGCAGTGGCCAACCCTGCCAATGCCTTATCCATGGTCAAAAATACTTATAAAATATGCAGCCAGAAGAAAGCTTCACTTGAACTTATTCACATGGTTCCTGTTCCTGATCTGGTTCCTCTTACTGACGCTGATAAATACTTGCACGAGGGTAAAGAAGGGATTACTGAAACAATCCTTTACCTAGGAGGACACTTTGATGTCAGCTCTACTCTACGTTACTGCCGTAATATTGCCCGAGGCATTCTCAGTGCTTTGCGTCAGAAGAAAATCAACCTTCTCATTATGGGGTGGCACGGCAGGCGCAATAACGGTCTTTTCTCAGTTGGTTCAACAGTTGATCCATTGCTTGAGTCTTCGCCTTGCGATGTAATTATAATGAAGAACTGCGGCGATCGTGAATACGAAAACATTCTGGTTCCGGTTGCCGGCGGACCTAACAGCAAGCTTGCTCTTGAAACGGCTTTGACGCTGGCATCAAAAAAGACCAAAGTAACGCTTTTCAGCGTTGTTAACGGCCGTTCGTTTGATCCGTCGACACTTTTGACACTAAACTTGAAAGAGTTTGGTGTAAGGCCTGAAAACGTTTCAGCTAAGAGCGTACCAAGCCACGATGTCAAACAGGCAATCCTTGACGAAGCAGAAAGCTATGACATGATGATTATCGGTGCGTCAAACAAACCGATGTTGAGCCATGTTTTCCACGGTACTTTGCCGGAAGAAGTGGCTGAAGTCTGCGACAAACCATTGATTATGGTAAGCGCCAACCGCGGCCTTCGTTCCTGGATTCGCCGCTGGATCTAAGATTTTTCAAATTTACAATTACCTGGGGGATAAGGCATCACGTCTTATCCCGCTTTTTTGTATAAAATAGAAAGCGCAGCTATATTTGCTCAGAGAAAACAGCTTACAGCAAAGGAAGAGGCAAATTCATGAAAGATAGAGGAAGATTTACCCTTGTGGAACTCCTGGTTGTGATTGCTATCATAACAATACTGGCCGGACTTCTGTTGCCGGCTTTAAATGGGGCGCGCTTAAAAGCAAGTCAAATTGCGTGTGTCAACAATTTATGCCAGATGAACCTTTTGCTGCAAAGCTATGTTGATGCCCACGATGGCGTTTTTCCTTATGCCTCAGGTGTGCACACGTGGACTGCCGGAACTGGGTGGATGTGTATGATTGCAGGGCAATCCGAAGCAGAAATAGAAAGCAATATGAAGATATTCAAGTGTCCGCGCGAGACGAAACGCAACTCATCTTTTTCTCTTAACTGCCGTGAAATATATGAACAAACCGCTGCATTCGGCAGCTGGCACAGCAGCCGGTTGGGAACGGCAAAAACCTCACCGAGCAATATAGTCATTGTCGAGGAAACAGATTCTAATCTATTTGTAGTCGACAGCAGTGATCAGGATAACTATTCGACTGATACATGGTCTAAAAAATACGATCGTCACCCCGCGGCTTCAACTTTGTTTGCGGATGCCTATGTAGGTCAATATAAATCATTCGATACTTCTGAAATGACTTACTATACAGATAAAATGTCTGCATGGAATCCTTAAGTTTAAGCTGAAATGACGGAATGACGGTTTAATGACGGAGTAATATTAAGCTTACAGCTTATTAATTGGTTTGACTTGCCTGGCTACCACGGTTAATGTATGGATATTCAGAAATATAACTCCCAATGCAGCTTAACCGGAGATCGGAAATGTTTGATGAAGTAGCTAAATGGATTCAGGAAGTAACTCGACTGAATGCCGAGCATCAGTTCAAAATTCTGTTTTCAGCTCTTGCTATCTTTCTCCTCTGGATGCTGCGCCGTGTTGTCAAGCGCATAGTGTGGTACAACACCGAAAACCCAGGGGTGCGTTATCGTTGGAATAAGGGCATTGGCTACACCTACATAATTTTGCTTACCCTCATACTGCTTCGTGTCTGGTTCCGCCCTTCGTGGAATGTAATGCAGTTTCTTGCGCTGGTATCAGCGGCCTTAACTATTGCCTTGCAGGATCTGGTCAGAAGCTTTGCCGGCTGGCTTTATCTATTATGGAAACGCCCGTTTTTTGTTGGTGATCGTATACAGATTGACAATGATATTGTTGGGGACGTTATAGACATTCGTGCTTTTAAATTTTCCCTCAACGAAGTTGGCAATTGGGTTCATGCCGATCAGAGCACGGGCAGGGTAATGCATGTGCCAAACAGCGTGGTTTTGAATAAAACGATTACCAACTTTACTGAAGGTTTCCACTACATCTGGTCAGAGCTTCCAGTGCTGGTGACATTTGAAAGTAACTGGAAAGAAGCTAAAAAAGTCCTTACTGAAATTGCCAATCAGCATTCTGAAAAAGTCTCGAAGAGAGCTGAGTCCAGACTCAAGGAAGCTAGCAAAAAATACATGTTATTCTACCACAAACTGACTCCCATTGTCTATACTTCAGTAAAAGACTGCGGAGTGCTTTTGACCTTGCGTTTTCTGGTCGAACCCCGTCGCCGCCGCGGTTGTGAAGAAGCCATGTGGGAGGATATTCTGGATGCTTTTAACGACCGTAAGGACATCGACTTCGCCTATCCTACTCAGCGCTTCTACGACAATGCTACAGAGGGCAAAAAAGGCCTCACCCCGCCAGTATAACCTGTCAGGTATACAGATGCAACAAACTTACCGCCTGCTGAATAATAAGTGAAGAATTTGAGCCTTTCTGGCAAAAGCTTATTATTGAATGAAAAAAGAAATTCTTTAAAAACGAAGTGGTTTGAAAAATTAATCAGCACAACGTAGCTAATAAACAAAACTGAATTCCAACTTGTTTGTATTGCTTTGTTATATACATTTTGCTGTATGGTAAAAGTTTTTGTTGTATTGTGCTACTATAAAAATGGTGATTTATTGATAATTTTCAAGCTGTGAAAGTAAATTTGCCTGATTAGCTGAATCTTGAATTTATCAAAATCCAACCATTTTTTTAAAAGACTACATAATCTTATTTTATACCCAGACACCGAACATGCTGCACATATGAACAATAATGTTTCTGCGTGGGCGGATGTCCAGAGGCGGTTCGCCTCGAAGCAGGCGCTCAGGGTTTTCATAAAAAAGTATATGGGCTGTTTTTTCTCCGTACTTTTCAGTTACCATTTCTTCACAGCGAGTCAGGAGCTTGGGCTGCAGTCGGTAATAGTGCACGTCAGTCGCCACGTAATGTCCGAAGCCGTGACGCAATAGAAAATGAGCGTTGCGTTGTTCTGTTGAGCCGTGTTCGCCTAACAGGCAAGCGGCACTGAGCTGGAAATACATTCCGGCTTCACGCAGAGTCTGCAGGTCTTTTCGGTCATTTCTGCTAAAGCTTCTTTCCGGGTGCGCCAGTATAAACATGAATCCTGTTTTGGTGAGATTGTTTATGACTCGCTCAAAAGCCAGCTGTCGGTGTGCCGCTGTGCTGTATAGATCCACCAGGACAAATTTATTGTTACCGAGCGTTATCAGGTCGTCCTGATTTACCACTTGAGTGTAATCATATTCGCATCCTGAAAGCAGTTTTATGCCATTGGCTGAAGCCATTTCTTCAAGTTCTTTGGCTTTCTGCTGGATAATATCATGCAGATTTTTTGAGTAGTGTGGAGTAAGTATAATAGTACCGACGCCATCACCTGCTGAAACTTTCAGCATCTCTTCAGCCTGTTCCATATTAAGCGCGCCGTCGTCAACTTCTGGAATAATGTGTGTGTGGATATCTATTTTCATCTCCAGCTCCTTTTTATATCTTTTTGTATATTAATTTTATTTAATGTTTTCGGCTTTGATGAGCTCGGATAATGCCAACAGGTAAGAGCTGACTCCATCTCTGAGATAATCTTTATTCTTTCGCATACCGAACTGGTCGATACGTGAATAAATGTGTCCGAATTTGATGAAATACTTTTCAATATTTTGATTTAAAGTACTGGCCATTTCGACGTTACCCAGCATTATAGCGGTATGCATGGCAGCGGCGTTATCTGACAGGGTATATCTGAAAAACCGTGATAATTTGTGATCGTTATAGCGTTTGAAAATGCCTTTGTGCTCACAAAAAAGTTTTTTGACCACATATCGCCAGCCTTTGTTGATAACTTTTTGAGATCCAGGCAGATTGACTTGTGTCGCAGTTGCAGCAATATCGGTTAAAATGTTGCAGCAGCAGCGGCAGCTTACCGGAATGTCATGTCCCGGAATCATTTTCCAGCAGCCGTCTTTCATTTGTATCTTTTTCAGGTAGTTATAAAGTTTTTTTACGCGTAATGTGATCTCGGCTTTTTCCTTAGACGATGCCAGCGGGTAGAGACATGCAAGGGCCTTCATCACAGCAGCTTGAACGTTGGTCTCTATGAGGTCCTTTTCTGTTGAACATGAAACCGCTATGGAGTCTTTATCTTTTTCCATAGTTTGCAGTTCATTTAGCAGAAAATCAAGACAGCCGTATAAGGCTGAATCAAACTCATCGCTTTTTTCAAGTTCTTTGAATTTGCAGAGTGCTTCAACACAAACAGCAGTTACCGATGCCAAGGCGTTTTGGGGTGAATACTCTATTTCTCTTGAGATTGGCTGAAGGTAGTTATTGCCCCAGCCGGAGCCTTTGCTTCCCATACATTCATTAGTTGTGAGCCAGTACAAATGGCGGTAAATCATATCCATATTACGTTTATCGGGCCAGATTGGATAGATATTCATCAAAGACATTGCGCAATTTGCCCTGACCTCCGGATATTCCTGCATGTTGTTTTTGAGAAGCCATGACGGCTTGACCATAAAATCAAAAAACTTTAAAAATGATAGCAAAGGCAACCCCAGCAATCGGGATTTGTAATTCAGGCGTATGGTTTTCAGTCCCAGAGAAGTTTTCCAGAGGTCGCTGGAGTCATGCGAGCTTAAGTCGCATCTCAGACAATATTTTTCTATGACATGCTTAGGGTTCATCAGTAAAAACGCAGGAACCACCTTTGCCAATTACCTCATTACCATGCATATAGCTTTCCCGAGGACAATGAGATCAAGTGCGAATAAAGTGGTTGCTACAATTCCTTTTCTCCATAATATGCTGTACTCTAGTAAATTATAGCATGACTTGTTTGCGCTGACAAGATTTTTTTAGTCAATTAAAATAAATTTGTGCTTACCTGAAAATGAAATGATGAGATAAGGAGTAAAAAGACTATGTAGAAGTAGGAAAAAGTGTTCATTTTGTTATGATAGCGCTGTCACCGAAAAAACTTCTATTGCCATCGGCATATTCGTATCCGATCGGTATTCCTCTTTCATCAACGTTTACCATATAATACTGATATTCCTCAGAAGGATCTTGTGGTTGATCAATTTTCTCTATGACCACAAAAGCGTCTTTCCCCGCCGGTTTGGTTTGAGTTTCTCCCCATGGGGCTAGAATTACAGCATCCTGCGATACATCAAAACCGATGTCAGAAAACTTGACCATCTCAAATGGACCGCCGTTTTTTCTAGCGCCGACAAGGTTGTTTTCACAGCAGGAAATGATAATATCGAACCATTCACATTTATTTAATCTGTCCCATAAATCAGGGTTTATAGTTTTAAGTTCATTGTAATCGAATGTCTGATAATACTTATCAAATGTATCTTTACCGACAATATAGAAGTCAGGTGCTTCATTTTTGCCGATCTGCAGAGCCACGATACTGCCGACAGCTTTGTCCATCCATTCCTTGGAATACTTCGTTTGATCTTCAGCTCCAAGCTGGGCATATATGTAATCGGGCAGTTTGCTGTCAGATATTTTGTAGGCAAGAAATGACGGCTTAACAAAGTAGTAGCGTGGCGGGTTATAAAAAAATATTCTCTCTTTAAGCAGAACAGCCCCCTCCGGTTCAGAGCTTGAGTTGCATTTTGCAGCAAAGATGATTCCCGAAAAAATTATCAAAAACATAATAACAAGATAAGCTGGTTTCTTAAACGGCATATAAAAACCTCGATATAAAATAATAACACATTTAACCTGATGAAACAGACCATCGCTTATCTCAATTGTTCCGCCTGTTCAGTTGATACAAATAAAAGCATTAAATTAAGGAAGGCTGTTATTTCCTCAAAATATATAACTTACGTATGATACTTATAATTTCGGAACAAATTGCAGGTATTGTGTATCTAATAAATAGATTGAAGAGTAAATTATGATTTAATCTATACAATATAACTATGTAATAAATTATTAAGATTCTTTGCTACTAAGATTAAGCCTGAAAATATCGTAAAAATTAATTAGCGTCGTTTCATATACTGATTATGAATAAAGTAGTTATTTCATTGTCAGTCTTTTTCTATCGCTGTAATGCATACCATAATACAAATGTCATCATCAAATGTCTTAATCGGGAGTATTTACTCAGTAAGTTGAGAAATTAAAAATATAGCTTTAGCGCGTGATTTTTAACTGAATATCTGCATGGGATTATAATAAAATTATCATTGGAGAAAACTAATGGGTTACAGGTTGAAACCGAAATATTTTGATGATGTTCTGTCCGCATTATCAAAGCATTATGACATAATGGCTCCAGCTCTGATGCCTTTTGAAACGCGTCACTCTGCCCAGGAGGTGGTTGGTTATAGGAAAATTGAATCATTGAAAGAAATAGTCGTTGATAAAAAAACTTTTTTTTCTCCGAAGGAAATTCTTTTTCCGCCAAGGGAAACGATGTTTTACTTTACTGATTCAAAAATTAGAGAGTCCGAGTATGAAGAAAAAAATAAAATTATTCTGCTGAGGACCTGCGATTTAAACGGAATTGAAAGACTGAAAAATATGTTCTTAAACAATGGGGATGTTAAAGATAATTATTTTAAAAGAAGATTTGAGAGTACTAAATTTTGGCTGATAGAATGTGATGATGGCTTTGACAGTTGTTTCTGTGCCTCTATGAATTCAAATAAAGCAGACAGCTATTCGACTGCAATAAAATTTACCGAAGAAGATATACTTGTTGATTCAAACGATAATATGTTTTCTGAATTATTTAAAAGCTATGGCGTTGAAGAAGATTATAAGGTTTCATTTATAGAAAAAAATAAACTTGAAGTAAAAGTTCCTTTGTCAGAAAATATAAACCCCGCTGTTTTTGAACATGATATATGGCAGGAATATATTAAGCGATGCATTGCCTGTGGCAGGTGCAATACTTCATGTATATCATGTAGCTGTTTTACCACGCATGATATCATTTATGATGATAATAAGAGGCGGGGAGAACGAAGAAGAGTTTGGGCTGGCTGTCACTTGGACAATTTTTCTATAATGGCCGGTGGGCATGATTACAGAACTAAAAACGGAGAAAGAATGCGCTTTAAAACTATGCATAAAATATATGACTACCATAAAAGATTTGGGAAGCATATGTGTGTGGGATGCGGCAGGTGTGATGACGTTTGTCCTGAATACATTTCTTTTTCTAAATGCATTAATAAACTTTATGACATTATAGAAAAGGAGAACGACAAATGAGCAATCCATATTTACCGGTTGAAGCCAAAATACTTTCTTTTAAAGATGAAACAGATATAGATAGAACATATAGAATAAAATGTGATATACCCGTAAACGGAGGTCAGTTTTTTCAGGTTTCTTTACCCGGGGCAGGAGAGGCTCCGATATCTATAAGCGACTTTAATGAGGATTCTGTTGACCTCACGATTCGAAATGTAGGTAAATTAACTACTGAGATATTCAAGCTGAAAGTTGGAGACAAGTTATTTATTAGAGGGCCTTATGGTAATGGCTTTAACCTGGCTGGGTTAGAAAATAAAAAACTGATTGTAATTGCTGGTGGAACCGGGCTGGCTCCAGTAAAGAATGTTATAAATCATTTTTGTAAAAACAGGGATAAGCTAAAAAGCTTTGACCTGATTCTTGGTTTTAAATCTCCGGAAGACATTTTGTTCAGTAAGGAAATTGAAAGATGGAAGTCTTTAATCGACGTGATCTTAACAGTTGATAAAGGAGAAAAGTCATGGAAAGGGGACACCGGACTGGTTACAGAATACATAAAAACTTTAGGTATTGAAGCTGGCCCTGACTATTCAGTAATAGTTGTAGGCCCACCTGTTATGATTAAGTTTACTACTATGGAACTGTTAAAAAATGGTATCAGCGAAAACCAAATCATAATTTCCCTTGAGAGAAATATGAGCTGCGGAATTGGTAAATGCGGTCATTGCAAAATAGACAGCAGATACGTTTGCCTTGATGGGCCGGTTTTTGATTATATCCAGGCAAAAAACCTCATTGATTAAAAGGACTGAGCATGAGTATAAATAGAAAAATTATAACTAAAAATGCCTATCGCATTACTAAGGAAAGAGGTAAGACAGCATTAAGAGTTCGTGTCCCCGGCGGGCATTTACCTGTAAGGCATTTTGAGACAATAAAATTAATTGCAGATAAATACGGAAACGGCTCTGTCCATATAACAACTAGACAGGGATTTGAAATACCTGATATAGACTTCAAGTATATCCCTGAAATTAATAAAATAATTCGGCCGGTTTTGGAAGACCTTGAGCTAAGTATCGGTGTCGATATTGTAGAGCTTCATAAGGGCTACCCTGCAGCCGGTACGAGAAATATTGCGGCATGTATCGGTAATCGTGTCTGTCCATTTGCTAATTATGATACGACTGACATGGCGATTAGCATTGAGAAAGAAGTCTTTCCAAACCATTATCACGTTAAAATAGCCTGTACAGGTTGTCCTAATGACTGTATAAAAGCTCACAGTCAGGATTTTGGAATCATTGGCATGACAGAGCCTCAATATGATGAATCGAGATGTATAAGTTGTCAGGCCTGCGTAAAGAATTGCAAGAAAAAGGTAACAGAAGCTTTAACGTTTAAAAACTATTCAGTTGTCAGAGATGAAAAACGTTGCATAGGATGCGGGGAATGCGCGATGAAATGTCCTGTCGGCGCTATGACCAGAAGCTCCAAAAAATATTTTAGTGTTGTCATAATGGGTAGGACAGGCAAAAAGAATCCACGGCTTGCAATGCCTTTTATGAAATGGGCAGAAAAAGATGTAGTTATTCAGGTAATAAAAAACACTTATCCATTTATTGACAAGTACATCGATAAATCTCTGGTTAAGGAACACGTTGGGTACATAGTTGACCGGGTAGGTTATAAAAAATTCAAAGATATCGTATTGGACGGGATCGAGTTTAATGATGAATTGGAAGTAGCCGAATCCATAAACTTTGGCGGATACTGGTACGAGCGAAATAATTGCTTTGAAAAGCCTGTGTAATTAGGAATCAGGGCAAAAAAATGGTGGGCGTAACAGGACTTGAACCTGTGACCTCTACGATGTCAACGTAGCGCTCTAGCCAGCTGAGCTATACGCCCTTTCGGGTTGAGCTTTTCAATTTAACGCTATTCAGCTGAAATGCAAATATAAATTTAAAAAATATTTGTCAAAACCAGATATTTTTACAAGATGAAGTCAAGCTTATCATTCGACTTCTGAAAGTTCACGATAATATCGTTAGTAAATGAAAGCAACGCCATGATATAGCCCAGGGGACGACCCGGGCGTGGTTCAGCGGCTGAACACTGTTCAGCAGGCTTCAGCAGTTATTTTGATTAATGCTCCAGTCAGTTTTGAAAGCTCTTCCGGCTTAATAACATAAGGCGGCATCACGTAAACCAGTTTGCCGAATGGTCTTACCCAGACTCCTTCTTCAACAAAGCGTTTCTGGATTTTTCCCATGTCAACCGGCTTTCTCATTTCAATTACGCCGATACTGCCGAGAACCCGGACATCAGCGACATACGGGCTTTCAAGGGCGTGGGCAAGCTCTGATTTCAATTGAGTTTCAATAGCTTTGACTTTGCTTTCCCAGTTGATTTCGAAAAGTAAATCAATTGAGGCGTTTGCAGCAGCGCAGGCCAGCGGGTTTCCCATAAAAGTGGGCCCGTGCATGAAAACTCCGGGAGTCGCATTGGAAATAGCTTCTCCAACTTCTGCAGTAGCCAGAACAGCGGACAAGGTCATCGTGCCTCCGGTCAAAGCTTTGCCCAGGCATATGATATCAGGGCAGACATTGGCGTGTTCGCAGGCAAAAAGTTTGCCGCTGCGCCCAAATCCGGTGGCTATTTCATCAAAAATCAGCAGTACATTGTGCTTATCACAAAGTTTGCGCAATTCAACAAGGTATTGTGGTGAATAGAAGCGCATGCCGCCAGCACCTTGAACTATCGGCTCGAGAATTACGGCAGCTATTGAATCGGCGTGCTGCTCAATAGTTTTACGCATTTCTTTGATGTATGAGTCATCCCATTCAGCATCAAAAGCGCACTGCGGGGCTTCTACAAAATAATGCTGCGCCAGTACATCTGCGAACAGGCTGTGCATGCCATTTACCGGATCGCAAACCGCCATAGCACCAAAGGTATCACCGTGATAACCATTCTTGACAGTCAGCAGTTTTGCTTTGCTTTTGCGCCCTTTAGCCTGCCAGTACTGCAGGGCCATTTTAATAGCAACCTCAACGCTGACTGAGCCGGAATCTGCCAGAAAAACTTTTTGCAGAGGTTCAGGAGTAAGGTCAACTAGTTTGCGACAGAGGTCAACTGCTGGCTTGTGCGTTATTCCGCCGAACATCACATGTGACATCTTTTCGGTTTGTTCACGGATTGCCGCGTTGATTTGCGGATGGCTGTAGCCGTGGACCGCTGCCCACCAGGAAGACATGCCGTCAATCAGTTCACGGCCGTCTGCCAGCTTGAGGATTGCACCGCTGGCGGATTCTACCGGATAAACCGGTAACGGTTGAGTAATTGATGTATATGGATGCCAGATGTGTTCACGATCAAAGTCAAGCATTGCGTTTATTTCATGTCTTTTCATTATACTATTCCCCTGAATATCGGACTGAAATCTGTGTCTGGCGGGTTGTCAAAATCTTCAACTAGCGGGGCTTCTATCAGTGGCGCATTGATATTGTGATCTCTAAGCCATTTTACAATTACCCACTTGGAGTCCGAGCTTATTTCGGGCTTTTCCACAGGGTAGGAGTTATATACAACTCCGGCAATTCTCATTTTGCGCTGTCTTATCGCTTCGATAGTTAAAATAGTGTGATTTATACTTCCAAGTCTGCCTGAAGAAACTATTATCACTGGCCATTTGCAGCCGGCTGCGTAATCAGCGGTCATCAGAGACCGGGTCAGAGGAACAAAGAAGCCTCCGGCTCCTTCAACAAGAACACAGTCATATTGTCTTTCAAGCGTTTTGATGCAGTCAGTAATTTTTTGCGGATTAATTTCGCGCTCTTCCATCTCTGCCGCCAGATGCGGTGAGCACGGAAAATTAAAAAGGTAAGGACATGTGCGGTGTTCACGGTCGATATCAAGCAGGCCTCTGCCTTCCAGGCGACGGTGAGTTACGATGTCTTCAGCTATGTCAGTACAACCGGTCTGAGCCAGTTTAGCTGTTATAACATTTAATTCTGATTTGAGCAGAAAACGTGATAAGAGTCCGGTGATCACGCTTTTACCGGCATCGGTATCAATACCAGTAACAAAAAAAGTTTTCATAGCAGTACCTAATTCATAATTTCATCATTGCTGAAAAGTCCATGACTGATCTTTTCAAAAATTCACAAGTCACTGCTTTCCGATCCCTACTCCTTGAAGCATGCTGAAAGAAAAATCAAACAGATTTTGAGGCGATAACTACCATAGGATGGTAAGTCAGGGTTATGCCATCTTCTCCACTTTGTTCAATATAGCTTTCTATAAAGGATTGTAAACTGGATTTTGTCCATACTTCGCTGGAAATTGCGGTTACACCGGTATTTTTCAGGTGGCGCAGCACGTCCATTGGATGAGCAAAGCGGAGTTTGCGGATATTTTCGTGGAAACAGGTTATTGTGAAACGCTGACTAACAGCTTTTTTTAATTCAGTTTCAGCCAGATATCGCAGTCTTTTACCAGTAACGCCTGATACTTCCTCTGCGTTCTGCGGGCCGAATGTCGAAAACGCCAGCACTCCGCCCGGGACGAGCGAGTCGGCCAGCTTGTCGAGAGTATCCGGCAAATGTTCAAGCCATTGGAAGGTAGCATTTGAGGCTATAAGGTCAAGATTTTTCGGCAGTTCTGAGATAGCTTCAATATCTCCGCCGATAAATTCACAACGGCGAAACTTATCAGCGACAACAGAACATTCTTCAACCAGGTCATTGAGAAAAAGCTCACGATATTTGAGCTGACGGTAAAGCATTTTGCTGAGAGTGCCGGCACCGCAACCAATTTCAAGAATTTTCGAAAATTTCTCACCATGGGCTGTTCGAAGCTCGAACAACAGGCGTTCGGCGGTTGAGCGTTGTACAAATGCGTGTTCTGCATAAGTTTTCAGGCTGCGCGCAAAGCGCTTCCTTACGAGAGCTTTATCAGGTTTTACCAAGGTCGCGTACCTCCTCCCATCTCTGCAGCGAGGCAAAAAAGTAATGGGGTTCATCAATTTCGTTAACTTCGATTTTTTGCTGAGCCCAAGCTGAGTGCTGGTTAACTGGAGGGAAAATTTTATCCCCAGAGCTGATTACTGCGGTTTTAAAGATGTTGCCTTGTTCAGGTTCCAGCAGGATTCTCTTCTGGAGCTCAATAAGTTCATGCTTCTGATCTTCGACAGAGCGTTCAGGAGCATTTTTCTGAAAAAATTCATAATATTTGGCAGAGCATTCGCGTCTGGTAAAACGTTTTTGGGCGGGCTCGCTCCATGCATCAATAGTTGCTTGAAAAGTTTCCGGCGGAATGCCGTTATCAGGGGCTATCGGACTCAGGGTTCCGTTTATCGCGGTTGCTGATTGGAATCCAAAATCGTAACCGTTTAACAGCTCAGCAGCAGCATAAACACCAAGAGACCATGCGCTTATCGATACTGTCTTATAACTGTTTACCAGTGCAGCAATTTCAGCAATATTAGCGAGGTTGCTGTAGTCATAAAACATCAATATATCAATACCAGCGGAGAGATGCCTAAAAGGTTTGTCATCCATGCTCCAGCCATTAAAAAACAGCAGCAATTCACTGCTGCCGGTTTTATTAATCAATTTTATTTTCACAATATCTCCAGAATTCTCTCAATGTCCTGTTCTGTCATTGCAGCAGTCAATGAAAACCTTACTCTTGCGCTCCCCTTGGGTACAGTGGGGGGGCGAATTGGGAAAACCATCAGTCCGGCTTCACGCAGCTTTTCGGCCAGCTTGACCGCATCTGTGTTACTTCCGACTATGTAAGGAACGATTTGTGATTTTCCGCAAGTTTCACCTCCAGCATTTCTGATGCCGGTGCGCAGTTTTTCTGCAAGACTGTGCAAATGGTTGCGATTGCTCTGCATTTTGATCGTTTTGCCAAGGACAAACCGACTCCAGTTAACTACAACAGGAGGCAGCCCTGTGGTAAAAATCAAAGAGCGCATTTTGTTGATCAGGTAATCTCTAATCGTTTTATCCATAACGGCATAGGCTCCGGCAGAACAGAAAGCTTTGCCAAAGGTGCCGATAATAATATCAATTTTGTCTATCAGGTTATGTTCTTCACAAACACCGCATCCACGCTCACCAAATACACCGACACCATGTGCTTCATCAATAATCAACATCGCATCATATTTTTCTTTGAGGTCGACCAGACGCGGCAGGTCAGCGATGTCGCCATCCATGCTGAAAACTGATTCAGTGATGATAAAAATGTTATCATAGTGTTGGCTTTCTTTTTGCAGAATAGCCTCAAGTTTGTCCAGGTCAAGGTGAGGGTAGCGTTTGAATTCAGCCTCTGAAAGCCTGATGCCGTCAATAATGCTGGCGTGGTTCAGCTTGTCACTGAGAATTAAATCCTTACGGGTAGTCAGTGCCGGAAGAATACCAACATTGGCGTGATAACCGCTGTTAAAAACCAGAGAGTCACGATTGTTATACATCTGACTGACCGCGTCTTCAAGCCTCAAATAACCGGGGTGATTACCGGTTAGCAGCCTGGAAGACGTTGCTGACAGGGCAAATGCGTCATCCGCGGTATGTTCCATTTGCTCATAGAATTCTCGTCTGAGTTGAGGCCAGGCGCTTAAACCGAGATAGTCATTAGAAGACAGATTGAGCAGTGGTTTGCCATCCAGATGTGAATGAGTACCGTCTGGTGTAAGCTGGCGCAGGAATCTGAACTGATCAGCCAGTTTCAAATCGTCAAGTTCTTTTTCCAATCTGTCTTTTAACTTCATTTTACTCGTCCAGTTTAGCTAGTTTCTAGAGCTGAATTTATCCAGTTTCTTCATGAAACCTTTATCTTCGTCAACACTGCGTCCACGAGTTGTCAGGTAGCCGCCTGTCATCAAAGCATTGATGCCGGAAAGCATTAGCAGAGCCTGAAAATCTTTCATGGTGGTTTCACGCCCTGCGGCAAACTTGATCATCTTGGTCGGGTTGATCAGGCGGCAGATAGCGAAAGCTTTGACTGCGTCAGCAGGTTCGATAGTCGGCATCTCTTCCAGTGGTGTGCCCTGAATCGGCAGCAGCAGGTTGAGCGGGACGCCTTCAGGATCAATTTCTTTGATGGCAAAAGCCATGTCAACTTGATCTTCGGCTGTTTCACCGAGGCCGAAAATTCCGCCGCAACAGATTTCCACGCCAAATTCCTGTAACCATTTAATGGTCTGAATTTTTTCTTCAATAGTATGCGTGTCGGCTATGAGATCAGCGTATTTAGTAGGAGAAGTCTGCAGGTTCATGTTATAGCGGCCAGTGTGATGCTCAGCCAGCATTTTAGCAGTCTTCTTGCTCAGAATGCCGATGGAAGCGCAGAGCTTCATATCAGGGAATTTTTCTTTTAGAGCATCCAAAGTTTCAAGTATGTACATGAACTCTTCATTAGGTTCACGATAACCGTGCCCGCTGGTCACGTAGCCAAATGAACGAACGCCGGTGTCGTAAACAGCTTGAGCCGCTTTGAGAGCTTCTTCTTTTGAAACCAGCCCGTAAGTGTCAACTCCAGTATTGTGATGTGCGGATTGGGCACAGAAACGGCAGTTCTGAGAGCAGACGCCGGACTTAGCGTTGAGGATTGAGCATGAAAAAATGCCCGGTGCGTATTTGTCGCGAACCTTGTTGGCCAAAGAGACCAGGTCGAGCAAGTCGCTGCCTCGGACTCCATTCATCAAAGCCTTGGCTTCTTCGTGTGAAAGTTTCTTGCCATCCAGGACTTTATATGCATTTTCAATGTGTTTATTCAGCATGATAGTTTGTAAATCTCTTGTTAACTATTTTAACTTACTGCATTCATTTACAATAATTTCTGTCAGTCGCAAACCGTATTATATTGCAGAATAGCAATTTTTAAAGAAATATTAGTGAAAAAAAGGTGATTTAAGCAGGTTTGTTAGCTCCAGTTATTTTATTTAATTTCAATCCCAGACGATAAAGTGTAAGGTGATATTGGAATTTACGTTCGGCGTTTGTTGCGTGTAATACCGATTATGAGCTGTTCAAGCACAATTCGCGGGTCGCCGCCGCCTGAAACAAGTTTGCGGTTAGCATCCAGTATCCCCCGCAGCGCCGCGGTCAGCTGCCTGTCACTGAAGTTAGAGGCATTCTGGCATATCATATAAGCTCGAAACGGATGAACTTTCAGCAGAATATTATCCGGATAGCGGTCCTTGATAGACTGATCTACAGAGTAAAAATAGGACTTTCCGACTCTTGTCGGCAGTTCAAGCTGGGAGGCTGCCTGTTTAGCTTTGACCATTTCCTGAAAGCTGCGGACGGCATGGCTCAGGAGAGAGAGCTCCAGGTTTCCACCGCGTTGGGATTTAAGTTGTTCCATAAGAGTGTTAACCAGGTCAAGAGCGGCTGTCATGTTTCTTTCAACAAGGGCGTTGGCAAAGTCCCAGCTCATGGCTTCAGGGGTGCGGCTGCAGATGCATTTACAGTCTTTCAAAGTGACGCGACTGGCATTGCCGACAAAGCAGAACAGTTTTTCGAGCTCAGACTGTAAGCGTCCGGTGTCGCTGCCAACTGTTTCCAGCAGGTACTGCACCGCTGACTGGTCAATCTTCTTGCCAGCTTTTCCGCATATGTCAAGGATTTTGTCATACTGAGTTCTGGCGTAATCCTTGGAAGAAATATCAGCTTTGCGGAAGTAATGTATTTCAGAGCCTTTCGTGGCCTTGCAGGCCTTGAAAAAGGCTTTGCGCTGGTCGAGATCGGGCCCGTCAATAATTAATGTCATGTCTTCTGGAATGCCCTGTTTAATGAACTTTACCAGCTCGGTTATACGCTTCTTGATAATGTCTTTGGCATTAGAGGCAAGCGCTTTGTCAAAATGCTGGAAGTGTTTGAACCAAACCTTTTTATCAGGGCTGAGGAACGGCGGCGTGTTTAAGGATGCCAGAGCGGAAGCAAGCATTTCTTCAGGCTTTAAATCATCACTGTCACCGACAATAATTTCAAGGTCAGGGTTATCCCTGAAGTCTTCACCGCAAAGTTCATTGATAACTTCCCGGGTCTTTGCCTTGATAGCAAAATTGTCGTTTCCACTTATAAGATAAAGTCTGCTCATATTTCAACCGTCTGTATTATACAGTTTTGCATTATTGAGAACCACCTTGCAGTCATGGTTCCAGCAATAACAAAAAACATGTAAATGCACCTCTGTATTGTTTATGTTCCTCTAAATATATTGCAACAGGGCTTATTTGCAATAAGTCTGAACGTATTTCTACTGCTAACGCAGTGTCGAGGCCAGAGATTCAGCAATTTCCTCAAGCATATAGTCGTTTACTTTGATAATCTCACCATCCCGGTAAAACGCCCGCTCCATGCGTCTGAAAATATTGCTTCCGGACTGAGTCTTTAATGTCTTTAAATCTCCGGTTATTACAATTTCACGACGACAGCGAGTATGAGCAACGTTCACCCGGTTGGGGTTGTCGACAAAACCGATTCCGCCGCCTTTATTACTTCTAACATAACAGATTATAACAACATCGCTCTCGCCGCCCTGAAAACTGTCAACGGTCGCTACTCTGGTGAACAGGAAGTGTTTCCAGCGTTCAGGAGAAATCTTAAGATCAGGGCGGATTTCATGAATCTTGTCCAGGGATAAATTATCGCGTATAAGTCCGACCTGTTTGCGGTACGGGGCAATAATTGAAATTTCCTCAAGCGGATAACTTTTAATTGCCTGATAAAACGCATAAAGACAAATATATGCTTCCACCGGATTGGCTATACCCGGTTTTTGGCCTTCCATGAAAAGATGTTCACTGCGTTTTTTCCAGTGGAGATCAGAAGTTGTAAAAAAGCGCAGGGTCGAAACCGGATATTTGACTTTTCTCTCATGAAAGTCAAGCTGATAGTACTCAGCTGAGCTGCTGGCTTTTACTCCGGCATCATAAAACAGGGTAGAGGCAAATCTCAGCAGGCGCGGATTCTGGCAGCGATAAGAGCGCTGCAGCATGATTACCGGGACATTACGGCTGTCGGCCAGCCATTGCAAGGCGCTGTCATCGACAAGTGAGCGCATGTGTATCGGCAGTGCGCCGAATTCGCTGAATAAAGACTTCTTGACATTGTCTGGTAATGGAAACGGTGGAAGCTGCTGGTGGTCCCCGAACAGCAGGACACGCTTTCCAAGCTTTACGCATAAAAGGAATTCAGCCATATTTGCCATGCCGGCTTCATCAAAAATGATAGCGTCAAACGGCCCGTTCTGTTTTTGATCTTCTTTGACAATGCCGTCACGGAGCAGCCCGACATGAGTTCCGGCGTAAATGCCTCCGGTGTTGAGCTGTTCGCGTTTCATTACAAACCTGTTAACATTACGTGGTTCGCCAATCCAGCAGGCGTTGGCGACATCAGGTGCAATGCTGTTTTGATTTCTGCCGAAGCGCAGTACCGGCAGGTTTATTATGCGTCTGCAAATATTGTCAACAGCCGTATTGGAAGGAGCTGTTATCAAAATGCGTTTGCCTTGCCGGCAAAGCTCACGGGCTACTTTTTCCAGCACAAAAGTCTTGCCGGTACCGGGAGGGCCCTGGATCAAAACCACTGGGGTATCAGTTTTTGCGGCAGCGGTCCAGGCAGCCTGTTGTGAAGCATCCATTTCTTTAGGGGCGCTTTTTACTTTGCCCGGATCGAATGTAAATGATTTGAAACCAAGGACATTTCGCAGTGCGTTGCCCGCTTTGATTTTATTGCCGGCAACATCATGGCATAGGCTTTCAAATTCTTCAGCCAGAAAATGGATGGGACTGCGCTGCAGGCGTGCAAACATGCGATCAAGGCGTTCCATTGCCTCTTTGGGGAAGTCGCAGCGTATACGCCCGAGAATAGAGTCTCCATCAAAGATATCGACCTTGAACGTACCAAAAATTTCCTTTTCGCCACGTATGAAAACATTCATTATTTCGCCCTGAGAAATGGGCATATCCGGGGTAGCCGGTATACGCAGGGCAAGGTCTGAGCGTCCGGGTGCGGCTAACTGTTCCGCTTTGGCGAAGTGTAATACGAAATCACGGTCATTTTCAGCAGACAGTTGAAGAGCGCGCTTTTGCAGTTTGAGGTTGTAATTGATATCCCATGGGGTTCGAGAAGGGATTTTTGTTTTGGCTAATGCGGGTATAAAGTCGTCATTTTCGTTGTTTTCACCAAAAGAGTATCCGCCGTCAAGCGGTAAGCTTAACTGACTGCTGAGTTCATCGGCAGCCATATCTGCGGTTGCTTTGCGGATGAGTGATTTCAAATAACGAGCTGAGGTGCGTTTCATGGCGCCAATGGCATGATCGTCATGATTATTAGCAACTTCCAGCATTGCCTCAACGAAATCTTTTTTAGTGATGGTGAGGATGTTCTTGGATGGCTTGTTTTTGCGCAGCCAGGCAATGACATCAAAAATTACTTCCAGCCTTTCTCCAAGGGAGAGGTCATCGTCTTCAAAGAATTCCATATCTTTTTCGACGACATAAGGTTCGCCATCATTAAACGTAAGAAGGTAATGTTTTTGCCATTCCTGACTTTCCACAGTCAGGGCCGGGCAATTTTCCTCGGCATGCCATTTGAAATAAGCGGTTTTATCGATTTCCGGTTCATCAAGGTCAAAAAGAATCTCCAGTAAGGTGATAAAATCAGTAACTTTGAATGGTAGTGGTTTCTGAATAGATTCCCACATTTCATAGAATTCACGTGAAGCTGCTCTTTCAGGTTCGGTTTGCCAAAGTCTACGCCCTTCCTCAAAGTAAAAGTCTATTTTATTAAGTTCCCTGTCCAACTATTTCTTCCGTATTCGTTCTTTTGTATGCTCTATCCAGCAGAAACAGGCGCGCCGCTGACGGCGGCGCATTAAGCCTGAACTGGTTTATGCTTACTATTTTGTATTATTGTCAATTATGTAATCTTTTGATTTATCTGTAGAAACTTTTTCTGCTGATTTTTCAGGTTCAGCAGAGGTATCCTCTTCTTTTATGATTTTCTTAACAGACTTAGTCACTTTAGCGTCTTCTTTAGCTTCCTGGGCTTTTAGTTTAGTAATTACAGGAGGCTCTTTCAGGGCCGGTTCAGTGTCTTCATAGTTACCGGTTCTGGCCTTTAATTCTTCGATTTGCTTGAGAAGTTTGAGACGCTGAGCAGCAAAGTCACTCTTTAGAAGAGCTACCGTGGCCTGGCGCTGTTTTTCTACATTATTTGAGTATTTCTTGATCATGTCTTCAAAACTTTTGCGCTGAGTAGTGAGCTGCGCCTGCAGTTTTTTGACATTGTCTTGATAATTGTCATTGTTGCGGTCAAGCATAACTGCCAGCTGGTTGAGCTTGGCTTCCTGTTCTTTGAGCTTAGCTTCACGACCTTTCAAGTCGTCATAGAGCATTTTGCTTGACTTATCAACACTTGAACGAATTTCTTTTTGAGAAGTCGTCAGGTTCTGTTCCTGCTTGTCCAAAGCTCCGGAAAGCTTAACTGCCAGTACAACTGCCAAGGCGCCAAGGCAGACAATCAGTGCAACGGCAACTGCCAGCCAGCGATGGCTGCGTTTAGCTGACTTATCGGCAATCTTACGGGTTTCTTCCATATTTTCTGTAAGTCTCTTAAACTGTTCGCTCAGCAATTTAGTGACTTCTTCAGTTTGCTGTTTTACCGCAGGAAGTAACTGTTGTTCGAGAGTTAGCAGCTCGGTAGATTCTGGTGCATCCTGAGATTCGTCGACATTGTTGTTTTCCATTTTGGGTTCTTCCGGTTTTTCTTCTTCTGGATTCTCGCCGGTGACTTCTGCATGGAAAGGATGGCGTTTGCTAAGCTCTTTTTCAATTTCAAAAGAGTTTTTGCCTTCTTCACGCAGAGCAGAAATTTCGCGGAGTACAGACAGCGAAGAGTCAAAAAAGACTTTGCGACGTCCCTGGTTTTCGTATTCGATATAATGCGAATAGCGAGCCATCCAGTCGTTTAGAGTCGTTCTTGCGACATCCAGTTCTCTGGATAGTTCAGCGATAGAATAATTTTTGCGGTTTTCCATATTTATTTCCTCATCCTGATTTTCAGTCATTAGAGATGACAATTTTACGAATTTTTTCAATATCCTGATTTATTTGATCTTTCAGCTCTGCAGGGGATGTGAAACAGCGCTCTTCTCGAATGTACTTCAAAAGAGACAATTCCAGCTTCCTGCCATAAATATCTCCGACATGCTCAAGCAAGTGAGCCTCTACTCTGATAACTTTGTCTTCAGGTCGGTTATAAGTTGGTGAAACGCCGACGTTTACTCCGGCTGGATAATGCTTGCCGCCAACTAAAGCTTTGGCTGCATAGACACCGCACGGAGGAAGTATACCGTACTTTATTTTTAAATTAGCGGTTGGGTGGCCAAGGTCACTGCTGGCTACCTGATGTCCTTTTTCAACTCTGCCGACCAGGGTGTAAGGTCTACCAAGCATTTCCTCGGCCTTATTGAGCAGTCCCGCAGCTATAGCGCGGCGAATTGTGCTGCTGCTGACAATGAGATTATCCTGGAAGAGCTCATTAACAGCGGCAAAAGCAAAACGGTCTTCACGGGCCATTTCCTGCAGCATATCAACGTTTCCGGCCCCGGCGGCGCCAAAACGCCATTCCCGGCCAACACACAAACCACATATTTTTACTCGAGGAGTGTGAAGGCAGTTGCGGATGAACTCGTCAGGAGTCTGGCGCGCAAAGCTTTCAGAAAAGGACAAAGTTACAACTCCTTTGGCTCCATATTTATGAAGGAGTCTGATGCGCCGATCCGGTGATATCAGCAGCGGCGGCGGATTATTAGGAAAAAGTACCGCCCGCGGATGCGGGTAAAAAGTCATTGCGACTGGAACAGCGTTTTGCAATCGTGCCATTTCCACCATCTGGCGGAGCAGCAGCTGGTGTCCTTTGTGCACACCGTCAAAAACGCCAATAGCGACGCATACCCTTTCGATGCCGTGTTCGGCTAGGGCGTCAAGCGACGTAACGTTCAAATATTTTTCATTACCCTTCATAATATCAAACATTTAACCAGTTGTATTTCAACGAAACGGGATTTTTAACATGCGGAATTGTAAAACATCAGCATTAAGTTATATTTTATTATTGAAATTTCAACCGTCATTTACCCGTCAATATGATTTTTCGACGGATTTTGTGCTCAAGAGCATTTTGTTGCTAATTATTTTTGAGGCAAAGGTGTGACGGCTTCTTGACGGAAACTGATAACTACAAAATAAAGAGTTAACATTATGAGACGAGTACTCTATCCAGGCAGTTTTGACCCCATGACAAATGGGCACCTCGACTTGGTGGAGCGTGCCAGCAAGCTGTTTGACGAAGTAATCGTCGGCGTGGCCGTAAACCGAACCAAAGACGTGCTTTTTTCACTTGAGGAACGCGCTGAAATCATCAAAGAATGCACATCTCATATGATGAACGTGCAGGTAAAAGCATTTGACGGCCTTTTGGTCGACGCAATTGTGAACTACAAAGTAAATGCTATATTGCGGGGGTTAAGGGCGTTTTCAGATTTTGAATATGAACTGCAGATGGCATTGATGAATCGTAGCTTGAACGAAGAGTGTGAAACTATTTTTATGATGCCTACACCTCTAAACTCTTTCGTTAGCTCCAGCATTATTAAAGAAACTGCGCTGCTTGGAGGCGACTATTCCAAGTATGTCCCGGAGGCGGTAAGTGCAGCTTTGGCCAAAAGAATAAAAGGAATAAAAAATAATGATTAAAATCTCAATGGGCCTGCTTGATCATCAGGACATTGATCTTGTTGGTGAGGAACCACCTTCTTTTTTGGAAGTTGAAAATTCCGATATGATTTCTTTTCATGAGAATGTCAAATATGATCTTCATGCATCAAAAGTCAGTAATGGCGTACTGGTAAACGGTTCAATAAGTATTGCATACGATGGTGTTTGCGGGCGCTGCCTTAAGGAGTTCAAAGGCGAAGCTGCTAACAAGAAACTGTGTTTGTTTATTGAGGATGTAACCGAACAGGACCTGGATATAACCGAGGACCTGAGAACGGAACTGGTTATGAAGCTTCCGGTTAACTGCATCTGCAGTAATGATTGTAAGGGGCTTTGCCATGACTGCGGAGTTAATCTCAATGAGGAAAGCTGTAGCTGTCACGAGAAATCTGACGAGGACAGCCCGTGGGCTGCCCTTGACGACCTTGATGTTGAATAGCTATACTTCAAAGGCTTGCTTCAAGTCCTGAATCAAGTCTTCAGCATCTTCAATACCGATTGACAGGCGAAGCAGCCTGTCAGTAATGCCTTGCCTTTTGCGGACTTCAGCAGAAACTTTGACATGTGAGGTTGATGCAGGGTCGCAAATGGTGCTTTCAAGTCCACCCAGACTTACCGCCGGCCTTATCAGCTTTAGTTTTCTCATAAATTCATTTGCAGACTGTTCCGGATTTTTTATTTCAAAAGACAGCATTGCGCCAAAGCCGTTCATTTGCTCGGCGGCAATAGCATTCCCTGGATGACTGCTTAAGCCGGGGTAGAAAACTTTTTCAACATTTGGGTTATTGTCTAAAAAATCAGCTATGAGCATCGCGTTTTGGGTCTGCTGATTAACTCTGATAGACAGTGTTTTTAAGCTTCTTTGCAGAATATAGCAGGATAACGGGTTCAGGTTGCCGCCAAAAGTGGTAGCCGTTTTCCTTATTTTTTCAGCCAGTTCGTCAGAGGTGACAACTGCCCCGCACGTGAGGTCGCTGTGCCCTCCCAGATATTTTGTGCCGCTATGAATTACAACGTCAATGCCGAGCTCAAATGGATTCTGGTTTATTGGGGATGCGAATGTATTGTCTATGATTGAAACGCAGTTCTTTTCCTTAGCGGCTGCGCCAACTTTTCTGATGTCGACAATACTCAAAAGCGGATTTGTCGGAGACTCTATGTATACAACTCTGGTTTCAGGTCTTATTGCAGCTCTTATTGCTTCTGCATCAGTGGAAACAAAGGAGAATGAAATACCGAACTGTTCACAGAAATTATCCACAAACGCATGGCTGCCGCCGTAGATTTCGTCTTGAAGGACAATATGATCACCTTTTTTGAGAAAAGTAAGAAGCGCAGTGGTAACTGCAGCCATTCCGGAAGAGAAAATAACACCGTTTTCCGCTCCTTCCAGCTCGCAGATTTTCTTTACAATCACGTCCTGATTAAAAGTATTGAAATACCTTGGATAGTAAACGTCTTCCGCATTCAAGTATTTATGAGCAGTGGAAGGGTAAACCGGGGTGTTGACTCCTCCGGTTAATAAATCCGGACATTCACCGGAATGAACGCACTTGGTTTTTATCTGCATGCTAATCCTCCGTTGTTTGATACAAATATTTGTCGGACAATTGCTATTAGACAATGAAACGCATGTAAAGTTTCACAAAAAATGAAGCACCTGACAAAAGTTTTAACTGCCGTTAATTTTTTGTATGGTGTATTGGATTGGAGACGGGCTTTCCGCTTCCGGGGTATGGTTAGCTGCCAGTTCGTGAATGGCTTCATGCAGAGAATAGCATGCTTCTTTGTAAGTGACCCCGCAAAGTTCAGAAATCAGGCGGATCCCGCGATCCCGCAGTTTTTTGTTTGAAACCTGAACCCAGCTCATCCAGTTTCCGGCGACACGGCCCATTAAAACCATGGTACCTGTTGAAAGCGTATTTAGGATTAGCTTGAATGCTATGTGTTCAAGGAGGTGCAATGGAGAACGTGGAATGTTACACTTGATCACAAAGTCGGCCTTGGCAGAAGAGTTGCCAATTATAACGGATTTAAGTTCAGTGAACTTAACTGCTTCCTGCCTTATACTTTTTTCAAAAGAGTTAAACTTTTGTAAATTACTGGCTTCTGAGCTGCCGGCTACCATTATGGCAGCGCTTGGAGTGCGTGAAAGCCTTGAGTCATCAGGTTCATTGCCTATAGGAAATTTCATTACTTCCCAGCTGTTTATCTGCGGTGGGCTGGCAATGATTTTTGAAGGAGCTTTCAGCTCTTTATAAAGCGGAGTATCCCATTCCAGGCAGCGTACATCTCTACCAAGGACTTTGCGCCAGGTTTCAGGGGTTGATAATTTTGGGTATTTTACAAAAGCCCATGACGGAGGAGCCGTAGTGTCATCAGCTTTTTTAAATGGCGGCAGCATAAAAGTCGGAGATCTTTCTGTGGTATCTGTAAAAATATCCAGCAGGTATTCATCAGCAAAATAAGTGACGAGCCCCTGTTTTGAGTAGATATCAGCTTCATATTTTATAAGTTTTGCAAGAGTTTCAGTATTTTCAGGACAAGTAAGTTCATCCAGCAGAAATTCAAATTCAGCCGCAAAATCATGAAAATCTATTCCGAGAGTATCTATTTCATCATACGTGCAATTCAATTCCAGAATTTCTGTCAGAATCATTTCCAGCATTGTGCCGGCAACCATCTGCTCGGAGGTTGTGGCCTGCATGCGGGTTGAGCCAGCTATGGCCATCGGGCCGCAGAATAAATCAAGAACCGTGACTCGGCTGTCTTTGATCGCTTTGCGTGAGCGCTCGATGTACTCACAAAGGATTTCCGCCGGGTTGTTGAACATCAGAAAGACTGAAGCACCTTGTTCCGCGGCATATTCAACAGTACCCAGGACAGAGGATGTTTCACCGCCTTCGGTTATTGCCACGAGCATATCATTGCTGTTGATATTCAGCTCTTTGGCCTGCTGCCTGCCAAACTGGGGGTAATCTTCGAAAGACTCAACTGAACGGACAAGGGCAAAGTCACCGCCGGTCATGATGCTGTAAACAGAATCTTCAAACTGGCTGATTTTTGCATAGGCTGCGGGGTTTGAATCCTTCAGGTCAATAAAGAAACATCTCCACATGGATTCAAGCAAAACGCTGAGCCTGCCGGTAGCGCCGCAACCTGAAAAAATAATTCTACCATTGCTAAGTAAGGTATTAAACCCTGATTGCGCCATAGCGCCGAATTTACGACTTCCTAAAACACGTTTAAGCATGGCGGCGACGTCGTGATCAACGTTTAAAAGTGTCTTAACCCCTTCTGGCGGACTGCTTGCAAATATTTGCTCAAGTTTACTGGTTTTGGGGTTGGGCTGCTCTGTAGGCAGCATGCCAAGGTGAAACTGTTTTTCGTGATTGAGGAAGTGTTCTGCTTCTTTAATATACGGTTTAGAATTCATGAATCTCTCTTTTTGCTAAGATTTGAGCACAAATGCTTATTAATAAAGAATAATTATACTGGCAGATATTTCAACCCTTGAGAAACAAAAGAAAGTAGCCAGGCTGTTACTTATCATTTATTATTTTACTGGATAATAGTAAATTATAAAATTATTTATATGATAATATTTTAAAGGTAAACTTATATGTGTTATGTTGTTTATAATTTAAACAAAGGCAGTGATTGTTATGGATGCAATTGATCAGAAGATATTGAATTTACTGAATTTAAATGCTCGAATTACTAATTCTGAAATTGGTAAAAATATTGATATGACCTCAGCAGGCGTTGCCGAGCGGATCAAAAAGATGGAAAGAAACGATCTCATAACGTCCTATGAAACCAGAATTAATCATCGTTGTGCCGGGGTAGATTTTACTACTTTGATACTGGTCAGCAGTGATGAAAAAGTTGGGGAGACCGCTGTCGGGCATAAGCTTGCCGAACTTGATGAAGTTCAGGAAGTGCATTACCTGACCGGTGAATTCTGCTACCTCATAAAAGTCCGCGTTAAGGACTCAGACAAGCTGACTGAATTCCTCATAAAAGTAGGCAAAATTCCCAATATAAGAGACACCCGGGCAATGGTTGTTCTTGATACAATCAAAGAAAGCTTAAAGCTGAAAATTTAAGCAAAGCATTCAGGTTCCAAGCAGTCCATTTAGTTTTGGCCCTTCATTCCCACCACCGCACCTTATGCACGCAGCAGCCGCAGGGTAAGCCCTGTACCCATTTGCGCAGCCGTATTTTGCTAATATAAAGTTCAATTGTGCCAGGTTCATATAGTTTTACTCCTTCCAGCCGTTGGCTGGCCCGGCAAAGCCGTGGACACATGGATGAAAGCTTCTTTAAAGAAAGTCATCTATTTAATCAGGAAGACAAATTATCTGTTATACTCCATATCTCAAAAAGATCATGTGGAAATGGGCTTTCCTGTTGAAATCTTTCAGCCATAGCCATGTAGTTGCTATGTGCTTCTTCGTAGTAAAGCTTGTAATTATCTATATAGTGTCTTAATTGATCAAGCCAGTCAGGATTATTGATGTTCAGCTGATAACAGCAGGATGATATTTCAGAATTATCATTGGTTGCGATAGACACGGAGGCTCTGCCGCAATACAATCCAGCGAAAATACGCATCAGTGAAAGCCATTGCCAATTTCCACGCTGCGGTAAGTTCATTATTATTTTAGCTTTGCGGTTCATGGCGTTGCGTACGCTTCTGGAAACCATTTTTTCGGGATAATAAGTTACAAAGTTATTTTCTTTTAATGTGTTTAGTATTGTTTGTCTGAACTCTGTTGCGATTCCGGTAAACAGCAGTTCTCCTTCTAAATCTGTGTCAGAGTCATCAGTTTCCAAAAAATTCAATTTAGGGAAAGGTATTCGACGTATATCAATTTCCGGCAGCATTTGTGACATATTTTCCAGTTTTGGAAGGTCTCCTAGGGTGAAAAGACTCTTTAAATAAGGGAATAAGTCAAATAGAAACCTTATTCGGCTGATTTGAGTTTCAGGAGCCATATAGTCATTAACGCTCCATAACGGGCTGCCGTGAATCAGTATTTTGCCGTTAATAAGGTCAAGATGCTCTGTCATTATGACGGCAATTTTTTTGTTTTCGGTTTCACAAAAATCTTTGACTATCTTATAAGAATGAGAATCAAAATTCTCTATGATAACATTTAAAGCTGTTTTTCTAGGATGTCTTCCAAAAGTTACATCATAACCATATTCTCTTAGAGCCATGACAAAGAATTCAATTTGATCACTGACTCCGACAAAAGGGTTATTAAAGATCCAGAGGTGCACAGTTTTTACTTTTGATTTCATTATCAATTGCCAACGCTGTTTTATTATTTGTTTTTAATGTAAGTTATAATTTGCTTTTTGACTTCCGCAAGCGAGTTTCCTTTGAAAAAGGTCGTGTAGCTTTCGTTCTGAACTTTGCTCAAGTCAAATGGGCCGTCCTGCTGGTTAATTCCATAGTAATATCTTAGGTGTTCAATAATGTTAAAACCATGAAAATTTTCAAAAACCAGCCTGGGAGGAGATTCCCAATAGTGTTTTAGGGGAGAGTGCTTATGATTTTTCCTTACTATTTTTACCAGCTTATAATAAAACAGGCTGGAGTATTGCTTTGAATATTTCTTTTCTCTTACTTTATTAATTGTAAACATTCCCTCGTTTTGAGGAACTGCGTAAAACAAATGATAATATCTGATAATATTAAAACCACGAATCCCTTCTTTAAGGAGTTCAATGTTCAAGGTGGTTCCTTTATTGAAAAACTTTAGCCCGGTAGACCTTAAATAGTCTTTTAATTTCTTACTGAAATAATTGAGGTAACTGTCAACTTTATAGGTGTTTTTCTTTCTGGCAACAATTACTTTCGGAGCTCTTATGACTGGACTATG
>JAAEMX010000261.1 GCA_024225035.1 Lentisphaerota bacterium
AAGCTGCCTGACGAAAAGCAGTGGTTTTCAGCTGATTTTTAACATCTGCGGTGAAAGAAATCACGAAAAACGGCAATGGGAAATGTTGTCGCGTTGCGTCACACCCTATCGATTAAACTGAAAAACTCGGTACTCTCAAGCACGCCAGAACAGCATCGTTCCAAGCGTAACGATAAACGAAGGAATTTTTGAATACACACAAATTAGACCATTAATCAGACCAATTATTGCAGCGATCGCGATCACTACTGAAAGTATAATGTAATTATTTATGCTGTAATTATTAATAAGATATGCAAACATCATACCGCTAAAGGCAAAATTTGCTCCAACCGAAAGATCAAACTCACCGGCGATCATCAGCATTGTAACGCCTAAAGCCACCAACCCAAGTTCAGACGATGATGAAAAAATACTGGAAAATGTTGACAAAGAGCAAAAGCCCGGGGCTATAATGCTAAATACAGCAAACAATATAAACAGCGAAATAATCACGCCGATTTCTCTAATATAAAACAGGTTGGACATGCTATAAAAATCTCTGTAGAACCAGATACTCCAATAATTTACTCCATAAATACTGCAGGTTGCAGCAATTACCTAATATGAACTCCGTTATAAAAAATACAAACTAATATTTAAACTACAGTTCAATATTTAATTTTCATCGTTGCTACATCTTAATTTTTAATTTACAGAAACATTTCTATTAGCACAGAAGTCTTATCTTAAACAGGATATTGTATTACTTTAACCCAAGATAAAGGTATCGTAATGGATGGAGTTGCAATAATTCATAAAATATGGCTTGGGAAAACCCCGTCTCATAGAACTATCAGAGCAATACGCTTCCACTGATAATCATTTGGCAAAAATATGGCGCAGCGAATCTGGTTTTGGAAGAATCGTCCCTAAAACAATTATATGGACTAATGTGCCTCAATTTGCAGCTAAGTTCAGATATGTTCTTAGAAAGTTCAAAGCTGTAGAAATTATGCATATAGATACCTTATTTGGACATAGAGACAACATGCGAAGCATCATCCGCTCCTTCATTCAAAAAGGAGAATTCGCTTTTGCTTCAGATATATTACGCTATATTATATTAAGGCAATATGGAAGAATATACATCAATGGCGCCTAGTCTTCTGATTTAAAGTATCCTTGTTCATATACTCCGCATAAAATACCCTTTGCCCCAACAAGTGGGTGATACTGTTAAAATTTTTTCCATGAAAACCCCATTTACTTTTAAATTATATAACGAAGGTAGTAATGGTGGTATTCAGGGCCAATATAGTTATGGAGATAATGACAGTCTGTATGACTATAATTACTCCAGCTATGAGTCTCCTGCCAGTTTAGGTAATCCTCAACTTCCCAAGAGTGATGTTTACAGGTTTTTAAATAGAAATTCTTCCAAGTTAATTTTACCAACTGCTACATTAAACCAGAAAATCGTTTTGCTACTGAATACAGTTCAGCCTTTTTTCTTAATGAATTAGCTCTTACATGCTATAGATCAGAATCAAGGTGCAACATAAACTTTGGCAGCAAGATTAGCTCTGAATGGTAAATATAAATAATCTTCAAGATCATATTTCAAGACTCATTATGTAATTTCAATGGAAAGGCAAAACATGCGAGCCATAAAAGCAATGAGTCTTGAAAGTATAATCCGCTATCAACTTTCATTTTTAAAGTGATGCTTATTTACCATGGAAAACAATTTTAAGCCAGTCGCTACAGCCTTCCAACACCATTTGTACTGAAACTGCGGCTACAATCAAACCGGTTATTCTAATTAGAGGGCCAGTACTCATTGTTTTTTCAAACAACCTTCCTAACATTGAAGACATTAACATTAGTATCAAGTTAATTAACAAAGCAATAGCAATTGCAGCAACAGTCATCAAAATTCCTTTTTCCAATGGAAAAGTTATAGCCGCGGTAACAATACCCGGCCCAACTATCAGAGGTGCGGCAAGAGGTACAACAGAGAAATCAACCGTCGGTTTGCCTAGTTCTTTTTCAAAAAACATACCTTTGCGTACCGCAGTCAGGCCGATAAAAAACAAGACAATACCTCCTGCGATTTTCAAAGAGTAAATGTCGACATGAAAAACTGTCTGCAGCACAAAACGCCCAACAGTTGCAACAGCAAGTAAAATGAAAAAAGAGACTAAACTGGCACGCAATGAAATACTCTGTAGCTCAGTATAATTAAGTTTAGGCTCCATTGAGGAAAGAAGCATGACTTTGCTTACAGGGTTAATTAACGCTAAAAAATACAACGACAAGTGAATTACTTCAGTCACTTCCAAGACTCCAAAGTTTTTATTTAGGATATGAAAGACTCACAGACATAAATATGACTGTAAAAATAAGGTTTTTGAGTTAGTGGCTGTTTTCAGCCGTCAGATAAGATATTCGACATAATTTTTGCCCTTCTTTAGTGTTACGCGCACTTTAATAATAGATTCACAACTCCTAATCATGAGTCCGGCTTGCAAACAAAGGTCTGGCTCGCGGTGTTAATTCTACCGCATACAGTGGCGCGACCGCCTTCGATTTTCACGAAGTTCCCTGATTGCTGAGATACCAATACATCGAAATTTGAAAATTTCATGACCTGAATCAAAAAGATTATCATTTTTAACCTTATTTTGAACAAAAAAAGGACGCCTTTTCGGCGCCCTGAGAAAATATAGAATAATAGACCTTAAATCTGCTCTCTAAGCTTATCATAAAGGACTATGCCATCTTCGATAACCATCATCTGTCCGGGCTGCATTTTTTTCCAATCCGCAGCAACCGCAACAGGTTTTGCTGCAAAAAGATAGCCTTCAGAACCTGCAGGGATATCTATTTTCAGTTCTTTCTTGAACTTATCACTTGAAGCTTGTCCATCAACATAATGGAATACTTTGATCGTATTAAAATCTTTATTATCCTGGTAGACAATGAGTTTATTTCCGTCAGTAACAAGATTGTTTGTCCAATTATCTTTATGAGCATTCATATTGATGAAATACTTGTGAAGTTTAGCTAAATCCTTCTCAGTCAATTTTCCAAGGTTTTTTGACTTGAATTTGTCTAAGATATAACAAAGATAGAATTCGGAGTCACAAGTGCCAACAGGTTTAAAGTTATCCTGTTTATATTTCTTATAGTCGACAACTTTGCCATTCTGAACCAGAGCAAGTTCTTTATTCCCGTTTTTACCTTTAAAAGGATGGGTGTTTTCATAACAGACTTTGCCGATTTTCATTTTACGTACGTGAGCGACAAGCAGCTTTTTATGCATTGGCATCTTAACAGTTTCAGCTGCTTTTTTACTGGTAGATGCGTTAGTTTCCTCTTTAATGATTTTCAACTTTCCGTCTTCTTTGTACACAATTCCCCAACCATGCGGGTTATTGTTGCCATTTTTCCAGAATTGTTCCAGTAATTGACTGGTTGGGACCGGTTTACTGAATGAGAAACCGAACAATTCACATGCATAGCCGCTGCTTACCGCAAAAATGATTGAAACTGTGAGGGCGAAGAGTTTAAGTTTTTTATTGATCATTTACACTTCCTGCTTTTAAAAAGTTAATGACTGGCAAGCCTTTACCTTATAAGCCTGCCACAAGGATTCCATTTATGACAGTCAACTCAACAATAATGTTCAAAAGGCAGGATTTGTTAAGACAGCATTAATAATAGATGAACTAATAAAGATAGCAAAAAATATCCGGCCAACGAGGCAAGCGGACACAGCTTTTTTAGTATCAGTTGCAGAAGTAAGCTTTAATTAACTCTTTAAGATCCTTAATCGCGATTGGCTTGGCAAGGTAGCCATCCATGCCGGCTTTGAGGCACTTTTCACGGTAACCTTTCAGAGCTCCTGCGGTCATCGCAAAGATCATTGGGCGTTTAGCGAGGGCAAGAGATCTAATCTTGGTTGTGGCCATAAATCCATCCATTTTCGGCATCTGGCAATCCATAAAAACAGCATCATACGATTTTTTTACAGAATTAATGAAATCAGGTAATCAAGATTTCAAAGACTTCGTTTTGATAGCCCTTTTTACTTCCAAACGTAAAAGTAATGTATTAGTCGCAGAATGGAGCAAAATTGACTTTAATAAAAAGTTGTGGACAATTCCCGGTGTGAAGACCAAGAATAGCGATGACGATGTCACAGTTCTTGATGACACAGTACTTGAAATTTTAATTCGTCGTCAAAAAAAGCAGAAAGAAAAGGGAATCGATACTAATTTGGTATTTTATTCACCAAATAATAAAAGTGGACATTACTCAAGGTCTAATAAAATTTGGCATTCTCTTCTCAAACGTGCCGATATAAAAGATCTGCGCATTCATGATTTACGTCGTACTCTTGCTGGTTGGATGGCAATCAACTTTGGGAGAGTGCTGGTACCCAAAAGTATGAAAATGGCGATAATGTGATCGCGATGGTTAGAGTAGATTGAGAATTTTAAAATAAAAAAGGTGCCCGGTCATAAAAAATCGGGCGTAAATGTTTAATAGAATCAATAAATTCTGCTGCACAATAAACAGTAGTTGACGCCCAGCGAATAGTAGTGCCCCGCCTCTGACTCTAGCGCAACTCGGGGAGGTGAGGTTTATTGAAGTTAGGATTTGACTGCACTGCTAATGATCGAGCTTTTAGGGAGTATGAGGCGTTAACTTAGTGGAGCATAGCAATATGCTATATCCTTAAATGAACAATACAAGTGTGATACTTGTATTGTTCATTTAAGACTTCAATATTTAATCTAAAATCAGAATAAATATAATTCTTTATTAAAGAGGCAAATATGGCTGAGAAAAAATATTTGGCCAGGAAATTTCATATTGGTATTTTAAGTTATTAACTTTTCTAAATGAGCCTTGTCCATTGACAATATTTATGGCATATGTTTGTCCTGAAGGGAGGAATTTTTGTAAAGGAGTAAAATGTTTACTCTTGTCAGAGGCTCCAATGTGTGCGCACCCAATTGGTACAAAAACTTTTGCATTTTGGTGCCTTTGGGATTCTTTTATGATTCTTTTAGCAATAGAAAACATTCATAAAAAAAATAGTTAAAAACTTTTATAAGTATGCGAACTGTTTCAAATGTTAAAGGTACTGTGAGAGTTTTTGAAAGCTTGGAGGTGGGGGGGGACCAGCGCCCCCATTTAAATAATTTTTTACCTTTTAATCTTTAAGGGTACAAGTTATAATTTGTTTATATGTATGTTCTTAATTGTATTTCAAGATGTACCCCGAGTACAAGTTGAGCTCAAAAGGGGTACAAATTAGCCTAAATACCCAAAAATGGTTCATTCATCTGTCAAGACAATTGGTATCTTTAAACTTTAGGTGATCAATATAGCATTTAAGGTGATCCGTAATCTTTTCAAATACTCTTGGAAAAAATGAAGATAAATCTTCAAAACTTGGATGATCACTGAACGGCCCTCCATGATAATATCTAAGGTGATCAAGCAACTCTTTTTGTTCATTTTCCGGCAATAAATCAAACGGATTTTTATTGCTATAGTTATGAAAATTAGAAAGATGAATAAAAGCACAACCAAACTTATATACCAAACGTGTCCAACCATGAAATTCATTAGACAGGTCAACCATATCTTTATCGCGCAATTTCCGAGATTTACCTTTTTTAGTAGAGACAGTCCAGGTTTTTATATTGCTCCCATTTAAGAGAAGTTATAAATTAAGAGAAAAAATGGGAGTTTTTTATGGGTCGCAAGAAATGGACAGCACAGGAAAAATTTCAAATCGTGATGGCAGGTCTTAAAGGGCGCAAAATAGCCGAACT
>JAAEMX010000262.1 GCA_024225035.1 Lentisphaerota bacterium
CTGGCAGATACGCCCGTCAGCAACTTTTATTATTTACCAGTCAGTAATTAAATGAAGATACTCTTGTTGCCATTCTGACTTTTAATACTAATAAAATTATATAGTTATAAATAAAGTTATTTAGGAACAACTCTAATACATAAGGGCAGTATCCCTGCAGCGTGCTTACGAGGGAATGTTCGGTGACCTGCTAACGAAGTACAGAAAGGATTATAACGCATACTTAGCGGCAACGATTCGGAGCACATCACGCCTCGTGTCGGATCCCGCAAGGAGGAAACGCTACACGTTCTCCGAATAGCATAATACTATGGGATCGGGTGTTTCACTATCGACGTGGTTTACACAACATATTCCCCGGTTACCCGACGACAGTGGTGCGGTAATAACTTTTTACGGGGTAACCCCCGCATCGTCCAAGGTATACGCACACACAGTCGCAATTTACAGAGACGTAAACGGACAATACAATTATATAGACGTTAATGTCTTATTAGCCGACTGGCCACAAGGAACGAATGCAAATACAGTAGCGCAGCAAGTAACGGCACTGGTCGTATTTAACGAACAAATGATGGGTCCCATCAGAGACATTTATATGTACAAGGTTGCGAAATAAACGAAGTCACTATCCCGACGAGCGTGGTAAAGGCTCCCACGAAGACGAGCCCTAATGCGACCAATCAGACAAACGGACAAACCAGACGGCATGTGGTCGGTCGCCCGATAAATAAGTCCCCGCAAGCAAATTTGCCTGAATCTGCGGTCTGACCCATTCTTAAATCAAGCTGCAACAGTAAAACGATTTTGCAAATCGTTTCTGATGACAATTGAGCGCAGGATACCTATTTAAATCAAATAGGTGTGGATCGGAAAACAAAGCAGTTCCCTCCGGGTAAAGATCAGTACCAGGAAAAAGACAAATAAATATTCTTTATTTTCAATAACTTGAATTTTTGCATTTTAACAAAAAACGATATGATTATAATAAAGACAAATGGTTATAAAAGTTAAAAAAAGATACAACGGATGTTTCAATAAAAACATATCCGGTTTTCGGAGTAACTAATTGAATTTTATAGAGTTATTGTATTTTTTGATATTTGCATGTACCCATGTAAATTATAATAAATATCTTGACAAACAATTATCGGCATGGTATATAGCAGTCATGTATATTGATATTGTCTCAAACCGCAAGTCACCGCCGGCCATTTTGCTGCGAGAATCTTATCGTGAAGACGGAAAGGTCAGAAAACGTACTGTAGCCAACATCACCCACTGGCCTGATGAACGCATCCGAGTCACCAGGAGACTGCTTAAAGGAGATTTTGATCAGGGAATACAATTTGCCGAACGTCCGGTTTCCGGTCCTTTAGCTGCCCAGGCAAAGGCAAAAGTCGGGGAAGCTCAGGGTGCAATAGATGCTGCCCGGCAGACTCTTGTGGCCCAGGATCCTCAGAAACTCATTGCTGATGCAAAAGGGAAATTAGGTGATGTCTTAAATGGCAATGTAGCGGTATCTGCCCTGATTACCGGCGCGCTTGTATCTGCCGAAGGATTGCCTGTTGTGGGTACTTTAGCGGGTGTAATTAAAAGTGTTAGTTTCTGTATTTGGCAGTCCTGCGCACAAGTTCAGAAAAGAAAAAAATATGAATGCCGGTTATAAACTGAACAGTGTTCATCACTACCCTGTATTTTTAATCTGTACATTTTCAGAAAAA
>JAAEMX010000263.1 GCA_024225035.1 Lentisphaerota bacterium
CGATTTCATTTGCACGCCTTGAAGGCATGTTGAGCGATTTGTTTGGTGTTAAAATCAGCCAGGGTGCGCTCAACAATATGCTGAAACGCTCGCATACCTCGTTTGCAACCAGGAAAGCAGCTATCATCAAGGATTTGCGCCATGCTGCCGTGGTGGCCAGTGATGAAACCGGCATCCGCATTGAGGGCCTCAACGGCTATCATTGGGTATTCATGAGCAGTACAGCAATTGTTCATGAGGCGCAGCTTTCGCGGGCGGCCCAGGTGGTTCGCGACATCATGGACGATCATCGGCCAAAGATATGGTTGTCTGATGCATATTCCGCACAACAGGGCCATGGGCAGCATCACCAGACCTGCCTTGCACACTTGGCGCGGGATGTGGCTTACGCACTGGAAATTAGTGATGACATGGTGCCGTTGCGGTTGAAACTGTGGCTGGACAAGGTGTTTGCACTTGCGCGCAACATCACCAGCTTTGCCTCAAGCACGCTGAAGGTCAAAAAGCGTGAGTTGGAAAATACACTGGCTGATATTTTGTCATCCAGCCCCGCATGTGAAATAGCCGAGACCATCCGTGCTAAACTGGCAAGAGCCAGCCCGCGATTATTGATCTTTATTGATTATCCAGGTGAAGTCGAGGTAACCAACAATGCTTGCGAACGGGCACTGCGACCGGCAGTCATCCAGCGCAAGGTCACCAACGGTTTCCGTTCAATGTGGGCAGCAGAAGGCGATTGTGCTGTCAGAACAGTGGTCGACACCGGCAAATTAATCGGTAAAACCCCGTTTCAGACCCTTTTGACCACAATATCTTGAAATCAATGCGTAACATGCCCTAATTCTTGGGGCTGAGTAATTACAAATTCTGAGGGTTGTGTGATAATTGACATCTTCTATACATATTCATAGACTAATGATTCGAAATTTGTATCCTATATATTTTTTGAACGAAAATGGTAATTACTATAGAATACACACCATGTTTCCCAGAAAAATAAATATTCTATTGTTGTATTTAAAAAATTTTATTGAAAGTAGTTTTTTTCTAAAGTAGATGAGATAACTGGCAGGCGACGCGCCTACAAAGAATTTGTTAAATTGGAAAGAAAAGAATAATTATGGCACTATCTGAAGTTTTGGCAGCTCTTACTCAACGACATTCTCATTTGGTTTTGCGACAGTGCTGAGTTTCACAAAAATTTTTAGAGTAATTTGTATCACCGGGATTCTATTTTCGGGAGTTTGGCTCTGGTGGGCGGCCTTCAATTTACCTGGCTTAGAAGGAACATGGGGCCGTCAATTTAGGTGGCCCGCAGTTTGGTGGACTTTTGGGGTTTTATTGCTTTTTGTAATCGGCGTAGCGTTAAGGCGGGTGAAGTCGAGAATTTTGGCGGTTTTTTTGGCCGCGGTTTGTTGGAATGTGGTTGGGTTTGGGTTGATAGAAATAGCAATAATTTGTCGGTTGTTTACAGTTGATACCATTGCAGGCTCAGAATTCAGGTGGCAATGGGACCGGATTATATTCATCTACGTAACGACACTATCAGCCATTTTATCGGGCATGATGACCGCTAACATGAACAAAGATATTTAGTTACTACTCAAGCCATTTTTGGTGATTAAAAACTACAAGCGAGTATGGATTGAACACCTATTGAAGGAAAGAATGTGAGTATATCGATTGTGGAAGGAAAATTTTATGCTGACAATCTGGATTTTCATGGGTGGTCAATAGATCATGAGAATTATTTGAGATCATTGCTGGCTGATGTTTATTTATCGGAATCTATAGTGGGGAAGGCTCTTCTCGAAAAAATTGAAAATGTGGCGCCATTAACAGGCGTGGATATCATACAGGAGACCGTTGCACTATCCAGCGCTAGCACCAGGGCTGTTCAACGCTAATTACTTGTATCGGTATTTTAGAGGTCTGTTGAAGTCGAGTGCGTTGCGCCAGAGGGCATCTGCGATATTTTGTTCGCCGTTGGCGCGCAGTATATTGAGGGCGAAACTGCGGGCTCTTGCA
>JAAEMX010000264.1 GCA_024225035.1 Lentisphaerota bacterium
CGACGTCGAACACATGACCTTCATCGAATACCTCGAACACTGGCTCGAAGGGCTCCCGCAGACCGACATGAAACCCCGCACCATCAGCGACTATCGCAACGAGATCCGCCGCTACATCGAGACCCGCCTCGGCGACGTGAAACTCACCAAGCTCACGCCCCTCCACCTCGAACGCCTCTACCGACCCTCATCGCCGAAGGCGGCCAGAACGGCCGGCCCCTGTCGGCCAAGACCGTTCTCCGAGTCCACCGGGTGATCCGCAAAGCCATCGGTGATGCCGAACGCAAAGGCATCCTGCAACGCAACGTCGCCCGCCTCGCCGACAAACCCAGCATCGCCCAGCTCGACACCGAACGCCCGGCATGGACCCCCGACGAGCTACGCACCTTCCTCGACGCGGAAGGCGACGAACTGTTCGCTCTCTACCGGCTCGGAGCACTCACCGGCATGAGAAGGGGAGAGCAGTGTCAGCCGATATGGAGACGGCGGCGAACTACATGGCTGTGATTCGTTCGGCACCGGTGCGGCCATGGGGCTCCTTCATGACGATCGGACCGGACCAAGACGGGACCACGGAACCAGAGTGACCACGGGGCCGTCTCAGCCGAAAACGTCAAGATCCCAGAACCGGCAAGATCGTTGCCAGCACTGGGATCTCGAGTGGTACGCCCCCTGGGACTTGAACCCAGAACCTGCGGATTAAGAG
>JAAEMX010000265.1 GCA_024225035.1 Lentisphaerota bacterium
ACAGACACCTTCTCATCCTCAGTCACCGGCCACACCCCACCCCGACAGACAGTAGACCCGCGCCGGGGTCCCAGACCTCGTCAGACGCATCACCTCACGGCCATCCGTGGCCAGCAACACCCGCACCAGCCCCTCCCGCTCCAGGTCGAGACGGCGTTTCGCCACCGACCCATGCGCCATCTGTGCGGGCGGCCCGGCGGCGGCGATCCGTTCCCGGAGTTCGTCGTCTGTTGCTGGGCCAGCGGTGAGAGCCGCGCTGACGATGCGTTGCCCGCGACGTCGAGCGGTTTCTCTGTCTCCCATGTCGAGTGCCGCGGCAGCTATCCGTGAGGTGGTCGGGTCCGATGGTCTCGCGTCGGCCTTCGGGAACATCTCTGGTTCGGTCATGGTCATCATGTCTCCAATCGGACTGGCATCAGCATCGTTTCGAGTGGCCCGTCGCCGAACATGACGGGCCGTAGCGGGTTGTCCGTCGCAGACACTGCGACATGACCGTCGGCGGCGACGGTCGCGGCGGCGACATCGGCCAGATAGTCGGGATTGAACCCGAGCACAATGGTGGGCCCGTCGTACCCGTGGCAGGGGATGACACGGGATGTGGACGCTCCCGCCATCCTGCATCGGGCCTTGATGTCGACGCCACGTTTGAACTTCAGTTCTATCGGCGCGTTCCAGCCGATAGCGCTGGCAGCTTTGCATGCGGTCAGGAGCGGACCCAACGGCAACTGTGCGCCGTTCGTGTCATGCGGGACAATTCGGCCCAGGTCGGGGAATTTGTCGCCGACAGCTCTGATCCGGCGGTGTAGCCCGGTGTGGCCCCACTCGAACCAGTCGGCCGACTGCCACACGAAGTCGGCGGGTTCGATCATGCCGACGATGCTGGCAGGGATCATGCCCTGGATCGGGTGGATGTCGTCGCTTGTGTGCCATGCCGCCCGATACGAGTCTGTGGCCTGGGCCTGTGGTCCGACGAAATTGATCGACTCCAGGATCGGCCGAGACGGGTCGTCGGACGCTGCGAACGCCACCGCCCGTACCGCGTCCAACGACCAGCCAGGCATCACAACCGGATCAGCCACGGACTGGGCGACCACATAGGCGAGTGGAGACTCCACCGCTGTCAGCTCGAACGTCGAACCGTTGTCGTCTGAGAACCTCACACCCGAACCGCCGACAATCTCGACCGTCACTTCCCCCTCTAGTAGTCGGAGCAACTGCTCTAGCTGTCGTGCGGGGACTGACACAGGTTCCGGGGTTTTGCGCCACGACCGAACCCATCCCGCGGTCACATCGGCACGGCAGAACAGGGTCCCGTTGGTGCGGGACAACGACAGACCTGTGTTGGTCACAGAGACCCT
>JAAEMX010000266.1 GCA_024225035.1 Lentisphaerota bacterium
ATTTTCTCAGCGATGCTCACTGATCTACAAAGTAAAGCTACGGAGTTTTCCGCATTAGTCGAATCCGACCCGGCATATAAGGTGCTGGAAGTGGCGGCGTATCGCGAACTTATGCTTAGACAGCGAGTAAATGACGCCAGTCGGGCAATAATGTTGGCCTACGCGAATGGCAATGATCTCGAAAATTTAGCAGCTAATTTTAACGTTCAACGCCAAGTTATTACTCCGGCTAATCCGGATGTAGAGCCGCCAACTCCAGCCATATATGAAACCGATACCGCCTTAAGACAGCGTACCTTACTGGCTTTGGAAGCAATTACGACTGCTGGCAGTGAAGGCAGCTATATCTTTCACGCCTTATCGGCTTCGGGTGATGTGAAAGCGGTCACAGCAGCAAGCCCCAGCCCGGGGCAAGTCTCTGTCACTATTCTATCCCACAGTAACGGTGGCGCGGCTTCAGGTGATTTACTTACAACTGTTGCTACGGCGCTTAATGCCGAAGAAGTCAGACCTCTAACCGATCAGGTTACGGTGCAGGCTGCTACTATCCAAAGGTATTCAGTAACCGCTGAATTAACTTTGAAAAGCGGCGCCTCCAGTGCGTTAGTGATGACTGCATCGGAAGCTGCATTAAAAGAATATGCGGCAGCTAATTTTAAACTGCAAGCCACCGTGGCCTTAAGTGGTATCTATGCCGCCTTACACCAGACTGCAGGAGTAGAAAAGGTCAATTTGAGCTCACCAAGTGCTGATATTATTTGCGGGGTTAACGCTGCCCCATTAATAGAGAACATAACCTTAACAGTGGAAACATAAATGAGTTTACTACCCAATAACGCCACTAAATCCGAATTTGGCTTGGAAGCAGCCACCGAAAGGTTGGAACAAGTTCCAGTGCCAACTGGTGACTTGTGGAATCCAGAGCATTGCCCGGCGGCCTTACTGCCATATTTGGCATGGGCATTGAGCGTAGATGTCTGGCGTGACAGTTGGAGCGAAGCTGAACAACGAGCCATTATCGCCAAACAGTATGAAATTCACGCTCATAAAGGTACTATTGGGGCGTTACGGCAAGCTCTTGACGGTTTGGGGTATCATTTGAAAGTGGTCGAATGGTTTGAGCAGGAACCAGTAGGCGAACCATGCACCTTTACGGTGGAGGCTGAGATCAGTACTTCCGGTTTGGATGCCACAAAGCAAACTCTTGTCGAGCAAACAATAGCGGCGACTAAGAATGTCCGCAGTCACCTAAGCAGTTTGAAACTGGTCGGACGCAGTGACGGTGTGGGCTATTTGGGAATAAGTACTACTACTGGCGATGTTATCACTGTCTTTCCACCTGTAACTAAAACTATTGACCAGCAAAGCTGTTGGTATACTGGTGTTTGTAACAGTTATCAACGTGACACTGTAACCATATTTCAAAGGAGTGCTTAGATATGGATTTTTATTCATTATTAACTACCGTCGGGCAAGCGGCTCTTGCCAATGCCGGAGCCCTTGGGCAAACCATAAATCTGTCGCACATGGCGGTCGGAGACGGTAATGGCAGCGCTGTTACGCCAAATGAAACGGCTACGGCGCTGGTCAATGAAGTTTATCGCGGCAGTCTAAACAGCCTTTCCACTGACCCCGATAATCCAAACTGGCTGATTGCCGAACTAGTGATTCCGACTAACGTCGGGGGCTGGACAGTGCACGAGGTCGGGCTCTTTGACAGTAATGGCAATTTGTTTGCTTACGGTAATTTCCCTGAAACCTACAAGCCACAACTTAGCGAAGGCGCAAGTCGGGACTTGGTTATCAGGATGGTTTTACAGATTTCCGGCACGACTAATGTCGAACTTAAAATTGACCCGGCGGTGGTATTGGCTACCCGAGATTACGCTGACATTGTGGCTCAAGTCAAGATCGATGAACATGAAGCTGCAACAAATCCACATCCACAATATGGTTATAATCCCAACCGCTTAATTAATGGCGGCTTTCAAGTTTGGCAGCGCGGTGAGAGTTTTACCGATGTTTTAGTAGATACTTACACTGCCGACAGGTGGAAATTTGATGATAGCGATGGTACCAGCAGGGCAAATATCATAAAAAATGCACAAAGTAATTTGGTCTTTGAAATAGCAGATGCTGGCTCAGCTATAGTGTCAGTTTTGGACCAAAAGATCGACGTTTTAGATCAAAATCAATCATTTCAGTTTACTTTCTCGGCGCTGCTTAAAAAGAGTTCAGGAACCAGCGCTTCTATAACCATGTATGATGAGACTGGCACCCCCTTGGCTTCTAAATTAATTTCAGACCCTGACGAGTTTCAAACCGTATCTGTAACTGGTACACTGCCAGCTAATAATTCAACCATTAATAGTCGTTTTCAAATTAACAACCCGCAAAACGGTCAAGCGTTGGAAATAGTATGGGCAAAACTCGAAGCTGGTAGTATTGCCACGCCATTTGAATACTCCAATTACACCACAGAAGTGCTTAAATGCCAGCGCTATTATAAAAGGATAAAAGTAAATGACATCCGTTTTATTGAGCACTTGGTAGATAATACCAGCGAAGGCATTGCTCGCTTTATTTATCCAATGGGAGTGCCGATGCGAACTACTCCGACCTTAGTAGATACCATACCACTTAATACAGACTTTACCCATACCACTTATAATGTGCCTGATGTTGAAAATAATATGACGGTTCAGCTGTTAAATAAGTTAGTTATGTCAGACCCGCAAGGCTGTAATTTATATATCACCTTAGAGGGTAATACCATTATATTTGATGACTCACACGTTCACTTCATGCAGTTTTCAGATGCTGTTTATATTGAAATGATAGCAGAAATTTAAGGAGGAAAATCTATGTATGCTTTAACTCATAATGGCGTAATTAGACTTGAAGACCGGGCATTCATTCCGGCAAATCCGGCCAATCTGGATTATCAAGAATATCTGGAATGGGTAAATGAAGGTAATGAGCCCAGATCACTGTCACCATCTGCTTATCACAAGTGGAGTGACTCAGAGGGTACTTATGTAGCTGACACCTCTAAAAAACAGGAATTACTGCAACTACTCAAAGCTAAGATTGATGTTGAAACTGATGAAAACATTTTAAATGGCTTCGTCTATGACGATAAAAACATCAAGCTTTCGCTGGAAAACCAGATGAATTATAAAGCCGAATACGACATGCGAGAGTTGCTTACGTATCCTCATAAAATCAAGGCTGGTAACGAATATGTGATGGTGGAGTCTTCCGATAAATACGCCGCCTTTTACATTGCAGGTGTGCAATACATCCGCACGTGTATTGAAGCCGGATGGAACGAAAAGGATACTCTTGATTCAAAGACAACTGTAGAATTAATCGAGTATATGAATAACTCATAAAATAAAGGAATTTAAAAATGCCTGAACAATTTTTACATGGTGTAGAAGTAGTCGAAATTGATAGTGGGGTTCGCCCCATTAGAACGGTAAAAAGCTCGGTTATTGGCGCTGTGGGTACTGCTCCAGATGCTGATGATGCAGCCTTTCCGCTGGATACCCCAGTGTTAATTGCGGGTCGCCTTTCCGAGGCCGCCAAATTGGGTAAAACTGGAACGCTGTACAAAGCGATGCAGGGCATCTTCGATCAGGCTGGTGCCATGGTCGTGGTTATCAGAGTTGCTGAAGGCGCTGACGATGCTGAAACCACTTCCAATATTATTGGTGATGTGGATTCAGATACCGGAGCATATACCGGAATCAAAGCTTTACTCAGTGCCAAATCTATTGC
>JAAEMX010000267.1 GCA_024225035.1 Lentisphaerota bacterium
GGAATGCGGTTCGGACGCGGTGGATGGCGTCGATGACCAGGCTGGTCCAGGGCCAGTCTTGGTCGAGACGGAGGCGGCGGCTGTTGGGGGTGATGCGGGCGGCGATGTGGAGCATGCGGTGGCGGATGGTTTTGGGTGTGGCTCGTCGGAGCTGACCTGTGCAGCCGATGCGTTGGGCCCAGCCCAACAGGTCGTTGGCCGCGAAGCACAGCTGCATCCAGACGTCGTTGTTCACGATGTCATCGAAGCCCAGGTTCGCGAGGCCACATGCTTTGGTGTCGCGGATCACGTTCTCGGCGCGAGCCCGCTGGCGTTGGACGAGTTCGAGGCCGGCCACGTTGTAGCTGGTCTGGTTGGTGATGAACGCGGTGTGGCGGAACCCCTCGATCGTGTCGAACAAGGTGAGCTGAGCTCCGGGGTGTGGGCGTTCTCGGCGCACGATCAGCCGGGTGCCTTGGGGCCACGAGTCGGGGTTGACGAAGTCGGTCAACTCGACGATCTCGGCGCCGTCACGACGTTCACCGTTGCTGTCGACCGCTGGGTGCCAGCAGCCGGTCGGCACCATCATGACGCCGTCACGCACGCGGTGATCGATCTGGTATCCGAACGAGAACGCCAGGTTCCGATCGATGCATTCCTCGGCGAACCAGTGCGACGCTGCGCCCGCATCGGCGCGGATCAACACCTGATGGGCGAGATCGGCGGGGTCATCGCCGGCGTCGTGACCCGCCCGCCACGGGGCGGGCAGCTGACCGAGCGCGTCGGCGAGCAAGCTGACGTGATCGATGGTGGTGTTGGACCCGGCGTTGCCGGGCCGCAGTGTCCCGGCCAGGACCTCATCGGTCTCGGCGATCATCGCCAACAACGGATGATGCCCGTAACCGCGTTTGTAGGTCGGCGCCGCGTCTTGCTTGTCGGCTGAGGTGTTCACCAATGTCGCGTCGAAATCGACGATCAAGGTGTCTCCGGCCGGGCCCGCACCAGCCGCCCACGCCCGCTCACGCGCCGCGGCCCGAGCCGCAGCGATGCCGCGCAACTCTGCGGGGCCGACCTGATCGAAGGTGCGCCACACCGTCGCTTCGGATGCGACCGACCCGAACATCGCCGGCTGGGCTCGTATCGAGGCCAGATCCGACAGACACCTCGCACCATCGGCCAGCGCGAGGATCATCTGCGCGAGCGTCCGCCCAGGGTCATGACGCCGCGCAGGCACCGCCGCCATCGCCGTACCCAACCCCGTCGTGAGACCAGCCAGATCCGCTGTCTCCGCCAGCCACGCGACACCGGCATGAGACACCAACCCAACCCCATCGCCCGTCACCGAACGTGGTCGAACAAGAGTGGTAGCGTTACCCATCGAAAGACCTCCGGAACTGGTCCGTTGATGTGTTGTGTCAGAACACACATCCTCCCAGGTCGGAGGGCTTCTCGCGAGCCTCCCCAGGCTCCACTACGAAAGATCCGGGCTAGCCTTGACGATCCCGCGCTTGGAGCACTAGCCTTGAATGACATGGCGGAGCACGATGGAGTAGCAGGCGTGGAGCAGGATGCGAAGGCGCGGGTTTCGCGGCGTCAGGCACTGATCGGTGCCGGTGCCGCGTTCAGCGCGCCAACGATCACGTCGTTGGCTTCCGCCCCAGCCTACGCCAACTGCAACAGCGCCGGTCCGATCGTGCTCGA
>JAAEMX010000268.1 GCA_024225035.1 Lentisphaerota bacterium
AAAACTAAAATTGCTGGGTATTTTCGGAATCTTTGCCATTTGAAATTTAATATGCTATAATGAATTTTAAAATGCAAGTTAAATTTTAATTTTTTTTGGGATTATAATTGTTCATACCCGGACTTATTGAGAAGTTACATTTTTTCAGTTGACAGCCTGAAGGAGTGCCACCCCGCACTCATGCGGGTATGCGCAGATGAAAATCCGCGGCTCCTGCGGGGTTTAACGGGCTGACATAAACAGTTTATGGGACTTACATGGGAGTGCAGACTGCTATGAAGGATGCCATTTTAACCTTTCCTTCCATTTCCGCCTGTTTCCTGGCGGAATGACTGGATTAAATCAAGGAGGAAATGCTATGAAATTAAAGAAGATTCATTGTATTATCCTGGCACTTGTGTTTCTCGGCGTTACAGGTGTTAACGCAGGAATGCCAAAGGACGGAATGTATTATTTCAACCAGATGAAAGATTCTGTCATCGAAATCCTTGAAGAAAACCAGATTCTCATCAACACCAAACAGGACGGCTCAATAAAAACAGAAAAACTGAAACCGGAAGCTGTTTATAAAAGAGCCTATAAAATGTTCAAAAAAATTGTTGGTAAGGATTTTTCGTTAAAACAATTGAAGGGTGAAACAAACCCTGAAAAAATTGCACCTGTTCTTGCCAGCCTGCTGCAAGGCGGCAGGGTTACCATTGCAAAAGCCCAGAAATACATTAACACAGAGCCGGATGGTACTGTCAAACTGAAAAAATTTGTGCCAGCCGTGTTCGGCAGGATTACAATTGACCGGTTTACAAAAAAAACCGGGGTTCCGATGAAACAGACTTCCCTCAGCAGGGAAGGTTTCCCCCAGCGCAACCCTTATAATGCCCCCAATGAATGGGAAGCAAAGATTCTGAATAAATTTTTGGAACCTGGCTGGGAGTTAAATAAAGGAATTGGCGTTTTTGAGGAAAATGAATACCGGTATGTGAAACCGATCTACGTAAAAAAAGGCTGCCTGATTTGTCACGGTAAGCCAATTGGAGAAAAGGGACATTACGGACATCCCAGGGAGGGATATAAACTGGGCGATATTCGCGGCGGGATCAGCGTGGCCCTGCCAAGTCATTGAATTTGACAATTACAAATTACAAATAAATTCCAATATTCGATATGAGTGTAACCTTTTTGAGTTTTTATGCGGAGTACAAAGCTTGCTTTGTCCGTGATTTTTAAATAAAACAGGATGCAAGGAAATTGCATACATTATGGGGCTATCCACCTAAGCCGGGACAAACTTAACATATCAATTGGTTACGAGACGATCTCTCGGCAGAGGTAAATCTTCCATCCTTTCAACAATCCATTCAAAAAGGTCGGGAAATTTTTCTCCGAACAGTCGTTCGGCTGCTGTTGTGCCATCCTTCCTTTTTATTTCGAAATTATGGATAACAGTAAGCGCTTTCAGTCTCGTTAAAGGAATGGCTCTCTGATTATGGTTCATCCGTGACAGTGTTCCGTTTCTTCCTTCAACTGCCGAGGAGGTTCTCTGGAATTTCATCACTGTCCAATGCGCCCAGCTGTGCCATTGCGCTGTTTCTTCTTCTGAGATACCGGGTGTGAGAGGATGACTGTTCAGCAGGCCGAGAGCCTCCTCATAAGCCGTTTCATATGCATAACGAAGAGGTTCTGAGGATGTTCGCTGTAACTGAATCTGCCAGTAAACAACCGGCAGAAAGAAGTAAAGGAGCCAGTCTGCTTTTTCCGCATCCGGACTGAAATGAGCGATGCTCTCTTTCACCCACCACAGATCAATTAATGCGGCAATCTCCCGAATCTGTTTTTCCGCCTTGTCAAGACCTTTCTTATTGTCTTTTATCCCGTGCTCTTCAGCCAGAGCCCTCAGAGCACAGAGTATAAGCAGGAGCATTCTCACAACATCCTCTGCAGTCCGGGGGCTGTTATCATCGACTGAAAACGGATGTGCAGCTTCGGAAAAGTTATGCAGTTCCTCATGACAGCGCGACTGACCTTTCAGGATAAATTCCCGTTCGGCTTTCAGTTTCCCGATAATCTGTTCTTTTGTCCTGATTTTCTCAGGATTTTTACCCAGTTTTATAAGAAGATCCAGTGCAGTTACGGCCTTGGAGAGTTTTCGCTCCGGGCTGGCTTTTTTGTTGGCAAAACGTATTCCCATAACTTTGACTGTCTCATGAACAGCATGAAACAGGTCAGGAATTCTGCTGCATCCGATTCCTTCAAGAGCAAGTTTCGCAAGCGCCTTTGCATTGTCACTGACCATATACACGGCTGTCAGACCTAATGCTTTCAGGGCGCTGACCGCTTTTTCCTTCCAGGTTTCATATGTGCGGTCTTCAGCCGGTTCTTCAAGCAGGATGCAACCGGAGCTTAACTCGATCATAACAAGAATCATTTTATCGAAAAAGGTTTCATCGGCACCTATAACTGCCTGAGCGGCTCCGTTTTTATTTTTCTCATAAGTCTCCTTGTATTCCATAATGGCCTTTTCAATTTCAGCGACCAGTCGCTGAAGACTGCCGGAAGAGACTCCGAGGTGCTTCTCCAGGCGAATACGTTCAAAAAATTCGGAGATTGTTTTCATACCGATACCGCAGCGAATTCCGAATATATAAAGAGTCGCGCATACCAGGACTGTAAGCCACCTCTGTCCTGCTTCTGTCTCCCACATAAGAGACTCCGGATGCTGATTTCTGCGTTCGACAGCTTTTTTATGCCTGTCAGCGCTGC
>JAAEMX010000269.1 GCA_024225035.1 Lentisphaerota bacterium
GCGTCGAAAAGTCATAGAAGGACGCTCCAAATCGCCGCGCGGATAGGCGGAAACGAATCAAAACCGGCGAAAGCGCCGCCTTTCGCCGCCTTTGCCTTCGCCTGAGTCCTGATCCTGCTTCTGCTAGTGCGTGCGAGTGAGTGACCACTTTGGCGCCCACATTGGCCGCCAAGTTTGGTGCCGCATCAATGCCAAATTTGGCGCCAAATTGGGCCAGCCAAATTTGGTCAGCAAAATGATGTATTCCGTTCAGTGTTTGCGATGGTGGGGGGAGTGGGGCCAGTTGGCGTGAGAGTGCCTGCAATATGCGCCCATTCATTATATGCGTGGTGCATTGCATGTGCAGCGTCAGCGCCAAAATGGGGATTGGCGTCGAAAAGTCATAGAAGGACGCTCCAAATCGCCGCGCGGATAGGCGGAAACGAATCAAAACCGGCGAAAGCGCCGCCTTTCGCCGCCTTTGCCTTCGCCTGAGTCCTGATCCTGCTCCTGCTAGTGCGTGCGAGTGAGTGACCACTTTGGCGCCCACATTGGCCGCCACATTTGGTGCCGGATCAATGCCAAATTTGGCGCCAAATTGGGGCAGCCAAATTTGGTCAGCAAAATGATGTATTCCGTTCAGTGTTTCCGATGGTGATGGGAGTGGGGTCAGTTGGTGTGAGAGTTCCTGCAATATATATGCACCCATTGATTTGTATGCGTGGTGCATTCCATGCGCAGTGGCGGCGCCAAAATGGGGATTGGTGTCGAAAAGTCATAGAAGGACGCTCCAAATCGCCCCGCGGATAGGCGGAAACGAA
>JAAEMX010000270.1 GCA_024225035.1 Lentisphaerota bacterium
CGTATGGGAGCGCGGCCCAATCTATACCCCGCATAAAATTCCAACCCTCCAGAGCCGCGTCAAACTCTATCGGCGGCTCCTTTGGATTGGGATTTTGGGTAGATTCAAGCCACGCTGTTAAGGCTTTCCCTGCGCCTCCTGACGCTTCCTGTGTGACTTGTAGGCATCCAGTACGCCATCAATTAACGGTTGCCATAGATCCGGCCTATCCTTGATCCACTCACTAAATAAATCAGCGTCGAATTCAACGGAATCCGCCGTACCACCAGGGATGAGGTCTAGTTCTGTAACCCCTTCCCATCCGATAACAAATGAAGACACGCCAACTACACCGGCTTTTAAGTCATCAAAAGACATACTGACAGCGTCAATATCCGTCGGCCTGGTGATTAAGAAAATATAATCACCGACCGCTATAGATATCTCCCGCGCCTTTCTCATCTTTTCGAGTAAGTTATTCATTAGCTGGCGTAGTACGTTGGTGTGCCATACATAGTGATAACTGATGAAGTAGTTACCAAGTCTTGAGCAGAACCACCAGGGAGAAGTGTTGCTCC
>JAAEMX010000271.1 GCA_024225035.1 Lentisphaerota bacterium
ATAAACTGCAACCGTACAAACCCCGAACCAGCGTTCCGCCACTGCACTGTGTCTCTGTTCGACGGAAAACGTATGTAGGTAAAAATCCTGCCGCGCTATATTTGGGGAGGGGATTACTGGGAACTCATATGAGAGTAAATTGCTTTCAAGTGATGATTATGACCTTTTTGCATATAATATTATCAGATTATAAAAAACTATTAACCTATCTATTATAGGATCTTACGAGCACTAAATATTAAAAAATATAGAATAAAATTTCATTATAAATAACTTTAAAACAAATATTTATGATGGTATTTTGTTCGAGTCTGTATATTTCTAATAACAAGTGTGGAATAAGTGCAAGGTACAACTCACAATATCAACGAGGATTATATTGGAATTGTTTGCGTCAAGACTTCTAAGACATATGTAAAAGCTAGGGGAATAAATTCTCAAAAGAAAACAAAAATTCATCTTTTTAGTGCACCCCACATTACGCTCCAAAACAATATATGGCAAATATTACCTCATTGAAGGAAGATATTTCAAACGGTGATATCTTTCATATTTTACCTGATGGTAAAATTTTAAGTCTATATAATAAAAATTCTCAAGACATCACCATTGTACTTACTGAAAAGTGCAACCAAGATTGCCTCATCTGTGCTCAACCTCAACCTCAACCTTGTAAACACAATAATGATTTTCTCAATATTTTTAACAGAATGCTTTTAAATTTTTTGATTGAAGCACAAATACCTTATATCGGCATATCTGGATGAGAACCCACTCTAGAACTAGACACTCTTATTAGTATTATCAATACAATCAATAAAAGATAGCTTTGATTTGTCTCAAAAAAGAAAGAATACTTGAACTATGAGGAGAAAAAGGTAACCGGTGTGTGAAAATTAAGAATTATAAATTGACTGCGTTTTCGGGCGAAATTGGCCCGAAATTAAAGGAAGGTGACAGACAAATTCCAGAAGGAATTTATAAAATTACTTTCTTGAACCCTAACAGCAGTTATCACCTTTCAATGAAGATAAACTATCCGAATGACTTTGATAGACGGATGGGGAATAATGACGGTCGGGAATTTCTTGGCAGTGATATTATGATTCATGGCATGAATGTTACTATTGGCTGTATACCCGTTGGCAACCCGGGAATTGAAGAACTTTTTGTATTGGCAAACAATGCTGGTATAGATAATACAATCGTAGTCATAGCGCCCAAGGACTTCAGAAAAGATCCCAGCTATCCGCAAATAAAGACAATTAGTTGGGTTAATGTTTTGTATGATAATCTAAATAGTGAACTAACTAAATACCACTAGTTTTTAAAAGCATAAACCTGGTCTCTGAAGCCGGCTTGTCCTGTTCGTTTCGGTGATACCAATTCATGTATATTAAGCTATTCCTGAAAATTATAGAGTGCAGGTCTATAGCAATCATTAAAGTGGTTGTAGAAGAATGCTGTCGTCAAGCTTTATGATAGTATCTCACTTGAGCACCTCTTTTAAGTCCTTTATGAGGAACTTTGATATTTTTATTCATTACAATTGGGGCTTGTTGTGGAATTTAGAAATAGCTTGGAAATATTTTCTGTTGACAATATCTTCTAATAGCTTCCATTTTTCAGAACAAAAAAAATCCTCCCGGAATTTGGGAGGATCTAAAACGCGCCCCGAAAGGCGCGATAACTATCTGACAGTAACTTCTTAGCTGAAGTTGATGTGCAGGAATTTCTGTACAACTGGAGACAGTTTTACTACCACCGGTGTGAACACGATGCTGACCATACTCATGAGTTTGATCAGGATGTTCAGAGATGGGCCGGAAGTATCTTTACATGGGTCACCGACAGTATCGCCAATAACACCAGCTTTATGAGCGTCAGAGCCTTTGCCGCCATGAGCACCCTTTTCGATGAATTTCTTAGCGTTATCCCAAGCTCCACCAGCGTTGTTGAGCATGGTTGCAAGCAGGAATCCGCTTACCAGACCGCCGGCGAGGAGGCCGATAACACCAGCTACACCAAACACCAGACCGGTTAGCACAGGTACGATGATAGCGAGCAGAGAAGGAATGACCATTTCTCTCTGAGCACCAGCGGTAGATATTTCTACACAACGAGCGTAGTCTGGCTTTTCTTTGCCAGTCATGATGCCCGGCATTTCGCGGAACTGACGACGCACTTCGTCAACCATAGCGCCGGCAGCGCGGCCTACAGCTTTCATAGTCATAGCACAGAAAACAAATGCCATCATACCGCCGATGAACATACCGCAGATGAGAAGCGGATTCATCAGGTGTACTTCAAATACGTCAACATATGCAAGGATTTCTGATTTTCCGCCGTGGGTGATTTTTTCAGCCTGATCGATAAGACCGCCGAACTGAGCAGCACCTTTTGCGGCAAATTTACCAGCCCAGAGTTTTACTTCTTCGATGTAAGCAGCCAGCAGAGCCATAGCAGTCAGAGCGGCTGAACCGATAGCAAAACCTTTACCAGTAGCAGCGGTTGTGTTACCCAGTGAGTCGAGAGCGTCTGTGCGTTCACGAACTTCTTTAGGCAGTTTAGACATTTCAGCATTACCACCGGCGTTGTCGGCAATTGGGCCGTAAGCGTCAGTAGCAAGGGTGATACCCAGAGTTGAGAGCATACCTACAGCAGCAAAACCGATACCGTAGAGGCCCATGCTGAAGTCAGTGAAACCACCAGCAAAACCGAATGCACACATAATACCGATGGTGATAGTGATTACGGGAATACCAGCAGAGTACATACCAACGGCTAAACCGTCAATAATTGTAGTCGCTGCACCCATGTTAGCCTGATTGGCGATACCCTGAGTTGGGTTGTATTCATCTGAGGTGTAGTATTCTGTAGCCTGACCGATGATAACACCAGAAACCAGACCGGCAATTACTGAACCAAAGATACCCCAGGTAATGAAACCTAGGAACTTAAGTCCAACCAGTGCAAACAGAATCAGGACTGAGCTGCCGAGAGTACCGACGAGAAGACTGCGGAGCAGGTCTTTCTGAGAGGCACCATCTTTGGTTCTTACCATGAACATACCGATAACTGAAAGGACAGTACCGATACCGGCAACAATCATTGGAGCAGTAATCAGTTCAATTACGTCGCCCATGTCACCAGTTTTAGAGGCGATTCTCTGTGCACCTACCGCAGCACCAAGTGCAGCGGTGGCCAGGATTGAACCGCAGTAAGATTCGTAAAGGTCAGCACCCATACCGGCAACGTCACCAACGTTGTCACCAACATTGTCAGCGATAGTTGCAGGGTTACGAGGATCGTCTTCAGGGATACCGGCTTCTACTTTACCAACCAGGTCAGCACCAACGTCAGCAGCTTTGGTGTAGATACCACCGCCAACACGAGCAAACAGAGCCTGAGTTGAAGCACCCATACCGAAGGTAATCATGGTAGTGGTGATCTGGATCATTTTGTCAACTTGAGTACAGTTCTCAGGAACCAGAACCAGATTGGCAACCTTCAGGCCGCTAACCATGTTTTCCGGTGTGTAGAAGAACTTGTCAAGAATGTAGTACCATAAGCAGATGTCAATGAGACCAAGGCCAACTACGACCAGGCCCATTACAGCACCTGAGGTAAAAGCGATACGCAGTCCGCGGTTCAGACCTTCGCTGGCGCCCTGAGCTGTACGTGCAGAAGCGTTTGTCGCGGTTTTCATTCCGATGTAACCACAAAGGCCAGAGAAAAAACCACCTGTAAGGAATGCAACCGGAACGAACGGATTCTGGATGCCGATAAAGGCAAGACCAGCAAAAATCAGGAACAACACGGCAAATACAACAATAACAACTTTGTATTGGCGCCAGAGATAAGCCATTGCACCTTCACGAACGTGCTGAGCAATCTCTTTCATTGTGTCATTACCTTCGCTTGATTTCATCATGCTCTTGTAGAAAAAGAACGCAATGATTAAAGCGATAATTGAGGCAATCGGAGCTATCCACCATAATGCGGGGGTAGCCTGAAGCGTGGCTTGAGGAGCAACCGGAACAACAGTTTCGGTTACAACTGTCACACTTTCTTCCACTTGTTGAGCAGCTGCGCTTAAGGCACAAGCGAAGATGCCAGCACTTGAAAGTAGTACTGTTTTTTTCATGTCTATCGAACCCTTCTTAGTTTGTTTGGAGATTTATAAGACATTAAAGCATGAATCTATAAGATAGTTTGAAAAAAAGCAATTGCAAGATTGATTTAGCATGTTAAATTACCTTTTCTTTGTGTTATATGCAATTTTACATTTTATATAAACAGTTTAATCAAATGAAATATGAGGTCACCCGATGAGTGGTAGTCAGAACAATGAGCCTCAGGCACAAATGTCCGCAGAGGATATTTTTACGCAGCGCCTGAATAAAGCTGAAGAATTGCAAAATGCTGGTGTGTTGCCGTTTGGTGAGCGCTATGACGGTATTGCTCCAATTGCAGATACTCGTGCTTCTTATAATGCTGAAGCTGACGAAAATGAAGAACAACCTGCATGTGTCGCCGGACGCTTGATGAGCCGACGCATTATGGGTAACGCTATATTTGCGGATGTGCGTGACAGTTCCGAGCGTGTTCAGCTGTTTATCAGCAAGAAACTTATTGGTGCTGAGCCTTTCAAAATGTTCAAGAAACTGTTGGACATTGGCGACATTATTGGTGTAAAAGGAAGTTTGTTTGTCACTAAAACCGGTGAGCTTTCAATTAAGGTTGCTGAATACAAACTTTTAAGTAAATCTTTGCGCTCATTGCCGGAAAAATTCCATGGCCTGACTAATGTTGAACAGCGTTACCGCCAGCGCTACCTGGATTTGATTATGAATCAGGACAGCCGTAAGGTTTTCCAACAGCGTTTCGAGGTTATTCGCGAGATTCGCAAATATCTTGAAACTAAAGGTTACCTTGAAGTTGAGACTCCAATGCTGCAGCCAATGGCTGGCGGAGCTTCAGCTAATCCCTTTAAAACCTATTATGAAGCGCTTAGTTCTGAAATGTTTATGCGTATTGCGCCTGAGCTTTACCTGAAACGTTTACTGGTAGGTGGTTTTGAAAAGGTTTATGAACTGAACCGTAACTTCCGTAATGAAGGAATGTCACGTCGCCATAATCCTGAATTTACCATGATAGAGATTTATGAAGCTTATGGTGACTGCCGTACAATGATGGATCTCGTAGAAGAAATGGTAACCACCATTGCTGAAAATGTATTCGGTACGCTGAAGATTGAGCATGCCGACGGCAAAGTTATTGACTTGACTCGCCCTTGGAGACGTGCTCCTTATCACGATCTGGTGAAAGAAAAAGCTGGTGATGATTGGTTTGATATCTCTCATGAAGAACGTGTAAAACGTGCCAAGGAGATGGATCTGTTTATTGAGGATTCATGGCCTGATTTTGAAATTACGAATGAAGTTTATGAAAAGCTGATTGAAAAAACTTTGATTCAGCCGACTTTCGTTACTCGTCTGCCTGCTCAGCTGGTGCCGCTGGCTAAAGCTTGTCCTGATGACGAGTCATTGGTAGATGTTTTTGAGTTGGAAATCAATGGGCAGGAAATTGCTCCGGGATACTCTGAGTTGAACGATCCTGTTGAACAGCGCCGTCGTTTCATGGAGCAGTATGAGCGTACTCGCGAAGAAGGCGACAACGTGAACGAAAAAGTTGATCAGGATTTCCTGACTGCGCTTGAGCATGGCATGCCTCCAGCCGGTGGTATGGGAATTGGTATCGACCGTCTGGTTATGATGCTGACTGGAGCCGAGTCTATCCGTGACGTTGTGCTCTTCCCGCAGATGCGCATTAACAAATAAGCATTCTGCTATTTTATATATTCACGCCTCAAGGTTTTCCTTGGGGCGTTTTTTTTGACATTGAAACTTATCCTTATAGTGAAAAGTTGCTGTAGTCATCTTAATTTATATATATTGCTGAAAACAAAAAGTGTAGGTAGAATGCAAAAGAACTGCACATTTTTTAGTCCTTCAAATTTATACAACAATCTCATTTTTTTTATCTTTGCCCTTAGTTGTGAGCCTGTTTTGTTTTGGTTGTTTCCCAAAAATCAAGCGTGAACTTACCAGCAAAGAAAAAGCTGAACTCACTCATATTGATAATCTCATGGAACCGACTGAAAGTCGTTTAAAAAACATGTGAATTTTTTGTGTGACCGCAAAACCCCACGCAATGCAGCAAATCCGCAAGTTCTTAATGAATGTGCTGCGTATATCAAAAAAGCTTTTGAGAAAAGTGGTTACGTTGTAAATGAGCAGGTTTATAAGGTGAAAGGAAAAACTTATCGTAATGTTGTAGTGCACCCCATTTGTCAATGGCGGCACTACATATAAGTGAGAAAAATTTTGATTTTTCATTTAAGCACCTCATGCCGCAACATTGAACCATCTTTCATACTCATATGGAGTCATATAAGCTAAGGTCGAATGAGG
>JAAEMX010000272.1 GCA_024225035.1 Lentisphaerota bacterium
CGCCGCTTCACGTCGCAGGCTCTTCGCCAGCTGGGCGCCGGTGGGGCGGTCGGGTTCCTTCACCGGAGAAGTCAGCGGAGGGTGCTCGAACTGGGTCATATGGCCTACGTCGGTCATGGTCCCGCGCGATTGAGCTCGCAGCGGGTAGATGCAGGTGGTCACTCAAAGGTGGCCGGAACCGGAATCGGCGAAACCCGCGGCCGGATGCCGCCTCCTCCTGGACGATGTCTCGCTGGCGTATTTGCTGAACCCCCGCAGTGCCGGCGTAGGGGGATGGTCGGTTCCGTGGTATTGGGCGGGCAAGATGGGATGGTTCCGTGCGGATTGGGCGGCCGCGGTGCGCCGGTGGTCACTCCCACCGGCGCGGGTCTTTGGATCTCCGGAACAGGTCGTAGGCAACCATCGAATACAGGGTGGCGAGTATCAAAGCGCCGTAGGAACGGTCGATGACGCTTCTCAGGATCTGGACAACCCCAGATACACCTAGCAGTACCGCTCCGGCGAGGAGTATCCATCGTCCCCGGTTGCCCCTGATCCATAGCCGCTTCTCGGGTCGGGGAGAATTGCTGCGATCGTGGTCCTGCCTGATCCATGGCCAATAGGGGGCGACCATCTCCGGGTTGACCTCACCTCCCGGTGTGAACCACCAGAGCAGGCTCACGAGAACAGTCATCCCAATCGCCACGGCCGCTGCGACGACCGGAATCCAGCTCTCCCAGGGTCCGCTCGCGGCCGCCATGACGACAAGAATCAGAGCGAGGGCAACCGAAGCTAGGAATGAGGAGACAACCACGTAGGTGCGCGGGTGGTCGGCCAGCCACCGCTGGAGAGGGTTTGGTGAGTCGCCAATCGGTCCGAAGTTCATGATCGGGTTCAGTGGGTCAGAGGGGGAACGGGTTTGGTGGCCGGTTGCCCGGAACGGACACAGACCTTTGGGAAGTCACCCGCCCTGAAGCGGTCGAGCCTGGTCACGGAATTCATGAACAGAAGTCTCCCTCGGCAGGCGTCCGAGTCGCATGCATCACTGACCCGGCGTTCGGTGACGCGGCGGCTCGGCATTCGGGGATGGATGGTATGGGATTGATGGCCCTTCAGGTCGTGGTCGGCGGCGGCGAGGCCGGGACTTCGACGATGTACTGGTCGGGGATTTCGTGTCCGGCGTCTGCTGCCGCGATCGCGTGGGCGATGTGTTGTCCCCGTATCTGGTGCGTGGCGAGCAGGAC
>JAAEMX010000273.1 GCA_024225035.1 Lentisphaerota bacterium
ATTCTGCTCAATTTTAGACAACTGGACGCCTATTTTGCAATAATACATATCGCTATCATTCCACACTCTGAATTTAAGCCTGTCCATTAAATCACCTATGCTCCTATGAGTTTTGTCGATGCAAGAAATCAATATCTTTTTCTAAACTATTCATCTCAGCTTCGCTTAAGGTATTTATTAACTTAGTGTTGTTATACAGCCATTCAGCGTCTTTATAAGAAATGCCAAGGTCTTCAGCTCCTAATTGCAATGCTTCACGCTTATGGTTTTTAATAAATTCCATAGCCTCATTCTGGACTTTGATATATCTTTTAACCCAGTCTGGGTGGTTTTTGGCAAAAGATTCACTAACCGCGACAACTAGCTTAGATTGCATTAGCCCTTTTGCTGTTGTCAAGACTCTTGCACCTCTTTTTTCAGCATTTAGGATTTGGGTTGAGGTTAATAATGCAGCGTCGACCTTCCCGGCAAACATGGCATCATATGTTTGTGATACAGACATTGGTATATAATTGACATCTTTCATTGTCATGTTATTTTCAAACAATGCTTCAAACAGCAGTTGGTGCAAGGTAGATCCGCTAGGGCAGGCAATAGTTTTCCCCTTCAAATCTTTTACTGATTTAATATTTGAATTAGTAGTCATCAAAGCCAAGGTGGCAGTAGAGTCGCAAACTGCTCTTATTATATCTAGTTTTATATTTTGGCCTGCCGCTATAATAAGGCTGGTGGTATTTATACTTCCACATATATCAATTTTGCCTGCGGCTGCTGCCTGAGCTTGTTTTAGACCAATGGTGATATCATG
>JAAEMX010000274.1 GCA_024225035.1 Lentisphaerota bacterium
GTAAGCGTCAAAACAACCCCATCTTGCAATCCTGAAGGAAAACCTGTATCCTCCCTCTGTTAAAAAAAGGAGGATACCATGAAAAATTCAGAAACAACAAACAAGCGTCGTTCATTCTGGCAGACACATGTAGAGGCCCATCGCATAAGCGGCCTTACCCAGAAGGAATACTGCCTACAAAACAATATTTCCTACTGGTCATTCAATTCCTGGAAATGCAAAATGAAAGACCGGGACCATGAGCTTCAGGAAGTTTCACCCGAGATAGTACAGGGGCTGTCATCGGATGGAAAACAGATCAAGGTTATTCTTGATAACCATATCACGATTTCTATTCCCCAGGGGTTTTCAGAAGAAACACTTTGTAAAATCCTTCACATCTTTGGAGTAAAGTAATGAAGGTCAACTTTGAGGGAGTTCGCGTATTCATCAAACCCGGCGTCACAGACATGAGAAAACAGATCAACGGCCTGTCTGTGCTGGTTGAGGAAGAGATGCGGCAGGATCCATTAAACGGACACCTGTATCTCTTTTGCAATAAGAACAGAAGCAGACTGAAGATACTTTATTGGGATCGAAACGGTTTTTGCCTCTGGTTGAAAAGACTTGAACAGGATCGGTTTCCCTGGCCCATGAATAGTGAAGAGTGCCGGGAGCTCACCGTTGGTGAACTTGAGATGCTGTTAAAAGGGATCAATTTTTTTACGGCCCACAAAAAGTTAAAATTTTCAGCCGTTTCATAAAAAAGTTCTTTTGATAAAATCAGGGGTATTGCACTATGGGTTTATGGATATTGAAAAAGACAATCTTCCCGATGACCCCGAGCTTCTTAAGAAGATGCTGACCGATCTTGCAGTGAAATATGAATCGCTTGATGAGAAGTATATATATCTCGATGAGAAGTACAAGACTCTTCAAAGAATGCTTTTCGGGAAGAAGAGTGAGAAGCTTACGGAAGAAGATGAAAACCAGATGCGTTTCTTCAATGAAGCTGAAGAGGGTGCAGCCGCCCCGGATGATCCGGGAGAAAATTCTCCCGGTGAAACAGCATCGAAAACAACAGAGGTAAAAAGCTACACTCGTACAAAGGGAGGAAGAAAGCCCCTGCCGGAACATCTTCACCGTGAAGAAATAATTCATGACCTGACCGATGACGAGAGTGCATGCCCCTGTTGCGGCGACGACCGTCCTGTTATTGGTGAAGAATCAACAGAAGAGTTGGATATTATCCCTCCCAAAATTCTTGTAAACAAACATATCCGAAAGAAGTATGGTCCCTGTAGTTGTAATGATTTTCTAGAGGAAGAAATACCTGAGATAAAAACCGCTGCCATGCCGCCGAGGCTGATTCCTCAAAGCATCGTGAGCTCAGGGCTTGCCGCCTATATAGTTACTGCCAAGTTTTGTGACGGCCTTCCTTTTTACCGGCAGTCAAAAATTTTTACGCGCCTCGACATCGACATTTCCCGGGCAACACTCTGCAACTGGGCTATGGCCGTTGCTGAGAAATGCAGCCCATTGGTAGATCTCATGACTGAAGAAATTCGCAGCGGCCCTCTCATTCGGATGGACGAAACAACTCTACAGGTACTCAAAGAACCCGGTCGGCCTGCTGAGAGTAAATCCTACATGTGGGTCGCCATGGGATATACTGCCGAAGAAAAGCCTTTGATTTTATACCGGTATCATCCCACCAGGTCAGGCAATGTCCCAAAAGAATTTCTTGAAGGCTATGAAGGCTGGCTTCAGACTGACGGCTATGGCGGTTACAACCGGGCTGTTGAGGGAAGAAATATTAATCATGTGGGCTGTTTTGCTCATGCCCGCAGGTATTTTGAAAAGGCATGGAAGCTTAATAAAAAATCAAAGGTCGGCTATAAGGGGCTTGATTATATCAAAAAAATCTACGCGGTTGAAAACGAATTGAGAGGTGAGAACCTTAAACCTGAAATTTTTACAGAAAAACGAAAAAAGGCAGTAATACCCATATTGGATGCTTTTTATAATTGGCTTGAAACACAGAAAGATTCTGTGGTTCCTAAAAGCAAGGCAGGTGAGGCAATCAGGTATACGTTATCCGAATGGAATAAGTTGATCCGCTATCTTGATCATCATCTGCTGACTCCTGACAATAACCTGATTGAAAATGTTATCAGGCCCTTTGTTATCGGTAGAAAAAACTGGCTCTTTTCAAACACTCCTCGAGGAGCAGAGGCCAGTGCAACTCTTTACAGTCTTATTGAAACGGCAAAGGCCAATGGCCTTGAACCATATAAATATCTTCGCTATCTTTTTGATCATCTGCCTGCTGCGAATACAAAGGCGGAGCTGCGGACACTCCTGCCGGGCAGGCTCTCCTGAAATAATTGAAATTAAATAATCCTGGGCTGGTTTCCCCCCTTCACGCTGGAGTGGGGTTGTTTTGACGCTTACAAAAGAACTTATTTAATATTTAAATTAACAATAAATAAATACAATGATAATATATTCTCTCCTTGTGATCCTTTGACTGGGAAAGAATATTTTTACAAGATATATGAATATAATGATAAAGTAAAATCATATAGAGAATCGGTAGCTTCAATTTCAACTCACATAATCAGTTTGGAACAACATATAATAGAATTTGTTTCAGATAAATTAATTAGAAGTACTTAACTTTTTCAAGACGAAAAAAAAAATTATATTAGAATGAATTTATATAAAAAGATTGAGTGATTATATGTGCGGAAAAAAAGTTA
>JAAEMX010000275.1 GCA_024225035.1 Lentisphaerota bacterium
AGTGGCGGCGACATATACCGATAAAGTTCAAGGTAAAGAAATCACCGTAACTGCTGGCGAAGGTAAACCTGTCTGGAGGATACGGCGCAATTTTGCCGATCAGGACACAGCTAAGGCTGCCGCAGCTAGTCAGTTAAAGCGGCTTAACAGGCGAAATGCCAGTTTGCATGTAAACATGCCGGGCAAGCCGGAAGTCGCCGCAGAATCGCCCCTGTTAATCACAGGACTGCGTGACGGTTTCAATGGTAAATGGAGCGCTAAAAAGGTTACTCACCGCTTAACCAGTAGCGGTATGACTACAGCAATAGAATGTGAACCCAAGGAGGAATAGACTATGGCTACTTTAAAACAAATTAGAAAACTCAAAGCAACTATTCATGAGTACGATCTCGAAGCACCGGATAACTTCTTTCTCTGTACTGATAAAGAGCTCTCTGCAATGTATAACGGTGCTGGGCCGGACTGGCTCGGTGACTGGGGTAGAGAAAGACTTACCTCACGACTGGACTTGTTCGAAGCTGCCTTTCTTGTGCATGACTTTGAATACGCCTGCAGTGACCGCACCGAAGAAGGTTTTGACGATGCTAATAAACGTATGTGGCAGAATATGCGTAAAGTCATTTTCGGTATTTACAGCTGGCGCAAAATCTCCGACTGGGATAATATCGCTTACTGGTTAGTTAAGGCATTTACCGCTTACCGGGCCTGTGCTCGGCTTGGCTGGTCAGCGTGGC
>JAAEMX010000276.1 GCA_024225035.1 Lentisphaerota bacterium
GCAAAGTTCGGCTATTTTGCGCCCTTTAAGACCTGCCATCACGATTTGAAATTTTTCCTGTGCTGTCCATTTCTTGCGACCCATAAAAAACTCCCATTTTTTCTCTTAATTTATAACTTCTCTTAAATGGGAGCAATATAGATGTGTATATTCAAGTCAATTTTAAAACCTGGAATAAAATACTGACAGGAACCACCATGCCAATTCTTGCGCTGCTAACAGGTAAGTTAAAAATTAAAGGGCGCAAAAAGCTCCTGAATGCGTTTTCAAATTGTTTTCCCAGAGGTTGACTTAAAGCAATATAATTATCACCCCAATTTCCATAAAAAAGCCTTGTCTAAATTCCATATTTACTTGTCACTTATGCCATATTCTTTTAAAGAATATGGTACTGTTTTTGCTAAAAGAAGAATATTACATATAGTAATAAATAAATTCAACGTTGATCTAATTTACCCTAAACTATCGAACTAGCATTAATATCATTACTTAAATAATAACAGTTAACATTTTATCTTCGAACGACATACATACCTCTAATAACAAATTATACAACCAGCTCAATTTCTATACATAAGTTTTAGAAATTCTAAGCCAACTATGAGTATTAAGCAAAAGGTTCGTAAAATGTCCAATGAATTTGTAAAAGAATTTTATACTTTATGCCAAGGTCAACTAACTATGTATGACGCATTTTTCTATGCAACACGGCTATATATTAACTCAAGGTCAAAATGGATTAAAGACTATGAAGAAGCAAAAGGGCCTAAAGGTATTTTTTTTAACCCTTCTGCCACTAAAAAAAATATAAAATGCATCTCTGAAATTCACTCTATTGTAAAATCATCCCAAAATATAAATTTTAAAATAAGCGAATTAAAGCGAAAAAAGGAACAGCTTTCCAGTAAAGGCAAAGCTCTGGCACTAGTTGAAGCATTTATAAAAACTGCTAAAAACAATGGAAAGCCGCCCGTTTGCTGTTGCTGTAGCAAAGATAACAGTTTTCACCAAGTTTGTGATATTTGCCATAATATTGTTTGCTCATCATGCTTGAAAAGCATGCCGTATTTTAATGCAAATTTATTGCCAAGAAGTATTAATAATATAAAAATCAGTTGTCAAAGATGCTGTTCATTTTTGAAAGATGGTGTAAGCGTCGTACTACAGTTTATAAATAATATATATAATAAATATGATTATTTTATACTTGCTCAAAAACATGCTCATGATAAGTTTTCCGGAACAAGCTTTATGTATCAATTGATAAACAACCAATATGTTAGAGACATTGTTGTTTTTAATGAAATGTATTATCAAGAAGGTCAATTCAGAAATTATACAGAAATTGATGAAGCTATGAATATTTTTGTTGACCAAATGGATAAATCCAGAGAACAACACGTAAATTATAAGAATGATATGGGATCACAAAGTTCTTTCTATTATCCAATTACCAATATTCTTGAACAATATATATCAAATAAGGCAGCTTATATAACAAATCATATTGAACTGGATTTTCTAGCACACTGTTGCAAAGTAAATAAAGTGCCTGCATGCATTTTCGACAATGAAAAAACATTTGGTGGATATGAAAAATATGTTTGGGAATTGAAGCGTTTGGCTGCTAATAAAATTATTGCAAAAAGAATAAAAAGAGAAGTAAAAAGAAATCAGATGCAAAAAGGTTTTATTCCAATTGGATTTCAACATGTTCAAGGTAGATTTGCTTTACAACAATACCTTTCCAGATCATGTGTAATAAACTGTACAGAAGCAAATAAATTTAAATTAAAACCTATTAAACAAACCCCAAATCAAATACCCCATTATCAATTACACTGGCCAAACATGTTTAAATTCCCATTTTTACCGCAGCTAAAAAATCTTAAAATGATAATGTCTTATCATTAAAATATTAGAGGAGATAACAAAAAATGCCAAGTAACAGCAATGAGTTTATATACAAATTTAATCAATTATGTTTTGCACACCTACCAATTTATGACGCTATGGGTCTTGCTATTAAGTCGTATATTAAATCAAGAAAATCGTTGTTAAAAAATCCTCTCACGAACTTAATTTCCACAAGTAAAACTAAAAAAAACATTAAACTGATGCAACAGATACTGGAGCTGATATCAGGATGGACATTTAATGAAAGAGTAGAGGGTAGAAGGCAGAATAAAATAAGCAACGATATCCTTTTTAATGAGATAAAATCTAAAATAAACGAATTTTCAAAAGGAGAAGGACGTGAGCTGATTGAAGATTTTTTAACCACCATGAAAAATAAATGGCCAACCGTTTGCTGTTACTGTTACGAAAAGAAAGACAACTTCAGACTCTGCAATATTTGCAAAAATATGGTTTGCAATTCTGATATAAACAGGCTGAATCAGAATCAACTGATGAAGCACCCCATATTAAAAAAAGATTATTTTTATAATGGAATAGTTTGTCCTAACTGTCTGAAGTTTTTTAAAAATTATTTACCGTCATTAAATCAGTTTACCACAGAAATATATCCTCATTATAAATACTTTATTCTTGCTCATTACCACGTCAGCAGCTACTTCTCAGGAATAAGCTTTCTTTACCATTTAATAACTAATGGCTATATCAAAAACATTGTTGCACATCTTGAGTATTTTTTCGAGGATATTGAATATCGAAATTATACTGATAACAATATAGTCAAAGCAGAATTCACAAACCAGCTCAGTGAATTTAATAATAATGAAAACATCTTAAACAGTACTGCTAATATCCTGACGCAATATACTGCCAATGAAGCATCTTATCCTTATCCAGTGGCTGAAATATGTGCCTTGCAGCTTGCATGTAAAACTAATAAAATTCCATTATATACATTTGATAATGCTGAGACATCAGGTGGGTATCCAAAAGATGGATGGATAAAAAGACGCTTGAAAGCACACCCTGTAATAGCTCAAAGAATCATTACTGAAAGCAGCAAACATTTAAATGCTAAAGTTTTTATACCTATTGGAAGTGAGCACGTTCAATGTATCTCCCCGTTACAACAGTATTTACCTAACAGTTGCGTCATACAGTGCCGCATCGGAAGAGGTCCAATAGAAAAGGTTGTTCATTCTAAAATAGCAAAATTGAAATACAAGATTCCCTGGACCAACATTATTGAATTGCCATTTTTATCTTTATAAAAATAATTAATAAATTATAGAATAAAAAATAGATGAATTTATGACGCCTACAGTTGTGCTGCACATAAAATAAAACATCTAAGCGCAAAAGTTTAAGAAGTTGTATCAAGGGGAAAAAATTCCTTACAAAATATAACAGGAGCTTTTCAATAAAAAAGCCTCACCATTTGGTGAGGCTTGAAACAGCGATAAAGCTACTTAAACTGAAGAACACTTGGATCGTAGCCTTCAGGAGCTTCGTATCCCAGTAGTTCAATGCAAGTAGCAGCAAGTGAGCTTATTCCCAAGCCTGACTTGAGCTCATGCTTATATTCACCTTTGGATTCCGGATCAAAGATAATGCATGGAACCGGATTCAAAGAATGGCTGGTTTTGCGTCTATTTAAGCCAGTTTCGTTATCAACCAGAATTTCACCGGTCTTCTTATTGTGCTCAAGCATATCATCGGAGTTACCGTGGTCAGCAGAAATAACCATAATCCCGCCAGCCTTTTCAACAGCCTTATGAATACGCTTAATACACAGATCAACTGTCCCCATAGCAACCAGTACTGCCTGAAAATCTCCGGTATGACCAACCATATCACCGTTAGCAAGGTTTAAACGAATCATGCCGTAGTCAGCATTTTCGATAGCATCAGCCACCTTATCAGTGATTTCTGCAGCTTTCATCCATGGACGCTGTTCAAAAGGAACAACATCAGATCTGATTTCAACGTAATCTTCAAGTTTTTCGTCAAATTTGCCGAGGCGATTACCATTAAAAAAGTAAGTAACATGACCAAATTTTTGAGTTTCACTGATTGCCAGCTGTTTTTCACCAGAAGCACATAGGAATTCACCCATAGTGCGATCGATTTCAGGAGGATTAACCAGATAGTTTTTAGGGACATGCAAGTCACCATCATACTCCATCATACCGGCATAGAAAACTTTTGGCACTCGAACACGATCAAAGTGGTCAAACTCATCGCCTTCCTCAAATGCCGCTGTAATTTCAAGAGCGCGGTCGCCACGGAAGTTGAAGAAAATAACAGAATCACCATCTTCAACAGAACCAATCGGATTTGAACCATCGTCAGAAATAACAAATGCCGGTAAATCCTGATCAATAGCGCCTGATTTATCACGCAAGTCAACAATTGCGTCATGCGCGTTTTTATAATAATCGCCTTTGCCAAGAATATGTATTTCCCAGCCTTTGCGAACCATATCCCAGTTCGCGCCGTAGCGATCCATAGTAATCTGCATACGCCCACCACCTGAAGCTATGCGGTAGTCAACGCCTTCACGATTGAGAGCCTTGAGAAAATCCTCAAAAGGGTCAACGTAATCGAGGGCTGAAGTTTCAGACACATCACGCCCATCAAGCAGGGTATGGATTCTAATTGTTGTAACACCTTCTTTCTGAGCGTCAGCGATCATCGCTTTCAGATGTCTGATATTACTGTGCACATTACCATCAGAAAAAAGACCGATGAAATGCATAGTGCTGTTATTGTCTTTGACATTGGCAACAGCTTTTTTCCAGGTTTCGCCATCGAACATCTTTCCAGTTTCAATAGCATCTTCAACCAGTTTTGCACCTTGAGAAAAAACTCTGCCGCAACCAATTGCATTATGACCAACTTCACTATTGCCCATATCAGCATTTGACGGCATCCCAACAGCTAAACCATGCGCTTTAAGCTTGGTAAAAGGACAAGTCTGCATCAGATTATCAAGTTCCGGAGTATATGCCTTTAAAAATGCATCACCATCGGCATATTTGCCGAAGCCCACCCCATCCATGATAACCAGCACAACCGGTCCTGAACGTCTCACAAATTCATGGTTACGTTTCAAAGCATCTACCATAAATTGAATCTCCTGAGATTATAAAATGTTATATAATAATAGTTTTTATTTAAGCTCTTTTTCCAGGTGTACGTCCCTGATGTATGCCGCGTTTACTGCTGGCCAGAAAATCAAGGAATTCCTGGACTTCAGGAAGACGCTCAATATCAGCCTCAATTTTCTCTACAGCATTCTTTGAATTAAGTCCGCTGCGGAAGAAGATCTTATATACATCACGCAATGCACGGATAGCTTCGGAACTCATACCGGAACGTTTGCAACCAACTATATTTACACCGCGAACGGGGCCGTTCCTGCCTTCCGCTATCATAAATGGAGCAATGTCCTGAGAGAAAACAGAACAAGCACTTAGCATAGCTAATCTGCCAACTCTGCCAAACTGATGCATGCCGGAAAAGCCAGACATAATTGCCCGGTCTCCTATCTCACAATAACCAGCCAGAGAAGCTCCACCAACCAGAATCACATTGTTCCCAACTATACAGTTATGAGCAACGTGTGTATTATTCATAAAGTAACATTCGTTACCAATTACAGTTTCTGAATCAGGTTTGGTTCCAGTATGGATACACACACCTTCACGGAAAGTGTTGCCGTCTCCAATATTCAGATAAGTCTTACCTTCTTCAATCCCGAGGTCCTGAGCATTTTGTCCCAGAGCAGAAAAAGGATGGAGGGTATTATTTTTGCCAAGCGTAGTATAACCATCGATGTTACACTGTGCAATAAGCTTACAGCCTTCACCAATTTTTACATTTGGCCCGACATAAGACATTGGGCCTATTTCAGCGCTGTCGGCAATTTCCGCTTGAGAATCTACTACAGCAGTAGGATGAATCTTGGGCATATCAACACCTTATAAGTTTACATAACTTCTTGTTTATCTATAAAAGTCCTTTAATATAGCAGAGAAACAATTAGCACGGTAGTAAATTAATTAAAAAATATTGTTTTTTTAGCTACTTAAGGGGTTATACGAACATTTTACTAAATTATTTCAACTATAAAAAAACAAACCTGCCTCTAACTAAAGCAAGGCAGATTTTATTCTATAATGCTATAAATTAATTTATTTATCGCGGTGAACCAAATAATCAGTCAACTCAGAGAGCCAGCCGCGGTACTCATTGTCAGGAAACTTCTCAAGAATTGTTTTTGCTTCTTCAGCAAGATGATCCGCTTTCTGACGAATGTATTTTTCAGCTCCAGACATAATGAACAACTCACGGGCTTCCTCTATAACGTCCATCGTATAGGACTCAAGCCCCAGCAAATTCATCAACTTGTATTTTTTATCAGCATCAAGAGATTCATATGCTTTCATCAACATAAGCGTGAGCTTTTCCTCAGCCAGGTCAGAGCCAAGCGATTTACCGAATTTGCTGAAATTGCCAAAAACCCCAAGCCAGTCATCACGTAGTTGAAAAGCAATACCGGCAGTAGAGGCAAAGTCCCCTAGCCTGCGAATTTCAGGTGAATTAAAATCTGTTGAATCAAGAGCTATTGCTGCACCTGCTTCTGCACAAAACCGTAAGAGAGCACCGGTTTTCAAGTAAAGCATATCTAATACTTCACGTGAAGTGACATTTTTCAGGCCGCGCATAGGGAATTCAACATCAAGCGCCTCTCCTGAAATCAATTCTCTTGTAACCAGTTCCTGCATTCGACGTGATAAGGCTATCGTCACCTCGGGGCTCATACCGTTATCTGCTGCTTTAAGCATCATATTAGCAGCCCACCCCTGCTGAATATCTCCAGCCAGAATAGCAAAATCACGACCAAACTTTTCAGCGCCAAACCTAAGATTTCTAAAGTTATCGCGAGCATATTTTGTTAACGAGGCATGAGCAGATGGGAGTCCTCGACGAACATCGTCATCGTCAATTATATCATCATGAACAAGAGTCCAGTTATGGTATATCTCAACTGCGACAGCTGGATATAAAGCCTTTTGCGGATCGCCTCCCAGCAAGCCGCAACACCAGGTCAACAATGCGGGCCTCAAGCGTTTTCCGCCCCTGCCCGGATAGTCAATGACAGTACCGCGCAAATATTTGGGCTCAATTATGGAAGGAAAATCATCATTCAAAATTATTTCATTGATTTTCGCTGCCGTATTTTTTAGTTCGTTAAGCATGACAGTTCCTTTTAATTTCGCAATAATATAGCATCATCAGAATGAATAAAAAATACTTGCAAGACTGTTTTAAAGAGAATTCTTCTTTCTGCTTTGAATATAAAATCCTATGTATTATATTGATCTGGAAGGTATATGGAGAGTTACTATGAAAAAAACAGCATTTCTTATTATTTTATCATCTTTTGCAATTTTTATGCCTTTTTCTGTTAAAGGCACTGACGATAACACTGAACAGCAACTGGAACTTCTGCGCCGCGATATTGAAGACGGCAAACCTAGTACCGATTTTTTTGCGGCAATGGAAATCTTTAAAAAGTTATTTACAGAATATAGTCAGTTCATGCAATATGGGCAGGCCAGTCCAGCATCATTGAACCCTTATTATATGAATGGAATTATTGATATTATGCAGGAAGCAGGACTTGACGAAAAAGTAATTATTGACCTCCAGAACACACACTTGTACCTTGGACAGGAAATGGCCAGAATTGGCTGGGTCATGTATAAATACGGGGATTTCATAGAAGCCGTAAACTCATTTATAGAAGCTTCTCAACAGGCTGATACCGGAAAGTTTGCGCGGAATCAGCTGAACTTGCTATCAAGCCTTAATAATAATAATTTTTCGGAAATCCCAGCCCTGCCTATAACTGAGCAATTATTATTCACACTTAACGCTCAATGGCTTGCAAGCAATCATCCTTTATTCGTTGCCAAACTCTATGAGTTTATGACTAAACGTTTCAGAAGCGGGTACTTCAAAATAGAAGAAATAACCAGTTATGGCGCAAACTTCTTTGTCTGCTGTATAACGCTACTCGAAAGCAGGTGTGACTGCGGCAAATACGGTATTTTACCTGGTTTCTTTGAAAAAGAAAAATGCCTTAAGCTGACAGGCCCTTTAAAAGTTCTGCATCAGGCCAGGAGCAGGCTTTACTTTGCTATATGCGATTTTACTATGCAGTTTTCCGGAGTTGCCCGTACCGGATTTGATTATAAGCTTGAAGGGCTGCGAACCTACGGACTGAGCACTAATAAACTCTTTGATGAAGGGCTTACTGTTTTACGCATGACCCAGGACACTAATTTTTGGGATTCAGCATATGTACGTTTTTTGAATTACAGAAAGCAGAAATTCAACTCAATGGGGTTTGCCAAATTTATGCTTTTGAAATCTGTACAATTGAAGAGAGAACTTGATTTAATCAGAGTCATTGATAATATGCCGGGATCCAACCGGGCTATTTTTATGATGCCGTCACTTTCCAAATTATTTGCCTGTCCTAAAGGAAGGTTTCAAAAAGTTCTTCAGAGTGAAATCCCCAAAGCTTTTGATACTGTTTCAGTTAATTTATTAATTGACTATGGTGCAGAAATCTACAAAAACAAAAAATAAGCAAATAACGTAGCAAGTTGCCCTACCCTGCTTTGTCAATAAGGTTTTGCACTTTTGATTATTTTTCATAATTTTTCTAAAAAACGAGCTTGAATATTTAAAATACCAATACATATTAAGGGCTCACCAGCGCAAGACGCTAACGACACTAAGAAAGTGGCGGGATAGCTCAGTCGGTAGAGCAGGGGACTGAAAATCCCTGTGTCGCCAGTTCGATTCTGGCTCCTGCCACCATCTTTCTTAACTGTCAATATTATCCCATTGTGGCGGGATAGCTCAGTCGGTAGAGCAGGGGACTGAAAATCCCTGTGTCGCCAGTTCGATTCTGGCTCCTGCCACCATCTTTTCATCTTTCACCCCCTACCCGTTCAGGAACTTTTATTGTCAATTTCAAGACTCTAATTAATTAAGATTTTAACAAATATCACCCAAAAATAGAAATTGCTCTTCAAGCTAAAAAATAATTATTTAAGAAATAAACTTCATCAGACTTGTCAAAAAACACCAATTTCATATATTGATAAAAAATTAATTCCCTGTATAATAGAATTTACGGATAATGTTAAAATGTAACAATTTTTACTAATTTAATTTTGAGAGGCCTTTGGAAACAGCATGGATATATTTATAGACACCTACTATGAGAATGCTTCACCTCTAAAGTGGGAACAAAATGAAAATGGAATAATTGAACTTGAACTAATTCATGACCATGCCCGTTTTTCTCCTAATCAACAGATAACTCATTGGAACTTCAAGATTGAAGTACCTGCTGAAAATGTAGGAAAAACTGTAAAGGTTAGAATTCATTCAATCAACTGCTGCTGGAATAGAAATGTCGTTCCGGCATTTAATTACCCTAACATGGCAACAGTAGTTTCATATGATGGGGTGAATTGGGAAAATATTCAATGCGCAGACGTGGAAATTCCAGGTTTTATAAGAGAACTCCACATTCCTCTGAAAAGCCAAGTAAAACAAGTCGCTAGACTTGTCCCCTACACTGATTCTGACCTGCAAAAAACTATATCAGAAATTAAAGATCATAAATCAGTTAAAGTTTATAATATGGGTTCAACTGTTGAAGGTCGCCCTCTGGAAATGATTCAGGTAGGTAATCCAGATGCACCGAACCAGATTCTTTTGAGAGGCCGTGCCCATCCGTGGGAAACCGGAGGCAACTGGCTTATTGAAGGAATACTTGAAAAGTTAGTGAAAAATAAATCCACACTTGCTGATGATATCTTAAATGAACTATGTTTTCATATTATGCCGATGGCCTGCTTATGCCGATGGCCTGCAAAGATGGAGTTTACCGTGGCATGACTCGGTTCAATGTCCGTGGTATTGACCTCAACCGAGGTTGGGAAACAAACAAACCAATTGATCCTGAACTATGCCCTGAAAATTATTGCCTGCAAAACTGGCTGACTGAAAGGCAGCGACAAAACAAGCTCCCTAAACTTACGATATGCTTTCATAATGATGCTCAAGGTAACCTGCATTTTACTCATTTAAACAATGCCCCGAAAGGCTATCCAGAAAGGATGCGTACTTTTGAAGAGCTTTTAACTGAAATGACTTGGTTTACTGAAGGTTCGGTTTCACCTGAAGCTCATAACCCGGGATCATTTGGCGATGGGTTGTGCGCTATTTACGGAATTGATGCATTCATTTTTGAGCTAAAAGCCATTCACGCTGAAGGACTGGGACATTCCCCGCTTGGTAGTGACTGGATACAATTAGGTAAAGATTTTGTTGATGTAATTCGAGAATATTTCAACCAAGTAAATAAGTAAAGCTTAGTTCAACTTATCATAAATCATTTCTACCCGGTTTATATATGAATGTTATAAATTGCTCCTGTTGCAATTCAGGAGCAATTCCCCTTCCCTGCTTATGGTTTATTTCTATAATAAAATTAAACAAGTGGACTACTAAGAATATTCTGAAGCTTTACCCTTACATTCATATCCCAGTTAGATTCAAAAACATTTGGAAGAGCTTCGACAAGCCTTCTTTTTAAAGTTGTGTATGGTCTTCCAAATCATTATTTGAAGCTAGAAAGCATAAAATACCATGCATAATATAGGTTAGCCCGGAGTGTTCATTAATTGGGCCATGCATAAGTAATGCTCCCAAAACATCCAGCCTGTCCGAAAAGTCACATTCTCTGATAAACTCACGAGGTTACACCTGAAGTTATCTTTGATATTAATGTAATACATTAAGCACACTGACGCATCAGCGAACGCATAAGTTTCCTGAGGTAATAATGATATTTATTTTATACCGGAAATAAGAAAATGTTTTTTGAGAGGATCAATTACTTCCCTGCATATAATGCAATGGCGCTATCTTAAAATACTTTTTAAACTGTGCTGAGAATTCATAAGGTGAGGAATAATCAAGCTCTGCTGCAATTGCTGTTATTGTTGTATTCTGATTTTTGAGTAGCGCCTGTGCCAAATCCATACGACAGCGAATCCGGTACTGCCATCACTCAAAAGCTGGGCATATTTAACTTTTCCAGCCATTCCCATTAAATGAACGTGTTTAAACGGCCATACGAAAAAATGCAGATATAAGCGTTTATTTGCAGCATTATATGTAAAGCTGCAGCCCAGTGGCACTTCAAATTACTTAGGGACAGCAACACAACCGTAGATGGCTTTTGAGTTATATTTCATCCACCTGCCAAGTTCCTGCAGTCTTTCCAAAGCACGTTTATCAAACTCACCGCGAGATGTCGGGCCAACGTTTAACAGCAGGTTACCACTTCTTGCTACATGGTTAACCAGCATTTGAACAACCATTTCCTCACTTTTCCAACTGGTCTCATCTCGGTGATATCCCCATGATCCGGAAAAAGTCTGACAGCCTTCCCATACAGCAGGGTTGCCATTTTCATCAGTCAAACCTTCATCGGGAATAAACTGTTCCGGTGTGATAACATCTCCCAAACCGGGCAAATCAAGGCGGTTATTAATAATGATATCAGGCTGAATATTGCGAATCATTTTGATCATTTTTTCAGATTCCCAGTCATCTTTGCCTTTGCCGTTTTCCTGCTGCGGATATGAAAAATCAAACCAGATAATGTCAATTTTACCGAATTCTGTCAAAAGTTCACGCACCTGATTGCGCATATATTCGACATAAATTTTCATATCACGATCTTTGTTTTTCGCAATCTCGTCTTCACATTCGCGATCAGGGTGCATGCCATCAATGGTAAACGCAGGGTGGTGCCAATCCAGCAATGAATAATAAAAACCCACTCGAATGCCTTCACTACGGAAAGCATCAACAACTTCACGAAGCAAATCTCTACCTGCCGGTGTATTAGGAGCTTTGTAGTCAGTATATTTTGAATCCCAAAGGCAAAAATCTTCATGATGTTTAGCTGTAATCACAAAATACTTCATGCCGGCTTCACGAGCGGCTTTAGCCCATTCACGTGGATCAAAAAGATCTGGATCAAAGCAATCGAAGTATTTTTGATAATCAGAATTTGAAATTTTTTCATAATTCTTTATCCATTTGTGTCGGGATGGTAAAGAGTATAGTCCCCAATGAATAAAGATTCCAAATATGTCATGTGTAAACCACGCAGTATCGCCCTTGCAGTATTCAAAGCGCCTTTCACTTTTAGAGTTGATGGTTATGTTGTTATCATAAACCTTAACCCCAAAACATAAATGTACAATATGACCAATCTAATGCATAATTTTACATAAATATTAATTTAAATAATGTATTATCAGTCATCTAATATTTCTCTTTCGAAAAGCAACAGGGCTAATTCCATTACGCTTTTTAAAAGTATTTGAGAAGTGATACTGGTCATTAAAAGCAAGACGCGCTGAGATTTCTTTTATAGTGAGCATGCTATGTTTCAATAGCAGTTCAGCGGTTTTTACTCGAAGCCGCAACAGATATTCATAAGGAGTAACACCACAGTTACTTTTAAAAAGGCGTATCATGTAAGCTTTTGATATTCCAAGAGAGACACAACATTTCTCAAGGTCAAATACTTTTTCTACCGAAGTATCCAATTTTTCACGAAGCTTAACAACCTTTTCTGGAAATCTTTTCTTTTCATTATTTTCACCAACTTGCTCTGAAATATCTATCAGAAACTTATGAAAAGTCAAAGCGGATTCTTTATCTCTGGAGTAACCATGTGTTTTACTTATTAAATACATGTCTTTAAAATATTTCAAAAACGCTCTGCCATCATTAATATAAAAAATATCATTCATTCCATAAATCTGCAATAAACTTGTGACCAGGTCTCCGCCACAAATAAAAAACAGCTTTTCCCACATGGCTTTTGAGTCAGCCCAGTAAGAGTTTTCAGTTTCAGGAGGCACAATAAAAAAACTATCAGGCTGGCAATGGTACTTTTTACCACCAATTTCCAGATAGCCGAGATCACTTATAAGATACTCAAACAAGTAACATCCCTCTCTCGAAAAAACTTGTTTTTCACAGGCGAATGCTTGAGAATACGCACCTACAACTAATTCAAAAGTTTTATTCATAAGTCAATATTTTACATCTTAATAAACATATCTTACATCTAAACAAGCTCGAAATATTATTTTCAAACAGTATAATGTTAAATATAGTACATTTAAACACTATAATCAACAGCAAAATAAAAGAGGTGCATTCAAATGCAGGATCTTCGAATTGGTGTCATCGGTGCGTGGGGGCGCGGCAAACTGGCACAACAGGCACACAAACCGGGAAAAGGTTCACGCCTGGTTGCAGGAGCAGATATCAACCCTGAAAACCTTAAGTTATTTGATGAAGCAGTTGAAGGCGATCTATTTCCTACTGATGATTATCGCAAACTATTGGAACGTAACGATATAGACGCAGTATTTATCACTTCTCCTGACTTTCTGCATGAAGAACAGGGTATTGCCGCGTTGGAAGCCGGTAAAGCAGTCTATTTGGAAAAACCAATGGCTATTACCATCGAAGGCTGCGACAGCCTTCTTGAAGCTGCTTATCGGATAGGAAGCAAACTTTATCTCGGCCATAATATGCGTTATTTCCCAGTCATACTGAAAATGAAAGAAATCATTGACTCCGGATTGATTGGTGATTTACAGGCAGCCTGGTGCCGTCATTTTATCAGTTACGGTGGAGATGCCTATTTCAAAGACTGGCACTCCGAACAACAGTACAGCAACGGCCTGCTTCTGCAAAAAGGTGCGCATGACATCGACGTCATTCATTGGCTATGTGGTGGATATACTAAAAATGTTGTCGGAATGGGTATGTTAAGCGTTTACGACAAATGTGAACGTCGCAGTGAAGATCAAGCAGGCGATGCTTCATGGAGTGAAAGCAACTGGCCTCCTCTCTCTCAGACTGATCTTTCTCCAATAATTAACGTTGAAGATCATAATATGATCATGATGCAGATGGATAACGGGATTCAGGCATCTTACACTCAATGCCATTACAGTCCCGACTCGGAAAGGAATTATACATTTATCGGAACTGCCGGAAGAATAGAAAATCATGGTGACCACGGCAAGTGTGAAATTCACGTCTGGACTAAACGCGGCCGACGTCAGGAACCTGATATTGTCTTCAACATGAAACCTGTTGAAGGTTCTCATGGCGGTTCAGATCCCAACATTGTAAATGCATTTGTTGATTTCGTAACTAAAGACTTGACTCCAAACACCTCTCCAATTGCAGCAAGAAACTCTGTTGCTATAGGAGTATGCGGTCATGCTTCAATGCGCAGTGGATGCGCCCCACAGGAAATTCCACAACTTGATCCTGAATTAATCAAGTATTTTGAAAACGGACAAAAGAAATAATTTACCCATAAATATGAAAAAAGCACCTGTGCAATGCAGGTGCTTTTTTCATATTAAAAGTATCAGGCTACTCTATTGCAGTACCTGATACCTGAGCTTCACGACACCAGAAGAGCAGTGTGTACCAAAGCCAGTAGCTTCTTACGTCAGAACTAACATCCAGCACTTTGCTTGCACCAATACCACGGGCACGTCTGGTCATCATCAGCATTGCGTTATCCAGAGTGGCTGTATCCATAAAGGCAGACAGCTTTCCGGCACTGTTAACGCTACCTGACATAATTGGAATGCTGTTGAACAGGAAAACGCCCCAGATATTAACGTTGATATGCGCAATCGGCTTTGTCCGTGAAGTGGCAACTCCAAGGGAATTAAAGTGATCCGTTGTCTCAAGGCTTGAACAGCCCGTAAGCACAACTGCAGCTACTGCTACAGCAACGAGAGAAAGCATTTTTTTCATATTGTGATCTCCTGATTATAATTATTGTAAAATATTATTAGTTGTAAAATATTCAAATAAGCATTTTATTTTTCACGTGCCAAAGCTCTAAATCCGATATCACGTCTGCAGAAACAATCCTGCCAGTGAATCTTGTCAACAGCTCTATATGCATTGGCAATTGCTGCAGCAATATCTTTACCGCGAGCTGTTACTCCAAGAACTCGTCCTCCTGTGTTAACAATTTTGCCTTCTTGTTTTGAGGTTCCTGCATGAAAAACAACCGCACCTTCTTCGGCCGCAGCGTCGAGTCCGGTAATTTCATAACCTTTTTTATATGAGCCGGGATAACCACCTGAAGCCATTACAACACATACAGCCGGATCATCAGACCAAACCAGCTCAGCTTCACTAAGTTTACCTTCTGCGGTTTTCATCATAACACCCAACAGGTCACTGTCAAGACGGCACATTACGGCTTGAACTTCCGGATCACCAAACCTGACATTAAACTCAAGAACTTTAGGTCCGTTTTCAGTCACCATTACACCAACAAACAGTAAACCTTTAAAGTCAAGGCCATCCTCCTGAATCCCTTTCAAAAAATTATCCAGAATCTGTGAATTGACCTGAGCCATGATTTCATCATCAACGACAGGAGCTGGAGAATAAGCCCCCATACCGCCTGTATTTGGGCCTTCATCGTTGTCATATGCTCTTTTATGATCCTGAGAGCTTACCAGTGGCACAATAGTCTTGCCGTCAGTCAGGGCAAGAATAGAAGCCTCTTCACCAAACAGGCATTCTTCAACCAGCACTTGCGATCCGGCTCCTCCAAAAACGCCTTCAAAGCAGGAGCGCATAAAATCAACAGCTGTCTCAACCTCATCTGCAACACAAACGCCTTTACCGGCAGCCAGTCCGTCGGCCTTGATTACAATACCTTTGGCGCCTTCGGCAAATTCATTACGTATATACTCTTCTGCCGGCTTTGCTGATGAAAAAGAAGCAGCCTTAGCAGTTGGTATATTATGATTCAGCATAAATTGTTTAGCAAAGTCCTTACTGCCTTCAAGCTGAGCCGCTATTTTAGATGGACCGAAGACTTTGATGCCGTTTTCTTTTAAAACATCAACCAAGCCAGCACATAAAGGTGCTTCAGGACCAACTACAGCAAAATCAACTTCTTCTTTTTTGGCAAAATCCGCAAGTTTTTCCAAATCGCAAACATCAATATCCACACATTCAGCAACTTCAGCTATTCCTGCATTACCAGGAGCGCAAAATATCTTATTTACCACAGGACTTTGATTAAGTTTCCAGCAGAGAGTATGCTCCCTCCCACCACTACCTACGACCATTACTTTCATCGAAAATCCTTTCTTTTGCTAAAATATTAAACGAACTTTTTTAAAATCTCTTTTGATTTCGTTATTATAACCTATATAATAAAAAGGACAAAATAAAAATAAAAGAAAGGCCCAACTTATAATGTTTGCTGCTCTGGGGAGATTTAAAATCATACCGATTCTGAAGATTAAGGAAATCGAAACAGACGATGCTTTGCGTGTTGCTGAAGCCCTGTTTAAGGGTGGATTGCCGGTTATGGAAATGACTTTCAGGCGCCACAGTGACAGCAAAGCCATCAGGGAAATTTCCAAAGAATTTCCTGATTTTCTGATTGGAGCCGGCGGCATACTTAACCGCGACCAACTACTGCGAGCATTTGATTGCAAAGCAAAATTTGCAACATCACCTGGTGTGAGTCCTGACACTATCAAGACTGCTGCCAAAAAGAAGATTGCTTTTGCTCCGGGAGCCAGTACTGCGACTGACATTGAAACTATCCTTCTTAATGGAGTTGTCGATTTCCAGTTCTTCCCAGCTGAAGCTTCAGGTGGTGTTGATTATCTGGAAGCAATTCTCGAGCCTTTTGAGCACCTTCCCATCGATATTTTCCCAAAAGGCGGGATAGTCACTAGAAATGCTAAGGACTACCTTGAACTGCCGCAGGTTTGCGCAGTTACCGTTGAAGACATCATACTGAATGAAGACATAGAAAATGGTGCATGGGACAGAATTACAGATAATGCCCGCCGTGCCATTGCTCAGGTGCATGACATCCCTTAATCCGGAAAACTTTATATTAAAACGTGACTATTGGCTTAAGGCTGATGACCAAACCTTGCTGAAAGACTGCAGGCTTGACTTCTTTAAAGCAACAGGTAAAGGTGGGCAGAAACGCAATAAATCATCATCTGCAGTTAGAATAATTCATGAACCAACAGGGATAGCTGTAACGGACTGTTCAGAACGCAGTCAGCATCGAAATCGTGAGATAGCTTTGACCAAACTACGACTGGAAATTGCCAGGCAACTGCGACTTTTTCCGCCAATCCCCCCTTCCCGAATTGAAGTAGCTCTCAAGCATCGTGAATACCCGCTTTGGCTTGCTCGTATCCTGGATATCCTGACAGAGAACGAATTTCAGATTAAAAAATCAGCCACAGACATGCAAATTACCACATCAAAACTTATTAAACTGCTTGAAAGAGACCTTAATTTATGGCAGTTTATAAATAACAAAAGAATGGTTTTGGGACTTTCGCCTTTAAAACGATAAAAATGTTATAACTATGTAACTTCAAGTTTAAAAGTATCGACTATAATAACATAATATAAATTTATTTTGTTAAATTGATATGATTAAAAATAAGATGATTTTCATATGTTGTATACATCGGAGTCGACTTTTGCAGCCTTGGAGAAATAGAGTGAGTATTAGTAATGCCTTCAAAATCAGCTGATTTGAGCATTGTAAAAAACATAATAAATGGAAAAACTGAAAGTTTTGCTGAACTGATAGACAAATACAGCAACAAGGTGTTTTCCATTGTGGGTAACCGTGTCCCGGTCAGTGATGTTGAAGATGTGGCCCAGGAAGTGTTTATTAGAGCGTTTAAAAGTCTAAAAACTTATTCTGGTATAAAGCCTTTTGAAAACTGGCTCTCGGTTATAGCAATAAGGTGTTGTTGTGATTTCTGGCGCAAAAACAGCAGAAGGCGTGAGCTTTATGCCCCCAAGGAGCAACCAGAATTTCAAACAGAATGGTTACAGTTGATGTCGCAAGGTTTGTCTCAGACAATACACGCAGACATTGTCCGTACAAGTGAAGCTCGTGAGTTTCTCGAATGGACTATGAATCAATTGTTACCTGAAGACAGAACTTTAATTGAAATGGTATATTTCGAAGGCAGGACACTCAAGGAAGCGTCTGAAGTTTTACGCTGGGGTGAATCAAAAACTAAAGTACGGGCTATGCGAGCAAGAAATAAAATGCGCGAAATTTTAGAACAACTCATGGAGGCCCAGAGTGGATAACAACAAAAATATGGGCATTGAGAATTTTATAAAGCAGACTTATTTGGCAAAGGAGTCACCTACCCCTTCTCCGGACTGGAAAAATAAGTTAATACGCGAAATATACAATGCTGAACAGGAATATTGTCTGGCAGAGACTGCGGCTGTTAACTATGAAGTTAAAATATGGCGTTTTGCCTGGCTGTCTTTTGCGGCGAGTGCTGCTGCTACTTTAATTGTAGCCGGAACAATTTATTTCAGCAACGGGTCTAGTCATTTGGATGATCCAGCTATTAATGTTATGAATAAAATTTCAATGTTAAAAGATTACTGAGGACTTTAATGAAACCATATAAGTTTACTTTAACCGCGTTATTCATTTATCTTGCAGGCCTTCTTCTGGGAGGTTTAGTCGGCTACCACATTGGGCGCAGGCGTTCACGCCCCAAAAGTCCGCGGGAATACCGTAATACTCTGTACAAAAAGCTTAATCACAAACTGGACCTTACTACAGATCAAGATAAAAAGCTTTGTGATATCCTCGACCATACCTTTAAAGACGGCATTATTCTAATGCGCAAGGTTAAGCCACAAATTTTAGCTATTATGCACAAAGAACATAAGCAAATTGAAGTTATACTCACTCCAGAACAAAAAAAAGATTTTAAAATATTCATTGCCAATCGCATGAAACAGTTTAATCGTGCTTTTTCAGAGGAAACACCCAAATGTAACGTTGAGTAAAACTAAGAGAGAGAGAACAACAAAATGAAATCGAAGTCCTACTTATTCGCAGCCTTACTGTGCAGTATTTTTATTCTGACAACCTCATGCAGCGGCTGCAAAATGTTTCAAGAAATGTACAACCCGCCTAAAAAGAAAACTCCTGCAAAAGTAAATGATTCTCCTGTAACTTTTCCTGATGGAACAACGACTGGTTTAAATAGTTACGAAAAAGACTATATAAAAAGTATTAATCAGGATTTTGAAAAGCAAAAAGAAATTAACAAAAAAAGAGTTTTTGGTGGTTAGGCAAACCTTATCCTATAACCTCTCCGCTATTTTTCTGAATTACGTAAATTATTAAACTTTTTCAATTAACATACAATTTTATCGTAGCAGGTAACGTTCAAAAGATAACGAGATAGATTATTTCTACTCTGCACTTTGAAAAGGTATTTTTTATTTTCCAGCAAAACAGGAGATTATTTACATCATGAACAGGGTCAGCAAAAAGATAACAAGATTCACTCTTATAGAACTCTTAACAGTTATAGCTATAATTAGCATTTTAACTTCATTATTATTACCTGCATTTAATCAAGCCAGGGCTAAAGCAAGAGGAACTCAGTGTAAAAACAATCTCAAAAATTTAGGTCAGATTTTAATGTGTTACCTTGGAGATTCGAAAGGTGTAATGCCAAATGCCGCAGTTAAACCATCCTTGAATTTAAACTCAGATCCCAGAATTTGCGACGTACTCAAACCTTATTGTGACACCAATAAAATATTCAGCTGTCCGTCAGATGTCGATCAAGTTTTTTTTAAAGCAGAAGGCTCCAGCTACGAATATAATGCCATGGAAAATGGCAAGAAACTTAGCGACAGCAAGTTCGCACGAAGAGTTGGAGTTTCCTTGCTCCCTCTAATGTACGATTATGAGACTTTTCATGGAAAAGCTCAAAGCCCTGGTGCCAAGAATTACTTATTTGGCGATTTTCACGTCGGTGATTTCGAATAATTTAATTAATATGTGAGGTGGTAAATGGATTTTCTAAGAAAGCATAAAATAACAATGGCGGTTTCAAGCATCACCGTTGTACTAACCGGTATTGGCAGCACAATATGGCTTACGGGATCATCTCCGAATGCACCGGACCCTAAACAGAACCCAAAGGAATCAATTAAGTTTATAGCATCCAAAAACTTTAACCGTCTAAGCATGACTGAAAAAAAAGAGTATGTTAAGAAATTTGGCGGACCAAGAGTAGGCTTTAAAGCTTTTAAGAACTCCAAACTCAGCGAAAATGAAAAAAAGGCTTTACGCAATAACATGCGACCAGTTATGCGGGAAGTTATGAAAGAGCGCATGAAGGAATGGAAAAAGAGAAATCCTCAAAATAAAGATAGAAGGCGCGGAGATCCAGCAAAACACATGAAATCTAGAATGGAAGGAACAGACTCTGATACAAGAGCTCAGTTCATGGAATTTCACAAACAGCTTAGAGAAGAAATGAAAAAGCAAAATAAATAACAGGCAATAATATTTTCATGCAGCGGGAGTTCAAATAGCTCCCGCTGCATTATTTATATTTAGCGGTTGAGTCTAATCCAGACAGGATCAAGGTCAACAATTTCGTTAGTGTTTGCGGCTTTATCTAAAGCAATTGCAACCACAGCACTTTCCAACCCTTCATCGCCGCTGCATTTAGGATCAGTGCCGTTAGCCATGCAGTCATAAAGTTCCCTCATAATATAAGAATCTCCGCCACCATGACCATCTGCACCAAAGTTTATTACAGTTTCTCCCTCATCGCCAATTCTACGATAACGCACTACGCTAGAATAAAGTTCAACAACCATGTTACCTTCAGAACAGGAAAAATACATTCTGCGTTCTGGAATAACGTTTGACATAGTTGCTTGAAACATCACTTTGATTCCATTTCTGTACTGCATAATCCCAACTTGATTATCCATCAAATCCTTATCAGATGTGAAAGGCGATTCTACAGCATGAGGATCATCCCATGACGCAAATGTTTTCGCACCAAATTCTTCTCTGTACCCGTCGTTTTCAGGAATGAAGAAGTCACGGCTGCCAAATGAAGCTATTTTTGAGGGAACACTTTGACAGAACCAATTGATCAAATCTAAATCATGACAGCATTTCTCGAGAATATGCGGCCCAGCATATTTTGAAAACCTGCGCCAGTTACGCATGATATAACCACCATGGTCAGGCGTTATATTCTCATTGGCATCAATACTCAGTATCTTACCGACTACACCGGAATCCAAGACATCTTTCACTTTGCGGTAGATGGGTGCGTAACGCAAAACAAAACCGGTCGCAAATATTAGGTTGTTTTTCTGATGAGCCTGATATATTTCTTCGCAATCTTCAATTGAAGTTGCCAGGGGGGGTTCTGAAAAAACGTGTTTGCCAGCATTAAATGCAGCCAATATGTGCTCTTTATGATAAGTATTTGGTGAAAACACCATTACCCATTCAACCCCGGCAGTGTTAATTGCCCCCATGTAAGAATCACAAATTGTAGCTTCTAATGTGTTCCAATGCTTTGCCGCACTTTCAGCAACCTCTTTATCGGGATCAAACAGGGAAACAACTTTTACAATCCCGTCTGAATCACGTAACAAGTTGCCTACAACACCCTTCCCTCTGCTGCCCGCACCAATAATCGCTACATTAATCTGTTTATTTTCCGCAGACATAATCAAATCGCTCCTTTTTTTGCTTAGTTCTTCGATATTTTTAGTTTAAAAAATTACAATATAGTATATAATATATGTAGAAAAAATTTTATAAATGGATAAAAACCGCATAATTAATGACAAAAAACTAAAACTATGTCAAAAATAGATATACACAAAATGCCGTCGGGAGTCGAACGTAATTCGAATTACTACGGCATGGCGATTGTTGGTGGGGGAAGTCATGAAACAGCCATTAACAGTTATGATGTCTGCCAGAGTAGATATTTTGAATATTACTCAATATCTCACATGTACAACGGCAGGGGAAAACTTTGGATTAAGCCGGATTACGAAGAAGAATTACACCCCGGTCACTGTATCATTATTTGCCCGGAGACGGTGAACCGTTACGGTGGATCAAATAACGACAGCTATCAGGAAGATTCATTATGGTTTTTCGGACCTGTAGCAGATAAACTGAAAATGTCAGGAATTATTAAAGACGGCGCTTTTGACATAGGCATCACCAGAAGGTTACTGCCCATATTTAAACTGATTCAAGATCCGGCAGTGGACACTCAAATAAATGCTGTGATTCTTTTACAGAAAGTGCTTATGGACATTTACAACGAAGATAAAAAACGAAAAAGCGGTTCAATAGTGACCCAGCTGATAGAGACCTTGAAAAATCAAATTGAAAAATGGTGGACAGTAGATGAAATGGCTGAATTCTGCAACCTGAGCGATGATCAGTTCAGAAGGGTTTTTCACAACGAAACAGGCATGCTTCCAAAAACTTACCTGGACAATTTAAAGCTTAAGAAAGCTGCTGAATTACTAAATAATCCTGATTTAAAAATTACTGACATAGCAGAACGCCTGGGTTACATTGACCCCTATCATTTTTCACGCCGTTTCAAAAAAATTATTGGATGCTCTCCACGGACATACCGCAAGGAATTCTCCATCCATTTCTCATGACTATCAATTATATAGGTAGTTTCTGCATTGACTCAGGAATAATTATACTAACATCAGGAGCGTACAACTCGACTTCACTACGAAAGTCGTCAAGACTGACTCTTTCCCCAACATTTTCAATGGGAGTATCAAAGTAATCAAAATGTGTTGGAATTATATTTTTACACTTAACACAATCTAATAGCTCTCTGGTAAAAGTGTCAGAACGTCTGGGAATTCCTAAAAGCAAGTAATCACACTCCATGCCTTTTAGCTCAGCAGCTATGAAGTTAGCACTCCCAAGATTAAGAAAAGTCGTACCATCAAAGTCAAATAATAAAGCTGATGTTCCTCCTTCCAAGAAGTCTTCAATAGTTTCCATGGACTTTGGAACTTTAGTATAATACCCTGGATAAAGCATAGGCTTTTTATGGAGAGACGGGATAAACTCAACACTGAAACCATCAAAATTGAATGTTTCGCGTGGTGAAGCCAATACCAGCTGTTCCTCAGGCACCTGCATCGCACGACAAATATTAAGAGTAGTCTTCGAACCAATAAGTTTGGCTCCAGTTCTATTTGCTATTTCGGGTGCATCAGCGAGATGGTCCCAATGAGAATGTCCCATAAAAATATAATCAGCGCCATCAATATATTTATCGACCGCTTTCTTATCACAAACCTCTACTAAACTCCGTGTCACATATGGATCAAGTAGAATTTTCTTCCCATTAAAAACAAACTCAAAGCCATTAACACCAAGCCACTTCAGACATTCAATACCCATTCCACACCACCAAAAATTATATATTCTCTAAATATTGTATTATAAAATCTATACTAATACATCAACGTTTCAACTATAACTTGCTTAAAAAAGTGTGATCTCAGTTTAAATCTAAAAAAATACCATTATAATATGCCATGATATTTATGATATTTTAACAGGATTTGTATGACACAATATGATGTAATAGTTATTGGTGCCGGTCATGCCGGATGTGAAGCTGCGCTGGCATCGGCGAGAGTCGGAGCAAAAACCCTGATGGTCACTATGAACATGGACCATATCGCTCAAATGAGCTGCAATCCGGCTATCGGAGGCATCGCCAAAGGACAGGTTGTTCGTGAAATTGATGCCCTCGGTGGTGCTCAGGGCTTAGTCACTGATGCCGCAACCATTCAGTTTAGAATGCTGAACAACGCAAAGGGGCCAGCTGTCTGGTCACCTCGTGCTCAATGCGATAAGGTATGCTTTCAGCGTGCTATGAAATTGACTTTGGAAAATTACCCAGAGCTTGATGTTATTCAGGCTGAAGTTACCTCTTTCATTATAGAGAAAGATGAAGTCAAAGGTATTGCAACCAACTTCAACGATAAATTTTACTGCAAAAGCATTGTCCTGACAACCGGAACTTTTCTTAAAGGTAAAATGCATTATGGTGACCACAATATAAGTGGTGGGCGAGCCGGTGATACTGCGTCAAATCTGTTATCTGACGCACTTCGAAATCAGCTTAAATTGCGAATCGGCAGACTCAAAACCGGAACTCCTCCACGTATACTTGCTAAAACAATTGATTTCTCTCAAATGCAGCGGCAAAACGCAGAAACTTGTGAGGACAGTTTTTCATATTGGCTCAACACGCCTGGTCTCCCCTCTGCTGCTGACCGGGAACTGCCTTGCTACATGGTGTACTCTACTGAACAAACAGCTGAAATAGTTAATGCTAATCTTGACAAAGCTCCGCTTTATCAAGGCAAAATAGAGGGAATCGGCACCAGATATTGCCCTTCCTTTGAAGATAAAATAGTGAGATTTCCGCATCACCCCAGACATTTGCTTTACCTTGAACCGGAAGGTGAATTTACTCGTGAATATTACATAAACGGTATTTCAACCAGTCTTCCAGTTGACGTGCAGGTGCAAATGATAAAATCTGTGCCTGGTATGGAAAATGCTGTAATTTCACGCTATGCCTATGCTATTGAATATGACTTTATTTTCCCTGATCAAATGCTTCGCACCATGGCTTTAAAAAACTGGCAGAATGTTTTTTCAGCAGGTCAGATAAATGGCACCAGCGGTTACGAAGAAGCTGGCGGACAAGGTCTGGTTGCCGGCATGAACGCTGCAAGGCTGTCAGCTGACAAGTCATTGCAGGAGCTTTCACGGGACAGTAGCTATATTGGAGTAATGATCGACGATTTGGTAACCAAAGATATTATCGAACCATATCGTTTATTTACCAGCCGTGCGGAATACCGCTTGCGCCTGCGTCAAGACAACGCTGATTTACGCCTTTGCGACTTTGCTCATGAAAACGGGCTGCTGCCTCAAGATAAATTTGAACAATTTGACTCATACCGCAATAAGCTAGAAGAAATAGTTTCCAACCTGAAAAAAACTAAACATCAAGGGAAACTGCTTTGGGACTTAATTAAAAATTTGCGTGGAAAGTTTGCTCCACAAGAAGAACTTCCATTTCCTGCTGAAGAATTGAAACTTGACTTTAAAAATAATGAAGATCGCAGAATAATGCGGCAAATAGCCGTTCAGGCCCATTACGAAGGCTACCTGAATCGTGAAGAGTCTTCTATCAATAAATTACGAAAACTCGAAAGCTGGAATATTCCGGATAATTTCGATTATGACAACATTAACGGGTTACGCAATGAATCTCGTATGAAACTTAAGCAGATCACACCAACAACTCTGGCGCAGGCTGGCCGTATTGACGGTGTGACCCCTGCTGAGATTGCTTTACTACAAGTTCATTTGACTCGTTTAAAAAGTATTCAAAAGGCAAAGGAAAAGAAATGAGAGACGCTAATGGTCACATCGGGAAAGTGTCCAGTCTTTTTAAACGACTTGCTGCTGACAAGATTGCCTTGCTCTGCATGATACTGGTAGGGGCTTATCTTGTTACAGCATTTTCAGTAGAGATTTACAGCTGGGTATGCGCTCATAATGGTGTGCAGCCAGCATATAACTACGGAAATATTGATTTACGTTATCAACCGCCTTCATTTAAACACCTTTTAGGTACTGACTTTATGGGGCGTGATGTTTTACTGCGGGCAGTCGCAGGAACCTCAACAGCGATAAAAGTTGGTGCTATGGCTTCTTTTATTTCAGCACTAATTGGGGTTACTCTGGGTGCCATTGCCGGTTATTTCGGTGGAAAGTTTGACGACTTTGTAGTTTGGTTATACAGCACATTTGCTTCAATGCCTACGCTGCTTTTTATATTGGCGTTTGCCTTGCTGGTTTCAAAAGGGTTTCTGAGTCCTTCTCTGATAAAACTTTTTGCGGGTTTTGCCGCACTTTTTAACGCTGACCCTGGAATGATGGCTGTTTACCTCGCCATAGGCATAACCGGCTGGGTTACTCTTTGTCGCGTTGTAAGAGCAGAGACATTAAAACTCAGGGAGACTCCTTATGTTCAGGCGGCAAAAGTAACCGGCATAAGCTCCACTGGAATTATTATACGCCATATCCTGCCGAACCTTTTTCATTTGGTCATAATATACTTTACCATCCGATTTGCCTATGCAATCATGACAGAAGTCATTGTCAGTTACCTTGGGTTTGGAGTTCAGCTATCTCCCAGCTGGGGAGTAATGATTTCGCAAGGTCAAGACGGTATATGGCGCGGCATCTGGTGGGAAGTGGCAGCCGCAACAATCTTCATGTTTTTTCTGGTTCTGCCCTTGCACCTGCTTGGCGATGCTTTACGTGATACATTGGATCCAAGATTGCGTCAATAATAAGGCGCAATCTTTTATATTCTCAAATCATCCCATTTTTTCTGCAGACGTTTTGCTGACACCTTTTCCAAAGGTCTGACCTCTGGGGCGAAGGCAGCAATACGAAATTCTTCCAGCATCAGCCAGAATTCTTTCAATTCAAATGCCTTGCTAAAGTCATCAACCATTTGCATAGCAAGTCCAAAACGCTCGGTAAACAGCTCAATAGACCTCATTTTTTCACGGTCTTTAAAAGGAGCGCTAAGCATACGTTCTGTTCGTATTTTTAAAGCTTTTAAATATCTTGGGTAACGCTGCCATACTTCATTCTCAAGCAGAAATCCCGGACGGAATAAAAATTCCAGTTGATCTCTGATATCTTCGACGCTCTCTTGCCCCACATTGTTAAGCTCTGCCTTGCGCAGCAACTCCTGAACCGCATCATAAGCTTCAACCATACTCTCAATAGCATTAATTCTGCTCATCGCAAGTTCACCAATTTCACAACGTGTAACTTCAACCCGATCATCAAAGACTTCTGAGGTTCGAATGTCAATTCTGCCTTCATCAGTTAAAGTGTCACGCACCGCAGAAAATATAAAATCGCCAATAAAGCGCTTTTTCTTGTCACTCATAAATAGAGTCAATTGAACTTCACGCGGCAACTTACAGGCTGATTTAAGGTATTTTATAAGAGATCCGTACTGAAGACAAAATAATCTATACAGGCCAGCTTCATGCTGCTGATCAGCTTCACGTCTTTCAAGAAACACCTGCCTGCCAACGCTGTTTTCTTCATCAACAAGAGCTGAATATCCTTCACGTCCAGCTTCGCCACCAAGAGATATTTTTTCCGGTACGCCACCTTCGGGCCACTCAGTCAGACCTTCAAGAACCCATTCCCCTGCTCCGCTGACTGATCCGCTTAATTGTGATCCTGCTCCTGCAGGCACATCTTCAGTAAAACCCTTTATTTTACCCTTGACATCACATACCGCAATCTTCATATTAAGGCATTCTGGAACTTTGTCTCTATTAAAATCTCCAGACTTTACTGTTATCTCCGCATAATCAGAAAGAAATTCTGCCAAAGAATGCAGTAAAGGTTGTTCACGTAAGTAAGTGTCTTTAAAAAATTCAGCCTTAAAAATTCTTGCCGTCTCAGCAGCCGGGTTACAATATCGTCTTTTTGACTTAGGGAGAGATTTTATTAAATATTCAACTTTTTCTGTGAGCATTCCAGGCACTCCCCAGTCGAGGCTGCTTTCTGATATCAGATTCAACTCTTCTTCAGGAGCAACAACGCTAACACCGTCACCATCTTCTCCGGGAGAAAAACGGTACATTAATCTGAAATTGTGTCCTGAGAACTCCATTTTATCAGGATATTCCTCCCAGTCCACGGGAGTGAACATTTCCTGCATGGCTTCTTCTTCCTTCATGCATATATCTGACTTAGACTTCTGCAGCCACTTTTCAAGTGATTTTGTAGAATTAACATTTTCAGGAATAATTTTATCAAAATGTTTATATACAGCATCAGGTTCCCAAACAGTATCAGGACGGCGTATTTTTGCTTCCATTGTCCGAATTTTGCGGATCATCCGGCGGTGATTTTTAAGCCACCTCGCACGTGTATAAAGATTACCGGGAACAAGACCTTCCCGTATAAAAATCTCGCGAGCCTCCGCCATTTTTAGAGCACCGTAATGAACACGTCTACCGTCATGAATAAGTAATCCACCAGAGCTTACTCGTTCTCTGGCATAAACAAAACCAGCTCGACTGTTCCAGTGGATATTATCATAAATATTTCTGCATAAATGCGGTGCAACCTCTTCAAGCCACTCGGGTTTTATCTTGGCATTCTGACGGGCAAAAACCCGAGTGGTGCTCACCAGTGCAAATGTCATAACCCACTTGGGTATATCTTTTTTATTGAACAAGCATGACCCCGGAAACAAATGGAATTTACGTTCTCGAGTGCCGATATACTCCATTTCTTCACTATCATACATCCCAATATGATCCGGAATACCGGACAGAATTGCCTTATGAATCACGTCATAACACCTGACATCGAGCAAACGGTCACGCATTTTTATTCTTGGCAGGTTTACATCTGCAGCAGAATCAGAAATATCTTGAGTAAGGTTAATCCATTCCCGAATACGCTTGTAGTTGATAAAATTGCTACGACACAAACGACGCATTCCGCTGTTTGACATTCCAGTCTGACGATTTTCCTGCAGAAAGTTCCATAAGTTCACAATACTTATGTAGTCGGAGTCACTGTCCATCCACTGTCGATGGGCCTGATCGGCAGCCTGTTGCTGTTCAACAGGACGTTCCCTTGGGTCTTGAATACTTAAATAAGTAGAAATCGCAATTATTTCAGGCATAACCTTTAACTGTTCTGACTCGCAAACCATTTTTGCTAAATGAGGATCAAGCGGCAAACGGGCAATTTTTCTTCCACTCTCAGTAATTCTGCCGCGCTCATCTATAGCACAGATATCACGCAAAGCACGGTAACCTTCGCGCACCAATGCCGCCTGTGGAGGATCAATAAAAGGAAAATGTTCGATTCGTGGCAAACGCAGCATAGCCATCTGCAGTATGACTCCCGCCAGTGAGGTACGCCGTATTTCAGGATCAGTAAACTCCTGACTTGATTCAAGTGCCTCTTCTGAATAAAGGTACACACAAATTCCTTCAGTTATGCGTCCGCAGCGACCTCTTCGCTGTCTGGCACTGGCCTGCGATACCTGCTCAACCTGAAGTTCCTGAATTTGTGTTCTAGGGTTGTAACGGCTTAAACGCACCTGCCCGCTGTCAATAACGTAATGAATACCGGGAATCGTAATTGAAGTTTCAGCCACATTAGTCGCCAATATAATTCGTCGCCGTCCTCCCGGGCTGAACACCCGCTGCTGATCACTCATGCTGAGCCGCCCATAGAGCGGAAGGATTTCAGTATCAGCCAACCTTCTGCCTGTCAGCAAGTCTCCGGCGTCACGTATTTCTCTTTCTCCTGGTAGAAAAACAAGAATATCTCCCTTGGCGTCAACCTCTGATACCCAGTTAACAGCCCTCGCAATATGTGCAGAAAGGTCTTCATCTTTTTCCGGAGGCAAAAAGAAATCATCAACAGGATATGTTCGACCCTCAACAGTCATAATCGGCGCATTATCAAAAAAGTCAGCAAAATTTTCAGCATCAAGAGTTGCCGAGGAAATAATAACTTTAAGCTCCGGGCGTTGCTGCAAGAGATTTTTAAGATATCCCAGAATGAAGTCAATATTCAAACTGCGCTCATGCGCTTCATCAATAATCAACGTTTCATACTGCAACAAGTCAGGGTCATTCTGAGTTTCAGCTAACAAAATACCGTCTGTCATAAACTTGATGACAGTTTTTTCGCTAATCCTGTCGTCAAACCGAACCTGGTATCCTACCTCAGCACCAGCTGCTACATTTAACTCTGTCGCAACCCTGCGGGCCATTGCGGTTGCAGCTAACCGGCGTGGCTGAGTACAACCTATTCTGCCAAAGCGTCCTGCACCTGCTTCAAGCACCACCTTTGGCAACTGAGTAGTTTTCCCAGAACCAGTAGATCCACAGACAATTATGACCTGATTTCCCTGAATGAGTTTCTTAATATCTTCGGCTCGTTGTGAAACAGGCAGCTCTTCAGGATAACTGATATTAAGTTTATCCGCAATACCTTTTAGACTACGCTTCAAAGCATTCTTGTGCAGCCATTTCAATTTTTCAATTATCTTATCTACAGGCTGTGCAGCATGCAAACGACGGCGAGCTGTTTTCAATCGGTAGTGAATATCCTGACGGTCACGCAACAGGAATTCCTGAGCGTCTCTTTCGATCTCATGTAATATTTTTTTAATTTCGGCTGTATTTTCAACTGTCATAGCTAATCAATGTTTAGTTTGTACACAAATAACAGCCTGTAAGTTACTCCATTTATAAGAAATTAGCAAGGGGAAACTACTGGAAAGTGATGATACTCAAATAACCATCAATTGTAATTTTATCACCATTCTTTATTTTAGAAGCCGCAGCAGGCACTCCAGGCACACAGGACAAGCCGTATTCACGAGCAATTATTGCACCAATCAGCATGCCCGATGCCAGCAGCCAATGGAGCCACAAATGTCATTTCAGGACCAATAGAGTCACAAACCAGTATCTCGCCCTTTTGAAAATTAAATAAGTCATCAAACTTTTCGATAACTCTTGCTTTGCCAACTGCAAAACCTTTACCTGCTGGCTTCCATACCAACTGGCGAAATTTAACTCCCATGTCATCGTAACTATTTTTAGGCTCTGCAATAGGCGGAGTTTCAATTTTCGGCAATGGAGTTCGGATTTGCTTCAAGAATTCTGTTCTCAAATCATAATTCAAGAAGATCCTTTGCAAATTGCTGCTCTTCAGGCAAAAAAGCCTTAAAGTAGCCATCCAACATTCTGAAATCTGTAGTAAGGCGTTTACTATCAGCTCCGGCAAGTCTTTTAAAAAGCTCAAAAAAACTTTTAGGGATACTGTCATAGCTCTGAAAATCATGCTCATAAATAATGCCTCCCACTTTGATAATACCTTTTTTCAAAGTTGAACTAATATTGCCTGCAAACACAGCAAGGTCGTCAGCCAATTGCTGAAGTTCGCTATTACGGTTAAGGCTAATCATATTATCAGGCCGCAATAAATCAACAAACTCATAAGGGTCTTTGGCCTGAACCTTATGATTATAAAATTCACCAAAAAAAAGCGCACTCCGTGTCCAAATGGGATACAGTAGTTTTCATAGGCTTTCTGATACTTAGTAAATTCTTTTCTTCGCCCATTTATTTCAACCAGCAATTCATTATCAGCAAATTTTCTAAGATTAATTTTTCCCATTCTCAAGCTAGCATCGTCCATAGCCGGAAGCACTATATTTATCAAATTTTCATGCATTAGCTGCAGCTTATCAAACCCCATAGTCAAATTTTTGTAGTAAGAACGCTGATCATTAGAATCCTGTACTTTTTGTATAATTGGCCTTGATTACAGTATATCCTTTCTGGTCCACTCTGTGTCACGAGGCTGCCCAAAATACTCTTCCTGTCGAATTGCCTCACCAGCCACTAACATCGTCTCAGACTCAGCGATTGGAGAAACACACTGAAGCTCAAGAGGCAAATCAACAAGCTTCACTCCAGCGGCATCAGGAATCATATATTTTTCTCTGTCCTTTGGCACAAAGTATGAAGCTATTGACAAATTCTCACGCCTTATTTCCCTGCGATCGGGCTCTACAGTACCATCAACCATTCCTTGATTCATCCCATAAACTGATTCAACCATTGAGCAATCAGCCCTATCAGGGCTAATCGAAAAGGTCACTCCGGAAGCATTACCAACAACGATAGCCTGAATGAGCACCGCCATAGAACTACGAAACGGATCAAGACCTATTTCTCTCTGATAAAGCAAAGCTGAAACAGACCAAAGCGAAGCCCAAATTATCTTCCAAGGGAGAAGAGGAGCGCACATCAACTGCCATGCCTTTAAAACGCTTAGAAATTTACTCTCAAATTCAGGTGTCAGTTTCATCCGCAAAAATACATTTTTAAACCTTAAAGATCTATCCCAAAGTTCTTCCCAACGCAGGTGTTATAATGATTTTCGCTTAAATTAACCTAGGACATACATATCTACGCCTGAATTTTTCACTTGCTCTAGATAGGCCTCACAGCTCAGAGCTGCAGAGTCAGGAACCTTAGCCCCGCTCTGACGCAACCTCGCTAAATTCCAGGTTTTCTCTCCGACTAAATGTCAATTTGCCTTAAATGCAGCATCCAGCTCAATAAAATATTTCATTATTCTAGTGCATGTGGATTTCGGTTACTTCCTGAAAGTTCTCGACAAAGAAATAGGTATCTACTTGCATTTCAAAAAAAGCGGTAGTTGGTGAGTTTGAAAAATCGCGTACCAATGGATGCCTTTTTATAAATGCAGAGCGATATTTTTCAAGTTTAGCTCCATCAGTAACTTCCAAAGCATGCCCCAAGGCATTAACTCCTTTGGTGGTCATAAAGTCATCTGGTTTATTATCACGGTTATCAATCAATAGCGAAGCAAGCGGTGATTTTTTAAGATTAACATATTTTCGCGTAGTATGCGGGGTAGCAAAAATAATATTTCTTCCTTCATCAATTACCAGAAAGGCAACTATGTTGGCATAAGGCTGTCCCACCATCATCGTTGCCAGTACACCAAAGTTAGCAGACTTCACCAATTCAATAACTTCACGCATATAATGTGATTCATGAACCATAATTTCCTCCACAATAATAGATTCATGTTAATGCAATCAACTCTAATATAATTATTTTAACGCGTGAATAGTTTAATAACAAGCAGAAAACAGGTATAACAAAATCAGCAGCACAAAAAAAGGGACGCCCCCCAAAGAGAAGCGTCACAAAAGTCAAAAAAACGAATCAGATGATACCACAACGTTGCAGAGTAGCAGCAAGCTTTTCACGATTGCTGTCACTGATTCTGCACAACGGCAAGCGGTATTCCTCCTGAATCAATCCAGCCATAGCCATGGCTGTTTTGATAGGAATTGGATTGCTTTCTATAAACTCGTCACGGAACAAGCAATAGAAACGTTTATGTAATTCCATCGCTGTAGCGACATCGCCTCTGGCAAAAGCATCTACCATGTTCTTCATTTCAGCCGGTATGAGATTTGAAGCAACACTAATAATACCTTTAGCGCCTACAGACATCATCGGAATGGTCAACGCATCGTCACCACTCAGAATAGTAATGTCACACAGATCCAGAATCGCAGAAACCCGCTCAGTGCTGCCTCCGGCCTCTTTAACTGCAATGATATTCTCATTTTGGCTCAGACGAACCACAGTCTCAACGGCAATCGGCACACCTGAACGACCAGGTACATTATACAATACAACCGGCAGGCCAGTCTCATCGGCCACCATCGAAAAGTGACGATAAAGTCCTTCCTGAGTCGGTTTATTGTAATAAGGAGTCACTTGCAAAGTAGCATCAGCTCCAGCAGCCTTTGCATGTTTAGTGAGTTCCACAGCTTCCTTTGTTGAATTGGCTCCGGTTCCAGCGATGATTTGACAACGCTTGGCAGCCACTTCAATCACGGTTTCGATAACCTTTTCGTGCTCCTTGAAATCAAGGGTCGGGGATTCTCCGGTAGTACCAACAGGTACTAACCCATCAACGCCGGCGACTATCTGCGCTTCAACTATTGCGCGCAGTTTCCCATAGTCCACAGCGCCATTCGAGAACGGTGTAATCAATGCTGTGTAAACACCTTGCAATTGCATAGCAGCTCCTATCGTATTTCTTAATTTTTTCTATATTAACTATAGTATTAGAGTATAGCTTTTTTAATTTAGCTGAAATATAAAATATTGCAACAATTTGCAGCAAATAATTTTTAATTAACTACGTTGATTGGTTCACCTCGCTGAAAACTTTCAACGTTTTCATATGCAATCTTGAGCAACCTATGCCTGGCCTCAAGCGTTGCCCATGCCAAATGTGGAGTAATGTAACAGTTCTTTGCCGTAAGCAATGGGTTACCTGCTTTAGGGGGCTCTGTTGAAAGAACATCAACTCCAGCTCCGGCAATAATTCCGTTGTTCAGAGCCTCAGCAAGCTCTGCTTCATTAATAAGACCACCCCGAGCCGTATTTATAAGAAAAGCTGAACTTTTCATCAACTTTAGATGCTTAAAATTAACAATGCCAGAATTGTCATTAGTTAAAGGACAATTCAGCGAAAGCACATCACTTCTTGCAAAGAGTTCTTCAAGACTAACAGCCTCATATCCTGCCGCAGTAATTTTAGATTCTGTTCTGGAATGGCAAATAACCTTCATTCCCAAAGCTGATGCTACAGCGGCCACCCGCTGACCAATAGCCCCAAAACCAAGCAATCCAAAAGTTTTTCCAGCAAGCTCAACCAGTTCTCCTTTCCAGTAGCAAAAATCGTTAGCATTAACCCATTCACCACTTTTAGCACTTTCCGAATGTTGAGCCACTCGATGAGTTAAATTCATCAAATGTGCGAAAACGGCCTGAACAACTGATTCTGTACTGTATCCAGGAACATTAGTGACTGTAACACCATATTCTCTGGCTGCATCAATATCAACCACATTATAACCAGTAGCTATAACACCAATATATTTCAAACCGGGCAAAGCAACAATAATTTCCCTACTGAAAACAGTCTTATTGGTAATTGCTATTCTATATCCTCTCGCACGCTCAACAACAAACTCATAAGGAGTTCTATCGTAAACTTTGAGGTGACCAAGGCTTTCAAAACAATTCCAACTGATATCACCGGGATTTGCAGTGAATCCATCAAGCACTACTATTTTATTCATAAAAAGACTCCGTTGTATGCATTGTTCTCCGTTAAAATGCCCTCAATATCGTGTTTTTCCAGAAACTTTAAAAGAAATTTGATGACAACTATTGAAATTTCAAAAAAGACAAGCATATTTCAAGTCCAGTTGTGCTCCGGTAGCTCAGAGGATAGAGCACCTGATTTCTAATCAGGTGGTCACAGGTTCGAATCCTGTCCGGAGTACCATTTTTTTTTGCCTTTTTCATAACAATTTCCCCTCAAATTTGCCTTTTCAGCCTTGTTGCGGTATATTGCCCTAGTTTTTTAAAAAGGGTACAAATAGGCTTTAAAAAGGGTACAAAAATTTATGGGTAGCACTGGACGTAAAAACACTGGCAGAATTTTCATTAGAGCCAACAAATATTATTTACGGTATAGGATCAACGACAAAGAAAAAACCGTATCCTTAGGCATTAAAACTGATCAAGCAGACGCAAAAAACAAAGCCAAGAAGGAAGCGGCTAAGTACCTCCCAATATTAGAGGCTCAGACAAGGAAAGAAGTCGCTGCACATGTCGCTATAGCCAAAAGGCTGGAAAAAGAACGTCAACACCTTCCTCTTAGCGATGCATGGAAAATATTTGAGGCAAGTCCATTCCGACCTCACTGCAGCACTAAAACTCTTGCCGGACATAAACAAAAATTTACTCATTTCATCAACTGGCTTGGTCAGAATATTCCGCTTATAGACCGGATTGATAAAATAGACAGTAGTATCACCGCTAACTATGCTGCCAGTCTCACCAAAATTAGTGGCAGAAACTATAATGCGTACATTGGTAGCCTAAAGTTAATATTCAAAACTCTGCTTCAGCAAAGAAAAATTGAAACGAATCCATTTGACTGCATTGTAAAACGACCTCTTGAAACTGTCTCGAAAGCAGACTTTGATGATGAGCAAATGGAGGCAATACTTACTACATTTGAAGATAGCAAACTTCATTTAATGCATAAAACAGAAACTGAAACGTTATATTACCTTGGAACTTATACTGGGTTACGCCTGAATGATTGTGTTCTGTCTGAATGGAAAGATTATAACCTGAAGACCAAGCTAATTACCTGCATTCCATACAAAACACGTAAAAGCAACCGCTCGGTCATAATCCCTATGCATCCTACCCTTTTAAAAAAGCTAAAAGAACTGAAGAAGGAAAATAACAGTAAATATATTCTGCCTGAAATTGCCTCCCGGTACCAATACAATGAAACCGGAGTCAAAAAAGACGTAATAAAAGTATTGGAGTATGCTGGTATCATAGAAGCCATATGCAAAGAGGACACTCCCAAAGATGCTGTCAGAAAACGTGAAAAACGTAAACTATATGGTTTTCATTCCCTCCGTCACCGCTTTGTTACCAATTGCGCAAAAGCTGGAGTACCACTAGCAGCGGTCCAAGCAATAGTAGGACACGGTAATCCCACAATTACACGCGTTTATACCCATATTGGAACAAATAGTCTCAAAGACGCCATTCAGGCCCAAAATTCTGAACAAGACAAAGTAAATGTTTTACCAGAAGCCCAAAAACTCCTAAAAATTAAAAAGTTGCTTGAAAGCAAGAAAAAACCTTCACAACTTGATAAAAAAGTATTAAAAATAGTCACGGAATAATTTAATACATTATTAAATGACATAACCCCAAAATGAGAACAAGACAAAATTAATGTTAAAGTGATTATCATTTAAAATATTCAAACATAATTTTTGTCATAAATAATCAAAGTTATTATAGAACGATATAAATTATGATTTTTAAGCATTGCATACCTGCAATATTTCGGCGCAGAAACTTCATCTCTTGAACGGTAATCTTTATATGTTCAAGTTGCATTTCATGCTTAGCTATTTTGCGTTCAGCTAAAGCCATACGAGCATTCTGCCGCAACTCGAAACCACCTATAGCCAACGCCAGAGAAATAGCTACCGAAGCAATAGTGATAAATATTTTGATAGTCTTTTCCATAAAAACCTCTTTTACTTAATCAATCCACGCTGACCAACCGAACCGGACACAAGAGCGGTAAGCAATCCACGCTTTACCCAGCCAAAACACGAGGTTATCCCAGTCAGTAAGGCGATACCATTTATATGTAGCACAGACGATTTTCCGCATATTCCGCCAGAAGCGTTTATTAGCCATTTTAAAGCTCTCTTCTGAACGATTAGAAAAGTGAAATTCCACATCATGAATCAGCACAGCAGGCAGAAACAGACTTAAAAAGACATCCAGCGCCCGTCGCCCCCCAGGCCGGCATCCAGTCCGGCCCAGTCCCGTTGTATATTTGGACTAACTTCGCTGGGGTTAGACGGCCAAAGCTCTTGGGAGTCTCCAGGTTCAAAGCGGCAATCTGATGTAACAGTTCGGGGATAGCTTGGGGTTGAATGTTCATTTTGCACCTCAGTTAATTATTTGCTCAAGAGTTACGCCGACCTGTTGCAACAGGCCAAGAAACACCGGGTCATCGATGTAAACGCCTTCAACAATGGCATTCCACCGCCGGCGCTGATAAGCGTTATGGTTGAGCAGAACTTCCATCTCATCATCTTTACCCAGGACATGCATACGATCAACGATGTACAGCTTAGTCAGCATTCTCCTAGGAGTCGGTTCTATATCTGCCGCTTCCGGAGTATTTCCCGCTGCCAACCACGCCTGGTATATTTGCCAATCACGGTTCTTACTGTCATTGGGAATTACTGCTCCATCTTCAATTCTGATAACGCCATTTGTTCTGAGTTTGTACATAATTTATTTCCTTAAATTTCAGCTGAGGCTGTAAAACCATTAAAACTGCATTGTCCCCAACTATTCCCTCTAACTTCAAATCCATGTTTGGTTACTGATTGCACACTAAAGTTTCCAGAAGGATTTTTAAGTGTTACAGTTGGGGTTGCCCTCATCTCGGTTGGGAATAAAATTGAGGTTCCAGTAGGACCGCTGTTCGTGGTGCTCTTTTTCGCATCATAGAGGTAACTGAAACTGTCTCTATCCCAATAATAGCGGTGACATTTAAGCGCCTCTGTGGTATAATTGGAATATTCAAAAGGAGTTGCGATATTACCTACTTCAAGTTTAGCCCATACTATTTCCAGTGATTGACCATTTTGTGGGTTGTTAATTTGAAAACGACAATTAACAGTTGACTTGTTTTCTGGCAAAGTACCAGTTATAGATATAGTTTGAAACTCGTCAGAATCTGAAATTGATTCAGAGACAAAGGGAGCGCCAATCTCATCATACATAGTCAAAGAACCACTGGTTCCTGAACTCTTTTTCAGCATTGTCGAAAAAGTAAACTGAGACGACTGCTTTTTACCTAAAATATCGATTCTCTGATCCAAAACGGACAATACAGCTGAGCCACTATTTGCTATTTCAAAAATCAAATTACTCTGTTCATTTTTTGTGATGTTTGCCCTGCTAGTAGTATTGTTGTCATTAAATACCCATCTGTCGGCAGTGTATGTATTTGTCACAACATTAATAAAGCTTTCCCCTCGCTGCCAGACTTGAAACCCGCCATTGATCAATAGATTTGGATTGGAGCGATGGACGTCTAAGTTATTAGTGTGTGCTGAAAAGTCGTCTCCGGTTGTGTATACCGGATGCGGATTAACGGCAACCGCGTGCACTCCAATAGCAGAGTCTGCCAAACTGGTAATATGCTCATTGACATTGTTGTTTAGTTTTGCGGCAGTAACCCCACTATTTTTAATACTCAAGGTGCTACCAGTTAATTGTATAGTTTGCTCATCAACTGAAATAGCTCCCTGTTCTGCTATTCCTTGGGCGGTTATTGATCCGTCGTTACTAAAAAACAAGAATTTACCGGCTCGTTCTACCTGTGGAGGCAACACCTGAGGAGTACTCTCCGTTGCCGGCGCCTGAATGACATTTTTTATTTTAGAGTTAAGTTGCTGCGATATCATGACATTACGATCGATAGCCGCCACTAGGGCTGTTGAAGATAGTTCGCCAGCCTCTGCTAAGTTAAACTCGGAAGTTAATGGCAAAGTGCGTATGATCACTATTTTGTTGCCAGCTGAATAGGCGACGGTTGTAGTAATACTCCCGCCGTTGATAAAGTCTGTCCCCGCTGGCGTTACAGTATAGCCAGAATTAAGGGGTAGCTTGGTTTCACTACTTACGTCTCGCACATACACCTCAATATCTGAATTGGTGAAAATACGAAAACCAAAGCTGAAAACTTGCTGACTGCCGTCACAGTCATATTCAACTCGATTAATTTCATTTGATACAGCCATTAGCGTGCCCTCCGTTTGGCGTTAGGATTTAAAATTTTATTAAGTCTTTTGTATTCACGGCGTAGAATTGAGTAAGCAGTAGATGGGGCAAAAACGGCAGATGTGCCGCTGGCGGCCTCATCAATGAAGATCATTAAATCTTCAACTTCAATGTCACCATCTTCTGAAAAATCATTAAGCCGTTTAAAAGCACGGGTCAAATATTGTTTATCACTGAATGGGATTGCGGTTTCATTCCCACCCCAGACAAGGTATTATTGTAATCCAATTACTAAGGAAAACACCAATGGTTAATAAAATTGATAAAAAAGCAGAATTCGGAAGCCGTCTGAGGGTTCTGTTGGCAAAATACAATATCAAGCAAAAAGATGTTGCAAACTTAATCGGAAAAACCCCTCAATATATAAGCAAGATACTCTCTGGCAAAGCATCTTTTGTTGCTGATCAGTTTAATTCTATCTATGATTTTTTAATTAAAAATAATGCAAATAAAAAAGAATTAACTGACTTTGCCCAACTCTTCATTGAATCTAGAATGAATTTTGACAGATTAGAGCTGCAAAACTATACTTCATCAGAGTTACCTCCAATTGATACTCTAATTATGCGAGAAGTAATTAGTATGACGGATAATCAAAAAATAACTTTATACAATCTTTTGCAAAGCCTAAATCAAAATAATGCAAGTAAAACTCAAAGCAATTTCGATGCACTTTTTCAAGAATTCAAAGGATAAATAGTCTCAGGTTACAGGTGGTGTAGGAAACCTGTAAGCACATGATTGCAGGGAATAATGAAACTGAATTTATCTGCATATTTCTAAAGTGGAAAAAGCTAATCATTGTGTATAAGATAGATTTTCACATCAGTCCATCATCTATTACATATTTTTGAAATAAAATCATTTGAATTACAATATATTATTTTTTAATATTCAGTTATAAGATTTTAAAAAGAATATACTTTTTCTAGTCATTAACCCAGAAAGCCCTTAATAATAAATCTACTCAATTAAGACATTCTTAACAAATCTTTCACAGAATTTATAGACTTACTTACTATTAGCTAAACATTCTTGTAAGATATGGATTATCAATTGGGAGCAAATGTAAAATAATGGATTCTTTAAAACTAGTAAGCCATTTGTCAGGCGACAAGCTTAAATGCAAAAAAAACAGGGCCCGAAAGCCCTGTAGGAAGAAATTATGTGGTCACTTTTGCGTTGGCATATATCCATCAAGGTGAACCCCTTTAGGAAGTGTCCACATTAAACCGTTGAAACCATCTGGCAAGAAGCCAAGGATAGTAATAAAGTTGCCCCAGAAATAGATAGATATTTCTGCTGGGACCTCTTTAATAATTTTACCGTCAGCATAACTAATGGTATAAATTTCTTTTTTGAACGCACCACTGCTAGCTTTCAATGGAACCAGATCCGGGGTCGTTCCTTTATAAATCAAAGCTCCGGCACGATCGTGAACCACGAATTCAGTTCCTGGTTTACCTGCAGTTACTTTGACAGCTTTTTGACGTTCTTCGAATCCGCTGGCACATCCTTGTAAAAGTACAAAAATTACCGGCAGAGCAAGTAGAAAAAGCATCTTTTTCATGATTTCCTCCTTTGGCAACAATTAAATGGACTGAGTTTTCCTAAAACCCGTCACTAATATATAATTATAATTCATAACTCGTTTTTTTTCAAATTTAACTTTCTATGAAGCAAGTAGTTGAGCTTGTCATAGTCCTAAAAACTTTAGATCGATTAAGTCAAAAAGGTTTATAATTAAAGCATGTTATTGGTACTGTGAGTTTAAGCTGATAAAGTAGTAATACTAAGAACATTCAAGCATTTAGGCTTATTCTCTGCTCTTGATGCTTTATCGCAGTATGGTTGACTCTTTGAGCTGGTTGAAATTCATTGGTATTGAAAAATGGATCTATGATACAAAATCATTGAATGGAAAATTTATAAAAAAGGATATTTATTATGTCGAACCATAACTTTAAACTGTCGACGCAGGCATTAAATATTATTAAGATGGTCTATGCTTCTAATTGTCGAAATTTCTATCTACATCCACCCAATGGCAAAGGCGTTGTTAGAGTGTCTTTCGTTGGGAAAGAACCTGATACCAATATCCATTTTCACGATCCCAAGGAAGTTTTTTGTGATGTGCGTTTTTTAGAAGACGATATGAATAAGCTTTGTGAATATGGCATATTTGCAAAGAACGGACATGGTTTATCATTCAAAGTAACCAAGAAAGGCAATGAATTTTATAAACATTTATAATGATAACTTTAAAATGTCAAAAATGGCTGGGAGAAAATATTAAATTTACCCAGCCATAACCAATAAGACATCAAGCATATTCAATAAACCTTAGCCATCACTCACAGATTATCTCCCTTTTCAGACTTTATTGCAGCCACCAGCTTGCCTTTATTAATGCTCCTTGGGTTATACAAGTTATATATTATTTCTCTTGCAAAAATATTCACCAAATGTATATTGAGATTCACAATTGATAATTTTAAAATTTATACTGTTGAAATCCAGGTTAGGTCATGAATCGAAACGTAGAATATAAATATCACCATATTGGAATTCCCACAGATGAAAAAAGAAAAGGCGAAAAATATAGTTCTACCTTCAAAATGTATTCTTATAGCAATCCAGAAAGCAGGTTTAATGTAGAGTGGCATCGGTTTGAAAAAGACTCTACTTTGCCTGATCTTATTAAAAAACTACCGCATGTCGCATTCAAAGTTGATGATATTAGCAAGGCGCTTGAAAATCAAAAAGTAATTTTTGGCCCCTACTTTCCTTTTGAAGGCTTCTGTGTGGCAATCATTGAAGATGATGGTGCCCCAATTGAATTAATCCAAACCGATTTGACTGAAGAAGAGGTTTGGAACTTGCCCAACAAAAAAGAAGGTTCATACTTATATCCTAAAAAATGATTAATTTTAAAAAAGTTATCATTATTATTAAATGATTGAATTATGGTTCTATATTAAACCCGTAAATCGTCTGTACAAAGCTTTATTGATTAAATGTATTACTGACAGCAAAACAGAACAAGATGTGTAATCAATATATAGATTTGTAATATATAATAATTCATAAATATATTAAATCCAAAGTAAGTAGCGACAAGCTGCAGCAAAGAATAAGCAGAAAGTCAAAAAAGGGGACAAAAAGGGGACAAAAACTATATTTAAAGCTCAAAGGCACTAGACTTCTAATCAGGTGGTCACAGGTTCGAATCCTGTCCGGAGTACCATTTTTTTGCCATAATTTCTTATCTTCAAGCTCAAAGCTTACCTTTTCTGCTTTATTGCGGTATATTGCCTTAGTTTTTTCAAAAGGGTACAAAAAGGGTACAGTATTTCATGGGTAGCACTGGACGTAAAAACACTGTAAATATTAGCTTAATACAGTGCCCTTTCTTTTCAAGGGCAGCCTTGTAGGAAAAAGTATAGAAACATATCCTTCCTTCGAGTTAAATCAAGTTAGACTCAAGCATGTTTAATTCGAATATCAGGTTACATGGACTGCATTATCAACTTTTAAATTGCATATTTTGTACCCCTTTTGTACCCCTGGGGGTACATTTTCTAAGCTCAAACTTGTTCACTTTGTACCCTCTTTGAGCTCAACTTGTACCTGGGGCACATTTTTAAATACAGTTATAGTTCTATTTATAAACAGCTTACAACTTGCGCCCTAAAAATTAAAAGTTAAAACTTTATTTAAACGGGGCGCTGCTCCCCCACCTCTAAGCTTTAAATTAACGTCACAGTACCTTATATTGTAACTGTAAATTCAAAAGAGAGGAGCGTGCAAATGACAGGTGACTACAACAAATCAATTGAGGCTTATATCGAATACTTAAAAATAGAATTTGAACTTACGGTACAATTGTGTATATTAGTTTTGCAGCATTTTCTGCTCTGGCTACTTATGTAAAAGATTTTGGTAATAGAAAACTTTTTATAGCTGCAATAATATTTATGAGTGTCTCAATCGGTTTTTTTGTAGCACATGAGCTACGTAGAGCTGTAATATTTTCAAAATATTCTTCTAATAAAGCTAATGCCATAGAAAATCTGTCAGATAAGAATCTTTTGAAACCAGTACATGAAACTTATAAAGTTACATCAATAAGATTTCAAAAAATAAAAAATTGCTCAAACCAGAGTATTAATTTTATTGTCACAAATCAAAACATTTATACCATTTTTAATATTTTTCATAAAAGACAGAGGGATGAAAGGTGAAACCAAGACTATGCAATTATTATGTAACTCTAAGATGTA
>JAAEMX010000277.1 GCA_024225035.1 Lentisphaerota bacterium
AGCAGGTGCCTCGAAGGTGGCCTCGCCAGCCTCCTTGCACCTCTCGTGGCCATACTCGCCCTCAACCTCGATGAAGCACTGCACAATTTCGCCATCAGAACCCGCGTAGCTGAGCACCTCAGTGTAATCGTCCTTCAGGAGCGTCTTGTCGTAGTCGCCCTCGGCAACGGCAACCCTCGACAACTCGTTGTCCTCAAGGTTCTTGCAGGTGATCGGGTCAGCTCCGAGCAGGACCTCATAGCAGGAGACGGTGTAGGATCCGTCGACGAAGGCCGGTCCGGTCTTCCAAGAGACGGTGATGTCCCCGTCAACAAAGTCGGCCTCGACGGTGGGCTTCTGCACCGTGGCGAACAGGCGATTATCACCAGGAGAAGGAGCAGGTGCAGGAGCAGGAGCCGGAGTAGGAGTAGGAGCAATAGCAGGTGCCTCGAAGGTGGCCTCGCCAGCCTCCTTGCACCTCTCGTGGCCATACTCGCCCTCAACCTCGATGAAGCACTGCACAATTTCGCCATCAGAACCCGCGTAGCTGAGCACCTCAGTGTAATCGTCCTTCAGGAG
>JAAEMX010000278.1 GCA_024225035.1 Lentisphaerota bacterium
CACCATTATGTGATGAGCTCCTCTGAGATGCACGGGGTTATTTCATGGCAGATTTTTTGGGGGCTGCCTGAAAAAACAGCGGATTTGCTTCAGTGCAAGCTCATTTAGTCTCATTATCAGGCTGATTATTCCCATGAGCCCGGTGCATAATGATGTCCGGGTTATTTGTGTTTGGTTTATTAACTTTTTTGCGACTTTCCTAAAAAAGTTTGTTACTTTTTGCCCTGAAATGATGCTCTTATTAATAGGGGCTGGTGGTTTTTAGATTAAAAAATATCAGCCTGATAACAGACTTTTTGGAGCATTTTTATGAAAATTAAAACTACAATTAACTTTCGGGTTCCCGTTTTGGAGAAAATCAATGAGGCTGCGCTTTCGCTCGGGATCTCCCGTACTAAGATCATTATCAGGCTTTTGAAAATGGTTATGAATGAGAAAGATTTTCCCGCTGCCATGGCGCGGTCCGTGAAGTATCAGCTCGATTTTCCCGGGGCTGAGAACTGGCATAAGTTCCATATCTCGTTTCAAGAGGACGAGTTTGAGTATTGCCTTGATCTTAGAAAATTTTTAAAAAGGTCTCTTTCAGCTATAGTCGCCTACGCTGTTGAGGAGTACCTTGATATTATATTGGGTCTTTCTCCAAAAGATCCCGGCAGGAGCGATAATTATCTCTTTCACCATTATGTGATGAGCTCCTCTGAGATGCACGGGGTTATTTCATGGCAGATTTTTTGGGGGCTGCCTGAAAAAACAGCGGATTTGCTTCAGTGCAAGCTCATTTAGTCTCATTATCAGGCTGATTATTCCCATGAGCCC
>JAAEMX010000279.1 GCA_024225035.1 Lentisphaerota bacterium
AATGGATCGGCGGCGATGCGTCGCTGTCGACACTGGGGCTGCGGGCCACGGCCGGAGATATTCTCGATGTCCCCGCCGACGCCGCTGAGTCGCTGATCGCTCAGGGCAAGGCCACGAAGTCGAGGGCGAAGCCGAAGCCGAAGCCGAAGCCGAAGCCGAAGCCGAAGCCGAAGCCGAAGACCGAAACCGACGACCCAAACGAGGGCACCTGACATGGCTACCACCGACGCCCAAATAGGTTGGGCCACCGAAACCCCGCCGGGAACGGAAGCGACGGTCACCGACTTCCTTCCGCGCAGATCCAACGGCACCCGGTTCACCAGGCAAACGAACCACATCGACGATGACTCGTTCAATGCGGGCCGCAGGATGATGGACCGTGCACAACGGGCCCGCGCTGCCACCACCTACTCTGGCACGATCGCTTCGTACCTCTATGACCGGGGGATGCTGGAGCTGTTCCGTGCGATGTTCGGGACCCTCGTCACGACCGGAACCGGGCCGTACGCACACACGTTCACCCCCGGACCGCTCGCCGACGACTTGCTGACGGTGCAGCTCGGCAACCCGTATTCTGGGTCCGGGGTCGCGCCGTTCACCTACGTCGGCACGATCGCGTCGGCATGGCAGCTCGACATCACCGC
>JAAEMX010000280.1 GCA_024225035.1 Lentisphaerota bacterium
CCCCCACCGACGAACCCGACTCCCTGCTGCCTTTCCTACAAGCCGCATCAATCCAATCCCGCGTCGCTCTCGGCCCTGATTCCGGAAAGCCTATTCCGAAGCTCACCGATCACGCCGCCGCAACTCCAGGCCCGCAATCCCTGCCGCCCCTAACCTCAAACGAGCAAGGCTATTCCCTGCACGCGGCCACCCACATCCCCGCAAACGACCGCGCCCTACGCGAGCACCTCTGCAGGTACATCTCCCGCCCCCCTCTCGCCCAAGGCCGCCTCTCTCTGACCGACGAAGGCCAAGTCCTCTGGAAACTCCGCTCCCCCTGGCGCGACGGCACCAAGGCCTTTCGCTTTGACCCGCTCGTTTTCATCGAGCGTCTAGTCGCCATAACGCCGCACCCGCGCGAGCACCAACTCACCTACCACGGCGTCTTCGCCCCCGCGTCCTCCCTACGCCACCTCATCGTGCCCCGGCCCTCTGCACCTGACCCCGAAGACGAACACTGCCACGGGTCCCCCACCGCCACGGAGCCCGCTGCGGAGACCCCACCTTTGGCTTCGCCCGCCTACGCTGTCCCACCTGCCTCTTCGA
>JAAEMX010000281.1 GCA_024225035.1 Lentisphaerota bacterium
ATCAATGGCAAAACCACCGGTGCCTGTAATCGGTGCAAAACTGTTTATGGTTGCTGGTGAATTATTGGTACGGTCGTCAACCTTGATACCGGTGGTACCGGTCACTGCCCCGGAATGGGTGATCGTTATAGTGCCGGTGCCATTGTTGCGGGCAACAATGCCGCTCTCTCCGCCGGTAACCGCACCGGTCGAGGTGATGGATAATGCTCCGGTGCTGGCAGTGTTATAAATGATGGCATTAATGCCGTTATACGCAGTTCCCTTAACCGCACCGGTCGAGGTGATGGATAATGCTCCGGTGCCTTCGTTCCAGGCAGTAATGCCGCTCTGTCCGCCGGTAACCGCGTCCGTGTCGATGGTCAGGTCGGTGCCATTGTTGATGGCCACAATGCCGTAATACGTAGTTCCCTCAACCGCACCGGTCGAGGTGATGGATAATGCTCCGGTGCCATTGTTGCGGGCAACAATGCCGCTCTCTCTGCCGGTAACCGCACCGTTCGAGGTGATGGATAATGCTCCGGTGCCATTGTTGACGGCATAAATGCCGTTACCGGAGTACCCGGTAATAATAGTCGAAGCATTATGGTCGGTGAATGTTAACCCTCCGTTGCCAAATAGCTCAAAGGCACTGCCCGCCGTGGTGATGCTGAAGCCTGGGTTGGTCGTTACAGTCAGAGGTGATGTTCCAGCGGTAGGGAGCGTCTGGGTTGTTGTAGTTACTCCAGAGCAGGTATAAGTACCGGCTGCTCCAGTACC
>JAAEMX010000282.1 GCA_024225035.1 Lentisphaerota bacterium
GCCCCAAGCGGGGTACTCGACGACGTTTCACGGTTGTGCCGATCGTTCAGCGCAGACACGGAGGTGCTCATGGCCGACGGATCGACCAAGCCGATAGGTGATATCGAAGTTGGTGATCTGGTCGAATCGGCTGATCCTGTCGCTGGTGTCAGGCGCGGCGAGGAGGTCCTCGCTGTGTTCGTTCACGACGACACGACTATCGACTTCGCGACGTCCGCTGGGGTCGTAACCACCACAGAAGACCACCACTTCTGGAACGCTACAGATATTGAGTGGCAGGAGTCCCAGCTGGTCGATGCGGGTGACCTGTTGCTCGCTGGTGGTGGCGGCCAGGTGGCCGCCGTCGGTCTCGACTGGGCGACGTCGCAATACCAAAGCGTCTACAACCTTGACGTCGATTCCTTGGACTCGTACTTCGTCGTTGTTGGCGACAACTCAGTGTTGGTGCACAACGACGACGAGCTCCTTCGAACGCCATCGACGCACCCTGATGAATTCGAGTCAGTTCGGGGATCGCGGGCCGTCCGAAACAATGCGACTGGTGAGATTTGGGAGCTGGACATGCTTCATCGTGATCACTTCGAGGTGTACAAGAACAAGAAGCAGTGGGAGAACGGAAACCGGATTCGCGACGTCTGGGCTGATGGGCGATTGAAGGGCTGCTTCTGATGGGGTCGCATCGGACACCCGATGAGATCGCAGGGGCGCAAACCAGCGGGGTTGGACTCCACGTAGCCATCGTGCGGGAGCAGGACGGGATACCAGACTTCGTGCTGGTCGAGGGATCGCGGGAAGCTCTGAGATTCCTAGCTGACATGATCCGTGCAGTAGCGGAAAGCGAGTCGTTGCCCGCTGGCTACTCGATGGGTCCGGCCTCGGCGGGTCGGTTCCATTTCGCCGACACTGCAACCGAGGCGCTCTACATCAGCTGTGTCGAAGCCGACTCGGACAGTGCTGTTGGTGAGTTGGAGGAGCGATCGGACGGCTGATCGGTTTCGTTGCGGCATTGCTTCTCAGCTTCGCTGCGTTGGGTCAGCCGGTGCTGGCCGATGTTGTCGCGCCCGTCGAAGAGTGCTGTTCGGTTGCCCCAAGTAGCGCAGACGGCATTCTACGGTTCGGGAGCAAGGTCTCAGCCCGCGAGGGGTTTGCAGGAGATATCGGTGCGGCGGCCAATCGATTCTTCCGCGGTGCCACGTCCAAGAGCATTGATTTTCAGGCTCAAGCGCTTCCGGGTGGCGGGTACCGACTGCAGTTCTTCTCACCTGCGAACAATCCCGGCTACGGGAAGCTGTACGTCCAAGAGATCGATGCCTCCGGAAGCGTGATCAGGGAGTTCAAGAACACACTTGGCCCCAACGGCCTGATCGAGACGAAGTGGGTTCACGGTGGACCGTAGAACCAAGCCTCAGGCTGCCAAAGCGATGCGTGCTGTGCTTCTGGGCGACCCGCACGCGATACCGATCCTCGCCTCGCTCGATCACGAAGACCTCCGGGCTGCCGCGGCCGAAGCTGTCGAGCCGGCGGTAGTTGAGCGGGCGAGTGTTGTGCGGGTTCTCGGTGGCTTGCGTGATCGCACTTGGCCACCAGAGCGAGTGCAAGCCTGGGCGTCCTTCGTGCGTCGTGGATATATCTCCAATCGAAACGAGCACCCGTTACGCCCGCTCCGAATCGACTATGACGACGCATACGAGGATGAGATCTCGACGGTAGTCGCGCGGCTTGACGAGATCGGCGACCTTGTTGACGGCGAGGTGTCGAGCGGCGAGATTCTGGATCTTCTTCAATTGTTGGGTGAGTCGTGGCCGACCCGCTGACAGCGGCGCTCCTCGCGGTGTTCATGGTGAGCGCCATTGCTGGGGTGCTACAGCGTTCACCCCGATTGGTTCGACAGCAACTGCCGGCGGCGTTGCCTTCACCTATGACGTTCGGGCCGTGGCGGGCGCCGACGGCGGTGATGACCGTGGTCGCGGTTGTGCTCTCGTTCATTGGCGTCAACACAGCCAACGCCACCGTTCGTGCTGATTCGTTCGCGTACGACGAGACGCACGTCGCTCCCATCGAGGTTGACGCCGCGACGATCGGTGATGGCGAGTTGCCCGATGTCAGCGACCTTTCGTCAGCGCTTGCAGGGCTTGTCGAGAACTCATCGCCGTCGCTCAGCGCATCGACGACCGCGCCACGCTCGTTTGTTGCCCCAACATCAGCACTCGACGAC
>JAAEMX010000283.1 GCA_024225035.1 Lentisphaerota bacterium
ACTAAAGCTAAATACAAAGCCAAGTCTTATGAGCTTTTTTCCGGCAAGCCGATCTTTGAGGAAGAGATGGAGATCGATACCACTAACGGCAAAGTGGAAGTTACTGAAAAGAAAGTTGAGTATAATAGGGATTGAATTCACCAAATAAAAAGCTTGATAATATAAAAATCAATCTTTATGATCCTTCGAAAGAAAAGTTTTAAATTCATGTGCAAACCTTTCAAAAATCCGCTTATTTACATTTTCTTTGTTTACCAAATTTATCACATTATTGATGTCCACTTTTTGTCCACTTTTTTCGCAATCATGAGCTATTTTACATGTTTTTAAGCTATATTTAATCTCAACGAGCAACGAAACAACTCCCACTCCCTCCGCCATTTTCTTTCAACAACTTATAGATTTCCTCAAACTTCATTTAAAAAAGTTTCTTATTTCATAATAGAACCATAATTACTTGTGACTATTGAACAGGAAAAAAATAAACCTTATTATCTTAATGAAATAAAGGAAGATTTTTCAGAAGTCGCAGAAAACCATGGAAAGACAAAAAATAATAATTCGAAGACAAATAATTTTACTAAGCACAAGAGAGAGAAAGTGCGTATTCAATGCCCTAACTGTCAAGAGCAATATTATGTACCAGCTGATATGGCAAGTCAAACAGTCAATTGTAAATGTGGAATAGATTTAGAAATACCTAAAAAAATCCCAGCGCAATTCGTAAATCAAAACCAAGTTCATCACTAACATAAAGAGAATGTTTTAAATCGTAACCGCGGTTGCGATGACATTTTGATTTTTGGTCCAATTATATTTATTATAATACTCATCATAATCGTAGTATTGCTAATTTTTTAATAAGCAAAATATTATCATGTCACTTCGTAAAAAAGGCAAATAGTATTATTTAGTAATTCGACATTCTTTGGGTGAAGAATGGATACCGACCGAATAAACCAGCGAAAGCAGCGCCCGAAAAGCTCATCGGTGGATACTCAACACCGTTTGACGCGAACGCACTGCAAAACACCTTGCACGTCCTTTTTATTCGTAATAAAACCATAATTATTTTGACATATTGCTGCTTATTCTGTGGATTTGGCAAAAGTAAAAAGGTTCATCAATTATACTAATGAGCTACTCGTTTATAATATTTTGTCTTGGATGTCCACTTATATTAATAGTGCTTATCTTATTTAAAAATACCTTTTCAAGATTCGATAATGAACAGTATTATTAAAATTTGCACATAGTTGAACAGCTTAAAAATTTGAATAATGATACTGAAGATTAAAAATAATTAGAAAAATTATCCTAAAAAAGTAATTATTAATCCCACTAGCGATGGAGTAGCGCTGTCAATTTAACAAGACAGCAGCTATCTTCATAAAAACTCAGCAGTATTACTTCATCCCCCCTGCAAAGCACAAATATAGTTTAAAACACCTGGAAATCATTGTGCAATTCCATATCAGTGCCAAATATAAAATAAGCTTAAATAAGCAATTACCGCCTCTCATGCTATAGCCAGGCTTTTAATATTTATATTTCACACCAACATTATTAAAATATTTAAATGTACAACCAACAAGGCAACTTGCCTTTCCCGGTTAATGAAGAAATTTTGACTTACGCTCCAGGCTCGCCGGAAAGAAAGGCTTTGCAGGCTGAACTCAAGCGGCAAGGTGAAATTAAATTGGAAATACCTTTGTTTATTGGGGGAAGAAGAAATCTTCACCAGAAATGGAGCCTATGCGTAAAGCTGCAGAAGAAGCTGGAATTACCATTCTGCCGGAATTCGGCATGGATCCGGGAATTGATTTGGTACTGCTCAAGCAGGCAACAGTTGGATTTAACAAAATTGAAAGATTAATCAATTACGGAGCTGGCTTTCCGGAACCATCAGCTTGTGACAATCCTTTAAACTACAAGGTAACATGGACTTTTGAAGGCGTTCTAAATTCCTATAAACGTGCCGGCAAGGTTGTTCACAATGGTCAAGTAGTTGAGGTAGCTGATACTGAAATGTTTTCTCTTGATAAGATTCATACTCTATCGATGCCTGAGCTTGGCGAACTGGAAGCGTTCCCTAACGGTAACGTCATGAAATATGTCGAATTACTAAACCTAAACCCGGCAGAACTCAAGCACATGGGGCGCTATGTTCTGCGCTGGTCCGGACACTGTGCCTTCTGGCGCACAGTCAGTCAACTGCACTTATTGGATGATGAACCAGTAAATGTCAACGGCATTGACGTGCAGCCTAAGAAATTCTTGAATGCAGCAATCGGGCATCAGTTGCAATACGCTGTTAATGAACGCGACATAGTGGTAGTGCAAGTTGAAACTAAAGGTTTTGACGCTTCCGGCAAACCTAGAACAGCAGTGGTAAGCTTAACTGACTATCGTGACTTGACAACCGGTTTAACCGCCATGAGCAGGACAGTCGGATTCACTGCCAGTATAGGAGCACAAATGCTGGCTGCTGGAAAGATATCAAAAAAAGGAATCATTTCACCACTTAATGATGTGCCCTTTAAACTCTTCAAAAACGAAATGGCTAAACGTAATTTGCATATTGAATACGAATACAAATAAAAGCTTTACTAACAAGGCTTCTCTTGAATTAATTCTTTTAAATATGTGCTGAAGCGTATCAGTTAATACGTCAAAAATCATATTATTTTTGCACAAGCATATAATAATATGAAACATAGAGATTTTTAGAATGTCTAATAACGAGGAGTAAATATGGTGAACAATTACCGATTTTCACCTTAAATTGCACTTACTGTATTCATAAAGTAAGAGACTTTGAAATGAAAACTGTAATAATGGGATCCGGCAACGGAGCTATTGCTCTGGCTGCCTGGCAATCGTATTGCAAACATGATGTCACAATTTGCGCTCTTCCGGACTATGATGAACATTTTCCAGATTTTAAGGACTCAAAAACTCTTAAAATGAAAGGAGAACTTGAAGGAGTTATTTGCTTAAATGAAGTTACAAATAATGTAAAATGCGTAGAAGACGCAAAAGCGGTATTCATTGTTGTGCCGTCTTTTGCACATGAAAATATTTTCCAAAAAATACTCCCGTATCTTAAAAACAACCAGACAATAGTTGTTTTCCCGGGAAACTTCGCGTCAGTAACCTTTAGAAAAATGCTGGAATCGTACAACTCCGACCTGACATTGAATTTTGTAGAAACAGATAGTCTGCCGTTTGCCTGCCGGTATGAAGGAAATGCCGTGATTAATATTATGGGTATAAAAAAGTGTCTCTCCGCCGGCACTTATATCTATAACAAAAGAGATGATAAAACCAGCGGCGAGGAGGTTGAGATTATTACTGCGTTATCGCCGTGTAAAGTCTCTTTTGTTGAAAATATCATTGCAACAGGACTTCAAAACCCTAATGGAGTTGTTCATCCCATAACTACCATGCTCAACACAGGCAGGATTGAAAATGAAAATGGTGCGTTTTGCTTTTACAGTGAAGGAATGTCGGTATCAATTGCTAAAGTGATAGACAAAATAGATGCGGAAAGAATGTCTGTCAGCAAGGCGCTGGGATATAATTTGAAGAGCGTCATAAAATGGGCAAATGATGCCTATGGTTATAATTTTGAAACCCTTTATAGTTTCCTTCAAAACTCTATTTCGCATAATAAAATGAAGGGACCATTTTCTCTTAGCAACAGGTATCTGCAGGAAGATATACCCTACTCTGTAATTCCATGGATATGTTTGGCGGAAAAAGTTGGCGTAAAAACTCCAATGCTGAAGCTCACTGTTGACCTTGCATCAGCATTGCTTGAAACTGACCTCCATGCCAGAGAAAACCAGTTCAGGGAATTAAATTTAAATGAATGGTAATAATATAGCCTCGATGCTAATCCCAGCATCGAGGCAGGAATGATACAAGACAGTTTCTCTTTCCTCTTATATTCCTCTGAAAATCCTCAGTTTCTCTTTAACCTTAATACTATTGCCTGTATATGTTTCATACTCATTGAACTTATTTGATCTTCTTGGATTTTTTGCCAAAAGCGCTAAAATAACGTCATCCTTTGCTGCTTTGCAGGCAATTAAAAGCGCTGTTGTTCCATTATTAGTTGGTTGATTAACATCAATTCCCCGTGCCTTAATAAGCAGTTTCACAACGCCGAGGTTACCACATTTGCAAGCAATTTGAAGGGCTGTAAACTCGTCAGTTTTTTTATTAACGTCAATCATGTGTCCCTTTAAAAGAATCCTTACAATATCAGTATGCCCATTCTGACTTGCTACGTAAAGTGGCGTTGCCCCGCCTTCGTCAGTTTCATTGCAATTAATCTCCGGTAGTTTTATTAGTTCTCGAACAACGTCAGTATGTCCGTTCTGACATGCTATAAAAAGAAATAATGTATTTATATAATGCTTTTTATTAATGACTTGCGGCAAAAAATACTGCAGATACTTTTGATATTCTCCCTGCATGATAAGTTTTGAAAGTTCTTTTAATGCTTTATCTATTATTTCATAATAACTGTCCTTGCCATGTCTGGTAGATGGAGTATTACCGTTAAAATGAACATATTTGCATTGACCTATATTATTGCCGGAGCAAAGCTGTTTTTCTTCCTGTAAATATCCCTGCAATTTCTCTAATGTTTTTATTTGTTTAATAATCACAGAGGTAAAACTTGCCCGTGCATTCCTGTGATATCTTTGCCATTTATATAAATCAGGATAGTCCTCAAGTTGTTTGACTATCTTGTCTTTCATAGAATTTGCCAACTCTTCGTCAAACATTTGATTCATAGCAGAAAAAGACTTACCAGCATCTTCCGGCCTCAAATATACAGTAATGTTAATTGCACGTGTGGCTCTACTCTTTTTAAAAACAAAAAACAAGCCATTTACGCACTCATTAATGGGCCGCTGCATGTACTCGCTTTCATTATAAGGATAATAGTATTTATCTGCGGTCATTGCATTTGCATCGTAAATACGCGCTTTATCACTGATATTACTCAAACCAGTGGAATGATCGTTTGTACTTAGATGAACAAAAAAAGGAACATTTAGTTTATTGAGATTCCCAATTAATGATTGCATTATCTGCAAATATTCCTTCTTGGTTCCTACAAATGGGCGATCGAAGCATATAGTCAAAGGTGATGAAATTCCATTTCTGATATTTACAACTTCATCATTAAGAACATACCTGGATGATTGACTCCAATTCTGTGAATACAGTCTGGCATCAACGCTATCACTATATAATGAGGTTTTGCTCGGCTTATGGTACATCAGCAAACCATCCATAAATGATAAAATGCTTAAATACAATTTGTCATTTGTATTTAATGTTTGCCCCAGCTTTGCTTTTTCTTTTGCTGCATTAATAAGCTGAGCTAAATTAACAAGGTTACTTTCATTATCAAAAATGGGGTACTCGGTAGTTAAGACATTTAATCTTTTAAAATAACTTTCCGTATCTTCTGCAAGCACGGCTTATCCCCACATAAAGGTCAAACCAAAACAAAGCCCCTTTTTTATTTCAAGCGGGGTATAGTAGTCACCATAGTCACAAAGTCCACTTATGAACATAATGTTGTTTTCTAGGTTCTTGTATTTATCAGGCATTCTTACTCCATTCTTTTATTATCATTAATATCCTGTATACGCGAATTAAATATTCGATTTATCTGCATAACAATTCTGGGGGGAAGGGAAAATATACGCAAAAACAACTACATTTTATTAGTATCCATAGAGTATTATCTTGTTCCCTCAAACATTTATTTTTTTGAATTTTAAAAAGTGGCGCAATTAGAAACTCAGTCCGGCACATTCTCATTAAAACACATATTAAATTCCAATTATGAAATTTTTTTACTTCTTTTTTTAATACAACTTTGAACTTAAACCATTGCAAATAAGTGCTAAACAACTCTTTAAAGTTGAAAAAAGTTAAGTAATCATTTATAATTATACCTTAGCGACGAGTTTTAAGGAAAACTCAGTCGAACTAATTATTGCCAAAGGAGGAAATCATGAAGAGAATGCTTTTTCTACTTGCTCTGCCGGTAATTTTCGTCCTGTTACAAGGATGTGCCAGCGGATTCGCAGAACGCCAAAAAGCTGTAAAGGTAACTTCAGGTAAACCAGGAACTGAGTTCGTGGTTCACGATCGTGCTGGAGCTTTAGTTTATAAAGGGACAACCCCAGCTCTGGTTCCATTAAAAGCCAGCAGTGGTATTTTCAAAAAAGAAATCTATACATTTACCTCTACTGATGGTAAAATCATACAAGAAGTTCCCGCAGAGATTTCTCTCTGGTTCTGGGGCAACTTTGTTACTATTGTCGGATTTGTTCCGGATGGTTTCAATGGTCTAATGTGGACACTTCCTGAAGGGGTTCACCTTAACGGATATATGCCAACTCAAAAATAACGCACCTCATTCATTCAGGGCCTTCGGGCCCTGTTTTTTTTGCCCTTTTTTCTGTATAATTATTATATTTCTACATGCCAATAAAGGTTTATCCATTATTTTCTACAAAGAATATTCAACTGAATTTTTTATTAAAACAAACCCATTTCTTAAGCTACATCCACCAACATCCTTAAGTACTTATCTGTTAAACGAATAGCACTATAACTATAAAGAATCATTCTTTACTGATTTTTAAGAACAAACCATAAAATACAAGTGTCATTTCATTAATAGATAAATGAATTTAGTTTTGATCAATACCTCTAATTTTATTATTCTGTATACTATATAAAACAAGCTTTTATGGGGAAATCATTCGAACAAAACCAACTTCGTAGCAAGCAAGTTATAATAACTGACTACGCACAGATTTTGCCTTAAACTGCCTTTATCAATCTTCATGCAGTTATGAAGCAAAAACTCTCAATCATAATTCTGTCAGCTAGTTACAGTAAAACAGGCAAAACGATTTTAGATCAATATTTGAGCAAAACAACAAGGAGGAGAATGTGTATCAAAACACTAATATAGCTAATGATGGGCACTGTTTATTCAGGTCTATTTCTTTTAGGCTAAGACTTGACAAAAGCGATCTTGGAGTAAAAAAAGAAAGAGGGGATTTAAAAAGTTTCATTGGAGGTCATCCGGAGCTTCGTCAATGGTACTACAGCGCGGATAGCGATTTTAACCGTTATACCGACATGCACAAGATGTCTGGAGGAGTTGTCTGGGGGTCTTTAACTGATATTATGGTCATATCTTTTGCCCGCAAAGTCAATATTAGCCTGATTAATGTTGAACAGGATATGAACACCCCCTATTTTACGGCCAAGGGAATAACTAACCCAAACACCATGACAATCCCCCTAGAATACAGTACTAAAAGCACGAAGACAATAACACTATATACTAATTCCGCAGGAAATCATTTCAGCTGCTCTCCAAACGATCAATCCCTTTGGCCTAAATATAACCAGATGGCTTCAACATCAAGTTTAATTCCTGCCAAATACTCCTATTCACAGAATAACTCAAATAACACGACACTTCAAAATCAATTTCAGGGAATGCAAATTACCGGTAGTCCTCAAAGTCACAACAAAAGTCCTCAGTACTCACAAAAATTCCAAAGCCACGCATCAACAATTAGCCACCACCATCAAAAACCTTCGCCCTATTCACAAGACCACTCAAATAATAACAACTCATCTCAAAATCAACCCTACGGCCAACAGTCTTACAATCAAAATCACCAGAGTAATACTTACCATACCTACCATGCTCCTTCCCATATATCTACAAACAAACCACATCATTCAAAACCAATATCATCAACTCCTTACGCACACTATCCCGTCACGACAAACAACACGACAAATCCAGTAATTAATAAATACGCAGAAGAGCAGAAAATTGATGATAATAATACTCAAAGCCATCACTACCAATACGCCAAACCTAATAATACCTATTACCATCAAAGTTCAACTCAAATCAGCTATCCTGCCACCACAAGCACTACCCATATTGTCCCCTCCTCTATTTCACTTAAACCAACAACATCTGCAATAAAGCAAGACGTCCAATTATTAATTGATAACAACCTGAAATATAAACAGACTGAAGCTAATTATATAAATTATCCTCCTAACACAAAGGATATAACCCTCGGAGTAAGTATTATCGCCATCGGAGACTTACATAGCTGCGCAATAAAACTCGTCTACTTTTTAATCAAGTACAAACTGATTCAATGCAGTAACAAGGGATACACTGCCATCTATTCCGCTTATATATCAAATGATGTAGATAAGTTTTGCAAACTCCTTATTTCTGAAACTAAGGTCGGCGTAATGTCAAATCCTCCATTAATAATCATGATTGGAGATACCTTGGGTGACCGCGGACAAGATGACATGATGATACTTAAAACTTATGAATTATTGCATATATATAACCTGAATTATTTGATATTATTTTCAAATCATGACATGGAATTTGTAATGAACTACAAAAAAGGACAGATTAATAAAGGAAAACTGCTTGTACCATTTTCTCTTGATAAATACGAAATTTTTGCTAAATCACTGGTTAGCTTACACAAATCAATAAGTATTGGTAAAGTATCCACAAATGATTTGGATATACTTCTCAATACAGTGTATTTTCCCCACCTTACGCTTATATACCAGCATCAGATGACCTATGATTACAACAAAAAAGGCCTGATAATATTCACCCATGCTCCTAATGAAATCCAGTTTATCGAAAAATGCCACAGAGCTCTTTGCCCACAAACTTTGCAACAGCAAATCCCAACAAAAATCGAAAGCCTTGACAAGCTTATAAATATGATTAAAGAAATTAACAGTAGTTTTAACATAGATAGTTTTGTTAAACTCAACGAGAATTACAAGCCCCAACATATTAACCAATATGCAAAATATCCTCTTTTAAAATTCCTCTGGAACAGAGAATTCAAGCAGGAGCATCCAATTCAATATAAGCATATCATAACTTTTGTACATGGGCATGTCGGCGAATTGAAAATGGCTCAACCATATTTGCATAACCTGGATTCCAACTTTGGAAAAGAATTCTTTAATTCCCACCCTTTACCCGTAGCTATGATTCAAAAACTGACCTAATAATAAGCAACAGCAACTGTTCTCATCATACCGTCTGACAAACCATGAATGTCAGGCGGTATCTTTTTCTTTAAGGCTCGAGAGATATTCAATAATATGCTTATATTGTTCTGGCATACTTATATATGCTGACAGCAATAAAAACAAACATAAAGTAATATTAATATTCATAGCACTTTAAACTGGATTATCTATCTTTAAATTTGTTTTATATCACATAACAATTACATTTAAGAATCTTAACTGCATTAGTGTTTATATCCATTTAACTTCCGTTTTAAAAACCGTCAATTTTTTTTATAAAAAAAGACATTTTGTGCAACCAAAAACGCGTTTTCCTTGTCTTAAATTTTGAAGGGTAGTAATTATGAGTTCAGGGTAGCTTTTCTTGGTAAATTTCATCTACATGGAAAATCCAAGTTATAGCCTTATTTTTGTATTCTAAATCAAAACAGTTGCGTTATTAATATTTAGAATTACATCAGAGTCAAGGCTTACTGCGTATTATTTAAAAAGCCAAAAGGTCTATAAGCCTTTTAGAATATTTACGATTTTGCGTAAAGCTCCTGAAAACTTATTACATTTAAAAAATACATTATTTGATAGGGAGCTTAGTAATGATAAAAATGCTTGGAAATGGTATTTCTCACTTAAAACATCCAAAATTTGGGAAATGCAGGGAGTATACTTTTAAGAACAGTATTAAAAATGAGAGCCTGACAGTCTATTACGTAAATGATTATCGTGGACAATTCGACCTTAGATACTACAAAAAATACATTTGTTTCGACATTGGTATACTTAAAACCAAAACGTTTTATTTCTTTTTTGACTGGAAATGCTGTTTTAACGAAAAAAACAATACTTTGTGCTTTGACGGCCTAAAAGGCCTAATGGCATTATCCCACGGGACAAGGTTGACTTCTGCAAAATATCAGCTTTTTAAAGAATTTTTAAGGCCTGTAACGCCGCCTGTTGGCGACTGGAATATTTACTGGAAAGGAGCACATGGTAGCAGCCTTATACTCAATGCAAATGAGTACGAACTAACAGATAAATTATTCGGATATTGGAAACGCACAAGCAGCAGTAGCGAAGTAGGTTATTACACGACATCACGCTCTGCGTTTCCTATAAATTCACATACAAAAAGCATACAGGCATCAATAAAATATCAAAATCCCCAAAAGTTGGTAACAGGTATAATTTCCAATAAAAATAGAATTATGAATTATCAGCTGACAAGCATGAAAGAAAGAAACAAACAACACTTCAATAACTGTATAGGAATCGTACAAAGCTGTAAAAATATGTGTCATGTTTATACGAGAAACAGAAGAATGATTTCTATCACATTTTATAATCTTCTGACTGAGATTGCAAAATACAATTTCCCCCGTAAAGTCGTTGCATGTTTTTGCCGCAGTCTACGAAAAGGCAGCCCCAGTTGGGATGTTGAATATAATGTTGGCCCATCTGCAGCCGATCTGTTCAGCCTCACTTTACCGCCGCCATTACTTTATAAGCCAAACAAAAACTACAAAGTAGAAACAGTAAAATAAATTTATTGCTGAATATCATTCAGAACCTGAAACAACCGCGCATAGGCACATTGCTTGTGCGCGATTACTCTTTTTTCATTGTAATTAGTTTTAAAAAAGTTAATAGAGTTCTATTATTTTGCTTTGTTTTATCTCTTCTGATGAGCTTCCTATCATGATTTCGAACAGTCCCGGCTCTACAACTTTTTTCATCTATTGTTTTTTCATAAGCAGACTCCAGAGGCACTAAACCAGGCAATTGATAGATTTGAAGCTTCTGAAGAAACTTTCAAACAAGAAGAAATAAGATCTTGGCCACAAAAGTTCTCCCGAGAACGCTTCAGACGAGAATTTATGGATTATGTAAACAGGTATCTTTAATTTTCTGCTTACTGAAATATAATTTTATTCTTTTTCAATTTACATATATAAAAGAGTCAGCTGCTGGCCGAGTTTCTGCCAGCAGCTGACATGGGTCATGAGTAGTGAGGCAAGGGTCAAGTTAAACTATATTGTTTTCACGTCCAAAACCGTTTTTTGAGATTAAGTTATCATCAAGCTCTTCTTCCGTTCTGGGTGGCTTTTTCTCCCATTCTTTATCCCAGGTTTGAATACCTGTCATGCATTCAATTCCCAGATTGAAGTATTGCTCATAACGTTCATCGTAGGTTTGAGAACCGCCTTTTTTCATAGCACACATAAATATCACGTTTTTAATGCCGTTTGATGCCAGGCCGGGAGGCGGGGGAATTTGCTCTTTTTGCTCCGGCACCAAGTCACTGCTGCTCCAGAATGCGGTTAGAGCACAAAGTCCTTCTGGAAGATTAGGAATGTTTTTGCCAAGCCAGAAAGCTTTTTGACCGTTTTCGTTTGTTGGAGTAAGTATCCAGCGTTTTGCTGCAAAAAACGCATCGCCTGCTGCTTCTTTAGAAGGTTTCTTCGGGAGACCCGGCAATTTTAATGGAAAATGTTTATTTATAGTCTCATTCACATAATCTTTAACTTCCTGACAGCGTTGCTTTATAGTACCAAAATATTTATCGCGAATAGAAGTATCCTCAGGTATCGGTTCAGGTGCAACAGACTGCATAATTTCCTTTTCTAACTGTTTCATTGGATGAATACCATGTTGTTCTTCGTAGATAGAGAATGCCTTCTCAACAAGCTGTTTGGCTTTGCTCAGTTGTTTGGGAGGCATGTTGCCCATAGCATTCTGCAGCTCTTCAGCAGCAAAATCAAGATTGTCTCGATTTGCAGCTTCGAGTATTTTTGACTGGGATTCATATAAAGGATCAGTTTTATCAGTTATCTCAGGACCTGAAAGTTTTTTCATAGCTCCAAGAAACTCATCACATTTAGCATTGTGTTCACCAAGGATTGAGTCCAGCTCGGACTTGTCCTTCAGGGCATTGATCTTTTTTTTAACTTCTTCTTTTTGCTGTTCTCTAAAAGAAAGCGGTGATTTTTTAAGCTGCTCTTCAATCTCGGTATTTATAGCCTCAACACAGGAATATCCCCACCAGACCCCTACTCTTCTGTTCATACAGTAAGACATATAATCACAGGCTTCCTTTGTCATTCCCATAGAACGCAGTAAAAAAATCAATTTTTCTGAAGCCATTTGATCATGTATAAGCGCTCTGACGTCATCATCAGGTACATATGCATTTTTATCAATAGTCTCCTGAACTGTCTCATAATTCGACATTATCAGTGGTTTTTCAAAGCCTTTTCCATCCCAGGACATAATATTTCTCCAATACTAAAATTAGCTTTCGATATCACTTCCTACCACTTTGGTAATCAATGAATCAATTATAGATAATGCGGCTTCAGTAGCTTCTTTTGAAGCATTCACCTCGCTGATACTGGCATTGACTTCACTCTTGGAAACGTTTTCTTCCTCAACAAGAACCTCTGTACTTTCATCAAGCACTTCAGTTTTTTCGTGAATAGCTTTAACATCGGTATCTGTTCCCTGTACGTCTTCCTTGCTTACGTTTATATTGGATTCTTCAAGGTTTGATGAGGAACTTTGCAGCTCTACATCTTCTTTAGCCAAGGTCATTGTCTCTGTGCTTACCAAGTTGACTGATTCCGTTGATACAGAGGTCAATGAGGTGACATAGTTTGCAAGAGTACTGCCTCCAAGTTCCTGAATTAGTCCATAATAAGGTGAAATTATATTGCCTTCTATAGTATTTTCCCACGACTTACATTTATTTGATTCACTGGCAATGACCACCTTATCATACTGGCAATCTACTGTTGAAGATCTAAATGTGAAAAGAGCCATCAGTAAAGTAATTGTTGAGCAAACAGTTGTAATTACTAGATAAATCAAATAAACTTCAGCAGCCAAATTAACGCTGGAATCAACAGTTTCAGCACCGGCATTGTCAGTATCACCAGCAAGTGCACATGAATCCGTAACCAAAGCTGATATGATTGAAACAACACTGAATATAGTGGCAGTCAAGCTGAACCCGCCTTGTACTTTGGCTGACAATCCGGTAAGAGATGTACTACCCACAAACCCTCCGACACTACACCCAAACCAAGTCTTAAGTTTAGCTGAATAAGTCCCGACTATCTCAGAAGATGGAGCAAACATATTAGCCGTCCCCGGCGCTACGGCAAGGTAAGAGCTGAAGCTGGGTAAACTCCATGAAGGCTCACTTGGACAATTATCGTCAACCTTTTTATAATCCCATACATAGCCACACGATTTATCAGCTTCCTCAAAAGTTGTTTTGATTTTGATACCATCATCCTTTATTGTTATCTGGCTACGCCCAACCTGAAGAGTGATTGAACCTGCAGCGCAAATCTGAATATCTTTTCCTGCATTAATATATTGGCTTTGGGTAGCCTGATTCAGTACATCCTTATTGGAATACATATTGATCCCTTCGAAAAACATCGTGTCACTGTATGACGTGCTGTCTGTCAAGTTATCTACCAAAGTCTGAATAGAAGGGGATAATGCTGGGAAAAACCAGTCACTCATAAACGAGGCATCATCTACAGACGCTTTAGTAAACTCCTCGTTGTCTTTTGTAAAAAGAGCAATTTGACTGAAACCTTTTTGGTTATCGCTGTCTCCAAGGTCGTAGACAGCCATGGGCAGAGGCATTGTATCTTCCAGCGAAACCGAGGCTCCAATACTTCCGTCATCTGTGCCTGCAACCGCTGTCGACCGCATAATTGATCCGTAGATTCCTTCAGACAAAGTCAAGTCGATCGGCGGAGTAACAACACTGTTGTAAAGGCTTCCGACCACTACCGGCTGCCCCGGGTTGCCGTTTAGAAAAGTCACTATGACTTCCTGTCCTTTACGCGGGACATCAAACTTTCCACTTCCTGCATCAGCCCACATTTCGCCAAACCTTGCGTGCATCCACATTGAAGCAAAGTCCGGAGTATTATCAGAAGTCGTATTGCGCCAGTTCATGAGAAGTTTTATTCGGTATGTAGACGAGTCTACGGAAAGCGGATCTCCTCCAAGATCAGAACTAAAGCCCAGGTCAGAATCATTAGAAACTGTTTCAATACTTATTACTCTGGCATTTAATGTAGAGTTGGCTTTAGGAGATTTTACAGAAATACGAGGTCTGAAATTCACATTCAAATCCTGAGCATAAAAAATAGCCCTGAAGCTGGCTAAATCATCAGATGCAATTACTGATTTATTTATAGAATAAGGAGTTGTGGCAGCGGCAAAGCACAGCTTAGTCACCAGTCCTTTAATCGTTCCAATCGGGAAATCGCTTAAGGTAAATGCACTTCCGGCTTCAATAAGTCGATTTCCTGTTTTACCTTCCCAGCCATATTGTGAACATGACAAACGCTCACTGTTTATTGTTTTAAGTTTTTCCCGGTAGTTGCTGGCATCAGATTTTTCACTGGTAGTGATAAAGCCAGCCTCATAATTACTAATCATCATCTTTTCATCATAGGAGTCAAGGTCTGTTGTTTGATTCACACTGGTGTCATCATAATCAAAAAATACGATATCTGCCTGCCTGAAATCATAATCGTCCAACCTGACGGTGCCCGGAACAACTTTTTGTTTCAGTAAAAAACTACTGACATAATCAGTGTCACCGTCCTGATTAAAGACTAACTCCAAATCAGCTACGGGATTACTGCTGTACAGCTTCATCTGATGTACAGTTGAACTGTTGTCTTCACCATGCCAGAATTTATAATAAATGCCTTCCTGTTCCAAAAGGCGGGTCACAAAATCAAAATCACTTTCCTCATACTGCACGCACTGCTCAAATTCAAAACATTCACTGGCATCACTTGAATCAGAAGATACATTATCTTCATAATCAACCTGCCAATCATCCAAAATACTTTTTACAATATCAAGAGGTGATTTGCTGTGAAAAACACGACTCCTGACACTGTTTTTTAAAAGCACTAATTTAGGGTTTAAAGTTGCAGTATATGCGTAAAGTTCCTTGTTTGTGACAGTTGAATCTTTTTCTGTATATGAATAGTAACCTTCAAAGCAAAAATCAGATAATATCCCGTTAAAATAGCGCCATGAATCATCAGGTTTTTTGAGTTTTACTGTTACTGTACGACCGAGCATTTCGTCCATAGCTAAAGGAGAATTGACAGCTGGCGACAAGAGCCTCAGATAAATGCAAAACGGCATTGACAACGCTTCATAGGAGCCTTCATGCAATTCTGCAATAAGAACATAGTTATTGCCATAATCATCATAACCATCTTTGCCATCAACTATAACCTGCAGATCTCGATTATCCTGTGTATACACTGACATATTACCCCCCCCGGTATTTATCTGATTATTGCAGGCGCAATTGAAGAGCCAACAGTAGTGACTACCGGAACTCCGGCAGTGCTGGTACCGCTAACGACATCACAAATGCAGGCAACAGGTAGCCCCATTCTTATTGTGGTTACAGAAGTAGTTGAAATAATTGTGCCAATGCAGGCAGTGCCGGTTACAACACTCCCAAGAGTTGCACAGGGCATACAGTTTCTAAGAATAGTAGCGCAAGTACCGATAACAGAATCGCCTGTGGCAGTAACACTTCCAAGAGTTGCGACAGAAGCAGCCATAATGACCTCTGATTAAAATGAGTTAAATGTTTATGCATCATTTTTCTACAGCCCTTCTTACTGTAGATTAGCTTGTCTGGTTTTGACGACAAGCCTGATGCACGGGTTAACTCATCTCCGCACAACACCCGGAACAAACTCAGTTTGAATCATTATTCGATTCATGAAATTCAGCATACTATTTAGATCAGAAGATAATCTAAAAGTCAAATGCTCATCACTCACAGTATTAGACTACGAACACATTATGATTGTTCACTGCTACACAAAAAAATACGGCAAATACCTATAAATATATTTGCCGAAAATATTTAAATTAATAAACCAAGCATCAAAATGCAGTAGCTATAGATGAAGTTGTAGCTGTCGTAGCCTTCCGACAATACAGTCAGCAAGCTGGCTAGCCGAGCTGGTATCAGACCACACTTTACTTTGCATCTTTACAATGTAATTATTAATATATGATTGAAAATTGTCGAGCTCAATATCCCTTATCATTTGTGGAAGCTTGATAAGCTCGTCATAATTATTAGGAATATATGTATGCTTAAAAAACGTCTTGTCATTATAACCGATTGTATTAACAGACTTGCCAGTAAACTTTGATCTTGTCCAATGTGCACCACGTAAGGCATAATTGTTAATTTTAAATGGGCCGAAACGCGCACGGTTGCCCAAAGCTTTTAATGTCCTCCAACACGGTGTTTTTAAAAAAGCTTTTACTTCGTCAAGACGAAACTTTTCCTGCACTTCTCTAAAGTATTTTGCATTATGCATTCTTATACAAAGATAATCATGGTCTATTTTAGCAAATCTTTTCTCTCCATTAATAATGCTCCATCCCATGTTGTTTGCATGCAAATCATTCTCCAAAAATATGAAGGAAAAAATAAAAATATTTAAAAGGCCCGGTACAGCCTTACACTCCTCACGTAAATCGGGACATTTTAGAATCTTTGCATACGGTTTAAATGCATTTAAACCTTTAGAGCAAATACCTACAATAAGCCCATTTTTTGTCAAAAAAGCAGAATCTGAAGCTCCACCTTTTAAAAGGCGACGTAACATTTTAGAATATATGACCTCATTTGCAGCACCCATTATTTCCATTCTTCTGGCAGTCCCTGTTGACTCAAAAAGTTTTCCGTAGTAAAGACCGCTAAAGTCCTTACCTATCCCTTTAAACTTATGAACCTCATGTGCTGAAACCCCTATTGTCTCTAGTTTCTCAAGCTGACTACGATCAACTGAGATAAGTTCGTTACTACTAAAAATATTATTGCCTAAGTTTCTATTATTTCTCAGTTGAAAGTTGCCGTTAATCTCATTATATCTTCTCAGGACTTGGTTTTTGAGTAGTCTATCTCTCCTATTGAGCTTTTTTAACTCTGCATTAATTTTATTTCTCAGATGCTCTGCGTCTTCCTTATTATCATAAATTTTCAATAAACCCAGATATCCTGTGCCTCCTTCATTATTATAAACTTTTGATAAAGTAGTATAAGATACATTTGAAAAACAATATTCTCTTATAAGCAGATGACATATTTTGGTGTCCTCTTTGTGTTCTAAAATGAAAAGCAAAGACTCCAGAACATCTATGCCTTCTTTCAATTTTTTACTTGAAGATTTACTCTTTATGAGGTGTAACGCGATGGTCATTTCATTATATTGTAATTTATTCATCTCACCATTGCACTTTTGATTGTTTCGTGGATTTTAAGCAGATAACGGAAAGCATTAAAGATGTAAAAGCATAATTATCGTAAACATTTGAATGGGAATCAATAGGAATCATTGTATAAATCTTTAATTCAATCATTTTATAAAATTCTTTAATTTTCTATATTTGAAACCACATTTTAAAAATTACCTAGCATGTGGAATATAAATTTCTGCCAACTATATGCTTTATACCATATTAGAAAATTAAGCCTATCAATTGTTCTCCAATTATTACAAAACAGCCATTCCTTTTTCAAATAGCCTAATTCGCATAAGGAATAGTTTTTTTCGCCTCAAAAAGGAACAAATATAATAGAAAATGCTAAACAATTATTCAGCAGCATACTATAGAAATACGTCAAAAAAAATTGAATTATAAATAATAGTATTGCAGGGAAAGTGATGACTAAAAAAAGAATGTTTCCTCTCTCCTGATTTTGAGTAGAAATAATACCTTCCACAAAAATTCAGCAATCTCTCCCAAAGCCACAGGTCACATTTAGAGGATCTAACAGCTCATTCCCTTTGTTAATTCCTTCTTTTTTTTGCCACTCTTTATCCCAGGTGCAAACTCCGGTTAAACAGTCAACTCCCAGGTTGAAATATTCCTCGTATCTTTCTTCATATGTTTTTGAACCGCCCTTTTTCATAGCGCACATAAATATTGTATTAAGAATACCGTTAGAAGCTAAGCCTGGAGGCGGAGTTATTGGGTTTTTCTGATCTGGAGTAAGGTCACTGCTGCTCCAATAGGCAGCAAGAGCACAAAGTCCTTCAGGCCCCTGTCCCGCATCTCTTGAAAGTTCAAGAGCTATTTGTCCATTTTCATCAGTCGGAGTCAAAATCCATCGCTTTACAGCATAAAGGGCCTCAACAACCTTATCTGAAGATATTTTTTTAGGCAATCCTGATATTTTTAATGGAAAATGTTCTTTAATTTTCTGCTGGGCAAACTGCCTGACCTTCTCTACTTTACTTTTGATGCCGGTAAAGTACTGATCCCGCAAAGCTGTATCCTCAGGAATAGGCTTAGGTGTTACAGACTCAATAATATCATTTTCAAATACTTTCAGAGGATGAATACCTGACTTTTTCTCATAAGCAGCAAAAGTTTTATCGACAATTTCTCCTGCAGCTTTCACCTGTGCTGGAGGCATGCTAGCCAGTGCAGCATCAATTTCATTTATCGCAAAATCAATATTATCAGCGTCAATTGCCTTCTTCAATTGCGCCTGTATTTCAAACAACGGATCACCTGTATCCTCAATATCGGCTCCAGACATTTTCTCCATTTTTTTTACAATATCTTTTCCAGCAGTTTTATAATCAGCTAAAATCGTGTCCAATTCAGACTTATCCTGCCAGGCCGCAAGCTGTTGCTTTATCTCCTGCTTTTGCTGCTCTTCAAAGCTTAGAGGAGATTTTTTAAGCTGTTCCTCTATTTCCTTGTTCACAGTTTTCACGCACGAATACGCCCACCAAACCCCGACTCTACGATTTATGGCAAAGGCCATATAATCGCATGCCTCTTTAATCATGCCACTTGCTCTTAAAAGATGAATTAACTGTTCAGAAGTCATATGTTCATTTATATATTTTTTAACATCTTTATCCGGAACATACGCATTTTCAAGCATTGCCTTTTCAGGACTGCTTAAATTAAGCATTATCATCGGCTTATCAAAACCTTCTGCATTCCATGACATAATATCTTTCCTTTATTTTAAAAGCCTTTTTATAGCTTGCTCTTTTATGTATTAAATTATCGTATGAATTAATTCTCGATATCCATTAAGTTGTTGCGCTGCACCAAGGCAATCATGTCTTGGAGAATTGCGTCAATCTGCTCACTGACAGCAGCTTTAGCTTCTTTATGCAGGTTCGCTTCTGAACTGGATACATTCTGCTCGACCGCGACAACATTCATATTTTCCTCGCTGACGCAAGCCTCATTGCTTGATACAACTACAGAAGCGTTTTCAGCACTCAGACTTTCTTCAGAAACCTGGTCATTGACATTTTCCAAACCGGAACTTGATCTTTCCGCCTGCATTTCATTTCTCGCAGGTGCCTCTTCAACTATTTCCAACAAGTCTATTTCAGACCTCGATATAGAAGCACAGGATGAAATATTATCAGCAACCCAGTCCGCAGGAATATTGCTGAGCAAACCCTCATAAGGAGCAATGTAATTACCCTCAATAGAATTCTTCCACGCTTTGTTAGTGATATTCTCACTACTATGCGACATCTCATTAAATTTCAAAGAGATTTTTGAGGATTTAAAAGTGAACAGTGATTTTAATGTTTGTATGGAAGTCTGAATTGTCTCCAGATATTTTTTCAGCGTTATGAGTTTGCAAATCATGGTCGTTGTAATTTGATACCGTTGAGAATCCGCATCATTTTTTAAATCCGAAGCTGCAGTAATGTCCTTGGCCATATCACGTGAAACTTCGATTGATCTTTTTATAAAGTCATCAGAATTAAATCCGCCTGCGACATCAGTCTTCATTCCCTTAATAGAAGTATTACCTATCCTGCCGCCAAGCTCAGTGCCAAACCATGTCTTTATTTTTGCCTCATAAGTACCCATACTGTAAGTATATGGGGCAAACATGCAGGCTTTCCCAGGCATAATTGACACATATGAACTGAAGCTTGGCAACCCCCAGTTTACTTGCTCCGGCGAAGCATTCTGCGGACCAGAATATTTACTGGCAAAACCGCAGGACATTTGCGGGGCGCCAAAAGAGGTCTTCATTTTGACACCATCATCCTTGATAGTGATTTTGCTGCGACCAACCTGCAGTGTTATTGACCCGGCTGCACTGATTTTGATATTTTTTCCGGCATTTATATATTGTGACTGAGCAGCCTGACTCAAAACATCATTATTTGAGTACATATTTATACCTTCAAAAAAAGTACCTTTACCGGAACTGTGTTTTTTGAGATTCTTTTCGATTTTCAGTTCTTTTTGGATAGAGGTTGAACAGGATGGGAAAAACCAGTCACTCATAAATGCAGCTTCATTTACCTTAGGTTCAGAAAACTTCCCGTTATCCATACTGCAAACAGCGATTTGACTGAAACCTTTCCTTTTAGTCTTACTCCCGAGGTCATATACCGCCATCGGAAACGGCATTGTATTTTCAAGGTTAGTTGAGCTATTTATAGAGCCGTCACTGATATTAGCGACTGATGATGATCTAATTAATGAGCTATAAGTGTTTTCAACTTCATTAACCTGAACAGGGGGAGATATCTGGCTGTTATAAAGACTACCAATCACCACAGGCTGCGCCGGGTTTCCATTTAAAAAAGTCACGATGACTTCCTGCCCTTTTCTAGGTACCTCAAACTTTCCACTGCATGAATCAGCCCACATTTCTCCAAATCTGGCATTAAGCCACATGGAGTCTAAATCAGGTGTCTTTTTTGAAGTTACATTGCGCCAGTTCAACAGTATTTTTATACAATAAGTCGTTGGATTTACTGAAACAGGATTACCTCCAATATCCGCGCAGAATCCATGACTTGAGTTATCCTGCATTGCTTGTGAAATATTATCAACTGTTATGACTTTAGCGCTGACAGTAGTGTTTATTTTGGGAACTGAAGCAGAAACGCACGGTCGAAAAGGAATCGTTATATCCTGAGCCTCAAAAACAGCAGAAAATCCAGCTTCCATATCTATAGCTATTTTTGAATTAAAAATTGAAAACGGGGTTGTCTTTGCTCTTAAAGCTACTCTCTTTATAAGCCCTGTAATTCTTCCTGCCGGAAAACCGGTCAGCACAAAGCCTGCTCCAGCTTTAATTTCACGGTTATCAGTAACGCCACGCCACTCATATTGGATACCGCACAGGCATTGAACTGCGACACTACTAAGTTTCTTACGATAATTGGCAGCATCTGCTTTATTGCTGCATGATACAAACCCAGCATCATACTTACTAATCAGCATATCATTAGCTGCAGAGCTCAAGGCAGTTTTCTGATTTGTGCTCATATCATCATTATTATAAAAAACTTTATCCGCCTGTCTGAAATCATAATCATCAAAGCGTACCGAGCCGGGAATAACCTTTTCTTTAAGTATAAACTCTTTTACACCTGGAGAATTACCACTTTCGCTGTAAGCTAAATTTAATTCTGCACCCGGATTACTGTTGCCCAGAATCATTTTATGAATAATATGATTATTATAGCCAACTTCATGCCAGAAATTATAAAAAATGCCCTCAGTTTCCATTAATCTGGAAATGAAATCAAAATCACTTTCTTCATATTGCACACACTGTTCGAGAACATAATTTTTATCAATATAATTTGAGCTGGACACTAACTTGTCCTCAAAATTGATTTGCCATCCCTGCAAAATCTCTTTTACTATGTCAAGTGATGATTTATTATGAAAAACCCGGCTTTTTAAACAATTTTTCAGGAGCAATAGTTTGGGACTCAAAGTAGCCTTGTATGAATAAAGGTCTTTATTTTTCGTTACTGTACCATCTTTGGCTATATAACTATAATATCCCTCAAAACTAAAATCCGTGAGAATACCGTTAAATAAACGCCATATATTATTAGCAGTTTTTATCTTTACTGTTGTACTTCTTTCAAGCATTTCTTCACTGGTTAACAAGGGGTTAACTGCCGGAGAAATTAGCTGCAATTTCATGCTGAACGGTTTTGATATAGCCTCATAAGATCCTTGCAACACCTCTGTAAGCAGAACATAATTACTACCTGCTGTATCTTTACCGGTCTTACCTTCAACTTCAATGTTTAAATCACGATTATCCTGTGTGTAAATATTCATCATAATCTCCCAGCGGTAACTAACGAATGATTGTTAAGGCGATGGAAAAACCTATTGCAGTTGTAACCGGAATCCCGACTGCACTTACACCGCTGACAACCGCTCCCAAGTTAGCGACCGGAAGCCCAAGACGTATTTTATTCACTGCAGTTGTTGCAACCACCGCACCACTGCATGCAGCACCTACAACCGGACTTGAAAGAGTGGCTCCCGGAAGCCCTTTTCTTATTTTAGTGACGCAAGTACCAATAACCGAATCACCTGTAATCGTTAAGCTACCAAGTGTAGCAATTGAAGTAGACATAATTATCCCCCCGAATCAATATTAAATTGTACTACAATTTAATATTTTGTATAAACTTTGTGGTTCATAATTTTAATTAAAAAACGCAGAAAAATATTAAATTATTAATTATAGATTAAATGCTTATTCTTAAAACTAATCAATAGATATAAATCATTTTAAATATCTATATTTTTATATATAAATATAGACTAAACTCCCATACTCTACTAAATTATAATGACTTAAAAAATAAAAAGAATAATGCTACCAGTATTAATCCGCAAACAAATAAAATCTAAGAAATTTATGCTTAGACACATAAAACACCCAAATTAATATTCACAACCAATAGATGTAAATATTAAGACATGTCGTCAAATAATTACCGCACATACGACAAACTCCTTCCTGTAAAAAATAGATGGCAACTAATATTATTTAAATATAATTAAAAATACTTTTAAAATAATGTTAGAATAACATTAGAAATCTATTAATTATTTACTACCCACTTAACAAAGTAAAGCTTTAAAAACTCACTCTTCCTTTTAAAGACTGCTGATTCCCAGGAAATGTTCTTCGCTGTCACAGAATTCTCGAAAAAAGTATTAAATTATTATTCATACCAGAACTTTTTCGTGATTCATAAAGAAGGTTTTAGTAAAGCAAAATAACGCATTAACATATGACAATTCACCTGCATTATCTTAATCTGAAAAAATAGACGTTTATAATGATTTAGCAGTTCAAGGCTAAATGTACCGGTAAATTTACGTTTTTCTGTCAAGGATTAATAAAAACATATTGACAAAACAGTAAAAGTCTAATATTATCTAGTAGATAATTGTCATACATTTAACCGCAACCCCCACATGGAGACTACTATGAGAATGCATCCCCAACGCCGGTTTGGTTTAACCTTCGCCCTTGCATCCACTATAGCAATGACTCTGTTCAACTCTCTATTGGCCACCTCCTGCCCTGCTCCATGGACAGGTAACGGCTGTGAAAAACTTGATATCAGACCCACTCAAAAAGGACTTGGTTTAAATTTGCCGAATCAATCCACATGGGGAGGAAGCGTAATCCAAGGCGATGATGGGAAATTCCATATAATGACCAATCAGTGTGGACTTGACAGCTGGCAAAAAAATAGCGAATGCGTCCATGCCGTATCAGACAAGCCAATGGGGCCCTACAAAATAGTCCAAAAAGTCGGCGGAGTTTTTACGCACAACCCAACAATACGTAAAACTCATGACGGTCATTACCTCTTATTCACCATCGGAGACAGCAGCCCTATAAGCCAAATCACTGACTGCAGCAACGGAGTAACTCACAGCAGGCCTAAAATAATTCTGCAGATAGGATGCCTGTCGTATTTACGTAAGTCGCTCCACCTCGCTCTATGGCCCCTGGAGTACTCCCAAAAAAATATCACATATCACATGCCCAGGGTGGCTGCTCCCTACCAACCCCGCACCAATTGTAAACCCAGACGACTCTATTACTATGGTTTATCGTGCTCTCAAGTTTTCAAGCACAGTATGGTATCGTCACCCGTACGAAAAACTTTATGTTGTCAAAGCCGACAAATGGGATGGAGATTATAAAGCTCTACGTAACGACAGTATTCTGCCAGTAGAAGCAGAAGATGCCTTTGCCTGATATGACCCAAATACTCAAGCTTATCACATGCTTTTCAACAACAAATTTACCGATAACAATAATGTTGGAGGGCATGCCTGGTCAGTGGATGGTGTTCACTGGACAATGACTGAACCTTCATATTCAAGAACCGTTCGATACACTGACGGCAGCTCAGAAACAATGCACCGTCGTGAACGTCCGCAAATACTCTGGCTTGATGAAAAGAAACAGAAAGGCATTCTTTTTAATGGAGTCCAACCGTCATCTGACAATGATAAGATTTATACACTGGCTACTCCAATTGGCATGACAGTTGAAGAAGCTCAGAACTACACAGCCACAAAATAAAAGTAATTCATCACTCAGGCTGTTTTTAATTTATAAAAACAGCCTGAATTACACATTGCATTTACAACCTCCTATTAAATCATCACTCACATTATCTTCCTAAAAAAACTATAAACTACAGTACTTATCCAACTTTCCATTAAAATATTACAATAATTTCACACATTGTAATTCTCCATTTACCAATTAATATATTTTGTATGCCAGCACTTACAGAGAAGGTAAATTTTCAGGAACGATCATGGAGGAAAAATGCCCAATAAATTTGTTGAGTACTTTAAATCAATATGCGCAGAAACTCCTCATAAAATAGCATTGATAGAAACTATTGATGCCTACATAGAATCAAATACTAAACGCTTAAAATCAAACTGCATGACACCTAAAAGAAATATCCTTGAACAGAATATTGATATCATGCAAAAAATTGTGGTAGTTCTCAAAAGCGAAATAACAAATGATATACTTATAAAGAAAATAAGTTTGCTGCAAAAAAGACTTTCTACACATTCTCAATGCAAAGAGCTGTTGGATACATATATTAAATTTTCTAAAGAATATTGTTGTGTGTGCGGTAAGAACCTGACGTTCATATTCCGTCTCAAAGGACACTACTGTGGAATTTGCAACCTGCCAGTATGTGACTCATGTTCCCGCCACAAGATCCATAGAGACTACAAACCAACAGTTTTAACAGCAAGAACAAAGGACATCAAGCTCAGGATTTGTGATAACTGTCTAAAAACAACCCACCCCGTTCTTAATGAATTTATGAAAAATATATACCCTTACTATGACATTTTTATATTGGGGCACAAGCACAAAAAATATTCACATGCCGCCACTTCATTTTTATACAGCCTGTTGCAAACCTTCAAGTTAATAAATCCTGTTATACACTTGGAGTCATACTCTGCTGATACAAGTGAATTAAATTATACTGATATTACCACAGCGATTGCACAATTTGAAGCTAACTTATTGAAATATGATTATACATCAAGCAGTGAAAAATTTTCGAGAATGGAAATTGCGTCAAGGTTGGATGACTACATTTCAAACGAAACCACGGCTGAACATGATAAATACTGGGAACTTTGCGGACATCCTGAATATAGGAAACTGGGAGAATTATGCAGAAATGAACAGCTTCAGATTCCTGTTTATACATTTGATGATTCATTAAGTGCAATTGAGCAGAAATATAAAACTCTTAAAAAGATGAGGTCCTTCAGATACCCAACACAAAAGCTTGAATATGAGATTTTTTTACAACGCCACAGAGCTAATCCTCTCATCGCCCAGCGAATAACGACAGTCATGCAAAATCACCCATCTTCAAAAACGTTTATTGTAATTGGAGGCACCCACCTTTACGATGTAAACGGAGAAAAGAGTGCTGTACAGCGTTTTTTCTCATGTGGTCGTTGTGCTGCCATAGAAATTCGTGAAGGGACAAGCTTCTTTAAAAAATATCAAAAAGCAGATCAGCCGAAATACAAAATATTACTCAACTCTGTAATGCACCCAAAATATATAATTGGCTGGCCTAATCTTCATAAAAAATCACTTTGATTAATCCAGAAGTTTTACTAATTCAATGGCCCTCATTTGATGTGAATGCTCAGCCAAGCAACGCTTGCGACCATTTTCACCAATCTCTTTAAACAAATCAGGTTCTTTTGAATAACGGGCTGCAAGTTCAGCAAATTCATCAGGTGATTTAAATGCCAGCAATTCCTTACCCGGCTCAAAAGCATCCTCTAATTCTTCAACCCATTCAGTTAAAAGGCATGTCCCGCAGGACGGAACAGCAAAAACTTGCAGACTCATTATAGTCGGAGGCTTATCTAACGGTTCTCTAAGCATATTGACCATTAAGTCTGAAGCAGAATATATTCTTGGAACACCTTCTCCAATAACATCTTTATTCAAACGCAAGGTCTGTCGTAATTTTTCATCAGGGCATTCCTCCGGCTTCTGCCACCGCCTGCCCCATAAAGTCAACTGATCTGCAGGAAGGCGCCCCAACAAACTGACCCGCCGCTTCGTAGGCCGCCCCACAAAGGATATTCTTGATGAATAAAGTTCTTTCTCACCATCACTAAGTTCTCGGGGAGAATAATATTCCGTATCAACACCATGCGGCAAATACTGAGACTCAATATTTTTTTTGCTTAAAGCTTTTTGAGTAACTCTAGAAACAGTCAGTAACAGATCGATATCTTTGATCCAGCTAAGATCTGTTTGATAAGGAGCCCAGCCGGGGCCGTCATAATCATAGGCAATTAAAGGGCCTTTGAAAAAATCTTTTACAGAAGAAAAATCTACTTTAAGATGGGCAAGTACAAATAATATACAATCGGGCTTATGAACATTCACAGCCCGTTGCAATGCAGCCGTGATACGACGCTTCTTGAAACCCTCCGACTTAGCCAGAGGATTCCAGGTTTTTTCTGCTGATTTATAGTCAAATTCAAGAATTTGGTGACCTGCCTGTTCAAATCCTCGACTGAATTGGCGCAAATGCACTGCCATCCAGCCACGAAACGAACCAACCAGTAAAAATTTCATTCACATCTCCTAATATACAATAAGGAAGGCCCCCGTTATGACAGGACCGTAAATTAATTCTGCTTCGGAGTTTTTCCGATATAGATTTGGCGCGGCCTGGTAATCTTTGTCTTGCTGCCAATCATCTCTTTCCAGTGGGCAATCCATCCGGGAAGTCTGGCCAGTGCGAACATAACTGTAAACATGTTTTCCGGAATGCCCATAGCACGGTATATTATTCCGCTGTAAAAATCAACGTTTGGATACAAATTTCGCTCAATGAAATAATTATCATTCAGAGCAGTTTCCTCAAGCTGCATAGCAACATCCAGCAATGGATCATTTATGCTCATTTGCTTAAGAAAATCATCACACTGTTTCTTTATCAGTCTGGCACGCGGATCGTATGTTTTATAAACCCGATGTCCAAATCCCATCAGTCTGAAGCTGGAGTTCTTATCTTTAGCGCGGTCAATATATTTTTTAACGTTACCACCATCGCGAACGATACGTTGCAGCATTTCAATTACAGCCTGATTTGCGCCCCCATGTAAAGGTCCTGACAGTGCAGCGATTCCAGCAGAAATTGTAGAATACAGATTAACCTGAGCACTTCCAACAGTACGTACGGCTGTTGTTGAACAATTCTGTTCATGGTCAGCATGCAGAATCAACAGACTGTTTAGAATCTTAACTACATTAGGGTTTATCTCATAAGGCCGCACCGGCGAGTCAAACATCATATTCAAAAAGTTGGCGCAAAAAGGCAAATCATGCCGTGGATAAACCACCGGCTCTCCAATTGAACGCTTATAAGCAAACGCCGCCATTGTTCTGAAAGTTGACATAATTCTTGCGGCTGAAATATCAATGGCTTCTTTCAAAGAAAGAGAATCAACGTTCGAATAAAAAGTTGAAAAAGCATTCTGCATTGTTCCCATTATTGACATGGGATGAGAACCGCGAGGAAACCTGTCGAAAAAGTGTCGCATATCTTCATGCAGCAACGAGTTTTCTGTCAGCAAGTTTGAAAATTTGTCACTTTGTTCAACATTAGGCAATTTTCCATGCAGCAACAGATATGCAGTTTCGATAAAACGAGTGTTTTCAACAAGCTTTTCAATCGGTATCCCTCTATAACAGAGAATACCTTTTTCTCCGTCAATAAAAGTAATTTTGCTATAGCATGAAGCCGTATTCATAAAACTGGGGTCAATTGTGACCATTCCGGTTTCTTTACGCAAGTGACTTATGTCTAAAGCAACTTCACCCATTGTACCGCGAACCAGCGGTAACTCGACCTCTTTCCCGTTATATACTAATTTCGCATATTCTTGACTCATGTATACCTCTTGAATGGTTTTCCATAATAGTGTTAAGAGACATTATTCATTTCTCTCGCCTGCCTGAAATATTTAAGCTACACCGCCAATTAATATATTCAAGTTTAGCGACATTATATTAGATTACTCATATAATTTACTAATATATTTAACGCAAAAACCTGAAAATTGTTTTCTTAATTCAATTACTTTTTTATACTTTACAAAAGCTATTAAACAAAAGAAACTTATACAATAACTTCCTTATTTTCTGCTTAAAATAAACTCAAAATACAAAAAATATCGTAACTTTAAGCCTCTTAGAAATGACTCTTTTTATTAAATAGTCATTTAACTTTAACAAAGGATTATTATGAAACTTTGCCAAAATCTTGATGTGTTATTAAATAACTTTGATATTGTTTTTTTATATGGAAAACATGACCACCTTGATGACCCGCCTCTTGAGCTAGCCAAAAGATACCTTGTTGATGAAAATTGTCCAGGTAAAAAAAACATGGATATAGCTCTTGGCATAGAAGGAAGATACTCTTTAAAGTTCAAACAGACCAGCAACAATAAAAAACAGCTCAGCTTAAACAATAATAGCAGTTCAAATAAAAAGGTATTATCACTGTTTGAGTCTCACAATCGTCAGCCTAATGCTTTTCACCGCAACAGCACTTTTCCTGATTTAGGCATGGACTCTCCAAGATTAAACAGTATTCTTGAAAGTATCTTTAACTCAGGCAGCAGCTCTTTTTTCAGCATAAGCAGTTCAGATGATAATCAATTTGGTAATACTGGAAATTTTGAAATTTTCCCTCTTGACTCAAAGCTTTCAAATCTTTTGCTTACTGAAAATAAATCGGAGGTCTACAACTATTTGCAAAATTCAGTATTATTGAAAAATAGACATTCAAGAGATTACAGCGTAAAATCCTTGGGTGAAATGTTTGATTCTAATTATGGAGATTTCTTTAATTTCATGAAGAAGTACCCTAAAGACCGTTTCACCAGCAAAGAGGCCTTTGTAACGAGACTCGTCGTGCAAAGCCTTATTGTTAAAGAGAATTTTATAATTGAACGCTTGACTCAAAATGAAAGAATCGCTCAAAACATCATAGATACTATCAGGTTTTCAAAACAAAACCTCAAAAAAAAGAAACTTATTGTGACATTCGGCCTCAGTCATATGTTTGACATTAAAATATATAATAAGGTATATCACAGTATACATTCATATGTAGAAAAACTCTCAAGGAAATACCTTCAAAATTATTACAATCGAAAAGTCCGAATAGCTGTTGTTAACTGCGTTGCCACCCAGTACCGGGAAGAAAGTATTTACAGTTCAGTTGCCAACAGAAATTCTATCCAGAATTCATTTTCTGAGGTAAATCAACTGGCAAAACAGTACTCAAATTATGACTCTAAAATTTTCCATTTACCACCAAGTAATTTAAATAACCATTACTCTGCAGAAGTGAGTATTTATGAACAGGATTACATTAATAATTATCAAAAAAGATATACAGAAATACAACAAAAAATAATGAAAAGCATAATGTAAAAAGCTATATTTATAAATACTTAAGCACTCTACTGTCATTAGAAATAGCAATGCATATTATTCTTCCGTCAACCGGTAAAGTGCTTAAATACTTAAATTTTGACAAAATACATTTGGAGAATGCCTTTAATCCTCAGAAAAAATTTTGTCTTTCGGGTCAATCTTGTCCCATGATCCACTGGGAGTTCTTTCAATTCCAAGTTCACGAATTTGCAGATATCCGCGCCCAGTCATTTTTGCTTCAAAACGATTTGCCGGAAAAAGTTCATATTTTGGACAATTAGACAAAGGGCTTTTCAAGTATATATAACCAAAATCAGCCAGGCTTTGTCCTATTGGATAAAGGTTGGTTGTTGTGCCAATATCGCACCCCCTCCTTTTTCAAGCCCGGGAATATTTAATGTAGTGCCGCCGGGAAAGAAGAGAAATGTTAGTTTTACAGTTTCGTTTGTTGGGGTAAAACTACTTTCGGCCGTTGGAGCATTGTTTTCCAGCTGACATCCAAGTAAAGTCCCCCATAAAGAAAAATTGCGATATAACGGAGCAAGTCTGCAGCAAAAGCAAATTCTCTGCGCCTGATGAAAGATCTCACAAAGGGCTCAAGCAAAGTTATGTTCTCTATTAATGGAGCGGCGTTAACCTCGCAAATAATATCGGCACTTGGTGAGCTCAAATTGACCTTTTCAACTCCTGCAGTTTGGTGTAAGGCGGCATAGATACCACTTAAAGCCACCGTAGCTTGCAGTTTGAAATTAGCTGCCGCATATTCTTTTAATGCAGCTTCGGCTGCTGCCATCACCAACGCACTGGAGGCGCCGCTTTTCAGGGTCAAAGTGGCGGTTACCGAATAGCGCTGAATAATGGCGGATTGCACCGTAACCTGATCAGTTAGAGGTCTGACTTCTTCGGCATTAAGCGCTGTGGCAACGGTTGTAAGTAAATCACCTGAAGCCGCACCGCCGTTGCTGTGGGATAGAATAGTGACAGAGACTTGCCCCCGGCTGGGGCTTGCCGCAGTCGCCGCTTTTACATCGCCCGAAGCCGACAAAGCGTGAAAGATGTAACTGCCTTCGCTGCCAGCGGTAGTAATCGCTTCCAGCGCTAACAAAGTACGCTTTCTTAAGGCAGTGTCAGTTTCATATACGGCTGGCGTTGGC
>JAAEMX010000284.1 GCA_024225035.1 Lentisphaerota bacterium
ACACCGATCTGTCAAAAGCCGTATTCGAGTTGCTGTAAGTAACCTGAGTATTAAGCAGAAAGTAAGTCCGGCAGACTGGGCCGAGGAAAATGTGGATTTTAAGCACGTGGTTTCAGCCCGTATCCGCAGCAAGCTTGATTTGAGTTTGACTCCTTATTTAAGAGGCCCAATTGACGCATGGGATTTTACCGGAACTCGACGGGAAGTTACGGTATGTGCGCCTGAGCAGACTGGAAAAACTTTGGCTTGGGTGTGCAGGCTCTTGTGGACGTTTATTTTTCAGCAGTGTTTGTATTTAGTCTGTTATGAGTCTGATGATAAGAAGGTAATCTCCCACTTTGATTTTCGACTTCCCAATCTTGAAATGTCTTCAGCTTTATACACGATACCGTCAAACATGAAACGACCCCGTTGGCAGTGCTTTAAAACATTCTTATGACTTATATAGTGTTTCTTGCAGATGTCTTGGACTTTCATAGTGCTGTTGGTTTAAATTTTAAAAAACTCTTCATCTATAAACAGGAGAAGCGTTAACTGGCAAGAGTAGTAAAATGGGCCAACTTGTGCCCTAGGCTCATCTTGAAAATAAGTAAAATATTTATTACTAACAACTTACAGCTTGTGCCCTAAAATTTAAAAGGTAAAAATTTATTTAAACGGGGCGCTGGTCCCCCCACCTCAACACTTGAAAAAGCCCTCACAGTACCTTTTATGTTGATGACTTGCTTATTATGCAAATTGATCTTAATTATATTGGTAAAGTACTTACTGTCCTTGACATAAAGGACAGTAAAATTTTAACAGTCTTAAAATAGGGTAAGTGATTTATTACAGTAAATACTTATTCAACATATCTTAATTAAATTAACTTCAATAGTTAAATTTATACCTTAAGCATTAAGGTATTGAATCATTTCATCGACATCAAGGTCACTTTCGTCATCTCCATCACTATATATATGCTGAGGATCACACCATACATCGATATACTTACCATCAATAGGCAACTGATATTTATTATCCGGAGTTTGAATGAAGTTAATCGGTGCACCAAAACCATCTCCGTCATACATTCTATAGCCAATTTCCTTCATTGCCAATATTGTTTCTCGGAATACTTTTTGGGGACGACTTCCTTTGATGAGTGGCATTTTGGTTATTTTATAGCCAGAGTCCTCATAAAAATCAAATCCTTTGGCATAATGTTTGAAAATACCGCCATGTATTTTTTTGTAAATTCTTTTAAGGCACTTGTCTGTTCCATGAATTACGGCACCGAAATCTTCTACTTTATATACAAATGTTTCATCTGTATAGGTTGATCGGGACATACCGCCTTTGATTTCTCTCATCTTCAAGATTTGCTGATAAGTTGGTCTTACCTTATGTGAACCATTTTTTTTCAGGGAAAGACTTGAGACTTTTCTGTTACTGGTACTTTGTGGTTTTAGGTTTGAAGAAACATTCAGCATGCTGCTATTTCTGTTTTGCAGTTTTATGATAGGTGAAGCTAAGCTAGTGATATTTTGCATTATCTTGACAGGAACGACAGTACGAGGCCTGTAAGCAGTAACTGTTTTAACTGCCGCATCAATCATTTTTCGTCCTTTTCCCCATCTTGTATATTTAGATTTATTAGTGTTTAGAATCATTAATACTGTGCTTTTCTTAGCACTTTCGTTTGATTTACCATCCTCTAAGCAGTTTTGAAGTTCCACTATTATGTTCTCACTTATTGTTATATTGGATCCTGTAGCACCCACTCTAAAGGTTTTAGATTTGAACATATCTCTTCGCCATGCGAGCCCTTTTGAAAAGCTTGTATTCTTAAGAAACAGCTTTCTTTTATGTTTATATACAGCTATTACAGATATAATATGATTGATTAATTCGTCAATGCTATTACACTGATAATCATTTATTGATTGTACATAATCTTTCGGCATTTTATCGATCCTCTGTTCATTAAAAATAATTTAGGTCCATTTATTTTTCTAAAGCTGTTAAAAAATAAATTTCATGAATTGCAAAATTCTTCTTTACTATATTTAAAATTCTTTTTATGTAGCTATCTTACTAGTCGCAAGAATAGACAAAGGTATCATTGTAAATGTTCTAAGCTTTATAAAACGCGTATATTGCTCCAATCTAATAGAATAGCTAATCTCCTTTTCAAACCTCCCCGAGTTGCGCTTGAGTCAGAGGCGGGGGAGGTTCACTATAATTTGCTGGCATAAACCTGCCTTTACTTATTTATCCCCCACCTCACACTCCCTAAACGCAACATCATTAGCAGCGGAGTCAAAATCCAGTTGCCCTTTCAACGTCACCTGAACTCATTCAGGCATTCCATTTTCTTCTACTCGTTGCATTCTCAAATTTTCAGACTAACTTTATTGAACATTTCGCTGATGGAAGCAATATATACCAAACACATATTCAAAATTAAAGAGAAAAGTAATGAATATTTTATATACACC
>JAAEMX010000285.1 GCA_024225035.1 Lentisphaerota bacterium
CTCGTTAGGTGTTGGCTTAGGAACGAGGTGTACCTGGCTGTATTCCTCAGCATTAACAGGCTTGATTACACCGAGTTTCAGGTAGTTATTAACCTGTTTAGCAATCTCTTTCTGCTTATCCCGACTTTGCGGGCGAGGTGGTCCTCGGTTTTTATTCGATTTCCATTTGCTATTGTCAACTTTCAGTTCCATTGGCGGTATTTGCGCCGGGTTGGAACGAACACTGACTGAAAAGATATCAGAATATCTTTTGCACAGATCTCTAAGTTTCCTTTGCAATGGCGATGAACCATGCAGTTCTATGATAGATGTAATATCACCATCACTTAGAATATTGATTGGATCAGAATCAATAGACACGTCAAATGGATTATCAGCCCATTTCACATGATCGAGATCGGGTGCGGTGTCAATAAGCTCTTGCTTAGCTTTGATCTCACCGATGACACAGAGCTGTTGGTCTGCTAAGGGGGGTCTCTGGATCTCGCGCTCCCGAATGGCACGAAGCATCCCCTCGCTCCTCTTGACAGTGTCACCACTGATACAGAACGGATGCGAGTGCGCATGAGACGGTTCGGACAATCGAAATTGCGAAACCACGGGCGCAGATGAATCATCCAGTTTGAAAAAAGAAGGGATCTTATCACACAAACTGTGCAATCTGATAACAGGCCGTCCAATAATCAAATCGTGTTCACTATCCAATATGCGTGCTTTCAAACCAAAAATAGTTTCAGGTAAACCATTTGATTCATTTAAGAAAGTTACATTAAAAACTAAACTACAAGTGCTAGTTGTAGTACTATTCCTAACAGCTAATTGGATAGATATGGCTCCGTTATGCACAGGAACTGCTCCTTGTTCAATTAACCAGGCGGCGAGCTCTTCGCTGAGGTAATTACCCTGTAATGCACCGGTATCAAGAAGAGTATCAACAATAAGATGATTAGTCGTATTGAAAAAGACACGAAATTGAGGAAGACATTCAACAACTTCATCAGATATGATAGCAAGCGACTCACTCTTGTGAAAGTGCTTGTTCTTGGGCTTATTGTCAGACTTGTTATTGTTCTGGCCCTTGAAGCTTGCAATCTTGGCAAGGTCTGCCTCTGACAGAGGGGATCCGTCAGCGCGGAGCTTGGTATCTAGCTCGTGGGCGTACTGGTAGTTGCGAGCCTTCTGCTTGTTGTGAGCAGCAGACTGCAAGAACGGCACGTCGCTAGTGTTGCGGTCGGGATGACCCTTGCAAGTGGGCCTGGTACAAAGTTTCCCAGGTCCAGGATGGGAACGGCCACATCCAAAACACTTTCCACCCGGACAAGTACTATCGTTGGACTGATTTTTGCGATCATTTCCAAAAGTGTTGCCCTTGTTCTGATTGTTAGTGTTATGATGATTCGAACCATGGGAAGAGTTAGATTGATTAAAACCTTTCTTATCCTTGTTCTTATCAAAGGTGTTGTTCTGTTTAGAACTAGCACCAAGGGAAGCCCACTGACAAAGATTCGCGAATCTACCGATTGCATCTGTGAGTTTGGTCACGACGCGAGTCAGCAAAATCTCTACCGTGGGGATTGAGGAAATCTCAGCGGTAAGTTCTAGGTTCAGCTGAATGTTAGACGGCTGAACGAAGCGGGGCGTCTTGTCAGGATGCTTGGTGGCAATTAAGCCAGCGATCAAAACCTTCACAGCTGTTGGCTCCATGGTAGGAGTTAGCACCTGTGCCGAGTCGTGAATGATCGTGTTGACCAATTCGACGAAGGCGACCACAGTGTCGTAGGTAGGAGGATCACCAAAGTCATGTCTGATGTTGGCGAGCTGCTGCACCAAGGCGACAGTCAAGGCAGTGAGAGAGCTGTCACGAGGAATAACCTTCAACAGATTCTCACAGAAAACAGGAACGGGCCAAAGGGACCAAATTCCCACATCTTCTCCCATCTTAATCAAACCTTTCGATCTGAATAAAACAGTCAGCGTCTTAACGTGTGTGGCAAGCATCACAGCTAAGTTATAGCGCTGTCCGATGTTGAAATCACCTAGCAAACGCTTGGCAAAATCAGCGACCAAGTTGGGCGCGAGCTTTGTTAGAGCTGGGACGTGAGTTGTCACAAACGTCTGGCTTGTCTGGAGACTATTCGTCGACTGATCACAGTCCGAAATAATCCTTTTCACTTCCTGAACAGAATTCTGACTAAGAACGTCAAGAATCTTACTTTCAGGAATGCCAGCACGACCAAGCATTTTCAGAGAACAATCCATCTGAAAACACAAACCAGAAAACGCACGGCGTGCGTCATGTCCGTTATTATCGTACAGTTCCAAGAACGTAGGTTCTGGAGTTTCTTCTCCTTCAGCATTCACGGAGCAATAGTTAGTTCTCCAAAGGTGAAGCTTGTTGTCAACCTCTTCAGGGTCGTCCATGAAGAGATTGGCACGGCTAATTCCAAGCTTAGAACTGGCCGAATGCGCAAATAGGTTAGATTTGGCAAGAGGGGTCATGTTCAGCGAGGCAAGTTCGGCAGCGCGTTTCGCGTTGATAGCGCGAGCTTTCGCAGCCATTGCTTCCGTCGAAGAACGTTTAGCAGAGGCTTCAGGGGAGCCGGACTCATCAAATGATCTCTTAGATGATGAGCCTTCCCCTTCCTCACGACCGTCGTCAACATTATCGTTGTCGTCGTTGTCGTCGTTGTCATCATGGCCATCAGTAGACACATGGTCATCAGAGCGGGTTTTATCCGTCATAATTCTTCGGGGTTGAATTCGATAGAGGAGAGGTGTTACGTCTCTTCGTGAAACTCAAATAGCTATTGTGGTCTGGTCAAGTCCAAACACGAAGTATGTAATATAAGTGAAGACCTTGTAGTTGCTTATGTTACAGGATCAATGATATATTGTGAGGGAATGGTGAATGCGAGAGGTAATGCGTGGGAAAGGGCTATATACTAGAATGACTGGTGTGCAGTAACATAGGGGAAAGGGGGAAAGACATACAGTACGTACTGTAGGGCTACACTACCTCCTTCCATTTCAATAGTTTTGTTAAAACTATTCTAATCTATTCTACATTATATTCTATTATGTAACGTTTTTAATGTTACGTAATCTTTAACGGTCAGGAGGAAATAATAAAATTCCCAGTTTCCTGATTTGCACCGGTTTCCACTGGAAACCGCTGAAAATTCCCAGTTTCCCGGACTCCACATTTTCGAGCGGTTTCCGACGGAAACCGCTGCAAAACATGTGTTCAGTAAATAAGAATGTTAGTACTGACGTGGCAAAACGTGCGTTCAGTATATAACAGCTTTACGTCCATGTTATATGAGTGCGCTATTTAGGCGTCGACCTCGCTTTTCTCAGTTCTAAGTCGAAAAACGCGTATGGAACGCCCAGAAAACGATCAGAAAACGAGAAAAACGTGTTTGAAGGTCTCTCATATTAGGTCGGCGCCTGATATATGGTACAAACCAACCGAACGATGAAGAATTCGGATACACTTAAGATCCTTTGCATTTGCATTCACACTTCCTTGACACTTCCGAAAATCTTGTTAGGATATCGGAAACATCTAAAATTATCGTTTCTGACAGTGTGAGACTCTTGCTACTCACTAAAACTCCAAACTAACCTTGTTTATGGGTTTGCAAATGGGAGAAATCCTTTACGGACGAAAGAAACTAACGGTGTTTGATAGGTATCAAACTCTTCAAGCGATTAGCTCGAAGATAAGCCAGCAATTGGTCCGTATCACGGAGGTTGCTGTACGGCTCCCAGGAATTCGCATCGTCGGAGTATCCTTGCCATTTAACAAGGAATTCCATTGTTGATCGACGATTCCTGTCTCCTCGATGGGAGAGAACAGATTCTATTAAGAACTCTTGAGCGTCATCCATTGCGATCGTCTTAGGATCGGTTCTGGTTACATCATAGTTGAAAGGAGAGAGCTTCGAGATGTGAATATCAAAGTTCTTTGAAGTGAGAAGGTCCTGAAGAGTGTACTTGCTACCAACAAAGTTCACAACTCTATATGGGCCTTTCTTTCTCGGAGACAGTTTAGGTCTATTTCCTTCAGGAGGAATCAACAGAACATA
>JAAEMX010000286.1 GCA_024225035.1 Lentisphaerota bacterium
CATATATCATACCGATAATTGTTTGTCAAGCTGTTTATCATACTTTACATGGGTACACACAAATATCGAAAAACACAATAAATCTTTGAAAATCAATCAGTTGTGTCGGAAACCGGATATGTTTTTATCGAAACATCCGATACAACTCGCAGATGTCTGATATCCCCGGGAGAATAATTCTTTCTGAGTCAAAGGGGGCTGAATCAACAGAATGTTTGCCATATAAATCACCTTACTATAAATTGAGGCAGCATTTGACAAAACGCCCTTATAGCTAATTAATTTGACAAAACAGACCTTATGGTTATTTTATTAGGGTGTGGCTCTTTTGCGACAGAAATGGCTTTTGGAACAGACAATCAGCCTCACATCCTCGGAAAAGATCGCGTTTCTGACAGCGTGCAACGGCCAGGCAAAAGGTGTTGAGGATGCGAAAGAGTATGCCCGCAGACACCCCGGTCGGTGGATTCCTTATAAAAAAGGCAGTAAGGATAAACAGATATTTGTCATGAATTTCAACAATGTTCAGCTTTTCGACAA
>JAAEMX010000287.1 GCA_024225035.1 Lentisphaerota bacterium
ATCTTTCGCTCCTTACTTTCTTGAACGTTGTCAGTTGCCCAAAACCTTTCAGATCCGGCAGTGCGGCTACTGCGGCGTGTTCGGTGATTTCGGGTCCGGTCCAGGTGGTATTCATCTGGTCGACATCGAGGAAGATTTCACCGACTTGGCCGATGGTGCCATCACCGCGCAGAAAATCTGACAGCCCGACGACATGCGAGCCGTGGATGGTGTCGATGATATCGGGTTCCCCGTCACCATCGGCATCGACAAAACCGTCATTTTCCGGCAGGGTGAAGGAGACACTATCGTGATCAGCCACCGAACCCAGTTCATTCGCCTGGCTCACCATATCGCCATTGATATCGCGCCAGATCAACAGGCTGTCGAACAGATCATTACCGTCAATAACGCCATCACCGTTAAAATCCGCCAGCGCGTTATCAAGACTATTGACCACCCCGTCACCATTGCCATCCAGCGCACCAAGCACGGCAAAGCCCGCCACATTGCCATGGCCGAACAGTTCTGAGGCATCATTGATCAG
>JAAEMX010000288.1 GCA_024225035.1 Lentisphaerota bacterium
AAAAATATTAAATAAAAAGCAAATCCCGTGGGAGGCTTAAGCCTTTAAAGAATGCAGCCGGGATTTTGGTAAGCAACAAATGCGGAAAAAGCCTAGCAAAGGGATTAGCTCAAAGAGTCAAGAACTCGGTACTCTCAAGTGGCGTGGAATGGTCCTGCTGATAACCTCCGGAATCCCAATATCAGTGATGCAAAAAAGTGCGGTTGTAAGTTTTTTTGCTCCTGAGTCAGTAAAGGGCTTTATTCCAAGTTTGGTAGTCTGGGCGGTTATCGCGGTGTTATGTAGTTACATTTTAAACAGAACGCCATTCGGAAATCGGTTAATGGCAACCGGCGGAAACAAAGATATTGCTTTTGCTGTAGGAATTAACATTAATGCTGTAAAACTGATATCTTTTACGCTCTGTGGTTTGCTGGCTGGTTTGGGCGGAATTCTTCAATTTTGCCATTTATCAAGTTTTATTCCATCTGCCGGGCAGGGCTATGAGCTCAGTGCAATAGCGGCCGCGGTAATTGGCGGAACACTTTTGAATGGAGGCATTGGAACAATTGTTGGCAGTTTTCTTGGTGTGCTTATGATTAACATGATCAATAGCGGTATTGTTCAAGCTGGGGCCTCTACTTACTGGTACCAGTCAATTGTTGGGATCATCGTGATCGTGGCTGTGGCTGTAAATATCTATATAACAGACAGGTTTAACTTTGCAGGAAAAAAGAAAAATGTCTGAATATCTACTGGAAGTTAAAAATATCAGTCAGCTGTTTTCAAAAAGAGTAATAGCTCTGGAAAATATCAGCTTTGGAATAAAGAAAGGCGAGATTGTTGCTTTACTGGGTGATAATGGTGCCGGGAAATCTACGCTTATAAAATTATTGTCAGGGTATCACAGATTGACTTCCGGGGAGATTCTCTGGGAAGGCAACAAGCTCAGTTGGAATAAAAAAAACAGTACCAGATTAGCTAAAGAGTTGGGTATACAGACTGTTTATCAGAATTTGGGGTTAGTTGAACAGTTATCGGTTTTAAGAAACTTTTTCCTGACAAATGAAATAACCAAAGGTAAGGTTTTTCCTATCCTCGATTTTGCTGTAATGGCTGCGATAGTTGAGGCGCAGCTGGAACGAATGGCGATAAAACGGAAAATCAACCCATATGAACTTGTCTCCTCTCTTTCAGGGGGTGAACGACAGGTGCTTGCAATTTGCCGCGCAATATATTTCAAGTCAAAGCTTCTCATTATGGACGAGCCGACCAGCGCGTTATCTATTAAACAGCGCCGGGAAGTACACATGAGCATTAAAAAAGCTGCTGAAGCCGGAATCGCTGTAATTTATATAACACATTCTCTTGAGAACTTAAACAAACTTGTTGACAGATACCTGATACTTAATCATGGACATTTAGTTGGAGAACTAACATCAGATCAGGCTGATAAGACACAAATTGAAGAGTTAATTACACAATAGGTTATGAATAAGGAGTATTATGAAGAAGTTATTTGCTTTTGCGATAATCGTATCAGCTTTTTTATGTGCAAAAAGCGTAAATGCAGGAGTCCAGAAATATTATCTTATAACACATGGCTCAGCAGACTTTTACTGGGAAGCTCTTTTTAACGGTGCAAAACAGGCTGCAAAAGACCTTGGTGTGCAAGTTCAGGTAAATGCGCCTCCCGGAGCTAACGACATTGCTGCAGAAATGCGACTTGCTCAGGCTGCACTCGCTACGAATCCTGCAGGAATAGCAATGACATGCCCTTCAGCTACAGCTTTTTCAACAGTCCTGAAAAGTGCTGAAAAGCGTGGAATTCCAGTGGTTCTTGTTGATACCCGCCCGAAAGTGATAAAAAATAACCCTTTTGATTCCTTTATCGGCTCTGATAATTATAAGCTAGGTGTAGCTGCTGCTAAAAAGGCGATAAGTACGGGTAAAGTGAAAGATTTGGTCTTAATAGCAAATCCGCAAGGAGGTAACATTGGGCTCGAACAGCGAGCATCAGGTATTAAAGCTGTTATGAAGAAACATAATATTAAGGTCAACGAATTGATTGTCGGTATAGAACCAAGTCGGGTGCAGTTGTTGACTAGCGCTTATTTAAAAAGGTATCCGCAAAATTCAGCAGTTTTTACACTGACATCTCAGTCTTTGATTCCCATTGCCAGACTTATTAAACATAGCGGATTCAAAACCGCGGTTTTCTCTTTTGATAATACTCCGGAAACAGCACAGTTCATAAAGAATGGCAGTGTAGTTTTCACTATAGCTCAGCAACCATATTTGATGGGATATTTTGCGATAACTCAGCTGGTTTTGAAAAACAGATATGGGCTGCAGCCGGTTGATATTAATACCGGATATAACTTTGTGACAACAGAGAATGTGGATAAAGTTCTTCCGCTGATAAAAAAAGGTATCAGGTAAGATATTTAGTCAATTATGCAGCTTATTTAGTTCTGACGGCCTCAAGTATTTTCAGTTTGGTTTTAAGTCCTTTTATAAGCTGCTTTCTGTAATTTTCTGGAAGTTCAGAATTTTTCTGTACCAGTTCAAGAGCTTTTTCCCACGCTTTAGACGCAGCGTTGGTTTGGTGGAGAGCAAAATATACATCACCGATGTGAGCTATGTTTTCCGGATGATCAGGTGACAGTTTTTCGGCTTTGAGAAGTTGGATGAGAGCTTCCTTGTATTTCTTCTGTTTGAACAGAATAAAACCATACGTGTCGAGGTATGATGCTCTGTCAGGTTGATCTTTCAGTGCTTCCCTTATAAGTCTTAGTGCTTCATTGCAGAAGTTTTCGTTTTGAGCAAGAATGTAGGCCAGCAAATTCATAGCTGGAACATAGTTCTGATTAACAGCTTTTCGAGCCCATATTTCGGCCTTGACTTTATCCTGCCTGACTCCGGCTCCCAGCGAATAGTAATATGCTATGGAGCATTCGGAATAAGGGTCTCCTTTTTGTGCCGCTTTCATAAAATAGCGGAAGGATTCTTTAAATTTTAGTTCGTTTTTGAAAGCTATCCCAAGCAGAACATGAGCCTCAGTGTCTCCCTTTTCTGCTGATTTTTTGATATATTCCATGGCTTTGTCTTTGTCAGTCGTTATGAATTTTCCTGAATATAAATTTGAACCGTAAATTCGCATTGCTTCAGGATCACCGCTTTCTGCCACAAGTTTGTACCAGCGTAGTGCCAGAGATCGGTTAGCAGTTCCGGTTATTGAGCCGTAATAAGTCCAGGAACAGACTGTTTTCATTGCGCCAATTTTGCCATTAATGGATTTTTTGAGCTTATCGACATAATTTGAGTATTCATTTTTTTTATTGATCAGTACTGCTCTTATGTAAAAGTAGGAGATTTGTGGTTTCTTTTTCTTTTTTTCCCACACAAAATTAAATTGTATTGTTCCATCGGAAAAAGTTGCATCACAAACTACTATATTGCCGTCAATTATTTCGATACTGTCTATTTTCTGCATTTTTCCAAAGAGGTAAATATATGATTCCAGACCAAGTAAAGCTGTTTTAGTTATTTTAAACTTAGGTCTGAGTGATTTTTTCAGGATTTCGAGATTATGTTTTGAGGAGATTTCTTCTAATATTCTTTTTGAATTCGTCATTAATTTTAACTGGCGTTTCTTACAGGGACGAATAGTGCTGCCGGAAGTTTCTGTATGCGCGGTAAAAAATATTAAACTCAGGATAAGACAAATCAAAGCTCTCATAAGTTTACCTCTCGTTACTCTAAAAAATAAAAAGATGCAAATTACTCTATATCTAAATAATATACTAAATCTCCTTATAATTAAAGTCTTGTGTAAATAAACTTATGAAATTTATAGAATATTGAAGTTCATTGTTGCAGAAGTAGTATGACAATATTGGAGGGTGACATATATTTTTTTATCAATTTGTCTGGTTTGTTTATTGTTTTAATATACGAATGATATTAGAATACCTTTTAGGAGAGAGAGCAATTTTTAGAATTTCTGTTTTTGAAAGTATTTGCTGTGGAGGCGTGCCATGTCGGATAAAAGAGAAGATCACAATGAACTTATTGCCAAAGAATTTTCCAAACAGGTAAATTATTTCGATCAGCCGGGAACCAATCTTTGTCGCGAGGACATAATGGACTGGATTGTTGATCGTTTACCGCTTCATCCTGAAATGGTTGTGCTGGACGTTGCGTCCGGGACAGGCATACTTGCACGGGGAATGACTCGCTTTGTCAAACATGTTACTGCGCTGGACTATACTCAAGAGATGCTTGACAAGGGAAAATCTATAGCAGCACGTGATCAGATTACAAATATCGAATTTATTCAAGGGGATGCTGAAAAATTACCATTTGCTGCTGATTCTTTTAGATTGGTTACTTGCAGGTATGCGTTTCATCACTTTGAAGAGTATTCTCTAAAGATGAATGAAATGATGCGTGTTTGTCAGGAAAATGGCTGGGTGGCAGTGTGTGACATTGTTACTGAAAATCCTGAGATGTATGAGAAGTATAATCATTTTGAAAGACTCAGGGACCCATCTCATACATATTGCTTAACTCATGAAAAACTTCAGAACCTTTTTATTGACAGTGGTCTTTTGATCGTTCGCAATGAAAGCCGTGATTTGAGTGTGGAGTTTGAAACCTGGTACAATATGGGCAGCATGTCCGATAATCTCGAGGTCAAAAACACGATAATCAATGCCTTGGAAAATGAGCTGAAAGGGGGCGAAAAGACAGGGATGCGCCCCTATATGAAAGACGGTAAACTACACTTTTTACAGGCAATTAATATTATTGTTGGTAAAAAACACTGATATAGATACTTGGACGCGGCATGCCTGTTTTACTTCTACTTATGGGCCTGCCGTTTTTTGCATACGGTATAGTTAGAGAATTCAATATTCTTTTTAATGTTTAGTTTTTATTAGTTTTACTCGCAACCGGAACTTTATTTTATTAAAAACTGTCTAACAGCATGATGTTTGTGTATATCTTTTAGTTTTTTCGAATATAAATATATTCTTGTTGTGGAGTACGTAGAATGTCTCATGATAAACATGAAAGAAGATTTTATCATCCTGAGAATCAGGAAGATGTTTCTGGTATAGTAAAACATGGTCAGAGTATGTGCCGTGAAGATATTGCTATGTGGATAACTGACAGATTGCCGCTTTATCCGGATATGAATATTCTTGATATTGCTGCTCCCAATAAAACCCTTGCAAGACGGCTGACAGATTTTGTAAAGAAAGTAGTAGCATATAATTATCCCTGTAAGACATTGAAGAAGCATGTTGATGAAGCGATTCATATGCCTTCTGAAAATATTGAATTTGTAAAAGGTGAGAGCGACAGACTTCCATTTGAGGATGAATCTTTTGATCTAGTAATATGCCGTTTTGCTCTACATCATTTTTCTGACTACAGTACCAAATTTGCTGAAATGATTCGAGTTTGCAAGAAGAACGGCTGGGTTGTTGTATGCGATATCATCACAGAACATCCGGAATTATTTGAAAAATACAACTACTACGAACGATTGAGGGCAAAATCTCACGCTTACTTCCTGACTCATGAAGACCTTCAATCTCTGTTCGATGAAAATGATTTAAGGATTATGCGGAATGAGTATCGTGATTTGAGCATGGAATTCGATAAGTGGTTTGACGCGGGAAGTTGTCTTAAAGACTCTGGCGTGAAAAATAAAATGTTGTCTGAACTTCGTGAAGAACTCCAGGGTGGACCCCAAACAGGATTGCAGCCTTACATGAAAGATGGTAAACTTTTCTTTTTGAGAAGAATTAACATTATCGTTGGGAAAAAGCACTGACTTGGATATTGGTTTTATCCGGCATCGTTAAGGCGTCTGCGTTCTGGAAATAGCTGATCTGAATCCTTAAATCTCATATAATACACATTATTGTTCTGGAAATTGGACGATAGTGTGTAATTTTATATTAATGTAACTAAATAATCGTGAAAACATAGCAGGGGGGTGGCTAATGCTAAAATGTTTTGTTTTGTCGGTTCTGTTTGCTGCCGCTTTCAGTTTAAGTGCGCGTGATGCTCTCATTATTGATCATAAATGCATTAATATCTCAAATATTCCTAAAAGTTATTTCAGTAAAGCCGGGAAAAAATTTAAAATTGCCTATGGTCATACTTCTCACGGCTCACAAATAGTTGCGGGCATGTATGCTTTGAAAGAAAAAGATAAAAGCCTTTTTGATTTTAATCCCGATGGAAGCAATGGTTCACTTTCTTTCTGGGATAGAATACCGCCTGGGGATTTGGGAAACCCGAATCGTCGTGTCTGGGCGGAGCGTACCTGGGAGTTTTTGAAAGGGCGTGGCAGCACTAGAAATATGATTATATGGTCTTGGTGCGGACAGGCAGGGAGTGCCACACCGGAAGAAATAGACCTGTATCTAGGATTGATGAACGAACTGGAAAAAACATTTCCCAATGTGACATTTGTTTATATGACTGGACATCTGAACGGTTCCGGGTTAAAAGGAAAACTGTACACCAGAAATGAGCAGATCAGGAATTTTTGCCGAAAAAACGGCAAAGTTCTTTTTGACTTTGCCGATATAGAAAGCTACGACCCGGATGGAAAAGTTAATTATAACCAGTATTACTGCCGGGATAATTGCACTTATATCAATAACGGACACAGAATGAATTGGGCCGAGCAGTGGCTCAAACGTAACCCGCATAATAATTTTGCTCTTCCTGACAGAGCCGCGCATACGCATCCGTTGAATGCGGCAATGAAAGGGCAGGCATTCTGGTATATGCTGGCTCGTCTTGCCGGATGGAAGCCCGGGAGCGGTCTGCCCCCTAAAATTGCAAAGGCTGAGGATTCTAATGTGAACTGTGATGTTACAGACTTCAGCATGCCTGTGTTGCGCAGAGAATTTGAAAGAACTTTTAAATTTAACTCTATTTCAGATTACCGCTATTGGCGGGAAGTCGGGACTCCCAAGTCTCTCATTCCAGAAGAAGATACTTTACAGGCATTGATTGTTCCTTCTGAAAAGAAACTGGCAATTGCGCTTTTAAGAGGAAAGTATCTGGTAAATGAACTTGAATTTAAAGCTGACTTAGAGCGCGGCAAAGAGCTTTGCTGGTATATTAACTCAGACTTTAAAAATGATGAATATGCTGGTATCGGGGTAGGGGGTATAATAACGCCATACAAATGCCGCCTGATAGTAGGACACCGCAGCTATGATTTGCCTTTTGTCATGCCGGGTTTGAAGGCCAGAAATTTTCATTCAAAGATAGTAATCAAGGGTAATAAGCTCATTTGGGGCTTGAATAATAAAATAGTTTGCGAAAAAGAACTGCCGGCCGGACAGCTTTTCCGAAAAGGAGAGTGTGGTATTGGTGGTGTCAAATCAAAAATCAGAATAAATGGTGTTTATGTCAAGGCCAGATATTGAGCCTTTTATAAAGAATAAATATAACATTAAAAGGAGTAATTAAATGAAAAAAGTATTAAGTCGTTTTATGTCCGTAGCTGTAATTGCGCTTTCTGTGGCGCTGCTGGCTGGTTGTCGTTCAAACACCGGACAGCTTACCCAGGTGTCTACGATTAATGCTCTAATGGGAGGAGCTTATCAGGGACAAATGGCCTGTGGTGAACTCCTGCAATATGGAGATTGCGGTATTGGCACATTTGACGCGCTTGACGGAGAAATGATAATTCTGGACGGCATGGTTTACCAGATCAAAGATGACGGTAAGGTATACCGCCCGACTGCTAGAATGACAACTCCGTTTGCATGTGTCGTAGATTTTAAAAGCACAACTCCTGCTGACTTGAAACCATGTGATTTCAGTCAATTTATAAAGCAGTTTGATAAAATGTATGCTGACAAACATCTTTTCTATGCAATCAGGATAGATGGTAAGTTCAAAGTGGTAGTAACTCGTAGCGTACCTCGCCAGTATCCTCCTTATAAAAAGTTGGTTGATGTAGCCAAAAGTCAGAAAGAATTTACCATTAAAAACGTTGAAGGTACAATTTTCGGCTTCCGCTGTCCTGAAATGATTAAAGGTCTGAACGTGCCTGGTTATCACCTGCACTTTATTTCCAAAGATCGCACTCAAGGCGGCCATGTTCTGAAGTTTGAACTGCAGTCAGGTACTTTGAATTCAGGCAGCTACAATATTTTCAAAATGATTCTGCCAAAAACAAACAAAGCGCTTAAAAATATTGATTTGTCGAAAGACCGCAGTCACGATATAGAAAAGGTTGAAAAATAGTTTTTCAGCTGATAATAACGGCTCTCAACCGGGCCGTTATTTTTTTGCCCTGCGTTTGAAATGACTAAGATAGAAGACGCTGGATTTGCAATAATGCAGGGGGCTCTTAATAGGATATTTAATTAGCAAAGCTCGGCCCAGAAAGAAAAAAACTCCAGTCACAACATTTAGTGACCGGAGTTGCATATATAATAATGGCAGTGTAATTAAACAGCCATAAATTCCTTGTTTTTGCTGGACAATGTACCTTGATTCCTGGCAGGCATATCTCTGGCAAGATCTTCAAAGTATATTGCTTTGGGTTTAATGCCGAACTGGATATTATACATCATTGCGGAGAACGCGCAGTTGGCCATCGCGCACACGTAGTCAACGGCTTTCCGGTGACCGTGTCCCTTGAGGTTGTTGTTTATTAATGTGTAAATTATGTGTTCTAGAGCTGTTCCTGCTCTGTCCACACCGCTTTCGCAATGAATCGCTACATTGACTTGGCTGTAGGCAAGCGCAATTGCTTGTTGGCTAACCTTTAGCATGCCGGGGCCTTTAGTAAAAGTTACTTCTTCATTAGATCTTTTAAAACGACCATTGTTTGCACCTGATACTATATTTCCAGCAGTTCTTCCAGCAGTTCCCATTCTGCACTTACCAAAGAAATAACCTGTCTCAGTTATGAGAGATATTACCTTCAATTTTGCATTCTCTCCTTGTGCGTCAATTTGTTGAACAGATTTTAGCAGAGCCTTATAGTAACACGTAGTTGCCATTGTGAGGTCACTCTGACTTGTGAGTCCTTTTTTCTCATCTGGTGCCGGACTTGCAGTTATTATTATAGGTTTGGGCAGTGCTAGTCTATTATTGTAGTAAAAATCTACAGTGTAAGTGTTGCGAGGAGAAAAAGGGAGAAACTTTCTTGCCTGTGATGTCATTACTTTATTATCGTAAGCAACGGCATTAAGCAGAACATTCATCGGACCTCGTGTTTTCTTTCGCAGGTAATCAAGGTTAAGTTCTAAACTACTCGTTTTATCATCTTCTGTAAATTCAAATTCTCTGATACATAGGGTAAATCTGTTGGTACCGCCATTGGATACTGTTCTGTGAATATGAGACGGTTTGAATTTGTAACAGCATCCTACTTGTCCACACCTTAGTAGGAATTTTTTACGACTGTCATTACCAGTAGGCAGGCCCGGAAGAGCCTTGAATTTTCTTTTGGCTCTATCATTTAATGCCGTATAATCTTCAGTACGAAACTTGTTGACAGTTTCAAGGATGATTGCCTTCACTTGCCTCAAAGCCGCGGAATTGCCTGAGGCTTCGTAGAATTTATTTAACCCCAAAGAAGTTAGAATCACCTTTCTAAGGATTTCCCATCTTAAGACAGTTTCATTTTTGATAGGATACTGAGATGGAGCACCCTGAATTGTGAAATCCCATGAGTCATAAAGATGTTCATGTTCGGTAGTATAAAATACTTTGCCCATGTTAAGCCCCATGGCAATTTCACAGTAATACGCAAGTCTGCCCCAATGAGCCATAAGGTTATGTACATTAGCAGTTGACATCTGGCTTATGGCCAAGGCAAATGTGCTGTCAGGAATTAAAGCTAGCTCTCTAGTACGACCCACTTCTACAACCTTCAGTCTGCTGAGGTAATCATTTGTAGTAGATCTGTAACTTCTCCATTTTCTTTCGCATTTTGAAATAATGTTTTTAGTAGTACAAGTCATTTCTATAATCACCCTTCAAGTTATCACTCTTCAACCATTTAGACATCAAAAATGAGAAATTGTTTAAGCAATTTTTAATAATTTTGTGCTATTTTCTATTAAACCATTTTAATTGCTAACGTTTGCAAAAAGTAATAACGTTAAAATATTAAATATGTTTTAATACTTTAATATGTTAGTTTTTAGTTAGATACAGGTTAAGTATGAGAACTGTCCTTGAGGGGGATATCCGCATAGTAATGACAATAATAGTTAAGTAGTATCAATAAATGTTAGTGGAGTGCATATAAAAAAAGATAATATAATATTGTTATATTATGTTATGTTCATTTTATTTTAAATTTTTACCACTAATATACTTTTGTTACTGCAATCACACTCTCGCCGCTTTTCAATTTTATTGCCATGGGAATTATACCGTCTCTCATACTGACGGCACCAATCTCAGCACTTTTTATCACCTTGTGATCGCCAATTTCCTGACCTGGCACGGCAATGCTTTTTAGAGTTACTTCACCATTTTCAATGCAGGCGAAGTAGACGCCAGAATACTTATCATTTCTCGCATTATATCCCATGAATGCAATATAAGCTTTGTTATTTTTGATCGAGAGCGTCGGATTCCATACTTTGGAAAATTCAACATTTAAAGACGGTATCATTTTTCCTGTGACTATAATTGGAACAGAGAAGTTGTTATTGCCTGCATTTGTATAAATCGCGTATGTTGGTTTTCTGTCATGGCTTTCTCCATATGCCGAATATGCGATTTTCCCATCGAAAAATGATGGTCCTTTTATTGTTATCCTATGTCCTTGCGGCATTTCACCGTATTCATCTGGAGCTGTTTTGACGAGTTTATTATCTTTACGGCTATAAACGTAAATAAACGTTTTGCCTGAAGGATCATCAGCTCTGATAGCAAAATTTCCCTGAGCGACTGACAGATTATAGAAATCATAAATGTTATCGTCCGAGCTGTATAGCTGAACAACTTTTCCTAACATTGTATTTTGGCTGGGAGTAATTTTAAATGCGTAAATAGCTTCAGAACTGTCGTTCAAAACTGTTAAAAATATTATTTCTGAATTAATGGAAATGTATGCTCCATAGAATGATCTGAAAAATAGACCAGAAGTTTCTGGGGCATCATCCCCTTGCAGGACAATTGGAGAAACTGTCCATCGCCCAGAATTTTTGATGCCATAGAATACTCCTTTTTTCCAGCTCTTGAGAATGCTGCAGAAAGTGATGATATCGTCCTGTATGGTTGGCGAATTGAAACCAACGTGCGAATAAAGTCCTGAGTAAGGAAATGAAATCAAGGACTCCCCAAGGCTCTTAACAATAGTTTCTGTAGTAACTGCAGCGACTGGTTTTGAGAAATTTCCGTCACTATTTCTGTATGCTACAAATATAGCCGGCTTTCTGGTTTCTTCGTCAAAGCCGGTGTAAACAAAACTTTTGCCGTTTTCAGCTATTGCCGGAGGTATAAAAATATCTTTTGACGTTGTGAGGATTTTAATGTTACTACCACTTAAAACCTCAGGCAAAAGGAACACAATAAATATAAATATTGACAGTAAGTAACTACTCATGCTCATCCATTCCACTTATTAATTATGATAATTTTTGTCTAAAACACTTATAAAGGTTAATTGAAGCAATTTATTAAAAATTTTCCCTAAACTGGTCATACTATACACCTTATATTAGATAATAAAAATTTTTTAAAGTAAAAATTAGATAAAAAGGTCACTTAATTTTTTAAACCTGCAAAATAAATTATAGATAGAATTTATAATTTCATTTTAAATAATCTGCATGAGCAAGCAACTGGCAAAAATTTATTTTTAATTTAAAGATTGAAAATAGAAAAGGTGTGTGCCGTGAATCCTGCAATTTTTCAATATTCAGCCTTGCGGATAAAGGTAAAGACAGTTAATTTCTATAAACCTAACGCTAAATGGAGGACTACATGGGCCTTTTCGACAAACTTAGAAGCCAGTTTATTGACATCATTGAATGGGTTGACCCTAGACCGGACATTCTGGTGCATCGTTTTGAAAGATATGATAATGAAATCAAAATGGGTGCGAAGCTTATTGTCAGGCCGGGGCAGCGAGCTGTCTTTGTCAATGAAGGTAAAATTGCTGATGCCTTTGAGTCTGGCACTCACACTCTGTCCACACAAAATATGCCGATTATAACTACTTTGCTTAGTTTGCCATACGGTTTTGAGTCTCCATTCAAGGCGGAAGTATATTTTATTAAAACCACTGAACAGCTTGACAGAAAATGGGGTACTCCGAACCCAGTAATGCTGCGCGATGCTGATTTCGGAATAGTTCGCCTGAGAGCTCGCGGCAACTATTCATATAAAGTAGGTATTACTGAGAAAATGATTACCAGGTTTGTTGGTGCACAGGGGGATTTCAACTGTGACCAACTGGAAGATCAGGTTAGAGTAAAAATTATATCTTCATTTACGGATTGCCTTGGGGAACATAAGATTGCTGCGCTTGATCTCGCTGCTAAATACGACGAAATCAGTGGGTTTATGAAAGAAAAACTAAATAGCGATTTTTCTCACTTTGGACTCAATCTGCTGACTTTTACTCTTGAAAATATTTCCGTACCTGATGAAGTGCAGAAGGCTATGGATCAACGGGCATCCATGGGAGCCATAGGCAACCTTAATAATTTCTCACAATACCAGGCGGCAAACGCTTTGCGGGACGCTGCTCAAAATGAAGGCGGCTCCGGCAATATGATGGGGATGATGATGGGGGCTCAAATGGCACAGGGAGTTTCAGGAGCTCTTCATCAGCAGCCTGCACCGGCTGCTGCACCACCGCCAATTCCTAAGTCCACCAAGTACTTTGTCGCGGTTGACGGCAAGCAAACTGGCCCATTTGAGCTTTCCGAGATGGAAAGCAAAGTTAAATCTGGAGAGATATCCAGAGACTCACTGGTTTGGGCCGAAGGAATGAGCGGCTGGGAAAATGCAGAGGGAAGAATGGATCTTTCAGGGTTTTTCGGCTCTGTACCGCCGCCTATACCGTAAAAATATAGATTTAAATATATTGATTTCATATGGGGGACAGTGCGAACTGTCCCCATATTTTATTTACTCAGTAACATACATCATATTATAACTCATAAAAAGTAGTATTTTTGCGTAAAACACTTTGCATTTTTCCTGCCCTGCTATAGCTTTCACTCTTGATTCTAAAAAAGTTGTTTTTCAATGTAGTTTAAGGGCTTGTTTTTTAAGGAATATAAAAAGTGATCACTGGAGTTATAGCCGGTATATTAACAATCATTTTCCAGCCGCTGGCATATCTTTTTTCAAGGGTATATACAATGCGGGGCGGGCCAGTGTTTGAACTGCTGGTATATTCTCATATCATTATGGGAATTATTTCAGGCGGGATATTGCTGTTTTTTATTCCCGGGTTGAATTTTTCTACCGAAATTCAACTTCGTTTAGTTGGGTGTGTACTGACCTTTTTACTTGGACAGGGATGTTATTTTCTTACAGTACGGCTTATGGAGCCTTCAAGGCTTACTACACTTTTAGGACAAAAGCTAATTTTTCTCGTATTTTTGAATATGATCTTTTTTAACGCAACTGTGGGGTTAACCCATTGGGTTGCCATTTTTTTGTGCGTTGCTGCTGCTTTTGTGATGAACCACAGCGGAGGAAGGATTAGCTTCAAGGCTATAGTTGCTGTTATGCTAAGCTGCCTGTTCCTTGCAGGCAGTGATATTATGGATATGCTGCTGGTAAAGGCAATGCCATATGAGAATATTGCCGCTACAGCATTATGTTATCTGGCCTTAGGGGTTGTTATGCTTCCTGCGTTATTTTTCATAAAATTTGATTATAGAAAAGCAGCCTTAGCCTTGCCTTATTCGCTTTCATGGTTTCTTGCAATGGTTGTCCTGTTTATCTGCTTTGGTACTTTGGGGACGGTCTTTGCAAATATTATACAGTCGGGGAGGGCGCTGGTTCAGGTGATTATTGGCAGTTGTGTATCGTATTGCGGTTATGCCAGCATTGAACCTCGAGCTATGAAACACCAATGGCTGTGCCGCATTTTAGCGGCTTGTATGATCATAGCGGCTGTAGCTATTTATGTGCTTACTGGAAAGCCCGTGCATTAAATCATTTTTTAATGCAAAAAACAGGGAGCGGCATAATTACCGCTCCCTTTATGAAAAAAGAGGAGGAAAAGAGAGAGCTTTATTCAGAAAGGACTGTGATCTTTCTCGGCTGAACATCTTTGCTCTTTGGCAGAGTAAGACGTAGTACGCCGTTTTTCATGACAGCCTTGATACCGCTGCGGTTAATGCTATCTCCAAGGGTAAACGTTCTCTGGAAATTTCCCTGTTTGTATTCAGTGAATACCGGGGTATAGCCTTCCGGAACGTAAGGAGTTACTTTACCGGATATTTTAAGTTCCTGTCTTTCAAGTTCTACTTCTACACTTTTTTCATCTACTCCAGGCATATCAGCCAGTACCAGAATATTTGCGCCGTTCTCAATGATATCGACATGCGGCATGAGATTTTTTTCATGGACATGTTTTGGCTTCGGTTTTGGAACAGTATTTTCTTTTTTGTCGATTTCGTGTTTCATAATAGCACCTCCTTACTCGCCTGAAACTTTGATTTTCTTATGTTTTGCAGCTTCGGCGACCGGTAGTCTAAGGATAAGGACACCGTTTTTGTATTTAGCCTCGATTTTTTCAGAATCTATATCTTTAGGCAGAGAGAAAGCTCTGTTGAACTTACCGCAGCTTCTTTCACATTTGATATAAGACTGATTTTCACCAAGTTCCTGCGGTTTGCGTTCTCCGCGGATGGTCAGAATATTATCTTTGCAGTTAATATCCAGATATTCGGCTTCGAGGCCTGGAATATCAGCAGTCATTACCAGTTCGTTTTCTTTTGTGTAAAGATTGACCGGCGGGAATTCACTTGAGTGAGCAAGACCGCTGAACAGTTCGTCCATTTCCCTGCGGAGCCTGTCAAAGTAATAGTTGTTTGCGAATAACATCGTACACCTCCTATTCGGTTTATATAATACTTATTTTTTTTGTTAACCGATGTTCTGAATTTATATGAAGCACAGCCCATGCCAACTTTTAAATTAAGACTGTAAATTATTTATTTTTACGCTCAAAGCGTTTGTTTTTAAAAGGATCGAGCCTGCGTGCCGCGACGAAATGTCTCAAAGAATGAGAAAAACTGTCACCATGTGTGACAATTTGTAGATGCTTTGCATTATTTCCGAAAAACTATGTATAGCGAATCAGATTAAAATAATACGTTTACGCATTTCAAATTTGCTGAATCTATGCTATATGTAAGGACTTTTGTAAACAGGAACATGCCTGTCTTACTATTAATATAATGCCTGTGAATATGAAGCGGGCTTTGGGTTTTACTAAGAAATTAACATATTATATAAATTTAACATAAAGAGATGCTCGGAGTTAGTCTTATGAGTACACCAAAAGAGATGCCGAAAGCATATGAACCTTCGGCGGTTGAGAACAAGTGGTACCCGGTTTGGGAAGAGCGTGGCTATTTTCATGGTACCCCTGATACAGAAAAGAAACCTTATTCTATAGTTATACCTCCGCCGAACGTGACCGGTATTCTCCATCTCGGGCATGTCTTAAACAACACCCTGCAGGATATCTTAATCAGATGGCGCAAGATGCAGGGGTATGAGGTCAGCTGGTTCCCCGGTACTGACCATGCCGGTATTGCCACAGAGAGCAAAGTAGAAAAAACTTTGCGTGAATCTGGCGAACCTGGACGTGATGATCTTGGGCGTGAGAAATTTATCGAGAAAGTCTGGGACTGGCGTAAGCAATACGGTGGTACTATCATCAAGCAGCTTCGCAAGCTTGGGACTTCCTGCGACTGGGAACGTGAACGTTTCACTATGGACGAAGGCTTGAGCTTTGCTGTAAAAAAAGTTTTCGTTGAGCTTTACAACAAAGGTTACATCTACCGTGGACAGCGCATGATTAATTGGTGTCCAGTTGCCAAAACTGCACTTTCTGACGAAGAAGTTATTTATAAAGATGTTGCTGGTAAGTTTTACCACTACAAATATCCTCTTTCAGACGGTTCAGGCTTTCTGGAAATTGCGACTACCCGTCCTGAAACCATGCTTGGTGATACCGCGGTTGCTGTTCACCCGGAAGATGAACGCTATAAGCACTTGATCGGTAAAACTGTTGACTTGCCGCTGACTGACCGTAAAATCAAAATTATTGCTGATGAGCACGCTGACCCTGAAAAAGGAACTGGTTGTGTTAAAATCACTCCTGCGCACGATCCTAACGACTTCGAAGTAGGCCAGCGCCATAACCTCGAAGTTCTCAGCATAATGAACAATGACGCGACTCTGAACGCTAAATGCGGACCTGAGTTTGATGGTCTGGATCGTTTTGATGCCCGCAAAAAATGTGTTAAAATGCTGGAAGAACAGGGGCTGATGATCAAAATCGAAGATATTCAGCACGCTGTAGGTTATTCCGAGCGCGGCGATGTTCCGATTGAAACAATGGTTAGTGCCCAGTGGTTCTGTAATATGAAAGAACTCGCCAAACCAGCTTTGGAAGCGGTTAAAAACGGTGAAATCAAATTCCACCCTGAGCGTTGGTCTAAGACCTATTTCCATTGGATGGAAAATATTCAGGACTGGTGTATCAGTCGTCAAATTTGGTGGGGACACCGCATTCCGGCATGGTACAACGATGCAACCGGCGAAATATTTGTTGGTACAGAAGAGCCTGAGGAAGGCGGGCCATGGCGTCAGGAAGAAGATGTTCTTGATACCTGGTTCAGTTCATGGTTGTGGCCTTTCTCTGTAATGGGCTGGCCTGAAAAAACTGAAGAGCTTGAGTATTTCTATCCGACTGGTGACTTGGTGACCGGGCCGGATATCATTTTCTTCTGGGTTGCCCGTATGATTATGGCCGGCTGTGAATTTATGGACAAAATCCCATTCAAGAACGTTTACTTTACAAGTATTATTCGCGATGATATCGGTCGCAAATTGAGTAAGTCACTTGGTAACTCTCCAGATCCGCTGGATGTTATTGACACTTATGGAGCGGATGCTCTGCGCTTCTCCATTATATATATTGCGCCTGTTGGAATGGATATTCGCTACAGTAATGAAAAGTGTGAACTCGGCCGGAATTTTGCGAATAAGCTCTGGAATGCCTGTCGTTTCCGTCAAATGCAGGGTCCGGTTACCGAAGATTTCCGGGATTTGTCCGGTGTTGATCACAACAAACTTACTTCGGATGAGAAGTGGATTATTTCATGGATTAATGAAGCTATTGCTATGACTAATAAGTCTCTGGAGGAATTCCGTTTCCACTTTGCGGCACATGAAATTTATGAGTTGGTCTGGAATAACTTCTGTGACTGGTTTATTGAAACTTCTAAGGTTAGGCTTTGGGCTGGTGGTGAAGAGAAACAGCAGGCACTGCAGGTGCTTGACTTTGTTTTGTTCAAGATATTGCGTCTTCTGCATCCATTTATGCCGTTTATTACTGAAGAACTGGCACATCAGATGGGCTTCCTCGGCGAAGAGCAGACTATCATGCATGAACATTATCCGCGTCCGCTTGAGGATTTGAAGATTCCTTCTATTATGGACAAGGACCCGGATTTGCTGGATATGGTTGAAGCCAAATTCCAGATTGTACGTGCGGGGCGCAGTCTTAAGGCTAACTACGGCATTGCCGATGGTAAGAAGGTTAATTACTTTATTAAGGCAATTAATCAGGCAAACGCTGACTTCCTGAAGTCTGAAATTGCTTCTCTGAAAACTCTGCTCAATGCTGATGAGGTTGAAATTTCCTTAGACGATTTTGATGTAGATGCTAATGGAGCAGCTCCTTCTCAATTGGCCAACAGCGGAACCATTTATCTTCCGCTCAAAGGGCTCATTGACCTTGATGATGAAATGAAGAAGCTTGGGAAGCAGAAAAAGCAGATTATTGGCTGGATAAAAGGTTCTGAAGCTAAGCTTTCAAATGAGAGGTTCCTCAGTAAGGCTCCTGAAAAAGTTGTTACTGAAGCTAAGGAGCACCTGGAAGGTTTAAAGCATAAGCTGCAGCGTGTTGGAGAACTAATTGCAGCCTTGCAATAGCAGTAATTCATAACTGCACTAAAAAGCCCCGCTCATAAAATTGAACGGGGCTTTTTTAATGCCCGGAAAGGGCATAAAGTGTGCCGTTGCTTTTTTAGCAGCTGGCAATACACTCGATTTCAACCAGAGCGCCAAGTGGCAAAGCGGCAACCTGGAAACAGCTGCGAGCTGGTTTGTGATCGCCGAAGTACTCAGCATAAACAGCGTTGAATTCAGCGTAGTCTTTGATGTCAGCAAGGAAACAAGTAGTCTTGACAACTTTGTCCAGACTTGAACCACCGGCTTCCAGCAGGTTTTTGAGGTTTTCCAGAACCTGTCTGCTTTGACCATCAACACCTTCAGCCATTACGCCTTCAGTGTTCAGACCGAGCTGACCTGAAGTAAAGATCATGCCATTTTCTTTTATAGCTGGTACGAACGGGCCGCCGAGAACCGGCAATTTGTCAGAATTAATAGACTGCATGTTAAATTCCTTTCATTTTTTCATGCTTAATAAATATTTAAATTTACCAATGGTAACATGTTGAGCTGCAAATGACGTTAATTGGCTCTTTATCAAACTAAATCTTTATAATAAGACAATTGAAAAGGCCAAGTGTTCCCAGATCAAACACGCAATTTAATACCGCACGAAAGATAACCCCATAATAAAGAATTTTCCAGCAGCCAAAGCGCAAGCCTGTTAGAATTCATAACTACAAACTAACAACTCTTGGCAAAATAAGGTTCCGGCTTGTAATTACAGTATATGTTTGCTTAAAATCTGGCATATTCCTTTTATATCAACACCTTTTTTGAGCTGTTTGGAGATCATTGGCATGCCACTGCAGCGGGTATAAATCTTGAGTTCGGAATCCAAGTCAAAGTGTCCTGCAGTTTCAATTGCGTAAGCGGCAATGTTTCCGTATGGAACACTCAGGTACTCAACTTTTTTCCCAGTCATTCCTTGCTTATCAACTAGAATAAGGCGCTTGTTTGTAAAAACAAACATATCACGGATAACTTTAAAGCCAGCTTCTATTTCTTCTCCTTCAACAATTATAGGGGAAAGTTCTTCCAGCAGTTTTTCTTTATTAACTTCTTTAGCGTTTCCAAATACCATATCAAGTAAGCCCATTGTTACCTCCTTTAAAGGTTTAGTGAATCAGTATGGCTTATTTTAACCTTTTGTTATTCTAATGCAAGCTTTTCCTTTGGGAAGCTTAATAATGTTGATTGACGTATGTATGTTAGCGTATTATAATCGGGAATATGAAATTATTTAGATACAGATTTGCATGGATTGAACCCAAAGAGTTTAGGATTCTGCTACATGAATACAAGAAACGAAAATCCTCGTTTGTTTTCAAGCTCATAGTTTTTGCAGTGAGTGTTGCAGTCCTGATGTCAGTTTGGGCTGTTACAGGAAGGTGGGAAGGAGTTACACCTTCCGCTGCTCTTTTGGTGAGCTTTAGCTTTGCTGTTTTTATGAATTTTCTGATCCTTTGGGCAGGGCGCTTGCTTCCTGCCCAGATTTTAATCAGTGACAAGTCAATAATTCGGTCTGAAACAGATAATGAAGTGTTGGCCTTCGATCAGGTTCGCAGCTACGCTTTGAATGAATACCATAAATATATAGTTCTCACTCTTTTTGAAAGTCATAATTCTGAATTGCACAGGTTCGGGATTTCCAGCAAGGTTGATGTTGGAGCTCTCAAAGGTTTTCTTGCTGAAAAAGGGCTGAGGCAGGAGGATGATGAATTGCTTGCCCGTTTTTGTGAGTCTTAATATTAGAAGCTAGTTAAATTGCAAATTTATTCCGGTTGCAATATTAGTTCCAAGGCTGTATACTAGAGGCTGTTTTATGTAATTCAATTACTCTTAAATAGCAAAGGGAGACAGCATGGATAAGATCAAAGTGATGATTGTTGGTTATGGAAACGTTGGACGCGGCGTTCGCAAGTCAATCGCAGCAAACACAGACATGGAACTGGTTGGAATTATTTCACGTGGCCCCGAGCGTGTTAAAAAAGAACTTCCTGAAATGCCGGTTTTTCACATTGATGACGTGGATACCTGGAAGAAAGAACTTAATCCTGATGTCGCTATTTTATGCGGTGGTTCTAAAAACGACCTTCCTGTACAGGGCCCGGCACTTGCCAAGCACGTTTGTACCGTTGACAGCTTTGATAACCACAGTTGTATTCCTCAGTATTTTGCGGAAATGGATAAGATTGCTAAAAATGCCGGAACTTCAGCCGTTATTTCTACTGGATGGGATCCGGGCATTTTCTCTCTTGAGCGTGTGTTAGCCAGTGCTTTTCTGCCAGGTTCAAATGCCTACGGCTTTTACGGACTGGGTGAAAAGGGCGGACTGAGCATGGGGCACTCTGATGCGCTTCGTACTCTTGACGGAGTTATTGATGCCCGTCAGTTTACTCATGCTATCCCTGAGGCCATCGAGCGTATTCGCAAAGGCGAAAATCCTGAATTTGCCGCTGGAGATATGCATTGGCGTGAGTGTTTCGTGGTTGTAGAAGAAGGTGTTGATAAGGCAGCACTTGAAGAGCAGATTAAATCAATGCCCGGCTACTTTGAACCTTACAAAACAGTTGTCAACTTCATTTCTCAGGAAGAACTTGACAGCAAATATGCAGGTTTTCCTCATGATGGCTGTGTGGTGGCATCAGGTACAACTGGTGACGGCAGCAAAGCTATGGTAGAGTACCGCTGTGCCTGGGAAAGCAATCCTGAAGCAACTGCAAATGTACTGATTGCACATGCGCGTGGTGTTGTCCGTATGTTTAAAGAAGGGAAGCGTGGAGCTTTCACTATTCTGGATATTCCTGCAGCCTATATGAGTCAGCATTCACAGGAAACGCTTTTAGCAAAATTTATGTGATGTAATATTGTCATATCTTTTGTAGTTGCAACCGGATGCCCATATTGTGGTATTCGGTTTTTTTATGTAATTTCGATTTGTTTTAGGAGGGATTTACATTATAGTCTAATCTATTCATAATAGTAGCCAACTATACGGAGGTTTTTTTATGCGTAAAAGTCTTATTGCTGCAGTGATGCCATTAGCTGTCCTTTGTTCTCACGCAGTCGGGGTAACTGCCACCAGGAATGTCAAGCCCATCTTGATGGGAGAAAATCCCAAATTGCCCAAGATTGCTATTGTTACAACTGGAGGAACTATCGCTCAGAAAAAAGATGAGAGTGGGGCGGCAGTACCTGCAGTATCCGGAGTTGCGCTTATTGCAGCAGTTCCAGATCTGCTGAAACAGGCTAATGTTGAGATTTATTCTCTTTGCAATGAAGACAGTTCACGCATTAAACCTGAAGTATGGCTCAGGCTGGCCAAGCTCGTTGACAAACTTGTAAAACGTCAGGATATATCCGGAGTTGTAGTTACTCACGGAACTGATACTATGGCTGAAGCCGCATTTTTCGTGGATGCATGTACATTAACAAAGAAACCGGTGGTGTTTGTCGGAGCTATGCGTGATGCATCGGAAAAATCACCGGACGGTCCTGAAAATATATTAAACGCTGTTGTGCAGGCGGTATCTCCAAAAGCCAAAGGCTGGGGAGTTACTGTTACTTTGAATCAGTTTGTCAACAGCGCTTATAATGTACGCAAGAGCAATACAAACAACGTTGAAACATTTAATTCCGGAGAAAATGGTTACCTCGGATACATAACCACTGGAAAAGTTTTTAAATACAATCGCCCAATGCAGGATTTCTGCATCGGTATGCCTGAAAAGCTCGAAAAACATGTTGAGATTTTCATGAGTTATGCCGGTTGTGACGGCAAAGCCATCAAGCGGGCGGCAGATGCTGGAATGAATGGACTGATAGTAGAAGCAGTAGGTTCCGGTAACGTCAATGAAGGTGTATATAAAGCCATAAAATATGCTATGAACAAGGGTGTTATTGTAGTTGTTACAACTTGTGTTCCGGATGGCCCGGTTTTACCGGTTTACGGCGGACCTGGCGGCGGTGCTACTCTTGTAAAAGAAGGCGCTATTCTTTCTCGTTATCTGAGAGCTAGAAAAGCGAGACTTTTGCTGATGTTGGCGTTGTCCAATAAGCTGCCAAAAGATAAAATTGCCAAACTTTTTGATTAAAAGCTAAGAGTAAATTCAAAGTGCCCGATAAAATTCGGGCGCTTTTTTTTTTGCGGATCAAGTTTCTATCGCTTTTACTTTGGCGTTGATATTGAGAAGTTTTTCGACAATTCTTTCATAGCCGCGATAGATGATATTGGCAGAGTTTATTTTACTCTGTCCATGGGCACATAGTGAGGCTATCAGCAAGGCCATCCCAGCGCGAATGTCCGGGCTGGACATTTCCACACCTCGCAACTTTGAACGTCCATTGATAACAACACGGTGCGGGTCGCAGACAATGGCACCAGCTCCCATGCTGATCAGGCGGTCTACAAAATAAAGGCGGCTTTCAAACATTTTTTCGAAGAATAAAATAGTGCCTTCCGCCTGGGTTGCCGCAACAATTGATACACTCATCAGGTCAGAAGGAAACTGCGGCCATGGACCATCAGCAATTACCGGACAGTGTCCGCCGAAATCTTTTTTAATTTTGAGTTCCTGTTGACCAGGCAGGTATATTTCATTTGGGTGAAGTTCGAGTTTTACTCCGAGGCGTTCAAACACACGGCGGGTCATCCAGTAGTGCCGAGGAACTGTATTTTTGATGGTAAGTTCACCGCCACAGGCTGCTCCAAGGGCAATAAAGCTTCCGGCTTCAGTGTGGTCGCTGACGACAGTATGCTCTGCGCCATGCAGTTTTTCCACTCCTTCTATTATCAGCGTGTTGCTATGCAGGCCACTGATTTTCGCCCCCATTTTGTTCAACAGTTCAGCAAGGTCACTCACATGAGGTTCAGATGCTGCATTACGAATTGTGGTTATGCCTTCTGCTGTTACCGCTGCTGTCATAAGCTGTTCGGTAGCTGTCACGCTGGCTTCGTCTAAAAACAGCTCTCTTCCAATAAGGCGCTTAGGAGCTGTGAAGATAAATCTATGATCCAGCTCGACATCAATTCCTAGAGATTTGAGGCCATAAATATGTCCATCAAGGCGGCGTCTGCCGATAATATCTCCGCCGGGTGGAAAAATTTCACACTTGCCGCATCTAATCGCAAGTGGTCCGGCGAATAGGATTGACGTTCTGATTCGAGAGCATATCTCTTTAGATATGGTACTTTCTTTGACAATTTTAGCTTCTATAGTGAGAGTATTATTTTTGAAATCATATTCTACACCAGTCAGGTCAAATATTTCCAGCATAACAAGAACATCGACAATTTCCGGGACGTTATGCAGGATTATTTTTTCGTCAGTCAGCAATGCGGCTGCCAACATCGGAAGGACGGCGTTTTTGTTTCCTCCGACCGTAACTTCTCCTTTTATCGGGGCTTTCCCCTCAATTATCAGACTCTGCATTCTGGCTCCTTTTGGAAGTGGGCTGTAGGTTTGCGCAACAAAGCCGCTTCTATGAAATGCATCATTTCCGCTGCAATTTGCTATTAACTTAGTAAGAAGAAAAGAAAATTCAAGCCTTTGAGCGCAAAATGAAGATATTGTAACCAAAGCTTAAAAACAGGTTGATTTTGCTCTTTTGGCATAATAGAATGAGAATTAGGGACTATTGCTTGTTTTAACAATCTTTTAGAGAGGATTATTATGACTACAGATTTCCGAAATGTTATAGTTATAGGAACCGGAAACGCTGCCCTTTCTGCCGCGATATCTGCTACTGACTGCGGGGCAAACGTTATTGTTCTTGAAAAGTCACCTAAGAAATCTTTTGGAGGAAATTCCAGGCTCACCACTGCAGCTTTACGTATTGCTTTTACTGACCCTGAAGAGGTCCGCAGCCTGCTTGACGATAATTTTTCTGATAAAGCATGGAATGATATTGAGATCGAAAAGTATTCACATAAAAAATATGTGGAAGAGGTCATGAATGCCGGCCATGGCAGGCCGGACAGGGAAAGAGTTGAATGGTTTACCGGGCAGGCTTTTAACATTATTAAATGGCTCAAGGAGCATGGTGTAAAGTTTGATTTGGCTGGCTATGGAACGGTCAATGATTCGAAAGATAAGGCCTTAGGCAAAAAACGTTATCCGGGCGGCCTGGTTATTCAAGGGCGCGGCGGCGGGCATGGTCTTGTTACGAGCGAGCGGGAATATCTGGAAAGCAAAAATATAGATATTCATTATGATTTAAACTGTTTTGAATTGATAGTTTCAGAAATGGGCGATGTCAGAGGTGTTTGCGCTCGAGGGCGAGATGGTGTTGTCAGGCATTTTTATGGAGCCGTGGTGCTTGGTTGCGGTGGTTTTGAAGCAAGTAATGCCAGACGATCTCAATTTCTTGGACCTGAATGGGATGATATTAGACAGCGCTGCGTGAAATTCAATACTGGTGACATGTTTATGGCTGCTGTGCGACACGGTGCAGGCTGTCGTGGGCACTTCACTGGCGCTCATATAACTCCAATAGACTGCGATTCACCTTATGTCGGTGGACTTGATACTTGTGAAAAAACTAACAGACTGGGATTCCCCTGGGGGATTTCGGTTGATAAGGTTGGACATCGTTTTATCAACGAAGGAAAGTTCTGGAATATTCAGACCTACGTAGATGTCGGTAGGGCGCTGCTTAAGCTTTACGACAAAGTAGCATTTCAAGTATTTGACTCAGATGGAATGGCATGTTGTGAGCCACATTATAAGCGCCAGAAAACATTCTATAAAGGCAATGACTTATGTGAAGTTGCTGTCAAAGCCGGCATCCATCCGAATGCATTTATGAAGACTATTGAGGAATATAACAAAGCATGTGCGCATAATACAAAACCATATGACCCTGCAGTGCTTGATGGGCAGCGCACAAAAGGATTATGCCCTCCCAAAACTAACTGGGCTTTACCAATTGTTAAGCCTCCTTTCTATGTATATCCGGTTGTCCCGGGAGTTACTTTCTCATTCGGAGGACTCAACTCCAACCTGAGTTGTGAAATACTGGATAACAGTGATATCCCAATTCCCGGTCTTTACGGCTGTGGTGAAATCACTGGCGGTTATTTTTACTATGCTTATCCAACCGGTTCCGGCCTGATTAAAGGTGCAGTGACTGGACGTGAAGCAGGTAAAAACGCCGCAGCATACGCAAAGTCAATTTAGCCGTATCTTTTAAGGAGGAGATAATTATGGTTGCTGAACATAATGGTTTGATTTTGTAAATACCTCTATTATATTATATTTGAACTTGATAGATCATTTTAGTTTGTTGCTGTACGTAGCTGAATGTCGCTATAAATCGCCCTGTGTGGTAAGATAAAGGTAAGATATAATATTATGGAAAAGATCAAATTCACAAAAAGCAGTCTTGAAAAATTACCCGTTCCAGATAAAAAAACAACTTATCAGGATGCTGATACAAGGTACTTGCACTTTGTTATTACTCCTAAAAATACTCGCGCCTATTATTATATAAGAAAAGTAAAGGGGCGCCCT
>JAAEMX010000289.1 GCA_024225035.1 Lentisphaerota bacterium
AGCAGCCACAGGCTAAACCTGAGGAAAATGATGAAACGGTGATTTCTGAAGCCCAAGCAAGACGCTTATATGCCATCGCCCAGAATTCCCAATATGAACCGGGCCAGATTAAAGCTGCCTTGGAGCACAAATACGGGGTGCCGGGTGGCAGCAGCCGAGCTGTACCGTGGCGCTTGTATGAACGTATCTGTCAGGACATTGAACAAGGAAAGTTAGATGCTTGAGTTTAATGCTACAAACCACGAATACCGCCTGAACGGGGTCGTGATTCCCGGAGTTACTTCGGTTCTGGAAACCGCAGGTTTATCGGACTTCTCTCAAGTGAAACAACAAACTTTGGAGCTGGCTGCAATACGTGGCAGCTATGTACATCAGGCTTGTGAGCTGTTTGATTGTAAAAGACTTGATATTGATAGTCTCGATGAAGAGGTCGCCGCTTATTTTGGAGCTTGGCAGAGTTTTCGTTATGACTTCAAGCCGGAGTTTACCCTGATTGAGCAGCGCGTCTTTAATCCAAAATTACACTATGCCGGAACCCTTGACCGTTTGGGGTATATCGGAGATAAAAATGTCCTGCTGGACATCAAAACTGGAGTTAAGTCTTTTGTGCATGGCCCGCAGCTGGCGGCTTATGCGGCCTGTCTGCCTGATGAGGTTAGCGAACGTTGGACAGTTTACTTAAATGTCAGTGGTGAATACCACATTGAACACCATAACGACCCGCAGGATTGGCCAGTATTCCTTTCCGCTTTAAATGTTTACAACTACAAGCACAAGGTGAGAGTATGATTAACGAAACAGCAATAATGAAACAGGAAGTAATGCCGTGCGTTCAGCTGGCTAATGACTTGGCTATTATGGATGATCAGGACAATGCGGCAGCAGCTGATATGCTTAAACAGGTCAAGCAGGTACAGAAGAATGTCAAAGCTGAAACAGGGCCAGCGGTCAAGGCCGCACATGAAGCTCATAAAAAGGTTAAAGCGCTGGAAAACAAGTTGATTAATCCGCTTAAAGAAGCTGAGCAGATTATTAAGACTAAGATGGCAACTTTTTTTGAAGAGCAGGAACAGCGCCGACTTGCTGAAGCTAAGGCCATACAGGAAGCAGACCCAGTGCAAGCAGTTATGGCAATGGCGGAAGTGACGACTACGCAAAAGATCGCAGGAATATCCAGCCGTAAAATATGGAGAGCTCGGGTTGCCGACTTTACGAAACTCCCCGATGACTTCAAGCTGCCCGACACTGCAAAGCTGGACAAAATCGCTAAAGCCACCGAAGGAGCGTTACCTGTTGCCGGAGTTGAGTTTTACACTGAAACATCAATCGCAGCTCGCACTTGAGCTGAGTTCTTAAGGAGGAAATCATGTCTATAGATTTCAAATCATCGGAAGCTGTTAAGGCGTGGAATAAGCGCCATCCGTTTAAGCGTGAAATCATCAGTAACTTTCTCATCTGTTTACAGCACATCCATACTGACCATGTCAGAAGTAATCATCAGGCAATGTAATAACTGGAGGTATAAAGATGTTTGATATGGCAATTGACCCGGGGAAGAATGGTGGCATCGCTATTATTGGTGGTGACTATGCCAAGGCATTCAAATGTCCTGACTCATCACCGGAGATGGCAGAT
>JAAEMX010000290.1 GCA_024225035.1 Lentisphaerota bacterium
AAATAAATATAATAATATAATTATTTGATTTAGTTTCGGATTCAGCAATTCAATTAATTATAGGAAATAAAATAATAATAAGTATATTAAAACCAATATTATTACTATCTATAGTTAAGATAATATAAGTAAAACCAGAATTTATAATAATTGAAAAGTAGATTAATAAATAAAAACTAAATTATTAATAATTAAAAAGAAAATAAGGTAAAAATAAAATCATAAATTCTGGAAAAGCTAATTATTCAAACTTAAAAACGAAAAGATAAATAAATAATAATTAATTATAATAAGATTAATAATCATCATTAAATTAAATGCCATGTTCCTTTGTTAGTACTTCTTTCATGAATAACCTTGTCAATATTATTATTCTAATTACTTAAATTATAATAGTAACAATAATTAACTATATTAAATATAAAAAGGAAAAATAAACTAAAAAGTAATAATCATAGTAATTGGAATGAAAAGGAGAACTAAAAAGTAAAGCCTTAATAAACACATATAAATTATAATTTTAGTAACTGTGAAGGAAAATTAATTAATTATGTGTAAACTATAGGAAAATATGGTATAATTAATAATTCTCGTATTATAAATCTCATAATATTATATGAATTAAAATAATTAAACCAATTAAAATACCAATTAAAAAATGATATACAAAAATATGATTTGAGATAACTCATGCTGCACTTCAAATTAATTCAGCTATTATTATACCACAACAAGGTAAAACTGCAA
>JAAEMX010000291.1 GCA_024225035.1 Lentisphaerota bacterium
AAGAATCCCTTTACAGCTATTGTAGGTTTGTGCTTCATGAATCTTAGACAGTAGCACATGCTGCATAGCCCAGTGAGTGGCCGAACCGATTTTTTGTGCTTCATTTAAGAAATATCGAGCGTCATACCCTTTGATTTCCTTCCACTTTCGGTGTCTTTCCGGCATGTGTTTTTCATTGGTCTGGTAGTGGTAATTGCCCCGGTTAAACAGGCGTTTATGTATGGCAACCCGCTGGTCTTTGATGAATATTTCTACTACCTGGGAGGTATAGATCACTTGAGCCTGATGGCCTACATATTGATAGGAAACAGAATAATAGTTCTTTTCTTCTCCCAGAAAAACATGATAATTGCGTTGTACTTTTGCACTCGCTATTTTTTTGATTTCAAATAGTTGATCAGGAAGATCCTTCAATATGGGTAGTTCGTAGGTTTGGAAAATCTCCTGGCGGCTGCCTTCCTTTTTTTGATAGGGCTTTGTATTATGAAGATCAAGTTGCTTTCTAATAGCTTCATTCAAAGCCTGGGGACTATGGAATATTTCGTTTCTCAGAGGTCCATATATGCGCCAGTAGGCTATACCTACCCCACTTTCCACACTGGCTTTATCTTTTGGTTTTGCTACTCGGGCAGCTTGTAGATCTACTTGAAAATGAGCGCCCAATTGTTCACATAACTGAGTGAATTTTGGTTCGTATTTATCCGCTCGGGTAACGTAGGATTTTAGATTATCCGA
>JAAEMX010000292.1 GCA_024225035.1 Lentisphaerota bacterium
AGCTGCAGCGATAGCTGCCTGATCGGAAAAGCCCGGTGCAATAATTACTCTCGGTTCAACTTTAGCAATAGATTTGGCACTGAGTAAAGCTTTGATTCCAGTGTATGCTCCGGTACCTGAATCCACATCTCCAATAATATTGGAAGTGGTTTCAGCATCGTCCGCACCTTCAGCAACTCTGATAACCACAACCATGGCACCAGCCTGATCGAAGATGCCCTGTATCGCTTTGTAAAGAGTTCCAGTTTTACCCAATTTGGCGGCCTCGGAAAGGCGCCCCGCAATTAACACTGGGGTATCCAACGGAAAGGCTGCGTCATCAGCATCTGGAGCAGTACCCACAGCGCCAATAACCGAGCTTTTTACCGTTCTAATGGGACGAACCCCACTATCGATTTCGACTACTTCAACACCATGTAAAAATTGTTCAGGCATTTTAAATTTCCTTTATTTTATGAGTTATTCATATACTCGATCAATTCTGCGGTTGTCTTTGAGTCAAGAGTATCCTTTTGGTTCCAGCCTGCTTCAATACAACTGCGGATATATTGCACTCCAGCCACGTAAAAAGCGGCGTATTCATCGGAGGATTCCAACATTACATATTCATTTCCAGCCTTAATCTTATGCGGATAAGTCAAAAGCTCTCGCATGTCGTATTCGGCTTTATAATTCATCTGGTTTTCCAGCGAAAGCTTGACACTTTTATCCTCATATAAGAAGCCGTTTAGAATGTTTTCATCAGTTTCAACATCAATCTTAGCTTTGAGTAGTTGCAGTAATTCCTGTTTTTTACTGGTGTCAGCTACATATTCGTTGCTAGTATCGCTCCATTTGTGATAAGCTGACGGTGGTGGCTCTATAGTAAATGTTTCAGGTACTTCACCTATCTCTTTAATAATTGACCTTTCTTGGGTTGCCTTATTCCAGACTTCAGTACCTCGATAGTCAGCCTTAAGCTCCCAATTATCACCATTAAACACTGCCACTTCTGCAGCACCAACTTGTGACGGAGAAAGTTGCGTTGCATTAGCCGGAATTAAAAATTTCCCAGCCTCCAACGGGTTGGCTGCCGCCTCGGCAACTCCGAGGTACTCTTTGGTAATGCCATCATAGTTATAAACTTTCATATCCTGCTCTCCATTTAATATTTAATGCAATACATAAGTGCTATATTTCGAGGTCTAGTTTCGGCACCGCCTGTAGCTGATGTATCTGGGGGATTAGAAATATAAGAGTTGGAATAATCATCTCCTGAAGCATATTTACCACCACCACCGCCTTGATGGCCTTGATAGTTAAGGTGTGTATGATTTTTGAAGTCATCAGCCTGCCAACTGCCCAAGCTGCGGCCCGAATCAATTCCTCTGCCATTGTCCCAGCCTCGGATGAATTCGCCACGTAAATCTGGAGCATTAAAAGTGCTACTGCCGTCGCCAACACCATAAATGGTACCGATAGAGGCAAATAAGTTTGCATAAGTCGTTCTGCTGAGTGCTGCTCCGTTACACTCAATAAAACCCCACGGCGCAGTGGGGTTACACCAACCAATTACCGTACCCACAGATAAGCTGTATTGTGGATGCGGATTACCTTCAGCTTTATGAGCCGCTACACTGCCAACAGCCTCGTAAGGGTGTTCATGCGGCGGGGCATATTTTCCCGGATGCGGATTTATTGCAGCTTCATGTGCAGCAATTTTTACTTGGGCTACAATGTCAGCATAATCCCTGGTAGCTAATACCACCGCCGGGTCAATTTTGAGTTCGACATTTGCGGTACCACTAACCTGCAGCACCATCCTGATAACCAAGTCACGACTCGCGCCTTCGCTGAGTTGCGGCTTATAAGTTTCAGGAAAATTACCGTAGGCAAATAAATTACCGTTACTGTCAAAGAGCCCGACTTCATGTACCGTCCAGCCACCGACGTTAGTTGGAATGACCAGTTCGGCGATCAGCCAATTGGGATTTTCCGAGTCAGTGGAAAGACTGTTTAGACTGCCACGATAAACTTCATTGACCAGCGCCGTAGCCGTTTCATTTGGCGTAACAGCGCTGCCGTTCCCATCTCCGACCGCCATGTGTGACAAATTTATGGTTTGCCCAAGGGCTCCGGCATTGGCTAAAGCCGCTTGTCCGATATTAGTTAGAACCGAATAGAAATCCATATTTAAGCACTCCTTTGAAGTATGGTTACAGTGTCACGTTGATAACTGTTACAAACACCAGCATACCAACAGCTTTGCTGATTAATAGTTTTAGTTACAGGTGGAAAAATAGTAATAACATCGCCAGCAGTAGTACTTATTCCCAAATAGCCCACACCTTCACTGCGTCCGACCAGTTTCAAACTGCTTAGGTGACTGCGGACATTTTTGGTAGCCGTAATAGTCTGTTCCACCAGTGCTTGAGCCGCAGCATCCAAGCCGGAAGTACTGACCTCCGCCTCCACCGTAAAGGTGCAAGGTTCACCCAATGGAGTCTGCTCAAACCATTCGACTACTTTTAAGTGATAACCCAGACTGTCAAGAGCTTGACGTAGTGCCCCAATCGTGCCTTTATGAGCGTGAATTTCATACTGTTTGGCGATAATGGCTCGTTGTTCAGTTTCGCTCCAACTGTCACGCCAGACATCTACGCTCAATGCCCATGCCAAATATGGCAGTAAAGCCGCCGGGCAAGTCTCTGGATTCCACAAGTCACCAGTTGGTACTGGGACTTGTTCCAGTCTTGCTGTCGCGTCTTCTAAGCCAAGTTCTGATTTAGTGGCATTATTGGGTAATAAACTCATTTAGCCTTCCACAGTTAAAGTTATGTTCTCTATTAATGGAGCGGCGTTAACCCCGCAAATAATATCAGCACTTGGTGAGCTCAAATTGACCTTTTCTACCCCAGCAGTCTGATGTAAAGCGGCATAGATACCACTTAAAGCTACCGTGGCTTGCAGTTTAAAGTTAGTTGCGGCATAAGCTTGTAGCGCCTGTTCAGCTGCAGTCATCACTAGTGCACTGGAGGCACCGCTTTTTAGGGTCAAAGTGGCGGTTACCGAATAGCGCTGAATAATGGCGGATTGCACCGTAACTTGATCAGTTAAAGGTCTGACTTCTTCGGCATTAAGTGCCGTGGAGACAGTTGTAAGTAAATCACCTGAAGCTGCGCCGCCGTTACTGTGGGATAGAATAGTGACTGAGACTTGCCCCGGGCTGGGGCTTGCCGCAGTAACCGCTTTTACATCACCTGAAGCAGATAAAGCATGAAAGATGTAACTGCCTTCACTGCCAGCGGTAGTAATCGCTTCCAAAGCTAACAAAGTACGCTTTCTCAAGGCGGTATCAGTTTCATATACGGCTGGCGTTGGCGGCTCTACATCCGGATTAGCTGGGACTACTATTTGCCGCTGGACGTTAAAATTAGCCGCTAAGTTTTCAAGATCATTGCCAGTTGCGTAAGCTAACATTACCGCTCTGGCGGCGTCATTTACTCGCTGTCGCAGCATAAGTTCGCGATACGCCGCCACTTCCAGCACCTTATATGCCGGGTCGGATTCGACTAATGCGGAAAACTCCGGTGCTTTACTCTGTAAGGTCGCCAGCATCGCTGAGAAAATTATCTCATAATCCAATGGTTCGATTACATCCGGTGCTGGTAGTAAGCTCAAATCTATTGCGCTAAAGGTACTCATAAGATAATCCCCTCCATGGTGATAGTTTTGCCGTTGGGTAGGTATTCGCCAGTCAGTTCCAGCTCAATTTTCCCAGTGTTTTGCGGAGTGACGGCGGAAACTGACAACAGTTTAAAGCGTGGCTCCCACCGCAGCAACGCTTCGGCGGTCGCTGAGTAGAGGTCGACTAGAGTTGAGGAGTTTAAAGGAGCATCCACTAAGCGCGGAAGGCGGCTGCCATATTCGCGCCGCATAACTCTCGAACCGATGGGAGTAGTTAAAATGTCAGTGATGGATTGTTTCAGATGATCAAGTCCGCTTAAGTAGCGGCCAGTGGTATGGTCAATTCCAGTCATAACGCTTTCCTTTTATATAATAGAAAGAGCGTTAACCTGAGCTTATAATATAACAAATAGTTATAATTAATTGACTAATTTAAATCTTTGAAGTATAATTATTAATAGATTGTAAGTAGTGGTTTATTGCTTTATAATTGATTCTCTTATTCATGCTTGAGAAAATCGCATTTTAAGCTTTAAAAGTCTAAGAAAATTATTCCATTAGTTTAGATTTACTTCCTATCAAAAAGAATAATTAATTATTCTTACCACGCCTCCGACATACCTCTCCAAAAATTGTCGGAGGCTGCTTCCCTCTATAATTTTAAGAATCTAATATTTTTATATGATCTTATACTTTTAAGGTATTGACAAAATTGAATATTTTATTTATAATCAATAATACCTTGAAATAGGCCAAGGGAGAGGTTTAAGAGGAAGCTGTTGTGGAAAATAGTGAGGTAGGTAACACAGCTGCTTAAGGAGTATCCTCTCCCTTTTTTATTGCGGTTTAGCTGTAGTGCTGCTACCAGCTTTTACTCCGCCATGGACATGATTGATTTGAGATATCCCTCCAGCTATCTGATCGCCTGTACTGACAATCTGCCCAGTGACAGTGATATCACCAATAATAGTAATGCCACCGTCTGAAACTAAAGTAGTAGTTCCACCGCCGGGCAAAATTGCCTGTAAGTGATGAGCTGCGGAATCATATTCGAGTTTTGCTCCATCGCCAAAAGTCAGCTTGGTAGTAGTTGGGGTTGTGGAAGTTGCCGGAAAAGTATTTTGATAGATTGCCGGAATTACCACACCTTGCGCAAGATCACCGCCGGGACTGATTACTAACACCTGTTCGCCAACTTCCGGCGGGCACCACACTTTTACCAAGGCTGCCCGGAAGCTGATGAAATCCAACCAGTTAGTCAAGAGTTCACCAATCTGCACTCGTACTTTGGCATTAGTATAGTCCGCCTCGGCAATCGTGCCGATACGAACCAGATTAGCTATATTGCGTTGCAATTCGGTGATTTCATAGTGATTCATAGCCTGCCTCATGCTCAGCACCAACTTCAGGAGTGTAGTTGAACTTTACCTCACTTGGTATAATCCCATCGCCACTCCAGACGTCTTCACCGACATAAACTGTCTGCTGCCACGTCACCACCCAACAAATATAACCAGCTTTACCGGGGGAAAAGTCCACGCCTTCCGCGGAAAGATTTTCTGGAATAGAAACGGTTTCCATGCCGAAGGAATTATGCCGTAACAATGCCATGACCTTAGCGACGAAGCCTTTTATTGCCAGCTCGTAATTTGAAGTGCAAATACTTAAGATACAGAAAGCGGCAAAAGAACACTCTAAAGGCAGTCTTCCGTCGCCTTCATCTTCGCCAATATCAAGCTGTTCGATATCCAGCAATATGCCTGGAGCAGGTAAATCTTTTACTTCACGTTTTAGCCAGCCGACAGTAGCGCCTTCGTCCGCAAAATCAGCAACGAGAGCCGCCTTTAACTTGGTACAAAGTTCTTGAAAATTACTCATGTCCCACCGCAAAGTTTAGTTCTTGTTTAAATATATCTTGAAATTTACGCTGTATCTGGGCTTGGTTGTAAAGACCTGCTTGTTCTAATGCTCGATCTGCCACGGTGTCAATCTTTAAATCTACTCGTTTAATGGGAAATTTGGCTTGGCTTTTACGCTTGAAAACTAACCCGTTATAAACGAATGAGCCCTTAGCAAAATGTTTTCCAGCTCTGACTCCGCCTTTACTTTTCAACTGATGCAAAGCTCCAAGATGGTGAAATGGAACCGGGTTTGCGCCAAACCACAGTCGGGCTTTAACCGAGCCATCTTTATTGAAATGCAGATCAGAGAGTAAACGCTTCTTTAGTTCCTTTTGCGGCACCTTTAGGTTACGCCCTAAGTTACGCTTAGCCTTGTAGTTCAAGTGCCGTAACAGCTTACGAACGGTCCGCTTTAACGCCTTATGAGCAGCCACTCCATAGTGATCAAGCGCGTATTTAACTTGCTCATTACCTTCAATTTTTAAATCAACAACTGGTTGCATGTTAAATATTCTCCATCCAGTTAGTACCTTCCGGAGCGCTGCCGGAAACTGGGTCAGTTAAGGGAATTCGTACCATACCCCCGCCGTCATCAAACTTGTCAGCGACGCGATAAGTTTTCCCACGCACGGTGATTTGACTCCCGATAGTCAAACTGGCGACCGCACCTTCCGCAGCCACCAGTTCCATTTTAGTATAATCTTTTTTAAAGCCACCCAGCTTGCCGGAAACTTCCTCAAAGTCAACAATGGCAGTGAACAGGCCGGAATTGCTTCCGACCTGCTCGCCAAATGACAACAAGACAGCTTTGTTTAAGTTTTCGAACATTACGCAGTTACCTTCGCGTCTTTAATCGCGGCAAAAGATTCTTTACGGGTTACCGCGACATCACAGGACTGTAAGGCCCTCACATTGACCTGACCTGCGGCATAACCAGTTGCCCGGTCAACGACGATATCCAAGCCAGCCCAGAAGCCAATTGCCAGTGAAGAGAAGTTACCGAAAAGAATTGCAGAACAACTATTAGAGCTAGTACCTTTAGTCAGGTTCTTAGGAATCTGATTAGTGCGATAGGTTCTGTAACCATTCATTTCGCCACTGTTATCGCTACCAACTTTCAGAATTGGACGGGTAAAGGCTTCGGCAAATTCCGGAGTCTGCTTGAGCTGACCAAACATTACTGAGTTAGTCAGGTAAGCCATAGTACCGAAGTCGGCATTGGCGTCAGCAACTTTAGTTTCCAGTGCAATCAGATGCTTCAGGAGCGGTGCGCCGCCATTGGTGGCAATCGCCACAATCTGACTTGAAGTCAGACTATTCAATAAGCCTGTCGGTTGATTACTGGAACCAGAACCGAGCAGTGCCGCACGCTGGATTTCCAAGCCCATACTGCGCATTAGTTTACTACGCACAAAACCCTCTACCCAGTTGCCAGTTTGCAGCAGCAGTTCGCGAGACAGGTTGATTAAAGAACCAACCGTATGTGGGCGCATTGCCAGTTGTCCGATACTGAATTCAGAGACACTGGGTTCGCCGTTTTCCTGCAGCCAGTAAGTATTAATGCCACCGTCATCGGTAGGAATTACCACATTACCAGTCAGGCCATGCAGCATTTTAACGCCGAGCTTGGGCAGCACCATGGCATCGTGCAACTCACTGACCATAGAACCAATACGCAAATCAGTATCGATCAGGTTACCACCCTTAGCTGCGTCGCCAGCGATATTGCCACGCATGTTGACCACTTCGGGTGGTACGTAAAAACCTTTGGCAGGTTTATTAATCTGTCTCGCCAACTCATCAGAACATTCTCTTTCGAGGCCGTCTAATGGCTTACCCAAAGCAGCAAGTTGAATAGCCCTGAAGAGACTATATTCTTGCTTTTCTTTTTTACTCAAACCAATAGCTTCGACTGGAGCTTGATACTCAACTTGTGAGCTTCTAGCCTTAGAGTCAAGTACAATTTTGCGGAACTGGTCAAGACTAGAACCGTCAGCGATTGCCCGATTGGCGGCATCTTCCATATTAAAGGCTTTACCCGTAGCGGCGATTTC
>JAAEMX010000293.1 GCA_024225035.1 Lentisphaerota bacterium
CGCACTTCGGCGACTGGGCCCGATGGCACCACCACCTGGGTCTATGACACCCGTGGGCGGGTCACCCAGGTCGCCGAAGCTGACGGTGACGTGGTCGGTTACGGCTATGACGCAGCCGGGAACCGGACATTGTTGACCTACCCGGACGGCACCACGGTCACCTACACCTACGACAGTGTGAACCGGCTCGACACGGTGACCCACCCCACCTACGGGACCACCACCTACGGCTATGACCCTGACGGTCGTGTGACCTCGGAGTCCTTGCCGGATGGGAACTCCCGTTCCTGGTCCTATACCGACGGCCGGCTCACCGGCTATGAAGACACCCAACTCGGGTCCTCAACCCTGACCCGCGACGCAGCGGGGCGGATCACCTCGATCACGGGTCCGGAGAACTGGACATACGCCTACGACCCCGCCGGCCAGCTCACCCAGGCCACCCGTGATGGCCGGACCTGGTCTTACACCTACGACCCGGTCGGCAACATCACCCAAATCGACGACTCCCAAGACGGGATCACCACGTTCAATGTGAACGCCGCCAACCAGCTGGTGGACGGCACCGACCCTGACGGGCCCACCACTTTCACCTACGACCAGGCCGGCCGCCTCAGCGCCCACACCGCCGGTGACGGCACCACCACAACCTGGGCCTATGACAGCCGCGGGCTAC
>JAAEMX010000294.1 GCA_024225035.1 Lentisphaerota bacterium
GGAATGACTACAACAGAATTTTGTAAAGCATTTCCAAATGACACTAAATTACCAACATGGAAAGGTGATGTAAAAACAGCGGCTAATGAGTTTATAGTTTTAGATGCTATAAAATACAGATTGATTGGTGATATGGCTAAAGAATTAATTAAAGATGTTTAAACTTACAACAAATCGCACTCTCCAATTTATTATAGAATCGGATTTAAACAAGGAAATAGAACGTTTAAGATTATTAAAAGTAGATTACACTATAACTTATCCAAATGGATATAAAGCATATAACGAACATTTAAAATAAATATTATGGGAAAACAAAAAAAATATTTGAACGGTAATTTAATAATAGGAAGTAAATTATATAATATACTTTACACTTCATTTTGTGGATTGATTATGGTATTAGTGTTACTTTCAATAGCATATACAACCACATCTTTCTTTACGGCGGAAGAAACTCCATTTATGTATTATACTTCTATATTTATAGGTACAATTACATTTTATTTTTTGGTAAGCAAACTATTTAGTAACGATAATTATTTATAATGCCAGTAAAAAAGTGTTTAAAATGCAAAGAGCCGATTGAGTTCACTAAAAGGAACGGTTTAAAGACTTATAAGCATAAGTACGGTTACTGTTTTAAAAACGGTTGTTTAGGTTATTACTATAAGAACGACCCAAAA
>JAAEMX010000295.1 GCA_024225035.1 Lentisphaerota bacterium
AAGAACTTGTTATCACGAAGTAAATGACTGAACTTCGTAAGTGTAGCGAAGATAGCATATCCTTCTTTTTCAATGGTTGACCAATTAAGCTCAGCACCACTAAGCGCACTACTATAGAATATGATTGGACGTTCTTTATTGTCAATCAATTGATATATGTAGGCACCAATACCGTAGTCAGACGCATCGGTCATGACTATAATAGGAGCATTCTCGTCAACGAAGTAGAGAGCCGGGCAATTAGCCACAATGTCTCGGACTTTGAGAAAGTTCTCACTAGCGATTTCAGTCCAGGTCAAACGTTGATTCTTCTTCTTAGGGTCAATTAAGACGCGAAGAGGCTTGACAAGGCCTGTCATGTCAGGCACGTGATCTCGGAAGTAGTTAACCAAGCCGAGAAATGCCTGCAAGTCCTTTTGCGTGTTAGGCAGCGGGAAATCCAAAACTTTCACTCTCTTTTCGTCGCTGAAGGTAATACCTTCAAACGAAATGACGTGACCAACGTACTCAACCTTGTCCATACCAAACCGGCATTTCTTAGGATTAAGTGTAACGTTGTATTGACGAAGTCTTTTAAAAACTTTTTCAAGATTATCAATGAAATCATCCTCATCTTTTCCAAAGACTAAGATGTCATCAATATATAGCTCACAGATTAGGTAGATTAAACCAATCAATACAACTGTCGCCATTACGCGTTGGAAATACGAAGCTGCGTTCTTTAAACCCATAGGGACACGCAACCAACAGAATATCCCCATAAAACAGATGAACGATGTTAGTATCTGCGATGAAGCGGATATTGGCGCTTGATGGTAACCTGACGTCATATCCATCACTCCAAAAATCCTAGACTTCCTTTCACCAATTCTGTCTAGCATATGCTTGATGTTGGGGATAGGCCAACCTTCGACACCATCAGTACAGTTATTTAAACGTACGAAGTCTAGACAAAACCTCCACTCGTTAGGTGTTGGCTTAGGAACGAGGTGTACCTGGCTGTATTCCTCAGCATTAACAGGCTTGATTACACCGAGTTTCAGGTAGTTATTAACCTGTTTAGCAATCTCTTTCTGCTTATCCCGACTTTGCGGGCGAGGTGG
>JAAEMX010000296.1 GCA_024225035.1 Lentisphaerota bacterium
TCAAAAGCTACTTTTAAGTCGGCTTCATAAGTACTTTTCTTCTGATTGTTCACAAATCTAAGAAATACACCGTCGGTACAATATAAAAACAAAGCTGCAATATGGTTATTGGTTGAAGTTGATTTAATTTCTCCCTTTTCGTCGGCACTTTGTATTACTTGCTCCCAAGCTTCAATACTTTTTTCATGCTGAGCCAGTTCCATTTTCAAGAACTCCGGAAATTTAGCTACTGCTTCAAACATTATTAGAAAAAAATTAAATGAGACATCTACAGAATCTCCTAAAAGTCGATACATTTCCTTGAATGACTCTCCAATATATTTTACATAGTGATTGTAAAATGAATACAAAGAACCTTGATCAAAACTAGAATAATCAATAACACCCATCGAAAAAAACATTCGGGCTATATCTTTAAACAATTCTTCTTTACTACTAAAATGGTGATAAAAAGCCCCTTTAGACAGACCTGTAATCTCAACTATTTCTCTCATCGTTACTTCTTTGTAACTTTTTTGCAGAAATAATTTCAGCGAAGATATAAGAATATGTTCTTTTGTTTCATTCATAAACCGACCGTTTGGTCTGCAAATGTAACAGTAAAAATTTAATGTGCAAAAATAATTGATAAAATCATTACAAAACCTGTGAAAATCAATTCAGAACTTACAATTCTAATTTGAAATTTATAAGTTTGTTTATTAGATATAACTTATAAATTAATTCGTTCTGTAAAATATTTTCGATATGCTTTCAGTTAAACAATAATAAATCATATTTTTGCCAAAATTTTTTATCGTGAAAAAACATTTACTCTTTGTACTATTATTGATACCCTATTTCAGCTATTCTCAGCTTGCTGTAAGTATAAGCACCCCAGACATACAACCAATTTACCCTGCTGACGGTGACACTTTAAGTGTATGCAGAAACTCTGAAATCACTTTTGTGGGGGAAGCAACGTCAGGAGGAAGTCCTGTAACCGGAGCAACATATAAATGGAGTTCCGTTGGCAACTCTTCTGCGATTAATAATAGTTCTACTCAAACATATTCATTTAATGAAGGAGGAGGCTACAGAGTTAAATTAACAGTTGTAAAAGGAACCGAGGAAGCTTACGATATATTACCTGTAAAAATAGCTTTCCCGCCTGATTATTCTGCAACAAAAACTGATATTCCTACTGATCAAAATGGTATATGCAAAGGAAGTACAGTGAATCTCACAGGTAAAGCCGTTCCCGTTTTATGGGAAGACGAACCTGTTTATAAAGTAACAGAAGCGGGTGCTATTGGATTTTCAGATACACAAACATACGGATCAACATTACCTTTCGACGAATTTCTTGTAGGTGAAACATTCGATGGTGGAGATGATATAGATTCAATCGGAATTAATTTTGAACATACTGATATGGGACAAGTTCAAGTTAAACTTACTTGCCCTAACGGAAGTTCAATAATTTTAAAAGACTACGATAATACAAATCATTCAGATTTAGGAGATCCGGTAAATGATTTAGGTTACAATTACTTCTGGTCTACAGGAGCGGTATCCGGACTAATGAATACTCACAGTGCAGCTCTGGAAGCAGCATATGAGCCGCAAGAATCGTATGCAGGATTAAACGGTTGCCCGTTAAACGGAGATTGGAAAATAGAAATATCTGATAATACCGCAAATGATGAAGGTTCCGTATTGTCTTGGACAATTATTTTTGCAGAAGAAGTTTTACCGGAAATATGGACATTTAAAGATACATTGAAAAATTACTATAATCACCCCACTGACGGTTTCTTAGGTACATATTGGTCCTCCGAAGAGAATATAAGCGCTACAAATACACAATTTTCGGGTGATACAATTATAGGAAATGCTACTGCTAACCCTAGTCCAAGTTATTACGGAAATATTCCCTATAAATATAATGTTGTTAATAATTGGGGTTGCCCGCAGGATACAATAATAAATATTAGAATAGAGGAACCTGATTTTTCATTTGAACCTGCATCTGACATAATGGCTAATACAGACCTGGTTGAATTTGATAGCCCTACTACTTGGGTTAGTTTATATGATTGGAGTTTTGGAGACGGTAGTGAAAACAGCTCAGACGAAACTCCGGAACATCTTTATTTAGAGAAAGGAGATTACTCTGTCTTTCTGACTGTATACGATGAATCAGGCTGTTACGACACAGTAAGGCATGAAATAACAATAATAGTTGAAACCTCAAAACTCCCAATTCCTAATGTATTTTCTCCAAACGGAGACGGAACAAATGATAATTTCAAATTGAAATTTCCGGGAGGGTCTGAAGAATCCGAAGGATCCGGAAATAAATTAACAGGAATGAAAGAGTTTCGGATAGATATATACAACCGATGGGGAGAAAAAATGTATACATGCAACTCACAAGAAGAAGCTGCTGATATAGGATGGGACGGAACAATGCTCACTTCCAAAATAAAAGCATCACCCGGTATTTACTTTTTTGTTATCAAAGCAAAAGGTAAAGATGATGTTGAATACAAAGAGAAAGGATCTCTGTATTTGTTTAGAGATTAATACGGACTAAATAATAAACAATAGACTTATAACATTATAATTGTTAATAAAACATAAGTTGACAGAAAGACTTCAATCCAAAAAGATAATTTTACATAATATTCATCAAAATAAATCATATGAAATCAATTTTACATTTCACTTTAATATTTTCTTTAATATCTTTTTTACTGTTTTCGTGTTCGTCCCCGGGTAATGATGTATCTGATGCTGAAAATGTTATTGACAGTGTTGATATAAAAAGATACGTAACAATGCTGGGCTCGGATGAATTCCAAGGTAGACAACCATTCACCGAAGGAGAAGAAAAAACAATAAATTACTTGAAACAAGAATTTGAAAGAATAGGGCTGAAACCCGGTTTTAACGGAAGCTATTTTCAGGATGTTCCTATGGTTGAAATTACAGGTAAAATTCCTAAAATTATAAAAATATCATCTCAGAAAAACAATATTGAATTAACGCATGTAGATGATTTCCTAACTTGGTCGAGACACATTACTGATAAAGTAAAATTAGAAAATTCCGAGTTGGTTTTTGCCGGATATGGTATAGTTGCTCCCGAATATGACTGGAATGATTATAAAGGACTTGATGTAAAAGGAAAAACTGTTGTTGTTTTAGTTAACGATCCGGGATATAATACAACAGACTCTAGCTTTTTTAAAGCAAATACTATGACATATTACGGGCGGTGGACATATAAATATGAAGAAGCTGCAAGACAAGGAGCTGCCGGAATACTAATAATTCATGAAACAGGTCCGGCTGGATATCCTTTCTCGGTACCTGCTGCAGGTGCAGGTCAATCTGAATTATATTTAAAACCAAAGAAAAACTCGCCTGTTCGTTCCAAAATTGAAGGTTGGCTCACATTTACAGCTGCCCAAAAACTATTTGAATCTGCCGGATATAATTTTGAAGAATTAATATTATCTGCTAAGAAGAAAGAATTTAACGGTGTAAGTTTAAATGCAACTTTATCAATAGAAATTGAGCAGAAAGTGAGATACGATAACTCGAAAAATGTTTTAGGAATTATTGAAGGAAGCGAAAGACCGGATGAATGTATTGTATATTCAGCGCATTGGGATCATCTTGGTATCGGTCCGGTTCTGAACGGAGATTCAATATATAATGGTGCTGTTGATAACGGAACATCACTTGCTTGGATGATGGAAATTGCAGAAGCGTTCATGAATTTAAATCAAAAACCTAAACGTTCAATTTTATTTTTTGCTCCTACAGCTGAAGAAACCGGACTTATCGGATCGAGATATTATGCAAACAACCCGGTATTTGAAACAAGTAAGACAGTAGCTTGTATAAACAATGATTTAATGCTTCCGTTAGGAAAAATGAATGATGTTATGGTTACAGGATACGGACAGTCTGAACTTGATAATTATGTTGAAGAGGCTGCAAAATTACAAAACAGATATGTTCTTCCGGATCCTTCACCTGAAACAGGTATGTATTTCAGATCAGATCATTTCAGCTTTGCCAAAGTAGGTGTTCCTTCACTTTTTGTAAGAGGAAATTGCGATCATGCCAAGAACGGAAAAGACTGGGCACATAAAAAAGAAAAAGAATGGTTAGCAAATAATTATCACAAACCTACTGATGAATATGATGCCTCTTGGTGGGATTTTACAAATATTGTTGACGATGCTAAACTGGCTTTCCGAATAGGCTTCAAATTAGCTAACGAAAACACTTTCCCTAAATGGAACAACAACTCCGAATTTAAAAGCATAAGAGAGAAAAAGATTCAATAAGAAAATCTTTCTCTGAAAATAATTATTGTACCCTAAATATGGAAATATACCGTGTTTAGGGTATGTTTTATTTAAATAATATTACTTAATTTTGTATCGTAATTAAATTGACATTACAGATCTTGGATCGTAAATGTAGTTTATAGATGTTGATTTTCTGCGTATGAGTTTTAAAAGTCTGAACAAAAATAGTACTTCGGGCATTGATAATAAAACTTGGTATGATTATAATCAGGAGCTGGAAAATCGACTTCCAAAACTGCTGTCAGATTTTAAAAGCGGGAAGTATAAAGCACCACCTGTTCGCAGGGTGTATATCAACAAAGGTAAAAAAGGAAAACGTCCTTTGGGCATCCCTACCATTGAAGATAAAATACTTCAAGAGAGTGTGCGTCGAGTATTGAATCCGATATATGAAAATGATTTCAAAGATTTTTCGTATGGTTTTAGGAAAGGGCATTCAGCACACCAAGCCATAGATTTCATGTTTAAAGAAGTAAGTTTTAAAGGATTGCATAATATTATAGATGCAGATATAACGAACTTTTTCGGAACAATAAATCATGGAATATTGCGAGAATTTTTGGACTTACGGGTGAAAGACGGAGTGATACGCAAGATGTTAGATAAATGGTTAAAAGCAGGCATTTTTGAAAACGGACAACTAAGTTATCCGTCAGAAGGAACACCTCAAGGCGGTGTAATATCACCTTTATTAGCCAATATTTATTTACATCATGTTTTAGACAAATGGTTTTCAGAAGAGATACAGCCATTATTATCAGGCAAAAGTTTTATAGTTCGCTATGCCGACGATTTTGTATTAGGATTCGAAAATGCTGTTGATACAAAGCGGGTAATGAATGTTTTATCGAAGCGATTTAAGAAATTTGACCTTGAATTGCATCCGGATAAGACGAAACTCGTGAACTTAAGCAGTAAAAGAAAGGGGGGTGACAGAAGTTTTGATTTTCTTGGATTTACTCATTTTCTTGGTAAAAGCCGTAAAGCTTTTAAGATATTGAAACGAAAGACAAGTAAAAAGAAACTTAATGTTGCACTTGATAAGATTCTAAACTTTATAAAAGTCAATCGCAATAGTAAACTGAAAGAACTTATTGCTAAAATAAATGTGAGACTAAGAGGACATTATAACTATTATGGCATTACTTTTAATAGTAAAGGAATAAACAGTTATTTTGAACAAGTCAAACGAATATTACAAAAGTGGTTAAATAGGAGAGGAGGAAGACCAACATGGAATTGGGAAAGGTTTAGCAGACTTATAAAAGAATGGATGCCTTTACTTAAACCTAAGATTTATCATTCCTATCAATCAGCGAAACCGATTTGAGAGGAACCGGATGCGAGAAATATGCTAGTCCGGGTCTGTGAGGGAGCGGTAAGGTAACGAACCGCTCTACTCGGAA
>JAAEMX010000297.1 GCA_024225035.1 Lentisphaerota bacterium
CGCAGCAGGAGAGAACCCGAACTCGGTCACCCACGGCTTGTCGGAACGCGGGTCGATGGTCGTGGCGATCATCTCGACGAACACCTCCTCATCGTGTCGGCTCCCGTCCGGTGTGAGGTGGACATACCTCACCCTGTCGCGGAGCCCGCGGGTTATTGCCTGATCGGTGACAGTGTCATCTGTCCGCACGACGTTGAGAGTGAGCGACGGCCCGAACGTGTGAGGCTGCCCCCACTGGCCGATGTTCCACTCGACGAGGTTCTCGGCGTTCGCCGCCGACCTCACCTTCAGGTCTGCCATCTGATCGAGGTCGCGGGCACCGAACGCCACGACAGAAGCCGAGTCTTCGTGCAACGCCTTGACCCCACCGAGATTGCTGAACACCGCCCTGTTACGCACCATGCGGCCGTGTCGGCCCCACGTCGGCGCCGAGTACCGGGTGCCCTCCGCGTACGCCTGGTCATCAGAGAACGTGGCCTGCGGATACCGGCGGTAGATATCTGTCCTGATCGATTGCCGCTCCTGGAACACGACATGGCCGGACTTCGACACGAACACTGCACCACCCTCAGATCGGGCCACACCGACGAGGTAATCCCACACCGACACGTCACCGTCGATTGTCTCAGCCGGACACAAATGGTGCGGGGTGTCGTTGATCTGCCTCCACTGAGACGGCACCCCCACAGCGTCAAGAGCCCGCTCGATCCGCCAGGACATCCGCTCTTCTGGCCAGTCGCCCGGAGGCAAACTGACGCCAGACAGGAGCTTCACGAGGTTCGTTGCCGACACCTCAGCCTGTGCTGTCCACCGCTGATAGAAAACTTCGGGGTCGTCATCGACAAACCCGCGGAACAGGACAACATTCCCTGTCGAGTGTTCGGCCACAACACGGATCTGCTGGTTTGGTGCCAGCATGTCCCCATCACCTGGCGTGAAGTCACCCGATGTGTTGTCCAACGAAACCGACAGCGTGCCTGGCCCGTACTCGTCGAGCTGGCCGACCTGTGAGTGTTCGACAGTCACGCCCATCACCCCCTCGAGCGGCACCCACGTGGGCGACGGGGCGAACGGGTCATCGCCCAGCCCAATCTCGACCGTCACGCACGGCAAATCGAGCCCCGCTTCGACGACGACAGCCTCGCCGAAACCGTTGGTCCAACCCTTCCCGAACGCCATCAGACAGCCATCCTGAATCCCCGTGCGTCGCCCTCGAGCAGGATCTTCTGGAGGTCGCGGC
>JAAEMX010000298.1 GCA_024225035.1 Lentisphaerota bacterium
GCAAAGTTCGGCTATTTTGCGCCCTTTAAGACCTGCCATCACGATTTGAAATTTTTCCTGTGCTGTCCATTTCTTGCGACCCATAAAAAACTCCCATTTTTTCTCTTAATTTATAACTTCTCTTAAATGGGAGCAATATAGTCTTCAATTTACTGGTTCTCTACTCTTGCCAACTTTCTTCCTTGCTATTCCTCCAAAATCCTCTTTCATTTTCGATGATACATGATGCTAAAGAATATTTCAACAGTTAATTCATACTTTAAAAATATATATTAACTCACGCCGTGTGCAAATTTTTATTCAGCAAAAAAACTTGCACACAGCGTTAACTCTTACTTTATATGTAAAAATCGAGACTAAATTAGTATACAATAGAATAATTATGCATATATTAACGTGGTTTGTAGTATACCAGCTATAAAATACAGCGAGTTTTGTGTTTTTTAAGTTCTTTTTTTCGATGGAAGTATTGCACGATTAAAGCTGATAATCCTATGACGATAAATATATTGCTCTCTATTAGTCCAGTTAAGGCAAAGTCGCCTAAGACAACAGGAATTCCGAATATGCAAGTTTCTTTTGCTGTTGCATAGAAAATGATATACGTTGTAAAACAAAGCCACATAAGCAATAATACAAACGCAAACTGATTAAATAGCTTTTGCATTTTATTCTCCCTTTCTATTTCATAAATGTAGAGGAATATTAATTATGTTAAGCTCAGGCCAAGTCAATGTCGTTATTGTGACAAAACACTATGGGTGACAATTTTAACATTATAGTAATAAAAAAACTGGAAAGAGAGCTTAACTCCTGACTGTCTCCTCTTCTCTACAGTCGCCCTCTTCTCGCCACCCTTTCCAGTTTGTTGCTTAAAAACTATACTAATTTAGTATATATAGGTTTTGTCTAGTGTCAAGTTAATCTAGTATTTTTTAGTGGAAAAAATGTTACAATATTTTATTCAGGTTTTGGTTCATGTACTTTCTCTGTTTACATTGAGATGTGGGGACTAATATTGGTGTTGATTTTGAAGCATTGCCGACAAACAATAAGAGCCGGTAAAGTTGCAGGTAAGGATTAAAGAGAGAATACATACAGAGTAGAACCCTATGAGGGTTCTACTGCCGTGTCAAATATTTGAGTTTGATTGCACCAGTTCTTTGAGGAAAAGCATTCTTTTGAAAAAACTTCCTGTTACATTCACACTTAAAGGTAATTTGCGGGTGAATTTATTAATAATGTGTTTAAACTCCTTGGCACTGGAATTATAATTGCTTTGAAGCAGTTTTATCAAGTCTTTAGCAAGCTGTGTATTGTGTCGTTTAAAATGGAAAAAATTGCTTGCATTATCTGTCCGATAATTATTCATTAGTTCAATTGCAATTGGAATTAATTTACTCCCTTGTTTTGTTATATTGATATACTCTTTTATTTCTTTGGTTGTACTTAGTTTTTTGCCTATTTTGCTGCTTGCAATTTTATAATATCTTGAAGGATATTGTTTATTTTCTCTTTTTAGAACATGGGGTTTTTTGTTACTTGGGGGCCTAAAATTTAATAAGTCGCTACCATTTTCAGAAAGGGTGACTACTTGAAATTTACTAAAGTTAGCTTGAAATGGATAGTCATACTCAAGTAAAACGCTATCCACAACTCCTACTCTCGCAAGAAACCTGACAGCATACTTATGACAATTAAAATATTTTGTACTATATTGCGGCCCTCCAACATAATATTTTTGGTTATTGCTATTAACTTTTTCATCCTTATCAACCGATGAATCTTCCTCAAAATACTCCAATGCTTTGTGATATTTTCTTGTGCTGATTTTATGGGTTCTCACGAAGAAGTTTTCTGGTGGCAATGATCCCCCTATACATTCTATAGCGAATATCAATCTCATTTAGAATTCGCCCTTCTTTATAGGTCCCTTTCATTACATCAGTAACTGCTTCGTTAAACGAAAAATTTTGTCTAGGGTATAATCCGAAAGCTAGAGTGACTTCCCAAGTACAAGACATTGTAAAAAAGTTAAATTGATTTGTTAACCTGCTTAAAAATACCAGTGAGTGTCCAGAGGTTGCTTTCTGAAATATGCTGTTGTTGAATTTTGTTCCTGTAATCATAGCATAGCTAATTAAGTATTGTGTCGACGTTATACTCCCTTGCAATTATTATTTTTATTTAAAACGCAACGCACAATAAATTAGTCAATAAAAGTTATGTTCAAGTTACATTTTTAAAATCTAATTATTTATAAAAATAGAAGGCTACCCATTTCTGAATATAAAAAGGAAGTGCTGTGACTAATATAGATAAAAACGGTGATGATGTATTAAGTGACTATATTATTATAGGCAGTGCTGTCCACCTTTTTTTTATTTGATGAAGACCTTGTGAGAGGTAATGGTATTATAATCTTATGCAATGTCGAAAATAAGTCCAGGCGAAGACTGGGGGGAGGGCATAGTGATTACCGGCAATCTATCAGGATACCTTTTCGATAACTGACTCAGCTCAGGCTATTACAAAATAACCTTTGCTGATGGAGTAAAACTTGAGTATGATTCAGTAATTTAAGACTTTCACAGATAGGATCAATATGAAAAATAGAAAATAACTACAGGAGATTTTTTGCAACGATCACTTCGGTGCCTAAGTTATTGAATTGTTTTATTGTCGACTTGCTTACTTTTGAATCTGTTATTATTGCATCAATTTTATCAATAGACTCAGTATGGAAATTTGATATTTTGCCTAGTTTAGAATGATCGGCAATTACATATATTTTCCCATTTGACTGCTTTATAATTTGTTTGTTTGCCGGGACTTCCTGGTGAATAAGAGTAGAAAGTCCATGTTTCGGGTGTATTCCATTCACTCCTAAAAATGTAATTGAACTATGTATGTTTGACAGATTTTGAAGTGTTATGTCTCCAATAAGAGACCTGGGTTTTTTTCTGTATTCACCGCCTAATATAATCAAATCTAAATTATCATTGCATTTAGAAAAGTTTATTGCAAGGTTATTCGTTACAACTGTGGTCTGCTGAGTTATTGAGTATAATAGGTGCAGAACAGTAGAACCGCTGTTCATCAAAACAATGTCGCCTTCAGAAACTAAGGACGCGGCATATTTACCTATTATCTCTTTTTCTTCTGCAAAAACAGTATTCTTTATGCCAAAAAAGTTGTTCTTTAGAGTGGCTGAACCATATTTTCTATCAACAAAACCTTTTTGGGCTAAATCATTTAAATCTCTTCTTATTGTTATTACAGAAACGTCCAGTTCTTCGCTCAATCGTTGAACTGTCAGTTCTTTCGACTGCATTAATAAAGAAATAATTTTATCTTGTCTATTTTTTATAATTTCTGACATTTGTGCTATGGGCTCTCTAATAATGATTATATCAAATATATGATTATACTATACCTAAAAAGGCAAATATTCAATAAAGAAGATGTTTTTTTATGGAGAAACGATCAAAAAAATCATAGAAAGGTTCAAAAAGGGCTTGAAAAGATCGCTTATAATGAATATTATTAATAATAACAGTTCAATGAATAAACCAAAAATATACATACTAAGGATGATTTCAATGAGTAATGTTTTTTCAATAACAAGAGAAGAATGGATATTAAGTACATTTCCTGAATGGGGAACGTGGTTAAATGAAGAAATTGAAAGTACAAACGTTGAACCAGGTACTTTTGCTATGTGGTGGTTAGGTTGTACCGGCATATGGTTAAAGTCTGAAGGTAATGCTAATATTTTAGTTGATTTATGGTGCAAAACAGGAAAAAGAAGCCATGGCAATGGTTTAATGAAAAAAGGACACCAGCACCAAAAGATGATTGGTTGTGTTGCTTTGCAGCCAAATTTGAGAAATGTTCCATGCGTAATTGATCCATTTGCAATAAAAACTGTTGATGCGGTGCTTGCTACACATGATCATGGTGATCATATTGATATAAATGTTGCAGCTGCAGTTATGCAGAACTGCCCTGATACTGTGCCATTTATAGGACCGCAGGCTTGTGTGGATTTATGGGTAAAATGGGGTGTTCCCAAAGAGAGATGTATCGTTGTAAAACCTGGAAGTACGGTTAAAATCAAGGATACAGAAATTGTTGCACTTGATTCGTTTGACAGAACAGAGCTTGTAACAGCATCTCCTGACACAGTGCTTAAAGGTAAAATGCCTCAGGATATGGACAAGCTTGCGGTGAACTACTTATTTAAAACTCCAGGTGGAAATCTTTATCATAGCGGTGATTCTCATTATTCCAATTATTTTGCGAAACACGGAAACGATCATAAAATCGATGTTGCTCTTGGTTCATACGGAGAAAACCCTAGAGGAATGACTGACAAGCTCTCAGCTGTAGATATTTTGAAGATGGCTGAATGCTTAAATACAAGTGTTGTTATACCGTTTCATCATGATATCTGGACAAACTTCAAAGCTGACCCTAAAGAAATTACAACTTTGTGGGAAATGAAGAGATATAAACTTCAATATAAATTTAAACCATTTATCTGGGAAGTCGGCGGAAAATTTGTATGGCCAGACGACAAAGATAAAAGAGAATACATGTATGACAGAGGATTCCATGATGCATTTGCCATAGAGCCAGACCTTCCATTTAAAACACTTTTATAAAATAGAGCAGGGAATAGACTATGAGATTCAGAAAACATTATTTAGCTGATATTTTCAAATGCTATGCTGTCTCAAGTGTAAAAATTAATGGAGAAACCAACCTTATTTTTGCAGGAGAAGGCAAAGACGCTGGAATGTATGTATTTAGCGGAAAGAACTTTGATAAGAAAACAACTATTTGGGAAAACAGTGGGGGAACAATGTCTATTTCTCCATTGCCTGAAAAAGATGGATATTTTCTAGCTTCCAAAGGGTTTGTTTCTATGGTTGAAGCTCAGGAAAGCCATGTTGTAATAGTTAGATACAAAAATGGCAGCTTTTCTTATGAAAAGATAGCAGATTTGCCTTATCTACACAGGTTTGATCTTTTAACCGGTGAAGATGGCACAAAGTACTTTCTTGGAGCTACTATTGCAGATTACAAAGAGAATAAAGAAGACTGGTCACATCCCGGAAAACTATACGTTAGTGAGTTTCCGGAAGATTTAGATAGCAACATTAAACTTGAACTGGATGTGATCAAGGATGGGCTTACAATTAATCATGGATACTGTAAAGGTATCTATGATGGGGTAGAGGCAGGCTATATTGGCGCTAAAGAAGGCATGTTCGTCGCAATACCGCCTAAGGTCAAAGGCGGTAGTTGGCAAGTAGAACAGATCATGGATACACCGATTAGCGATATGGCTGTAATCGATATTGATGGAGATGGAGAGCTTGAGATAGCAACAATATCGCCATTCCATGGAGATAGGTTTAATATCTACAAAAAAATAAATGGTGAGTATAAAATTGTTTACAGCTATCCGGTTTACCAGAATTTCTATCATACTGTTGTAAGCTGTACCCTTAAAGGTAAACCTGCCTTTGTAGGTGGTGCAAGACGAAACAGGATGCAATTATTTGTTATTACTTATGACAAAGATAAAGAACAATTTATAAGTAGCATAGTAGATGAAGGTGTCGGCCCAAGTAACTCTTTTGTTGTTAATGAAAATGACAGGGAAATAATACTTTCTGCAAATAGGCAGATCGGTCATGCAACAGCTTATTATGTTGAATAGATAAGTTTAGGCTATGATGCATTTATCATAAAAATGAATAGTGCATTATAGCCATACAAAATTCGTTTCACGTAAATTAAACTTTTTATAGTTTTACAATATTGAATTAACCGCCCTAAACAGAAAAAAATCTAATAAGGGAGAACACCACAAGATGGCCGTCCTTTGAAGGTATAAAGACGTTGGAAGGTTGAGTACATAAATGCTTGTCTTCAAAACGTAAGGTGAGATTATAAGGTAATCAAGTATTCAGTATTTGCTCATCTCGCCAGCCTGGGTATTATAGATCGAAATCTTGACTTTGAGACTAGTTCTAATATTACACAAAGATTAATTATCTAATTATATTAACTGAAGAATAGGGAGTATTATGAAAAAGGTTTTATTGCTGTCATCTATGATATTTATGGCATATACAGGCATTGTTTGGGGCATATTAGGAGTTATAGTCAAAAGCGTTGCCAGTGATATGAATGTTACTGCGTCAGCAGTTGCAGGAAGCTATTCATTCTTCTCTCTGGCTTCGGGGATAGTGGTGGTTTTGTCGACAGGACTTTTTCTACAGTATATTTCTTTAAAAAAACTTGCACTGCTTGCATGTGCCATTCCAGTTATCAGCGCTGGATTGTTTTTTACAACTAACAGCCTAATTGGTTTCAGGTTCATACTTCTATTTTTCGGAATTGGCTTTGGAATGTGCTGTTGTCTTTCATACTACTTAATAGTGCTAGCCTCAAATAATAAAAACAGAGCTTCACTTATGGCTATTATCTCATTTTTATTTGGTTTGGGGACTATGGTTACACCTATTGCCGGAAGCCATATGCTTGCAAGTGGTATAAATTGGAGATATATATGTTTGATATTTTCTGCTATATTAGTTGCACTTTTTATGATTATTTTATTTAGCAAATTTGCAGCAGAAAAGACAGGTGATGAGACTCCGAGTGAAACAAATAAGTTAAGTTTGAAAGAAGAAATTAAAACCTGGCCCTTTGTTGTGTACCTTATTGCTTTGACCCTGATGGCATATATGGCTGCTGAGATTACTGTCATAACATGGCTTGTTGTCTATGGGCAGGTAAAACTCAACCTTAGTATTGTAGATGCAGGTATACTGTCGTCAGTGTTTTGGTTTAGTGTGTTAATTGGAAGAATCTTAACTGGTATTGTACTCAAAAAAATAAGTACAGAAATATATATAATTTTTGTTTCTCTTTTTTCAGGTATTTGCATAGTTGTTTTTTCATTATTCAGTATGCCTATAATATTAGTTTACGGCCTTGTAGCTTTCATGGGATTAGGTCTTTCAGCTTTGTACCCAGTATTGACTGCATTTGGGACAACACAAATACCAAAAGCCTCACCAAGGCTGTTTACATTGATTGTTGGTATTGGTTGGATTGGTATGAGTGTAGGTCCAATGTTGACAAGCAAAATTAAGTCACTGTTTGGACTTACTACAGTATTCATTGTTTGTGCAGCCTTGTGTTTTGTTATGGCAATATTGACTGTAATAGTAAAAGTAATCAACTATACTAAAAACAGGGTAAAGTCCTCCAACACTATGAAATGCACAGAATTTGATAAGTGCCAGGCAGGGTGACTTAAATATAACGTCCTTTAATTTTCTTAATAAATATAATTTGATTCGAGCTATACTTTAAAAGATGGGAAAAGCATATGTTGAATATTCTTATTTTAGATATAGGCGGCTCCAGTATGCGGGGAGTGCTTTATGATAAAAATGGCAGGGAGCTTGTAAAAAAACAGAATAAGTATTTCCCGGAATATTTCCCAAATGGAAATGTTGAGCAGAAACCTGATAGCTGGAAACAGGCAACAATAGATATATGCAGGAATATTGCAGACTTCTCTAGGAAGAACAATATACCAATAAACGGTATAGGTCTCACAGCCGCCAGATCATCAATAATTCCTATTGATAAGGATGGAAAACACTTAAGTAATGCAATAATGTGGCAGGATAAAAGAACTGCTTCGATATGCAGGGAACTGGAGAAATATAATTGCGACGTTTATATAAAAACAGGCGCAAAAATCGAGTCTACATTTACCGCTACTAAGATACTATGGCTTAAAAGAAATAAGCCTGAACTTTACAGCAAGGCCCACAAAATAGTTGTCATACCTGACTTTGTTACAAACCTGATAACCGGTAGGCTGGTGACCGACAGCACATACGGAAGCAGGACACTGCTAATGAACCTTGAAACAAGGCAGTGGGACAATGAATTACTGGGTATATTTGAAATAGATCGTGATAAATTATGTGACATTGTAGAACCGGGATCTATTGTCGGAGCTGTAACAGAAGAATTTCATAATTTGACAGGGATTGAAAAAGGAATTCCTTTTATTTCAAATGGTGGCGATCAGCAATGTTCAGCAATTGGTAATGGAGTTGTTTCAGATGAAAAAGTCAGTATTACCTCAGGAACAGGAACGTATGTTGTTTCGGCATCTGAAAAAGTAGTATTAGATAAAGAAATGCATTTGATCTGCCAGGCAAGCGCAATACCTAATTCTTATCACCTTGAAATGATGATGCCGACAACCGCCTGCATTTATCAATGGTTTAATGATAATTTTTACGGTGAATTGTCAAAGAATAAAGTCGATTTTGAAAAGATTAATAATGATGTAAAAACTGTAGAGCCGGGTGCGAATGGAGTATCGGTTTTTACAAGCTTCCAGGGAGATTTTCAAGATTCAAGTAAAAAAGGCTCAATCCAAGGAGTGTCTTTAGGCAGCACAAGGGCTGACTTTGCCAGAGCCATACTTGAAAGTATTGCTTTTGACATTTCTGATAAGTTAGAATTACTCGAAACATTGAAAGGTAAAGCGGCTGAAAATGTATCTGTAGCAGGCGGACTATGTAAATTAGAAATTTTTAATCAGATTCAATCAGATATAATAAATAAAAAAATTAAATATAATAGAAATGGCGAATCCACCGCTTTTGGCGCATGGATGTCCTGTGCTGTTTCATTAGGTTTATATGATGATTATGAAAGCGCATTTCAAATGAAAGATAATGACATTGTCAATTTTGTGCCTGATGAAAAGCGTAGTGAAATTTATAATAATATAAAAAAAATTAGAAACAGCCTGAAATAGAATAATTAACTCCAAGTATTTCTACGAGGAGTTATATTTTTGCCTTAAAAGATCAAAACGATCATAGAAAAGATCATAAGACGCGTTATGTTAGTTATTGTTAAGTATAAAGATCATATGCGTTAAAATATTCAGTGAGCAGTATAATGAGAAGAAAACCTTTAATTGGAATATATGAAAAAGCGTTGCCGAAAACAGATAGTTGGTTTGAAAAGTTGACTATTGCAAAATTTTCAGGTTATGACTTTGTAGAAATGTCAGTTGATGAATCAGATGAAAGACTTTCACGCTTAAATTGGAATAAACAAGAAAAAAATACGGTAAAAAAAGCAATATGCAATAGCGGAATTGCTGTACCATCAATGTGCTTAAGCGGACATAGAAGATTTCCTTTTGGAAGTGCTGATAAGAGCAAAAGAGAAAAAGCAATTGAAATAATGGATAAGGCGATAGGATTGGCTGTTGACTTAGGTATAAGAAATATTCAGCTTGCCGGTTATGATGTTTATTACGAAAAAAGCACTGAAAAGTCTGCAGAATTGTTTTTAAAAGGTCTTGATGAAGCTCTGAATCTAGCAGCAGCTTCTCAAGTGATGCTTTCGATCGAGATAATGGATCACCCTTTCATAAACTCGATCACAAAATTCAATGAAGTCAAAAAGCATTTTAATACACCCTGGCTAACTGTTTATCCTGATGTTGGCAATTTGTCAGCTTGGGGAAATGATATTGAAAAAGAGCTTTCTTTAGGAATCGATCATATTTCAGCAATACACCTGAAGGATACAATTGCTGTAACAAAGTCTTTTCCTGGAAAATTTAAAGAGGTTCCTTTTGGTGAGGGCTGTGTCGATTTTCCAAATGTTTTCAGTGTTTTGAATAAATTGAAATATAAAGGACCTTTTCTTATAGAAATGTGGACAGAAAAAGGGCCAAACCCAATTGAAGAAATAATAAGTGCCAGACGCTGGATTGAAGAGCGGATGAAAAAGGGAGGTTTTATAACATGTTAAAAGAATTGAAAGAAAAAGTTTTTTTAGGTAACCTGGAGCTTGTAAAACAGAACCTTGTAACTCTCACTTGGGGGAATGCCAGCGGATTGGATGAAAAGTCAGGACTGGTGGTAATTAAGCCCAGCGGTGTTTCCTACAGTGATATGCAAGCTGATGACATGGTTGTTGTTGATCTAGAAGGAAACCTTATCGATGGGAAATATAAGCCTTCTTCTGATACCGCAACACATTTACACCTTTATAAAAAGTTTCCAAATGTAAAAGGTATTGTTCATACTCATTCAAAGTGGGCAACAATTTTTTCACAGGCTGGAATTTCGGTTCAGCCATACGGGACTACCCATGCTGACCATTTTTTTGGCGAAATACCATGTACAAGGGTATTAACCGATGAGGAAATTGCGGATAACTATGAATTGAATACGGGAAAGGTTATTGTCGAAACTTTCGAAAATTTGAATCTGGATCCTTTAAGTATTCCTGCTGTACTTGTTAACAATCATGGCCCTTTTACCTGGGGAGAAAATATTATCAAGGCTGTTCATAATTCGGTTGCGCTTGAAGCGGTAGCTGAAATGGCTTATATGGTATTGTCAATCAACCCTTCTGTACACCCGATTAAACAGACTATTTTAGATAAACATTATTATCGTAAACATGGCGCAAATGCATATTACGGGCAGCGCTAATTTGTAATGTCTACCTTTTAAAAAAAGGATATTACACACAACAATAATTATTGGAATCTAAAAGTAAGGCTAGTTATTTTATTTTCATACTTATTTGAGGTTATTAACCTTCTTAAGTGAATGATATCGAATGCTTCTGAGGATATTTGGAAGCATTTATTCCTAAATGAAACATGTGAGCTTTATCATCTGCAATTTCTCATTTCTTGCTAATCTATCTAAATTAACGGGCATCTGTATATTTAACATATGATTTATTCTCCTTAAAACCTTCTGGAATGACAGCTTTGACCTAAATTTGGGCAAGGCAATAATGGACGTGCAGATTGGAATTTATTATTTTACCTTCTTGTCTTTATTATGTAACTGCTTGAACGTTGTGCTAACGCATGCAACTGAGTCATGCATTAGCAAGTTCAATACCGCATCTGCACATTTTAGATTTCTGACAACCCTGTGGTTGCTTTAAATTTTTTCTTGTCGATTCCTTGCCCAGCCAGATAGCCGTCAAATTGAAATGGCGCGGAAGCGCTTCAATCATATGGTCATGGTTCAATTTTAACGCTTAAATTATCATTATATCTAGCATTACGTGATATTCAATGAACTCATTGATAAGGAATTGTGAAAAAATAATTTTCACTAGGCAGCGCACCTAATTGAACGACTCTTGGAGCAGTATTATAAAAATGGAGTGAAGCTGCTCCCTGACGAATGGATAGCTTGGGTTTACCTTTCAAACGCTTACCATCCAAATATATCCTCATGACATTTTCAGTTTTGGCTTTGCCATCTAAGACAAAGACCAAGTGGTGCCATTTGTTATAATCAATTTTGGAAAAATAACACCAGAGGTTGCCACGGCTTTCCCTGTTGTTATTGATGTAAAAATCAATTCTATTACGATAAAAGATTACGCCCAAATAAAGCAATTTAAGTGCGAAAGTACTCTTCTTTATCCAGCCGAAGGCAGGCAGGACCATACTTTTTTCAGATGGCGAGATTACCATAACTGGCAATATAAATGTAACCGGGCAAATAGTCAGCATTGGCGATGAAATCGCTGGAGTAATTTCACAGATAAACTACACCCACGGCGGAATAGGACCCGGTAGGAGTAGTTTATCAATTCCAATAAAATAGTTGTTCTGTTAGCCACTCAAGTAAACTTTATTATTGCTCCGGCTGATAATCAGCTTGCATACTTAATCGTCTCCGCTCTGAATAAGCACATAATATGTTCGGGACGTTTCTGTACACTCCGCATATGAGCTTTGGCATTCTTTTCCCATTGCCCCTTGGTCCTTTTTGCAGGCTTTTGACTCAAGCTGGTTTTTAGGTCGCTGTTCAAAAATTCGTCAGGATTTAAGTCAGGGCTGTAACTGGGAAGATAATGAATCTCTATAAAAGCTTTATGTTCTTTTAACCAATCTTTTACAAGCTTGCTGTGGTGCACCCGCAAATTATCCAATATCAAGTATACTTTTCTGTCTGCCGAACTAATCAGCCTTTTCATAAATTTAATCAGCAAGTCTGAGCACATTTTTTCTTTATAAAACATAAATCTGACCTTGCCTTGATTGGTTATTGAACTGATCATATTGATTTGTTCACGAGCTCCTCTAGATCTGCGAATCGGAGTTTTGCCCTTTGGCGCATAACTTCTTCCGTTTACATTGTCACTGCGAATTCCAGTTTCATCGCCCCAATGAATTTCCGCATTTTCACGCTTAGCTTTAGCTGCAATCGCAGGATATTCATCATTCAGCCAGCGACTCACATGAACCTCATTTCTTTCATATGCCCGCTTAACAGGTTTTTGAGGAGTAAAACCCCATTTATTCAAATAAGTACCCGTTGTTCTGATGGCAATATCAGTATTCAATGATTCCTTGATCAGCATCTGAACAGCTTTTCGAGTCCACAGAGCAAATGGCAATTTTAACTGGTCTGGACATTTATCAATAAGATATTTTTGAATTTCTTTTTCCTCGTGCGGCATTAATTTTCTTCCGTTACCTATTGGACGCCCCGCAACTTGAACCTTCAAGGCGGATATGCCGTGATTCTTCCAAAGCTTAATCCATTGACCAACAACATTACGATGAACGCCGACTATTTCACTGATTTCTATACGTTTCATTCCTTTCTGAAAAAGCTTTATAGCTTGCTTACGGCGTTCAAACAAATCCCGCGGGGTTATTGTTCTTGCATCTCTCATAATTTTTTAGAAAAAAATAACATAAATCTATCAAAACGCAAGCTGATTATCAGCCGGAGCAATAAAAACAAATTTTTAGGGAGTAATTTCTTTCAGAAAAAGAAGTCTTCTGAAAAAACTGCCGTTTGTGTTTATTACTTCTAATGGCAAGTTTGTCACTGAATTATTAATGATCTGGGCAAAAGGTGCAGTAGAATTTTGGGAACAGCAGAGATGTATACAAGATCTCATATCCCGGATAATTTTGTCGGCTTTCTCTGTGTGATGTCTTCTAAAATGGAAAATTCTGTTAAAATTTTTCTTACGGTAGTAACTCATCACTTTTATTCCTATTAAAGGCAACAAATTTTTATGTAAGGCTTTTGCAATATAATTTCTTATTTTCCCAGTTGTATCAAGATGACGATACGTTCTACCTATTATTCTGTTAGCCATTCTATAATAGCTTTCAGGATAGCTCATTTCCTCAGGATAAAATATTTTGGGTTTTTCATGTATTACTGGTTTAGTATGTCCGGGGTGAAATAGTAATTTTATATGCTGAAAATAACTACTGTCTTTATTTACCGCGGAGGGGTAATCAAACTGAAAAAGGAAGCCGTCTAGAATCCCAATACGTACTAAAAACTTTGTCGCATATTTGTGACAATTGAAGCTCCTTGCATCAAAATTTGGCCCTTTGTATTTTTTTACTCCTGCTTGCTCCACATTTAAATGTCTGTCCTGACTAAACAACATTTGTGCTTTGGAAAACTGTTTTTCGCTAATAAGATAATTTCTAAAATAAAAATTGTCATAGCCATTTTGATGAAGGTCTTTAAAATAAGGCTTAAACTCATCTCTCAGGTGGCCCGATGTGGATCTGTAGAAAATATAATCACACATAAGACTAAATTCATTTTCTCTTCTTCCATATAATCCATACGAACATTCTGGCTTCCATCTTTTTGTATCATATGTTGATAAAAAACTTGAGCGTGGTCAGGTATTATGTTGCGTCTACCAGTCCTGCCGTAACAATTATCGTCAATAACATAACTTATCAAATAATACATAATAAAAGTCCTCTACTTACCCAAAAACATGATGGCGTACTTATGACAGTTAAAATATTTAACACTGAAATTTGGACCTTTATAAATCTTCTGAGGATTTACCTTTTCTATTTTTATATTTCTATCATCATCAGAACGTTCTAGTGCGCAATGATAATCAGATTTATCAACGGGATAGTTTCTAATATAAAAATGCGTATTCTTAGTCCTGTTTGTGTACAAGTTAAGTTCGTTTTTTAGATGACATTTTGAGGAACTTCCAGTCAAAAATCCAGATATAAATTTACAATTGTTTTTTCTACGTCCATATAAACCGTAAGCGCGCTCAACTCCCCAGTTTCGACCATCGTATTTCGATAGAAATATCTGTGCATGTCCAAGTATCAGGCTTCTTCTGTAAGAACTATGAGAACTCCAGCGCCCAGTCTTTGACAATGCGTAGCTGATGTAATATTCCATATTATTTGTTAATATTCTTTGTACCCCTTCTTATACAAATAGATAGCATAAATTAGACTTTGGTTCCTTAATTATAAAGATATTTCTAAGATATTATAAGTTTAGTAACTATTTATTTTTTTGCTCTTATGAAAGGTTAACGTATCTCCATATATAAAAAGGAGATGCCATGACTGGCATAGATAAAACCACAGGCAAGGCTTTAAGCGGGTTTAAACATTTAAAGCAATCCATCACTGATATCCTGACCACTCCGATCGGTTCGAGAGTGATGCGCCGTTAATACGGCAGCTGATTGCCAAGACTCGTAGAGGCTCCTTTAAACTCCCAAACTCTAGTGGATTTCTATTCCGCAGTCGCAGAGGCCTTGGTTCGCTGGGAACCACGTTTCAGACTTATCTCCGTAAAGGCGGAAATTGTCAACGAGTCAGGACAACTGCAACTGGAGCTCACCGGAGAATATCTACCCGATGATAAATCATTACTTTGGAGGCATTCTCATATGACTACTTTTAACGCTATCGATTTAAGCTTATTGCCTGCACCTGATGTTATTGAAACACTGGATCATGAATTAATCCTGGCAGGAATGATTGCCGACTTGCAAGCCAAGTATCCTGAGTTTTCCGCTTTGGTGGAATCTGACCCGGCTTTCAAAATCCTTGAGATTGCAGCCTATCGAGAAGTAATCCTCAGGCAAAGATTAAATGATGCAGCCAGAGCAGTTCACCGCTATTCTGACTTTGCTTTTCTCCAAGGCCGTTCAGGATGAATTTGTCGTCTTCATTAAATAATAGACTCAGGCCGTTATCAATTGTCAGAACTAGTTTAAATGTGTAGTTATAGGTTTTCCCTGACTGCAGCAGGTATTTTTTGGATAAACTTTTAGTAATGGGATGGCTCTGCCTGATAAAGTCAGGCGTAGCAAACGTTGCTTGGGAGTGTTGGTTTCTACAAAAATAGCTTTGGTGAGATGACCGCTGATTGAGTTTGGTCTAATTTTAGCTTGCAGTTCAGTAGCTTTACGGGGGGATTTTTCCAAATTCAACCACGTAGAAGCCTATAAACATAGGCAATGTTCAATAAATGGAATAATTTTTGTTTCTATATAAATTTTTAAGAGGGTTTACGTTGAAAAGTTATTTGTGTACAAAAGAGTATTATATTGGATGCCTTCAAGAAAACATATTTATTATTTTCTCAAAGACAACTCAAATAAGAGGTAATCTTTATAATAACAAAAAACTATGTATTATATATTATTACAAGTAATAGTATCTATCATTTTTTTAGCGCACTTATCCCAACTGAATTGTTTTGCTCTTTGAAGGCCGCATTTCGAGTATTTCTCTCGTAAAGATGATTAAACAGTAAAATGATTTTTTTCAATTACTTTACCTTACATAATATTTAAGATTATAAATCAAAAATCTATTTCACATGAAGGGTTATCCAACAAATGCAAATCGCTTTCTGTCATAATTGTAACAAGTTTTTCGAATTTCACTTCAGGTTTCCAGCCTAATTGGGCTTTGGCCTTTGCTGGATTCCCAAGCAACTGTTCTACTTCTGCGGGACGATAATATCTTGGGTCAATTCTTATAATCACTTTTCCTGTTGATGCATCTTTTCCAACTTCATTTTCAGCTTCACCTCCCCAGATAATCCTTTTATCAACAACAGCAAAAGATTTCTCTATAAATTCCCTAACTGTGTGCATTTCTCCCGTAGCTGCAACATAATCATCTGGAGTATCCTGCTGTAACATCAGCCACATCATTTTGACGTAATCAGGGGCGTAACCCCAATCACGAAAAGCATTGATATTTCCCATATACAGACATTCCTGTAGATTTCGAGAAATCCTTGCTACAGCACGGGTAATTTTTCTGGTGACAAAAGTTTCGCCTCGGCGAGGTGATTCGTGATTGAATAAAATACCATTGCTTGCGTGCATGCCATAAGCTTCACGATAGTTTTTGGTGATCCAAAATGCATATTGCTTGGCCACACCATAAGGTGATCGCGGATGAAATGGAGTTGTTTCACTCTGAGGAACTTCACTAATTTTGCCGTATAATTCAGATGTTGATGCTTGATAAAAGCGACACTTCACCCCAGTCTCCCTTATGGCATCAAGTAAGCGTAGAGTTCCAACAGCGTCCACATCAGCAGTATATTCCGGTACTTCAAATGAGACCTTGACATGAGACTGAGCTCCAAGATTGTAGATTTCATTCGGCCTGACTCTTTCAATAACACGGTTAAGGTTACTTGAGTCTGTTAAGTCTCCATGGTGAAGAAATAACTTAACATTATCCTCATGCCTATCTTTATATAAATGTTCAATTCTATTTGTGTTGAATGAACTTGAACGTCTGATGATTCCATGTACTTCATAATTTTTACTTAACAATAATTCAGCGAGGTATGAACCGTCTTGGCCTGTGATTCCTGTGATAAGTGCCTTTTTCATGTAAGCCCTTAAGCTGTTTATTTAAATGTTATAAAAAAATAATATAAAAATTAAGATATCAAAATTAAAACAAATTATTTAAGCTGGAACCTCTCAATATTAATAACGAAAAAAATTAAAATAATATTAATGAAATTATTTATTTATATGATTAATTTTGTTCGCATAAAATGAGCTTAAGTATATGTTTTTATTAATGACATATCATGATTTTTTACTTAGTTATACTTTAGTAAAACATGGACATTTAGAATGATAGCATCTGTTATTAATATTTCTTTTCATTTAACCCTCCAATATTTTGCATATAAAATCTCCAGAAGAATAATAAATAAAGCTAAAAAAATTAAATTCAAGTGAAATCGTTTAATTTTTTTCAGAAATGATTTTAATTATCATATTGATATTCAATTGTGTTGATGTATAAGTTATCTTAATTTATTAAGCTAATTACAAGTATATGATTAATGTTAATTATAATTTAAAAATCTAAATTTAAAAGCAACGTGATGATATCAAAACTATTGGGTGATTAGAATATAATGTGGGGCTGTTTGATTTTAATAATTTAATAAAAAAACTGAAAAGATATAATAGAATTCGGACATTAACCATAACTTATTATAACGAATAAAAAGCTATCTAATCTGGCGTTAAATACTATTGCTGCTTGTAGAACGTCAGATTAAATGGCCATAATGAATTTCTTACATCTTTATCAACTATTCTGATAGTGGTATTAGCAATATTGTTATATAACTTACTCAACTGAAAAATAGATTTTACAACGTCTAAATGAAAGTCGTTATTAACAGAAAATGAGCTTAATGTACTGAAACAAACCTATTAACAAGTGATAATAAAAACTTTTATAACTGGTTTTAATAATTGAATTTTGAACAGGCTTTTAAAATGGAAAATATTAAAAAAAATAAAATAACACCTTTGTTTTTTTGCTTTACTATGGCGTTGCTGCTAATTATGGTACTTCTTTTACTTAGCGATATTCCACAGCGTGATGTAGCTTTCAGATATGCGCCTATGGCAGAAGCTTTTGCAAAAGGGAATTGGGCATTTGCATTTCATCCGAAAGTACCTCCACTTCATCCGCTTTTAGCTGGAATTATAACATCTGTTTTTTCTTGCAGTGGTTTTACTGCCTGTAAAATTATAAGCGGATTATTTTTTTCTCTAAGCATCTTTCCGGTATTTGGTTTGTTTAGGAAAATATTTTCAGAAAAAATTGCTTTTATTGCTTCGTTTATGGCAATCCTTTGTCCGTATCTGATTCGTTTGGGATATAGTGGTTTACGTGATAGTGCAAAGGAGTTTGCAGTTATGTTAACAGCTTATGCAGTTGTAGCTATTTTTTCAAATCGTAATAAAATTATTAACTATCTGTTTTTCGGTTTTGGCATTGGCATGTTAAATCTGATTAGAGTGGAAAATATTGCTTTAGCTGGTGTTGCTTTAATTTTTATTTTTTTATTGGATTTGCAGCAGAATTTTAAGTTTCGTATTCCATATCGTTGGGGATTTGCTTTTATAATTTCGCTGTTGATGTTGGCGCCTGTTTTATACTATAATTATCAAGTTGTAGGCCTTCCTGCTCCCGAACTTAGAACAGCCGAGATGATTGGAAAAATTTTTCCTGTGATCAGTAATCATAAAGCCAGTATGAAATATCAGCATCAACAAAATAGTGTGCTTACAGCTGCAGCGTTGCAGCAAATACATTCAAAATCCAATATCTCACAATCACAATTACCAGAAATGACGGTTAACCCAAGTTATATAAAAGCAACCCCCAAAATGGCCGGAAAATTTATAAAAAATCTTATCAAAGGTTTTTTCCCTCTATTTTTTATTTTTGTGATTCCAGTTATTTATTTCAGAATTAAAAATAAACAATGGAAACAGGAGGAAACAGTTGTTCTTGTTTTTTTCCTTTTAAATATTGTTGTAGTTATTGCGCCAATACTTCTGATCGAGCGTTATCTATATGTGTCAGATCGCTACTTGATTACTGCGATACCTCTGACTTTTGGCTGGAGTGCTGTTGGAGTCGCCGAGCTATATAAATTTCTGAATGGTCGGCTTCCCAGTTTAGTTTTAAAATTATCTGTTGTGGGAATTATTGCCGGATTAATACTTGATGGCGCAAATCCAATTATAAAATCATTTACTTCGAGGAAAAAAAGAACCGCGCGTAAAGCTACACTGGCGATTGCTGAATGGATAAAGGAAGATTTTAAAAGAGAACAGCAACAAGTTACAGTTAAACAGTATTTAGACCATTATGTTTCTTACAAACGTCCGCTTGTTTCAGCTGATAAACTACCAGTTTTAGGTTATTTAGCGGGAGGGCAAAACGTAAACTTAGATAATGCAAAAAAAGATTATATCATTAGCAGTAAGAAGATATGTGCAGAAAACACCGTTTTAGTTTATGAACTGCGAGTGTCGGGAAATAACTTTTATATTTGGAGAAATAAATAAAAACCGGTAGACCAGAAAATATTATTTTATGCACAACAAACCTTTTTAACTGGCTTTGATTTTTTATTTGTACAAGTTTTTTCAAAACCATAGGCCTGAATTTTAATTTTTAGTTATAAATGTTAACTGTCTTCATGCTTTAATTGATTTATAGAATTTTGTATCCGAAATATATTTTATTTATATGATGCGTTGAAATATCATTGTATATTTTTTATTAAAATTAATATATAGAATATATTGCATCCACTTAGAGATGATGTTAATTTTAGATAGTCTGAGAAAAGGAGAAATAAATCAAAGATATAATTTTGCTTAATTTATTATGAATAATGCAGCAGTCGAATAATATACTTTTATTCTTTTTATAATTTTCTGATTCAATAAATAATCAAAAAATTGTAGAATATTGTGAAAGTCAAATATTCAATACGAAAATGGGCTCTGAATAACTACACACGAAATAAATGAAGCTACTATTTACGCTTAGTATGATTTACTCATTTGATATTTTCGATACCATCTTTACTAGAAGAACTGCTACACCGAAGGGGATATTCTGCTTAATGGGACATGAAATACGCAGACGTATTCCTGAGGTATTACCAAGTCATGCGACTATTGATTTTTTTGAAATTCGCATAAGTGCTGAAACCCGTGCACGACGATGCACCAATAATGAAGATGTAACACTTGATGAAATTTATTTTCATATAAGAGAACAGTACCCGGCAATACCATATGAAAATATTGAAAAGGTTAAACAGCTCGAAATCGAAATTGAGATAGCAAACGTTATTGGCATTAAAAAGAATATTGACAGAATTCATGAACTTCTGAGAAATGGAGAAAAGGTTATTTTAATTTCTGACATGTACCTGCCAAGGTCAGTCATCAAGCAGATGCTCTCAAAAGTTGATAGTTTAATAGCTACACTGCCTTTCTATTTGTCATGCGAGCTGATGAAAACTAAACATATAGGCTCTTTATATGAGCATGTACTCGAACAGGAGGGGATCAGGCCGCAAGAGCTCTGTCATACAGGAGATAACCACCATGCAGATATTAAGGTTGCAAAAAGAAAATCAATCAAAACATGTTATTACAATAAGTCGGCACTTTCTGAAATAGAACAGTCTTACTTATTGGATGAGGCTAATGTTTTTTTGCAGTTAGTTGCCGGGGCAAGTAAGTTAGCAAGACTATCAGCAACTTATACAACTCCACAATATATATTAGGAGCTTGCCTTACGGCTCCATTATTTTACGGTTTTGTGAAATATTGCATAACTGAGTCTGAAAAAAATGGTATTAAAAATATTTATTATTTATCAAGAGACGGCTTGATCTTTAAACTGATAAATGACGCCATTTTTGAAGTGAATAATAATCAGAGTATAAAAGCACGATACTTGTTTGGCTCCAGGCAAGCGTTTAACCTTCCGAGTATATTTGAATTAACTGACCGTCACCGACGGTGGCTGGCAAGCAAACTGCCTTTAGTTTCACTTGAGTCTTTACTAAGCAGGGTAGGAGTGGATATTGATATGTTTTTAGCTCTGGTACCCAAAGAGCAAATACAGGGGATTCCTTTGAACAGAATACTAAGTCCTCTGCAGCATAAAAGAGTTGTAGATTTGATATACAGTGTAAGTGATTTAAAACAGGTTATATATGATAATGCAAAGCAAAGTAGACAACTTTTAATAAAGTATTTAAAACAAGAATCTTTTTTTGAACATGAAAAATCAAGCTATATCGATGTTGGGTGGTCTGGAAACGTGCAGGATTCATTTTACAGCATAATTTCAGAGGAACAGGCCAATTATGAATTAACTGGATTCTATTACGGTTCTTTCGGTGTAACTAGTAGGACATCTGCAAAAAATAAAAAGATTGCGTATTCAATCAAATCAGATCATGAATATACAAATATGGTGGCTGTGTATCTTGAGGCTTTGGCTCAGGCTGACCATGGTTCAGTATGTGGTTACAAGGAAAATAAACAAGATGCTATAGAAGCAGTTGTTGAAGACTTTGATAATGGTTGTTTTAATTTTGACTCGTATTTTGCAGGGATAAAAGCTTTTTCTAAATACCTTAGCGAATTATTAAATGAGTATGATTTTATTCATGAAAACTTTGAAATTATTGAACAAAGATTGACGTTGAGATTATTTCACCCAACTAAAGAAATTGCTAATGCAATTGGCCCTTTGCGATATTCTGGAGATCAGAATCATACGAATAAGAAAGAGATAGCACCTGCATTCTCTATTTTAGATGCCTTGAAGTACCAGTTTACTCTCATGCCAAGAAAAAATTATGATATGACAAAATGGTTGGAAGTAACAAAATTGCGAAGCAATGTATTTGTTAAAAGTATTTTAGCAGTTGATAATATTCCTAACACATTAAAAAAAATTGCACATAATTTTACCATAAAAAAATATAGGAGACATTCATTAAAGGGCAAGTGTAAGAAAATAATAAAATACATTGTAAAGAGGTATAGGAATGCTTGATGTAATAGATATACGCTGGAAGTTTGAGAAAGCGACTAAGGGGCTTGTCAAGTCATTTTTGCTAAAATTTTATAAAAGGATAGTGCATTATAATGCTGTCATAAAGAGTGAAATAGACTCATTTTGTCACCTGGAAACCTTTTGGATCGTACCATGGAAAAATTTTTTAAAAAGAAATTATAGTAAAATACCAAAGCTATCAAATGATTTATTTAGAAATCTCGATGACAACAGTATTGAAAGTATGAAAAATTTGATTTGGCTATATGACAAAGTTTTACTGCAGAAGGAATATTTAAAATATGTTAAATACGATAAAAACATATTATGGACAAAAAGTGATATATCTAATAGAACGAAGCTCAACCTGAAAATTGCCAAGTTAAAGAAACAACACAAAGCTTATGAGGCAAAATTGATTCCATGTGACATATCCATGTATGTCAATGGGTTTGGTTTGAATGAATTACCAGAATCAGTTCTAAATGAAATAAAAGGTATGGATGTAATTGATGGGGGCGCTTGGCATGGAGATTCTTCAATCTTTTTTTCTCAAAAGCTTAAAGGAAATGTTTATGCATTCGAACCAAATGTCGAAAATCACGAAAAGTTATGTCATAATATTAATAAGTGCAATTTAAATGATAAAATTTACGCTGTCAATAAAGCAATTTACAGTAAAACAGGTTATAAAAAGTTCTATGTATATGGGAAATACGATTTAGGGAGTGGCCTCAAGGGGCAATATGTTGCCCCTGAACGAGATTGGGTGAACCGTAGCACCTATGAAGTACAGACGATACCTCTTGATGATTATCATAAAGATAATAACTTAAAAATTGGTCTTATAAAGCTGGATATAGAAGGGGCTGAACTTAATGCAATTAAAGCAGCTCAAAACGTTATCATAGAATACGAGCCTGTAATAATATGTGCGATTTATCACTCGCCTTTTGATTTTTTCTATATCAAGCCGTATTTGGAGTCACTTGGTGTCAACTATAAGTTCAAAATTTCTAGACTATCATACGACAGCCCGTTTGCAGATATTTACTTAATTGCATATGTTGAGAAATGAAAATTGAAAAACCATCCTTTTTTTTCATTAATAACAGGAACATTAAATCGAAAACATAAGTTAAACATTTTTTTAACATCACTTGCTGGACAACATTTTAAAAATTTTGAATTAATTTTAGTAGACCAGAATCATGATCTAGATGTTACAGAATTAGTCAATAGTTATAAGGATATAATTAAAATAAAACATATCAAAACCTCATTGAAAGGATTATCCAGAGCACGTAACCTAGGATTCAAATGTGCAATTGGTGCGTGGGTGGCATTCCCTGACGATGACTGTGAATATCCTTCTGACACGCTACAAAAAATTTATGATATTGCCATTACAAAAAAGGATATAACAGGTATTTCTACTCTAGTATTAGATAGAGCTGAGAACTTTTCAGCAGGCGGTTATATGGCAGCCAAAACTCAGCTTGTTACAAGACAAAACGTTTGGCGAACTGCTGTATCTCCATCCCTTTTTCTTAAGTCTGATATGTGTAAAAAAATTAAGTTTGATGAACGGCTTGGCGTTGGAGGCAATGATTTTGGATCAGGGGAAGAAACAGATTTTGTTTTGTCTTTAATAGAAGATTATAGCTGTAAAATTTTATATGTACCTCAAGTAATTATTTGGCATCCCGCTTTTAAAGAAGCTTGGAGTTACAAGGTCCAGCAACGTGGTTTTAGCTACGGTTGTGGCATGGGTGCTGTCCTAAAAAAGCATCACTTTTCGCTACTGTATGTCTTTTGGTTTGCACTGCTGCAATTCGTACGATTTTGGCAGAATCTATGTCGCTTTAACTTTGGAAAAGCTTTATTTCATTGGGAAATGTGCAAAGGGAGGATCGCAGGTTTTTTTCTTTGGAAACTTGATGAATAACTTAACTCTAACAGCATACTTTGAATTTTGGGTTTGAGTTCAATTTTTTTTAAGATCGTAGCGTATTGTATTTGTTTGATATACGCTTAATGTAACAGTTTTGAGCAAGAAAAACTTGTAAATGATACTGTTAATAGTACATTATTTATTCTCTAGGAGAAATAAAAAAATATAGCAGCAAAAAGAAAAGATTTTAGTGATTTTAAAAAGTATATTTTTGAAATATAGTTAAAAATCATAATATCTAATTTAAATAGTTGAGGTGTTGCTAAAACCTGTAATGATTTTGTAATAATTAGATACCATACTGTAATTAGAAGAGGTTGTTCTTGAGAAGGTAATAATGCGTTTTAGGATGAGATGGTATTAAAAAAGGAGAGAGCATCTCAGTAAGTAAAGCATTCGTAGGTTACTCACAAAGCAAAAACTGACTAATAAAACAATAATATTGAGTTCTAAGTGTATACTTGACCGTCGTTGAAGACAAGAAACCATGATTAAATGAAAGTATGAAGTATGATTCAAAGATATTGTAAAATGTGTCCAGGTAAAAATATAGGTTCATGTAAAATGTATCTTTCTAATACACTGAACTTAATAAGCAATAATCATGAGCAAAAACTAATAAAAATTATTTTTTCTATAACTAATTAAATTATGCTGAACTTATTGAACAAAATATGGAATTTATTATCGCCGTTAGAGCAATCTAAAATTACTTTACTTTTATTTGGGATAGCCATCAGAGCTGTGCTTGATGTCTTAGCGATAGGACTTTTAATGCCTATTATTACATTAGTAACTAAGCCTGAACTGATTGATAAAAATATTTATCTAATGCAATTTTATCGCCTTATTTCTCCAAAGTCACCACAGTCCTTTATTATTTTCTTAAGTATTTGTGTAATTACTCTATTTATCTTCAAAAATTTATACATGATACAATTGATGAAGATAGTTGGGAAAATAATCAACTTTAAGTGCGCAGACTTAGCTTCATCTTTGTTCCTTAATTATATTTATGCACCTTACTCGTTCCACCTTAAAACTCATTCTTCACATTTGCACAAAAAAATTGATATGATAGAACACACATGCAAAGAGGTCTATCAATCGTTTATGATACTTTTTGCTGAATTGAGTGTTGTGTTTTTCATCGTATTAATGCTTTTTATATTCTCACCTATGACAACACTTGCATTATTTGGGGTCATTTGTATTGTGAGCGCTATTATATACCTTCCTTTCAGAAATTATAATTATAAACTTGGAGAGTCTCATTACAAATATTCTCAAGCTTTAGCAAAATGTAATATGCAAGCATTTAAGGGGATAAAAGAAGTTATTGTAAGTAATTGTCAGAAAAATTTATACACAAACTATAATTACTTTCAAAAGGAAAAAGCAGCAATAGGTGCGTCGCAATACCTTTTGGGACAATACCCGCGATTTTTTATTGAGAGCTTAGTTATTACTTTAGGACTTAGCACATTAGTTTTATTTATAGTCTTTGGTATGGAAAAAAGTTCAATTTTTATGACACTGAGTTTGCTTGCCATTTCTATGGTAAAGATCATGCCTTCAATGGCGTGCATCCAATATCACTTGACAATATTAAATCATAATGTCCATAGGTTTAATGATATATACAACGATATTAAAGGGCTTCAACCAAAAACAATCGAAAGCATAAGTTCTCCGTTTATATACAATAATGAGATTGAAATAAAAAATGTGAGTTTCAAATATGATAAAAATCATCATGTTTTTAAAGATTTCAGTTTAACAATACCTTGTAATTCATCTGTTGCCTTGGCGGGGGCAACGGGATGTGGTAAGACGACTCTTGTTGATATAATATTAGGGTTGTTGAACCCGTCTAAGGGAGGGGTTTATGTTGATGGGCATAATATTGATGAAAGTCTTAGTTCATGGCAAAGAATGATCGGATATGTACCGCAACACATTTTTTTGAAAAGCGGCAGCGTGAAAGAGAACGTTGCTCTTGGTATAGATAGAAAATACATAGACGAATCAAAAGTCAGAAACTGTTTAAAGCGAGCCCAAGTGTATAAGTTTTTAGAAACTCTTCCCCATAAACTTGAAACTGATATCGGAGAAAATGGTGTACGACTTTCAGGTGGGCAACGCCAACGTATTGGAATAGCACGAGCACTTTATCATGACCCTAAAATTTTAATACTGGATGAGGCAACAAGCGCTTTAGACGATGATACAGAAAGTGCATTTATTGACGCCCTAAACTCATTAAATGGTAAGTTAACAATTATAATGGTAGCCCATCGCCTTTCGACCATTAAAAATTGCGATAAGGTTATAAATCTCTAAATCTCTATTATTCAATAGATAAAAATATAATTATAAATTTTATGAGATTATTACCAGGACGAATATCAAATTTATTGTATAGTTTAATATAACATAATACTTGACATATTTTTAAATTAAGTATAAAATATTTTCTCTAGAGGAAATTATATTTTTGATGACGAATTTCAGCAGAAACCATTATCAAAAATACATCAATAGCAAAACGACCACAATATAATAACTTTGGGGATTCATTGAGAATAAATTGTCTAAAATAATAGATAAACTTATTAACTATAGATTTCTAGAATATAATCCGTTTGAGCAAATATTGAGATAACTCAAGCCAATAATTTATTGCAGTACTATTGTTATAAATACTTATGACACAAAACTTATTCAACGAGCTAGTTTGAGCATATAGTAGTATTTTTAATAAAAACAACCAGTGAAATGTTGATATGAATATAGGAGATTATTAGCATGAAAGTGGCTTTGTTGCATTATTGGCTTACTAATATCAGGGGAGGAGAAAAAGTGTTCTTAGAACTTTGTAATATCTTTCCTGAAGCTGACATATATACTCATGTTATATCATCAGAGATAAAAAAAACTCATTTGCAGGGGCGTAAGGTTTTTACATCATATATTAATAGTCTTCCTTGTTCTGAAAGGCTCTATAAATGCTATATGCCTCTAATGCCCGCAGCGACCGCAAATTTTAAACTCGACAACTATGATTTGATAATTAGTAGTGAATCTGGTCCAATTAAGGGGATTAAAAAACCTGAAGGGGTCAGACACCTTTGTTATTGCCATACTCCGATGCGTTATATATGGGATATGTTTGATGATTATTTTAAGTATGCACCATGGTATAAAAAAATTGCAATGTTGTTGTTTAAAAAATACTTAAGATATTGCGATATCAAGTCAGCTGAAAGTGTTAACGATTTTATTGCTAATTCAAATTTTGTAAAAGAACGCATAAGAAGAGTTTACAATCGCGACTCAAGGGTTATATACCCTCCTGTCAATGTTGATTATTTTGGAGAAGAAGTACTAAACCTTAAAGAAAAATATTATTTGCTCGCAGGAGAGTTAGTAAAATATAAAAGACCAGATATTGCGATTGAAGCTTTTAACCGAAGCGGCAAAAGACTCATAGTTGCTGGAATTGGTGAGGAGTTAATTGCTTTAAAGGCTGCTGCTAATACTAATATATCCTTTGTAGGAAGAGCGAGTGATAGAAAATTGCGTAAATTGTATAGTAATGCTCAGGCTCTGGTTTTTCCGGGCATTGAAGATTTTGGCATAGTTCCCGTTGAAGCCCAAGCAACTGGAACTCCTGTAATAGCATATGGTGCTGGAGGAGCTCTGGAAACCGTCATTGCTGACAAAACTGGACTCTTTTTTTTCAGCCCTGAAGCAGACGCTTTGTGCAATGCAATTGAAGAGTTTGAGTCAAAACAGAACTTTTTTTCAAAAAGTGTAATTAGGGAGCACTCGGTGAAGTTTTCAACAGAGCGTTTTCGTGCTGAGATTTTTTCTCTGATAAGTGCCCAATAAAGTGATTATGAAATTCAACAAACGAAGGAATTTTCTATTATTATGAACTTTACAGAAACTTTCAGGAGGGTAAAAGAAAACTTTTAGTAAAAAAAGTTAATCTGATTAATTCTAAATGTAACCATTTGTATTTATAAATTTGATAAGAATTGCACAGGAGGAAGTCTTAAACGGTGAAAATTTATATACGTATGTTGCTATTATTACTCGGAGATTTTACTTCCTTTATGGGGACATTAACACTAATTGCATTGTTTGCTAAGCTATTTAATATTATTGATAATCTAGACATTTACTTTCAGCTATGGCCATTCAGTTTACTATTTCTTGGAATTAATGAAATATCAAGACTATATCATGGTTCACTTGTATATCCAGGAGTCTGTTTAGGCGCTGCAGATGAATTACGTAGAATTTTCTATTCAGTTACCTCTATTTTTGTAGGAATAATATTTTTTATAATTATAACTGGTAATGCCGTAAATTATTCAAACGTTGTTTTTATTATTAATTGGCCAATTTGCATTATTGCAGTCATTTCTTGCAGGTGGATCTTACGACATTTTTTTAAGAAATATGAAGGTGGTTATGTTAAAGCCGTAATTTTAGGTGCAGGAATAAATGGGACTAAAATTGCTAAGGTGCTGAATGAAAATAAATACCTGGGAATTACTCCTGTGGCTTTTTTAGACGACAACTGCAGTCTGCATGAAAGCGAAGTTGAAGGCATCCCTGTGGTAGGAAGTCTTTGCGATATCCAGAAAACTGCTCAGAATTTCAATATTAATTATGTCATAGCCTGTCTGCCAGTTAAAACTGTTATGGAAAAAATTGATCAGCTTTGTAAAGGTTTTAAGCATGTGATGATTGTTCCCACAAGTTCAATGTTTTCTTCTACGGGAGCATATGCCCATGATCTTGATGGCATTCTTGGACTTGAAATACGTTATAATTTAGCAATGAAATCGTTTCAGGTGCTAAAGCTCTTTTTTGACTATACATTTGCTTTGGTGGTAGTCGTTTTCGCTTTACCAATAATGATACTTTGCGCAATTTCGATAAAGGTTTGTTCAAAAGGGCCTATTATCTACAAGTCAAAGCGCCTTGGCTTAGAAGGTAAAACTTTTTATGTTTATAAATTTCGTACCATGAGGATGGATGCTAATAAGTGTTTAGAAAAATATTTGTTAGAAAATCCTGATGCCCAAAAAGAATGGGAGCTTAGTTTCAAGATCAAAAGAGACCCCAGAGTCACCCCTATTGGTAATATTTTAAGACGTACAAGCCTGGATGAACTACCTCAATTGATTAATGTTTTAAGAGGTGAAATGAGTTTAGTTGGTCCAAGGCCGATCGTTGAAAAAGAAGTTAAGTATTATGGAGATAAATTCAGAATGGTTTTTGGAATTAGGCCAGGAATAACTGGTTTATGGCAGGCTTCCGGGCGTAGCAAACTGAACTATGCCAGAAGAGTTGAGCTTGATTGTTACTATCTAATGAATTGGAACATATGGTTAGATCTTTTCATTGTATTAAAAACGATCAAAGAGGTTATCTTTTGTAAGGGTGCTTACTAATTTGTAATAATTCCTTCTTCAAGGGTAACATTACGTTTTTTGATAATATTCAATAGATTTTGCATTGTTTGAATTAAACGAATAAAAAACGTTTTATACTGATAACCTTTAAGTTTTCTTGTCCGTAAGATTGAGGGGCATTGAATTATATATTTTATTTCAATAATATGAATGTGCCATACATGACGATAGCGACAAGTAATTTGCTGCTATTGCTTGTTTGATGTTTGATCAGATCAGACGTGAGCTTGCCACCATCAGAGAAGATTACGTCAAACATTCAGTATGCGTCCAGCGCCGAAAAGAGTGCCAGGAGCACCTTGAAAAGTTGATAGAGGACTAAAGGCTGAGAAAGCTTATACTCATGATCAGTGCCACAGCAGCGTTGATACTTTTGTCAAGCTATCGCACATCCACTGCAGAATCAACCGAATACTATCCGGACGGCAAGATCAAAAAGAAAACCACAATAAAATCAGATGGAGCTATACCATGGAGCGACAACAAGTCACTAACAGGCATAGCCATTAATATTTAAAGCAAAAGAAGGACCATGAATTATTTTAAGTGATAGTTGTAAAATAAAGATTAAGCTAAATTGTTTTGCTATTACTACTTTTTTAGTAACTTGAATAGTTTGAAAAAGCAGATATTTTTTGACAATTCCTGGAGAGGATTGCCGTTTAAGCCTCGCAAGGTAAATTCCGATCAGATTTGTGCTATTCGCTCACATTGCGCGAAAGCTTTGCCGGAGGCTGATGGCATTGAAGCTATATTCCTTTCAGCCGATACACAGGATTATGGCTGGAAGTGGGAAATTCGAGCACTGGATATTAACTGTAACCGCTGGCAGCTGACATATGGTTTCAGCGAATATTTAGAGCTTTCTGATGAACAGCGTGAAACTCTTAATGAGTGGAGGAGGGTAGCAGCGTCTCTGGAAGGGAATGAGTTTATTCCTATAAGAATTCTTGAAGATGTGCTTTATGCGGAATATCTGGGGATTCAGCCAATACTGGGGATTATTGATGAGGGCGGACACCGTAAACATACCTGTGAATATATCGGCGGAGGCAGTTGACTTTTCTCCCGATAAAGCTGGTTACATATGTTGGGCAGTCACATGGCAGCAGACTGTATATATTGGTGAAGATGTCTGGAGCAGTGATTTTATAATCCCGGTTGAGATCAAATTTGGCTATGCCCCTGAAGTTAGAACGGAATACGAGGACGAGTATGAGTCGGTTTGATATAACAGAGTTGCAGCGCTGTGTTGCAAATATTTTGAGAATAGGTATGATAGCCTAAGCTGATTATGCCAGCGCAAAAGTGCGAGTACAAGTAGGTGAACTACTGACGGACTGGTTGGACTTTATCAGCTTTAGCGCGGCACTTGTCACATTCTGGCGTCCGCCTGAGTTTGGTGAGCAAGTACTGGTAATAAGTCCCGGAGGTGATCTGGCGCAAGACATAGTTATTCCGGCAATTTATCAGAATACTTTTCCGGCAACAGCCTCAACTCCGACTGTCACGAAATTGACCTTTGCTGATGGGGCAAAACTCGAATATGATTCAGCAGCCCACCACCTGCAGGCAATCCTGCCCGGAGGAGGCAAGATCACACTTTTTTCAGATGGCGGAATCACTATCACTGGCGATATCAATGTAACCGGACAAATAGTCAGCACCAACGATCAAATAGCCGGGGGCATATCGCAAATAAATCACACTCACGGCGGAGTAGAACCCGGCGGAGGCTCAACAGCAAAACCTTTGTGAAATACAAGTTATTGTTTTTGTAGCTTTCCACTTTTAGAAAAATACTGAGTCACTAGAATAGTCATCCCTGTAATGATGGAAATACTACTGCATGCTACTGCAGTTAAAACAAAATCATCTAGAAAAAAAGGGGATTCTGGTGTAAGAAAAACTCTAGCTCCAGTGTGGGCTAGTATATAAGCAGTTATTGCAAACCAAGTAATTAATAAACCAAAAATAACTAAATTGAAGAATTTAAACATCTATTCCTCCTCCTCATATAGCGTTTTATAATTTCCTCTTAACTTTTGGGTAATATAATTTAGCGGTAGTGTCTTATGAATTAAATTGCCAATTAAAAAAAATAATGATTTTTTAACTATAATTTTTCAACTAGCTATAGACTGAATTCTTCTTTTTATATATTTTAAGAAGCTTGGTTAACGCATCTCCATATATAAAAAGGAGATGTCATGACTGGCATAGATAAAAATAGCGGTAAGTCCTTAAGCGGACTTGTGCATTTGAAGCAATCCATCTCGGATATTCTGACTACTCCGATTGGTTCGAGGGTGATGCGCCGTGAATATGGTAGTCGATTGCCGAGACTCGTAGATGCTCCTTTGAACTCCCAAACTCTGGTGGATTTCTATTCCGCTACCGCAGAGGCCTTGATTCGCTGGGAGCCGCGTTTTAGACTTATTTCTGTCAAAGCTTTAACTGTAAGCGAATTAGGGCGAGCAGAATTGGAACTCACCGGAGAATATTTACCCGATGGTAAAACCATTACTGTGGAGAGCGTTCTCATATGACTACTTTTAACGCTATCGATTTAAGCTTACTTCCTGCACCTGATGTTATTGAAACACTGGATTATGAATTAATCCTTGCGGGAATGATTGCCGATTTGCAAGCAAAAGCCCCTGAGTTTTCCGCTTTGGTAGAATCTGACCCGGCTTTCAAAATCCTTGAGGCTGCAGCCTATCGAGAAGTAATCCTCAGGCAAAGAGTAAATGATGCATCACTGCACGAGCTGGCTTACTCTCAAGCCAAATTAGTAGCAAAAGTTGTTTTGCTTGAATGAATTGACATTATACGAAGTTAGATAAATCTAAACTTGACTTTCGTAATCACATAGGTTATACTGGTGCGAAGAGAGAAAAGAGTTAATTCAGTGATAAAAAGTTTCAAGCATAAATGACTCAAGAGTTTTTAGGGAGAAAGATAGGAAAAAAATGGAACGTTTATTCTGTGAGTATTGTCAACACTGTTTTTCTAGTAACTACTACTACCGTCATATAAAAGACGATCATCCCAACCGCCCCGTACCTGATAACTATAAAATACAAAATCTAACCCTTGAATATGCTACTATATTAAAGCGGCTTGAAGACGATAGTCGTTTTTTCTATAAGTTTATTGGCGATAGATATTATAGGGCTTTTATACTTGGAGATAGACGTGCAGAAATTGGACTTTATACTATTGGCAAGGACAGTGAAAAAGTAAAGCAATATATCAATGATAAGCTTAATTTAAAAACTGAAAAAGAGTATGATGAGATTATGCGTAAAGTATTGACTTTGACAAAAAATACCTGCTGAAGGCAAAGCTGACCACTCCTTATGATAGCCTATTAGCAGATAAAGAAAAATCACAAAATTAAAAATATGGTGCAATGGCATAATGAATATAGAGCAAGAAAAAGTAATGAGCGTAACAAAACGCAAAATTTGCCCTTCAAATCCTGGCAAAATTTTAATTGAATAATTTTTAAACCATTTTGCTTAAGTCAAAATAAACTAGCCACAGTCATACGTGTTCCAGTTCGCCGTGTCAATGAGATTACACTAGGATAGCGTAGAGTTACTTGATGATTTGCCAGTTTTTGGAACTTCTGTTTTATTTTGGTTGAATCTACAAATGAATTACGATTTATGGCAGCTATCACATGCGAAACAAAAAGAATTTGCAAAAATTACGCCTTTGGAATTAGCTACAGCATAGAGCCGTTATTCTAATTTTAGAAAAATATTGGAATAAGGAAATCTTTAATCCAAAAAATGGAATAAAAATGAAGACTCGCAACGACACAGAATACCTTTTGAAATCTGAAGCCAATGCCAAACGGCTTTTTCAGTCAATAAAAGAAATGGAGCCTGACAAATTCATTATGCAGACTATAGACTCTTTAAAAGGAATACTCCCACACACTGATAAAGCCATATCTCTTGATGAAAGCGATAATTGCCCGCGGCAGCGAGTCGAGCGCCTTATAGAAAGATCCTTTTAGAATATTATATATTTGTCAATAGCATAGAAATGCATATATTGCAATTGCTTTGCATGGCGTACATGCTTTGGGAAATATTACAATATAAAGGAGAAGATTTTTTTATGTCGAAAGCTGTTATATTACTTAGTCGAGGACTTGGCTCTGCCACTTGTCTTGCTATCGCCCGTGATAAGGGTTATGATTGCTATGCTTTGAGTTTCAATTATCAGAAATGCTTATTAAGGATGGTCCTTATTCATTTATCAAATACGTTGGTTAAATGTGAACGCAACATCGATCTCTGTATATTAGAAAAACGTCAGTTCTTAGATAAAGTACGAAAAGCTATCAGATACTATGCTCACTCATTATTTTAAATCTTTTTCACGTTTAATTCAAGACATAAATAATTTTATTTCTGGGGTCCCCTGGGGATCGCTGCATTTTTTGGCGGTATAGATTAAAAAATAGGCTCAAATTGCTTTTCTATTTCGTTTTTGTTTTTAAGCCATTCCGAAAAAATATAAAGGCAGACATAATACTTCTTTTACAAAAAGGAAAGGAGCCATTGTTCCTTTAGCTATATTTCCAACAACATAGCCAACGAGGGCAAAAGGAAGCCCTAAAGATACCAAAGGGAGGCGGAAAATATTTATAATCTGAGTGGCAGCATTGATCCAACAAGGGACAGTCCTAGCAGCACCCTTAACAGTTTTAACAGCATAAGGAATCAGGAGAGGAGCCAATATGCTTATAGTAACAGGTTCCATCGCTGTGGCGTTTGAAATACCAACACTACAGAGAAGAACACTGGAACATAGAAAAAATTATAAAAGTTTTTCTTAGCCACAAATTTATACTGAACTTCTCTAATATAAACTGCATTATTATACTCGATTTAATAATGATTTGGTGTAATATTTTTCAAAAGAAGCCCCACAAAGACTCGTGCAAGCATAGATCAATACCATAAAGACTTAATATTGCCCATAAAAATAATGTTTTGGCTCCTTGAAAAATATACTAGTATTGCTTTCTAAACCGTTCTCTGATGTAATTGTAAACAGTTAATAATGATAAAAAGAAGTAATTATTTTTAAAGGTTCTAAGCAATGGTGTTCGCATATAACAATTTATCGTACAATTTTTGCAGAAATCGTATTTACCTACTTTTTTCTTTATTTCATTAACAATCGCAGATGAATATATTTCAACTAGATTATTTTCTATTTTGATCTTTTTAACATGATGATGATAACATGGAAGTAATAAATAGTTATCCGGAGAAATAACAACAGTTGAACTTACAGCTTTACAAACTGGATTATTGATATCATTTCCCCTATTAGCAATTAATTTGAGATTTGCAAGGTCTAAAATGGTAAATTTTTCTTTAAAATATTGTTTTATTTCTGAAACATAATTTTTTGAAAGTCCTTCGCTTCCAAAGTAATTAAAACAGGGACTTAAAGCAATTATACATTTATGGTTTTGTGCAAACTTTATTGCTTTGGGAACTTGCGTGATATTATCTTTTGTTACAACGTGAATCAAACATATTTTTTGTTTAATTTTTTTTGCTATTTCTATACTTCTCATTACTTTATTATAACAATTAACGCCTCGACTTTTGTTATGTATATCTTCATCAACATCATCAAAAGAGAACTGCAATGCATCTACAAGACCTTTTAATTTATGAGCATATTTGGGATATAATATGCCATTAGTAACCAGGATAGTACGAAACCCATATTCTTTTGCCAAACTCAATACTTCAATGATATGGGGATATAATAATGGTTCTCCTCCTGTAAAATCAATAGCTTTTACTCCCAACTTTTTTAAAGCTATTAAGTTATTTTTGACATCCTCTAAGCTGTGCTCTTGCCGCGTTTTATTTTCTTCCTGCCAAATATTGCAGAAAGTACA
>JAAEMX010000299.1 GCA_024225035.1 Lentisphaerota bacterium
TCATCTCCGGAGGAACTGCCATTTGAATAAGAGGCCACCAGCGAAACGCCTGAGAAAGTTGAAAATGCATAGAGGCTTATATAGTAGGTTCCTGCTTGGGGACTTGCTACTGTACATTCCTCGTTGTTATCATTTCCAGAAGACCGGCAGTCATAAGCACTGCCGGTTGGCTGGGAACCGAAACGAGTGTAAAGATCCGCATCACCGGATCCTCCGGAAACAGTCATTATAAGGTTGGATGAACCTGAAGGTACATCAATTTGATAATGGAGCCAACTCCCTCTACTTGCAGAAATATCTGGCACCGGAACGCCGTTGTTCAAAGCAGCGGCAAGAGCAGTTTGTGCTGTTAAACACAGAACAATAAAATAACAAAAAAATGCTGTTGACTTCATGAATCGTTTCATAACTTTTTCCTTATGTTTGTTAAAATTGTTAATAATGATCCCTTTAAAAAAAATGTGTGTTATCCACAGATAAACAAGTATTCTTATAATGAACGCTGTTCTTTTTGCCAAGCTAAATTTTTCTTCATATACAGTTATCTTTTAAAAATACACACCATCTTGGATAAACAATCATTTCTTTCAGCAACGGACTGATTTCCGAAATATACTGCGGAAATAAGCATCTGATCTGAAATTGCAGTCTCTTTGGCTGAAGTGATTCCTGAGACACACAATTCCGACTGTAATATATCTTATTCAAAAAACGTGCCAAAGCTGTAAGCTGCCTGTAATTGCTGATGTTTTTCGGAAAAGATAATTTAATTAAATTCTGATGCTGTATCAGATTGGTTAATTATAGATTTTTCTATAGGCAGGTTTAACCAGTTCGTCTGTATGTCACTTAAAATAAAAACAATTATAACGATAATAGATAAATCTATAGGTATAGAAAAAACTATTATTCAACCTTTTTGAGTTTTTGATCGGAGTACAAAGCCTGCTTTGTGCGTATTCCATTTTAACCCGGAATGATGCAGGCTGAGGAGTGGGATAATGCGTTTTTTCCGAGTCCCCTAAAAAGGAGTGCAAAAGACAAGCGAAGCGATCTTTTGCCGGGCGGCATTATGCGAAAAGTGAAAGATCGCTTCGCTTGTCTTTCGCACTCCCGGGTGTTCGAACTGAACCCGGACGTTATTTATGAAACAGAGCACTATGCAAAAGTTTTTCGGTATTTGAAAACCCTAAGGGTTTTGGAAACCCTTAGGGTTTATGTGAAGCTTGTGCCAGGAAATATATGTCCGGGTACTTACAATGCTACAACAAGAGTTTTCCGGTCAGGGCATCTATAACAAAGAGATGACCGTCAGCACTCTGCACTCTGAAAGCAGGTACAAGCCGGTTTTCCGATCCCATAGGACCGTATGTGCCATAGACAGCTTCCGCATCTGTCAACTGGATTGACTCTGTCCCTTTCACAAGCAATGCAATCTGATCTGCTGCCACGTTTACAGCCTCACTCACTGTCAGCAGGTTTCCCTTCAGCTGAGAGTCAGCAGCGGTTATATTGATTGCAGGCCAGTAACGGGATGTCGCAATCACCGAATCAGATCCGACCAATACTGTTAAATGGTCTTCAACATAGTTGCCGCTCACTTTTACACTGTCAACATCCCGTCTGTAGTGAACGGAATATCCGGCTGTCTCATAATCCGAATTTTCATCTGCTTTGCGCTGAACCGGAATAACACGATACAATACAGCATCGTCCGGCATGCCTCCGTTTTCAGACAGCCAGGCTTCAGCAATTGCAAGCGCTTCCTGCTCGGTCGTATTTCCGCTTTCCAATAAAGCAAATCCTCTTGAGTCGGCATAGGTTGCAACTGCATCTGATTCAACAGTTGCAGTCATTCCGCCAAACACACTCTCATATGTTTCTGCACTGTTCGCGAGTGCTGAAGCAGCAGTCACACGTCCGGAAGCTTCAAGCGCTATCCCCTTCCCGACAAGAATATTGCTGGGAATATTTCCGGTGCGGGCTGAGTATTCTACAATAGAACTGCCTACTCTCACATATTCCGCCCAACGGTCGTTAAGGCTTGAAATACCCACATTGGAAAGATACCAGGCTAACTGATAACTTTTACCGCTGCCAAGTTCATCAATAAGATCTTTCGCAACAGTTTCATCCGTATAATCATAAGAAACCTTTGTGTAACCCATAAGTGTATTCGCACTTGAAGAGAATGAGTTTATCCATGAGGTATCCGTTAAAGTCAGGCAGGTAGCGAAAAAGGTATTTTCTGCGCGAAGAGTCGTACCGGAAGCGGAAATTGATCCGTCAGAGGTATAAACAACGCCGTTACTTCCATGCCCGGTATGATATAATGTTGTAATACTCCGTCCCAGATAATCAATTAATTCCGAGCTGGATACATTTGTATCTTCAACTGATTCTGTGTATCCCAGGCCAACAAGTCCGTCAGCAATATCATACATGTCCTGGTTATCGAGACTATCCCGTACTGCGGTGATGATAAAGGTTTTATTCCCTCCGTCCGAATATGAAGCCGTCAATGAAACATTGGAGAAAGTTGAAAATGCATAGAGGCTTATATAGTAGGTTCCTGCTTGGGGACTTGCTACTGTACATTCCTCGTTGTTATCATCTCCAAAAGACCGGCAGTCATAAGTACTGCTGATTGGCTGGGAACCGAAACGAGTGTAAAGATCCGCATCACCGGATCCTCCGGAACTGACCATTGTCAGGTTGGATGAATCTGAAGGCACATCAATTTGATAATGGAGCCAACTCTCTCCGCTTGCGGAAAGGCCTGTCACCGGAACGCCGTTACTCAGATCATCTCCGGAGGAACTGCCATTTGAATAAGAGGCCACCAGCGAAACGCCTGAGAAAGTTGAAAATGCATAGAGGCTTATATAGTAGGTTCCTGCTTGGGGACTTGCTACTGTACATTCCTCGTTGTTATCATTTCCAGAA
>JAAEMX010000300.1 GCA_024225035.1 Lentisphaerota bacterium
TGTACTTTCTGCAATATTTGGCAGGAAGAAAATAAAACGCGGCAAGAGCACAGCTTAGAGGATGTCAAAAATAACTTAATAGCTTTAAAAAAGTTGGGAGTAAAAGCTATTGATTTTACAGGAGGAGAACCATTATTATATATTGCTCCCATTTAAGAGAAGTTATAAATTAAGAGAAAAAATGGGAGTTTTTTATGGGTCGCAAGAAATGGACAGCACAGGAAAAATTTCAAATCGTGATGGCAGGTCTTAAAGGGCGTAAAATAGGTGAACTTTGCAACGAGTATGGCATCAGTCAGGGCCAGTATTACAAATGGCGTGATGTTTGTTGTCCCAATAATCCTGTCATTTTTCATGATCCGCAAAAAGCCAATCGTATGGATTTTGCTGCCATTAATTTTCAGTTGGCTTGGATTATTCATTTTATTTGCAGCCAAGTCTTTTGAGAAGCAAAACAAGAAAGATTAAACTTATAAATCATAATTTAATGAGTAATCTAAGTTAAAAACAAGGCAAAAAAATGGCTCCGGCAGCTGGATTCGAACCAGCGACCAAGTGGTTAACAGCCACCTACTCTACCGCTGAGCTATGCCGGAGCGTATTCTCATTTGAGCGAAGTATATCTCATTCAAACGAGCCATTATTATATAGTTTAAATTGAAAAGTGCAAGAAGATTTTATGAAAAAACAGGAAAAAATTTATAAAACAAATTCCTGTTCAATTTTGTGCGTAGCACCGTGCTGACTTAACTCACTGGAATATAAATAAAAACGACTTACAGCTACCTCTTGTGCGGGGAATTTCGCGAAGTGTTCGATTATTTGCTGGATAACAGATTTTCGGGGAGGGCGGCGAAAGCGCAGTAATGTTATATGAGGTACAAAATCACGTTTTTCCGGTTCAAAATTTAATATTTGCAGCAACACTTTATCAATTTTATTTTTCAGGTTACTCAGTTGAGCAGTGGAGTCCAGTCCCAACCAGAACACGGAAGGCCGTTTTGCATTAGGGAAAAAGCCTGTACCGAAGACATGCATTTTAAAAGGTTTATCGTTGATGTTTTCTAAAGAATCGCAAAGCAGTTTAATGTTTGAAATCGAAACATTTCCCAAAAAGCGCAAGGTAAGGTGCAGCTGATTTATGGAGGCCCATTTAAAGCCAGGAAGCTGATTCTGTTGTTTGACCAGTTCTTTTTTTAAAGATCCCGGAAGGTCAATTGCAATAAAAAGCCTTTTATACTCAAGTCCTTCAGTCAATATAGTTTCCTCCGCTTTATTTTAATATCAAGATACATTAATGGGGGATTGATTTCAAAGAAGTTGCTGTTATTTTATAGTAGGTAATTGATTATCTTGAAAAGTTCAGGTATTCAGGTATTCAGGTATTGTTGCCTGTATTCAGAAAACCTGATAAACATAGGTTTGCCTAAAACATGTACCACTTGTGGTATAGGAGCATTGGAGAAGGGTAGAAACTGTTTCAGGCAGACCGATGCAAAGTAAAGGAATATGGACATGGATAAAATTATTCTCCGTGATGTCAAAGTAAAAACAATAATTGGTACTCTACCCGAAGAAAGAACTAAAAAACAGTCGTTGAAGGTTACTGTGGAGATGACCCTGAATCTCAAAGCAGCTGGTGAGACTGACGACCTGATGGACAGTGTTGACTATTCAGAGGTAGAGCAGAGAATTGTGGATTTGGGAAAGATTTCAGAGTTTTTTCTTGTCGAAAGGTTTGCTGAGGAAGTCTCTAAAATTTGCATAAGCTACAAGCGTATTACGCGAGCGGTTGTTACTGTAGAAAAGAAGCCTGAGTCAATGAAGAATTCTAAAAGTGTTATGGTTGTAATAGAACGAAGCGGAACTTAACATATGGCAGAAGTTAGAAATAGTGAAGAACAAAGATTGGATGACGAGCTTCTTGCTTTGCGCCAGGAGCTTGAGGATTATCGAAAAGAAAAAGAGCAGATCAGACAGGTAATCGGTGCTATTGGTGGTGCCGATTCACAAAAGAAAGATAAGGTTTTCAATATCGCATTTATCGGGGTTTTGGTACTGATATTCGGCATTGATATACTACGTCACTTTTTTGATCTGAGGATTCCTAAGTTCACCGCGATGCTGTCGCTTGAAGTCGGCGTGCTGATGGTTTCAATCAAGATTATCTGGATGATGCACAAGCAGAATAAAGTCGAACACTTTCAGTTCTGGATTCTAAACTCTATTGAGTTCAGGTTGAACTCTGTAGCCAAGAGAATTAGAAGCTTGGAGCGCTTATTAAAGAAGTAAATCGCAATAACATAACGATACAGGTTTGAAAATGAAAAGAAACAATATTGATATCGACGATTTTAATGTTGAAATATTCAAGCTCCTTAATAAGGGCTGGATGCTGCTCAACGGCGGAGATTATCACAATAATGAATATAACCCTATGACAATCTCATGGGGAATGATGGGGACCATGTGGTTTAAACCTGTAGTGATGGTTGGAGTCAGGCCCCAGCGTCATACATTGAAACTTATCGAAAAATATGATTCTTTCACGCTGAATGCCTTGTCAGAAGATCAAAAAGATATTTTATCATTCTGTGGTGCCCACTCCGGCAGTGAAGTAAATAAAGTCGTTGAATGCGGTTTAACTCCAATTAAGTCAGAAGCCGTGGATTGTGCGGGTTTTGATGAAGCTGAGTTGATAATTGAGTGTCGTAAGCTTTATTATGATCAATTGAAGGGCAAGAACTTCCTTGACAAAGGAATTATTCCGCAGTGTTATCCAAACCGTGACTTTCACTTATTATTTGTTGCCGAGGTATTAAATATTAGCGGAGCAGAAGACTATATGTAATATTTTTTGTTATTACAGCTTGTTTTAAGATAGACTGTGGATATATTATTCACAGTCTTTTTTTATGGAGAGAGGAGATTATATGAAATACGAAAGACTCGATGGAGTTCTGTGTCCGTGTTCCCAAAATGCAATGGAGCAGTCCGGCTGTTACGAATATTTTGCCGGAAACTCTGACATTCCGCTTTCAGCAAGAATCAGCGGAATAAAATTTTCTGACAGCGATAGCTTGCCGATAGAACCGACCGCTATGTTTGATCGCAGCTTTGAAGATTTCCCCAAGCACGTTCAGTCATGTGTACTGCCGATGTCCGGCAATATTCTTCTGGTGTGGTATGGAGAAACCGAGAGCGAGCCGATTGAATTTGAGCGGCTAAACTGCAAAAGCCTCAAAAAAGAAAGTGCTGCATGGTTGAGGATCAATGGTGAAATTGATTCGATTTGTGCAGACGACGATGAAAAACTAATCGGATTTGCTTACTGTAACGGTAAATGGATTGTTGAGGTTAGAAGAGCAAATAATTTTCAGTTGCGGGAAGCAGTCATTCATGAAAGTAGAATAAAAGGCATGTTCTTTAAGGATGAATGCTTTTACAGCATTTCAAAAGATGTAATAGCTGTTTATCCGGAAGAAAGGTATGAACAGAAGACTGTTTATTCTGGCAACGGAGTGAATGGTTGGAGCGTACATCCTTTGGATCCATATTTGGTATTGAGTGAATATGACGGCCTGAAAATAATAAACCTTGACAATCAGCAGCTTGCATTGAGCGTGCAACCAGGCGGCGAAAAAGACAATGCCTGCAGTTTTCCATTTGCATGTTGCACATTCAGTGGTGATTGCGCTGAAACAAAAGCTGTCAGTTTTAGCCGGGATGGTAGAAAATTATTTGTTAGCGGTGCTGGCGGTGTTTCTGTTTACAGCTGGCGCGACATATTGCGCAGCAAAGGTGTAATGCCGGAACCGCAGTCTATTATTACATTATGTGATGATAGTATGGCTGAGGGAGCTGGTAGAGTTGTCATTACTGAAATAGTTCCAGTGAACCGTGAAATAATTATTGGATGCTCCAGTGATGGTACTTTATGGCAATTAAATATTTCAACGGGTGTTGGCAAACTGCTTTTAAGACCTGATTTTGGGGTGCGTATTAATAAAATGAAACTGGCTGCTAATCGCAAAGTTTTAGTTATTAATGGCTATCACTATCGACTGGATGCCGGTGGCGACTGCAGCGTTGAAAATGGTATATTGCTTTGGAAGTTGAATAAGCTTTTGAAGCGTTGAGCTAAAAACCTTTTGCCGCATTTATCAATGCATCGAATAATTTTTGCTGCTGTTTGTTAAAGGGAGCGGAAAGCTCAGGGTGCCATTGCACGCCAATAAGAAAGCGCGAATTGTCATCCAGCTCAACTCCCTCAATACAACCGTCATTCTTGGCTGTAGCTGAAATATTAAGTTTTATAACTTCAGATGCTGCCTGGTGATGTATTGAGTTGACCAGCATTTCTTCCTTTTCAATAATACTGTACAGTCTGCTTCCCTTGCTGATTGATGTTTTATGTCCGGCTAAACGAAAAAGCGATGAGGCATGAAGCCGTAATTTTTCAGGGTGAGGATCATGGGCATGTAGCTTACCTCCATAATACACCGTCAATAATTGCGCTCCACGGCAGATGCATAATGTTGGTAAGTTTTTATTTTCCAAAATCTTGAGCGCTTCAAGTTCAAGTTTGTCGCGTTCAGGATTATGAAGCTTTGCTGCTGATGGCTCTCCGTTATATAACGCAGGGTCAATATCCTCTCCTCCAGTAATGATTAGTCCGTCCAGGTCATTAATTAATTCATCAAGCCGTGGAAGGTCTGAGGGGGCAATGGTTACAGACGTGCCGCCCGCTCGCCAGATAGCCAGGTCATACGGCAGACGCAAATACTGGAGTCGATAGGGCCAGCGATTGGAAACTATTACTCCAATTCTTGGGCCACTGCCTGCCTTGCTGTAGCGCAGCCATAAAATGACCGGCAGCAGCAAAATTATAAGCGGCAGCCCTAGAATCGCTGTTAGCAGCAGAAGATATGACTCAATTTTTTTCAATTTTAGACTTTGACGCTAAAAGTTCAGCTGAAACTTTTCCATGCTTCAGAAAAACAGCTACAGGGTACAACAATCCGAGCAGCGGAAGCGGATCTTTCCATTTGAAAATTTCATCTACAGCCCCACGATTTTCCTTAAGCACTTTTTCGACAGCGATAAAGCGGTCGGCAGGATTTGCCGCATGAGCGAGGCGTCCTACAAATTTGCGTAATGCTGCTACTTGATTATGCTTGAACTGATGTCGAAGCTTATGAAATGCATTCTCCACTTCTTTACGAGGATGTTTTGCTTCAATGAACTCCTGAGCAGCTAATAGAACCGTGAGGCATGGATTGAACGTCCTGATATCTTTAGGCTGAGGAGCGATGGCATCAATTGTGCCATTGACAGCCAGCTTAAAAAGCATATATGGATAATCCCATCCTGACGCTATTGATTGCCCTAGACCACCCCAGAAGCGAGGATTTACTTCTATTAGATAAGGCTTGTTTTTTCCATCCCAGCGGAAATCGATTTCAGCAACGCCGTGCCAGTTCAAGAGTGTCAGCAGACGGGCGCCAATCATCTCAATCTCAGTTGCATCAACAGTTTCACGCAAGACTCCCATTCCGCTTTTGCGCGGAAAATCCAGAATATTATGATAGGTCATAGAAGCTTTTGGGACGCCATTGTCCAGCAGGAAAGTCGAGCAATAGTCCTCACCGTCAACAGCCTGTTGTATTATAGGATATTCCTCTGGAGTAAGTTTATAGCGCTCTACGCAATGTTCAAAAAAGGCGATTGCTTCGTTTGGAGTGTTAACCTTTTTGAGTCCAATTGCGGCATTTGATTCCTGCAGCTTTATAAATGCTGGGAATTCAAAGTTTATGATATCACGGTGGAATTCATCACGACTCTTGGGTTGCCATGTTTTAGGAATTAAGATCTCGTGTTGTCTGCAAAACTCAGCCAGAAGTGCTTTGTTTCCTGCCATTTTAATTTGGTCAAATGATGGCAGGGCCAGTTTTGCAATACCTTCAAAGCGTTCTTTATTGGCAGCTACCAGAAAACTGTCGGTATGCAGTGGCATAAGTACAAGGTCAGTATTATGTGAACTATGTTTTTTTGCCATCTTAACAAGTTTATCAAGGTATTTTTGCGGTTTCTTTTCAGGGTCGGGGTAGACAAAGAAATGCTTGCTGTGTTTGGAAAAGTTTCCTGCTGCCAGATAGTTGTTATCGCCAGTAATTACTTCAACACCTTTTTCTCCAAGACAGCGTGCCGCCGCTAGTGAATTCCAGCCGCGGGCAAATGTTAATATGCATTTTTCTTTGCGTTTATGATGTTTCTTCATCTAATCTCAACCTTCGAATATGTTATGAATTATAGCTGAACATAATAATATGGCTATTTAACCATAATAATTCAAGTCAGTACAGTGTGTAAGTTTGTCATTATACTAGGTTTGGGATGGTTATTAAGGATTGCGTTGATATCGACATGAGCCAAAACTTTCCTGTGGCGTTCGTTTGAGTTTGAATAACGATTCGCATCATAAGGCTTTTTAAATACTTTGCAACCTTCTTTCTAGAGTGATATATTATGATTTGCGTCGTACTGCATTTATGGGAGTATCTGCGATCTTGTAAAATGTGATCCGACCTTGTCTGATATAATGTAATTCATATAAATAGTGGTTAATGGTGATGGAACGTAATCTTAAGTTATACTTTCAATTATTCTGGTCGTTTGCCAGAATCGGAACTACCTCTATAGGTGGCGGCTATGTTATGCTGCCGGTTATGCAACACGAACTGGTCGGCAGAAGAAAATGGCTGCACGATAATGAAATTCTTGATTTTTTTGCTGTAGGGCAGTCTTTGCCTGGACTAATTGCGGTTAATACCGCAGTTGGGGCAGGGTATCGAATAGGCGGTTTTTGGGGAGCTGTAGCTTCCGTGACCGGAGTAACTCTTCCTTCATTAATTATTATATGTATTATAGCTGCTTTTTTTACCAAATATCAAGAAAATATTTATGTACACAAGGCTTTTAAAGCAGTAAGGGCTGCGGTTTTGGCCCTTGTTGTTGCGGCGGTCTTCCGTCTTGGTAAAAAAGCTTTGAATGACTGGTTCCGAGTTATAATTGCTGTTGGCGGATTTATTCTGCTGGCATGGTTTAAAGTTACTCCTCCATTGATTATTCTGGCAGGTATTGTTGCCGGTGTGGTCATATATTATTCATGCAAAAAAGGTATCAAAAAGCCAGCGGAGGAGAATAAATGATGGGAATATTATTACTCTTTGCAAGGTTTATGGTAATCGGCATATTCTGTTATGGCGGAGGATATGCAATCCTGCCTCTCCTGCAGGAAGCAGCTATGAAGCATCATTGGCTGACTAAGGCGGAATTTGTGGACATGATTGCCTTAGCACAAATGACTCCAGGGCCAATCGCCGTAAATATGGCTACCTACGCAGGTTTTAAGACAGCCGGAGTACTTGGTGCTATCGCTGCAACTGTTGGAATATTAATTCCGGGAGCGGTTATAACTTACATTCTTGTTGTATGCTTTATGCGTTTCCGTGAGACCAGATTTATGAAGTCGGTTTTATATGGACTACGCCCGACGGTAACTGGCTTGATAGCTTTTGCCGCATTGAAGATAGCTGTGGTCTCATTATTTCCTGAAGGCTCCGTATCACTGCCTTTCTTGGAAGTTTTAAGGAGCATTGAGGTAAAAGCAGTATTGATTTTTGCAGTAAGTCTCTTGCTGATTTACAAGAAAGTAGGCACTGTGCCGCTCCTGATCTGCGCTGTAATTGCCGGTATACTGGTAATGTAAGGGATAAATAGACTGCTTTTATACTACATTTTCCTTGTGATATGCTTGTTAATAGTTGTTTTTACGATGTTTATTTCTGTGTAAGCTGTTTGTTGTTATGTGCTTAGGTATTTATGTGTTTTGGATTGTAAAAAAATAAAATATTTTATTAAAATACTTGCATTGTATGCTTTTTTTTGCTAAAATATAGGCTGACGAAGGTGGTGTTTAAAGAGTTAAACATGATACCGCAAACTAAAACAAATTCTCATAAGGAGAGAAAAATGAAGAAACGTAGTGGGTTCACCCTTATCGAACTTCTCGTTGTAATCGCTATCATCGCGATCCTCGCTGGTATGCTGCTTCCTGCACTGAATCAGGCTCGTGAAAAAGCCCGTCGTATTTCCTGTACTTCAAACATGAAGCAGATCGGTCTGGCTATGAAACAGTATGCCATGGACTACTCTGACTACTACCCAAGAAATACTGTGGTTGCTGAAGGATTTAACCGCCTTATTGCGGTTGATTACCTGACAGATACTAAAGTTTATCTTTGCCCTTCAGCTACAACCAGCAAGCCCAAAGCTGCTAACGTAGTTACATATGATAGTTTGGTTCTCAATCAACCTGCAGGTGCAGCTGCTGATTTTGTAGGCTTTGATAACGCAGCCTCTTTTACTGACTATGCCATGGGTGGTATTTTCATGGAAGGTTCTTCTAAGATGTATGGAAAATCCGACTCTGGAATTATCGCTGATAATAATGGTGGTACTAACCAAAACACCCTTGCAAACGGTCAACAGTCAAACCATATCAACTATGGTAACATCTTGTTCCATGACGGCCATGCTTCAGGTTTTAACGGAGCTAGTTGGTACGCAGATAATGTTGGTTCACCACAAACACAGCCTCCTGTTTATATGATGCCTAATGATGTAGCTGCTATTGCAGCAATCAATCCATAATATCATATATTATGTGATTATTTAGAAGGAGGCTTCCGCCTCCTTTTTTTGTTTAGTTATGGTAATAATTTTTAATACTTTGGCTTAGTAGTGAATATTGTTTGATAGCTAATTAATATAAGTTCTTATGTGCCTAAAAAATAATCGGTTATATTTTTTGTTTTTCCTTGCATTGCATAACTGTTCTTGCTAAAATAAGCAGCAGAGGGAAGCTGGTGGATTTCCAGCAAATCTAGAAGAGTTATGAAATACGGAGAATAAAATGAAGAAGAAGAGTACCGGTTTTACTTTAATCGAACTCCTCGTTGTGATCGCTATCATAGCAATCCTCGCTGGAATGTTGTTGCCGGCGTTGAATCAAGCACGTGAAAAAGCCCGTCGAATTGCCTGTACTTCAAACTTGAAGCAGATTGGTCTGGCAATGAAGCAGTATGCTATGGATTATGCCGATTACTACCCATACAGTCCGGCACCGGGCGAAGGTTTTAATCGTTTGATACAAACGGAATACCTGAATGATACGAAGATTTATATTTGTCCTTCCACAACCACTTCTCAGGATCCTGGTATAAGCAGCTTTAACGGTGCTGACGGCTATACTGTGGCAGCTGCTGATAATCCATTGCATGATGAAAATTGTGATTATGCTCTGACCAGCCTGATGATGGAAGGCTCATCTTTGGAATACGGTAAAGCTGATTCCGGCGTATGTGCTGACAAGAATGGTACTGCTGGACAGGTTTCAAACGGCGGAAATTCAAACCATTCAAACTATGGTAATATTCTTTTCCACGATGGTCATGTAAGTGCTTTTAACGGAGCAACCTGGTATAGCGCCGAGAATCGTGGCGGTTCAAAAATGATGCCTAATGTTGGTAAAACTTATTCAGGAGCAGATGAAACTTACTAAGCTCTTGGTTGATACTTTAAAGATTTTGGAGGCTTCGGCCTCCTTTTTTTTGTGTATTTTTTGCGCATTCCTATAAAAAGATTATATTAAAGATTATGTCAATGCGTTTTTCGTTGCGTTGATGAATCTTTTTGGGAATTATATTGTTCTGACTTGGTCAGTTTTAATTGTGGGAATCGTATGAAAAAAACTGGATTTGAGAGAGTGGTTGCTGTAATTTTTCTTTTTCTGGCATTGTTTCAAATGCCATTGGGACTTGTGCGGATCTTTTCCGGGAAACTAGCACATTTTGGTGAATTTACGCTTTTTACCCCCGGAATCATTGCGTTATTTTGTCTGATTGTTTTGATGTTTGATTCAATAAGCCTTACGTATTTTTCTCGTTTCAAAACAGGTCTGATTCTTACAGGCGGTGTGTTGCTTTTATGTATTGTTGGATTATTACAATACAGTATTTTGAGGCGTTTTGAATTTAATGAGTTTATGTTTGGCCTGAGTTGGTTATTGATTCCTTTATTTTGTGCCGTTTATTACCGAGCCCTTAGTGAGTTGCTGCCCGGTTTTATTACTTTACTGGGGGCAGTTACAATCATACAAAGCTTGCGCTTTTTTCCTGATTTTCCATATGGCATTTGTGGAAACTGGAACTGGAACGCAACATTAATTTTAGCATCAATCCCATTTGCATGGTTTGTCACCTGGCAATACTTCCAGAAGTATAAAATTGTCATAAAAGTTATTGCTGCCATTGGCTTGTTTGCTTATTTGTGGGCTGGTGCTGTGGTCTTTATAAGATGCAATTCAAAAGCATCTTTTATTTCAATGGTAATTGGAGTTGTCCTTTGCTTGTTTTTTATTGTTTCAAGGCGTCTTTCATCTAAAAACAGAATAATATTTGCAGGTGTTTGCAGCGTCCTCGCTCTTGGAAGTGCAGTTCTAATTGCTTTATTATTTGCCCAAAACGGTTTCCTTGATAATGACGTCCGTATGTATATTTGGAGGGGGAGTCTTGAACTTATTAAGAAGCATCCTTTGCTTGGAGTAGGGGCACATCACTTTGAATCTGGTATAGCGCCTTTAGTGTCGGAAAAGTATTATTTGTTAAAGTTCTGCACTGACAGGAATCCGCATCCGCATAATAATTTCATGTATGTTGCAGCTACAGTAGGGATTCCTGCGTTAATAGTTTGGATTTCCTTTTTAGCTTACGCATTTATAAAGAATGTCAAAATTATTTTAAATCATTTCAATATGCTTACAGTTTGTTGCTTAGTCGGGTTTATTGTAATTATGTCACATGCAATGGTTGATGTTATAATCGTAAGCTGGCCGCTTAATTATATTTTTATGGCGATTTTTGGTGTTTTGCTTGGTCGGGCTATTTATTCTAACCGTAAGCTGATAGATTTAAAATTCAGTATAAAACCTCAACTTGGCTACGTGGTTGCAGTTATTCTCAGTGGAGTATTAATATATTCTTTGAGCTATAATGCTATAAGCTCCTGGTATTATAGAAAAGCTCTTATCGCTAATGACGGCGGCATGAAAAAAACTGCTTTACAAAACTGTCGTAAGAGTATAGCAGCGCGTCCGACAGTTCAAAATTTGTACCTGGCGGCCTTGCTGGCTTTTTATGATTTCAAGTCTCCTGAAGATGCATTACGCTATATTGAATACATGAATAAAGAGCTTGGCATTGAGGGTTATGTTAACAGCAACGGACTTGCAGCGAGATCTCTGGTGGTGATGCACAGACCTGAAGAAGCCTTGCCGTACTTTAAAAAAGAAGCGTTGAACTTTCCGCTGTCTATTGTCAACTATTATTTCTATTGGTACACTTTGAGGCTTATGAAACGTAATATTGAGGCAGGGGTAGTCAAAAGTCAGCTTGACAGAGCTTTACATCTGAAAGGTTTTAAAGCAAAAGATATTCCTGAAATCATAAAAGATCCAAGCTTGGACCTTAATTATCTGCGAGTCAAAAAAGCGGAAAAAGCTAAGCAGAGTTAAATGTAATATCTGATTATGGCGTATTTGCGCAGATCTTTAATATACTTGTCGTATGCGGCCTTTCTGCGCTTGTCTTCAATGCGCTTCTTGATAACCGGGACTAGTTTGTTGAAAGATGTAGTTTCAGCCTCTCTGCGGCTCTCTATGCGCAGGAAATAGACACCCTCGTCTGTTGTTATAGGCCCAGCTACTTTTCCGCACTGGACACCTTTAACAGCTTTGGAAAACTCTGGGCGCAGCTGCTCAAGCTCAATCCAGCCAAGGTCGCCGCCTTCGATAGCATTAGGACCTGATGAATAAAGGCGTGTCATGGAAGAAAAGATTTTCTTGCTGCCGCTTTTCAGCTCGCTTTTTAACGCTGTAGTCAGTTTCTTCAATTTTTTTCTTTTCTTTGGTAAAAGCATTAACTGGAGTCTTATTGCGGCTGGGGTTGAAAATTCTTTTTTGTTCTTTTCGTAGTATTCATATATTTCTCTGGGTGTCAAGTTGACATGTGAGTAAATATAACTACTGATCATCAGCTGAAGTGTGACTTTTTCTTTTGCTTTCTTTTTCAGATCAGCTAAAGAAGTTCCTGAAGCTTTAGCTTTTTCAGAAAGTTCTTCCCGGTTTGTACAGCCAAAGCTCACAGCAAGGTCATCAAGCAGGGTTTCTACGTACTGTCTGGGGACTTCAAAAGGCTTCTTGTCGTTATATTCAAATAAAATCAGCTTTCTGGCGATAATCTGCTCAAGAAATTTCTTGCGCATAGCCTCAACTTTTTTATAAATATTTTTACCGGAGTATACTGCATAAAGCCTTGCCTCATCTCTGCCGCTTTCATAAAGCACATCAGTCAAGCTTATAGGGGTTCCGTTAACAGAAGCGAGGATTGAGTCTACTTTGGCGCCTTTAGGCTCGGCAAGGGTGAATTCAGGTATACCTTCAGCTGTGACAGTTGAGGCAAATCCTGTAAATAGCACTGTGCATAAAATAGCCAGTGATCTGATTCGTCTTATCTGCATATTATCCTTTGGGTTCTTTGCCCAATACTAACTTTGACATTATAACCGGTATTCTGAATAATATAATGACAAAACACAAGACATAAAGTTCGAACTTAAAAAATATCAAAACAAAAAGTATAATAGCTCCGATAAGGTATCCAAAATAGTTGGCTGCCAACAGTCTTCTGGAAAATTTACGTGGAGGGCTAATGATTTTTTCTGCGATGATTCCACTGCAGAGGAAGTTCAGGGCAATAACTAAAATAGCCAAACTGTTCCAGCCTAAGTTGTGGACAGGGTACAACGCAGCAAGAAGCAGCAGGGAAATTACGACAGTTAAACGTCCGCTTCTGATGCGGCCAGAAAGCAAGAGCCCGAAAGTTGCACAGCTTGCACTGGCAAGGATATAACCAAAATTGCTGTATGCCAAAGCTCTTGAGCTAAAAGTTGCACTGAAAAGCAGGATTGTAAAGCCGGCAGTCGCAAAACCGTTTTCAAAAAGCCCGGCATGTCTGAAAAGGGCATTTTTTCGACAGAGCATAAACCTGATTATAATGTAAAATGCTCCCAAAATGGCGGCAATTGCAAGGGCAGGTATGCCAAGATTGGAAAAGCGCGTTGTAAGGAGAATTATTGACGGGAGTTTTCTGGCTACATTTTGCTTGAACTCAGGCTTAACATCAGGAAGTTGGTTGAGCTCGTAAAGTACAGAAAATGCGCCTCTCGGAAATAATACGACACCTTCGTTTCTCTGAAATTTTTCGAGACGGCTTTCCAGGGTTGTTATGTCAGAAGTTATGTTTTTGCTGCCGTAACAGATGTATTTTTTACTGCCGGGAAGCGGGGCGGAGCGCTCAAAATATTTTGATAGAGTTGTTTTCAAATTTCTTTTTTTTATGGTAACGGCAGGAACTGTCAGAATGCCGTTTGTAGAGATGTGCCTTTTAAGTCGAGACATTACTTTAGGTAAAGCGACTAGTTCTTTTTCGGAGCCTGGTACAAACCATACAATGTCAAATACTTGCTTGTTTGCTTTGAGAAAATGAGGAAGAAATTCCTCAGCGATAGACATCTTGTCGCTGGGCTGAGGTAAAACGCGGTATTTCTGAGCTATTTTGTTCATGATTATATCTGGGCTTAGCAGGGTAACGTGTTTGACGAAAGGTAAAGAGCTCATAGCCGCAGGCAACGGAGTAAATGGGTGAGAAATAATCAGGACATTAAGTTTCAGCTTGTCAGATTCAAGGGCAAGTGGCAAAGCCATCCCGGGAGAGACAGTCGCATTACTGGGAACCTTGCATAAGAGGTGATTATTTCTTATAATGAGTATTTGGTCGGGATTTCCGGTTTCTTTCTGTAGCAGAAGTGTGAGTCTGCCGCTTTGGGTCTGATAGAACTTCAAAGGTATTGCACTTTTGTATTGATGCGTCCAGAACCAGTATGTGAAGGCCTGATCTACCTGAAAAAGTATTAGTCCAAGGATACAGGCTATAGATGCAAAACTGAGTAAAGTCATTTTTTTCAGCAACTTAAAAGGAAAGCTGAAGGCAAGCATTGTTAACGGCAACACAAGTAGTATTCCCTGAATCACAAGCAGCGAAGGTTGCATAAATAATTGGAATATACCTGACGGGTATAAAATAAATCCAGCCAGTAAATAACCTGCAGCAGAAAAAAATGCGCTGGCTTTTACACCTCGTGTTATTATTGGTTGAGTAAGGGCTCCAATGATTAGCCCGGTGACAATACCGATCGGCAAGGCTGCCGTCGTAGTTGCAGCCAGCATACGTACCATGGTTGTAGCTTCAGCATGAAAAGAAAACAGTTTGGCGCAGATTATAGAGCTTATACTTGCCGGATACAGCAACGCTAGTAATATCGAAATAGAAACAGCTGATGATTTTGACTTAAAAGGATAAAGAATTATGCCTGCTGTCGCCCACAGGGCAAAAGCCATGAGTGTGCAAATACCTGCACCAAAAGGAAAGCCACTGTTTGCTGCGACCACACGGTAAAAACCAATGTGCATCGCAAATAAATAGAAGCCAGGGAAAAGATACAGAATACTTAATAGTTTAAGATGTCGCATTTTACCCGAATTTTATTTATGTTTTGCCCGGATTACAGCCAGTCTGACTGCTGCTTCAAGGCTGCCGGTATCGGCAACACCTTGCCAGGCTATCTCAAAAGCAGTGCCGTGGTCAACACTTGTCCTTATAATCGGCAGACCAAGAGTTGAGTTTACTCCACGATCAAACGCCAGCATTTTAAATGGGATGTGTCCTTGATCATGATACATAGACAATATTCCATCATATTTACTGCGAATAGTTTCAATAAATAGTGTGTCAGGAGGGAAAGGGCCATCAATATTCATGCCTTCTGACTGTAGTTTGGCGAGGGTTGGCTTTACGGTCGTTTCATCTTCATTTCCCATGTAGCCGTTTTCTCCGGCATGCGGGTTGATTGCTGCTGCTGCCAGTTTGGGAGAGTCTATGCCTTCGGCTTTAACAGCATTTTCAAGGAGGTGTGCTACTTCAGATATTCTTTCAGCAGTGGCTTCCGCCGGTACGTCTGAAAGCGGAATATGAGTGGTGACAAAAGCCACGCGTAATTTTCCAGCGGATTGCATCATTGCAAAGCTGTCGCAGTTACAAAGCTCTGCTACCAGTTCAGTGTGTCCGGTAAAAGGTATTCCAGCAAGGTTTACTGATGCCTTGTTCATTGGAGCTGTGACAATTGCGTCAACTTTTCCGGCAATGGCATCTTTCGTCGCTTGTATAACAGCATTTCTTGCTGCTATACCGCAGGGCGCGCTGGCTTCAGCCACTGCAACTTCTTCTAATCTCAGGTCACCTATAGGTTCAACTTGAGGCATCCTGCCATTGGCAAAGCGTTCTGCGGCAGTTTTGATAATGTCAGGACAGCCATAGACAATAATCTCAGCCATCCCGGAGAGTTCCGGGTTAGCTGCGGCTTTAACTGCAATTTCCGGTCCTATTCCAGCCGGATCACCCATGGTTAACGCAATGACAGGTTTTTTCATTAATTAGTCCTGTTTACCAGATTTGTCCTTTTTTCTCGAAGTATTTTGCCACATTAGGAATTAGTGGTTTAATCAATTTTTTGATGGCAATAGCATATTCACGGATTTCCCATTGGGCGTGTTCGCTGTCACGCAGTTCCAGGAAATGCAGGAGGTTGCTTAAGTCTACTGTTCCCCAGAATGTTACCATCATATTTTGCGGCAGTACGCCACGAGCCTGTTCACGGCAGACGCCTTGAGCAAGCAGTTTTTCAAAAAGTTCAAAGGATTGCTGGTTGTGGTCAGTAATCATGCCGCGCAATGCTTCGTCATTAAAGCTTTCATCTTCAACAGAGGCCTGACGGTTATTTTCAGCCTGACGGCGTAAGGCTGGAGGAGTATAAAATTCCATGTCAACTTCTGTGTAGCGGCGGGAAATTTCGTTATAGCTCCATGTGCGGTGACGGTGCCATTGTCCACGTACAAACAACGGACAGTGTATACTAAAGGTAAATACAACATGCTCAAGCGGACTGGTGTGACGGTTGTCAATGAGGTATTCAAGCAAAGTAATGTCGCGGTCATCCATTTCGTCTTTTATTTTACCGAAAGATACACGGGCTGCGTTTACTGCTGTCGTTTCTGTTCCCAGATGGTCAATAAGGCCCACCCAGCCTTGTCCTCCCAAAACTTTTACGTGGTTCTCTGGAGCTACGTTCAAATGTTGCATATTGTTCTCCGTTTGATGGATATATAATAAATATTTTTTATATTAAAATTGAAAAAAGCTGGCTGCGTATTTCCTCCGCTGCCATGCACAAAACTTATTGCAAAGATAGATGTTTTTTTGCTTAATTCAACAAAAAAAGATCATTTTTACATGTCACTTGGCTGAAGTGATGTTCTACGAAAAGTGTACTGCCAGCCAAATTGTTCTCGGTGCTGTATAAATGACTCTGTGTTTTGTTCTGGGCGGTATTAGCAACGCATCACCGACATTGAGAGAAACTTCACTTTCATCGAAATATTCAATTTTGGCTGCTCCGTCAAGAATCAGAACCCACTCACTCTCTTCCTGATCATACCAGAACCCCGGAGGGGAAGTGTGGTCGTCAGAAATAATCCTTTGAATTCTCACATTATCATTTTCTGCAAGTGTCTCAAAAATTTCCTTGGGGATTTGAGGCGGTAAACCTTGATAAAGATTGTTTTTTTTCATTTTTTTCATGTCTTATTTCCCTATACAAAATTTACTGAAAATATTATCAAGAATATCAGGGTCAACGTTCTGTCCGATGATTTGACCAAGAGCCGCAATAGCTGTGCGCAAGTGCACCGCAGCCAGTTCCCAGTCATTTTCGCTAAGGTTCAGCGCTGCCGCCGGCAGTGACTCAACAGCTTCTTCAAGCAATGACATATGACGGGCATTAACTGCAATTTCCGGTTCCTCTGTATGCGGATAATCCCAAACCATTTTTTCGAATGCATCAAGCAGAATGTCAACGTTTTTTTGTTTTTCAACAGATATTTCAATTGTTGGACAATGTTCAAATGAGGGCAAGGTAGTATCTTCTGCCAAATCTGTTTTATTCCAAACCGCTATAATCTTCTCTTTTTCAGAGGTGTGAGTAGACATTTCACGCACTTCATCATCTATTGAACCAGCGGAAGCATCAAGCAGCCATAATACGATTTGAGCTTGTTCGATAGACTGGTGGCTTCGATCAATCCCAATACCTTCAATAATATCGGAAGCTTCTCTTATGCCTGCTGTGTCAATGAGTTTAACCGGTATGCCGCGCAGGTTTGCGGTTTCTTCAAGTGTGTCTCTGGTTGTTCCCGGCAGCTGAGTGACTATTGCTCGGTCAAAACCAAGCAGCAGGTTGAGCAAACTTGATTTTCCGGCATTAGGACGCCCGGCCAGAACGACCCTGATTCCGTCTCTTAAAACGGCTCCTTCATGGCCTGTTTGCAGCAGGTTTTGAATATTACCGCCAATTTCTTCAATATCGGCAATGAACTTTTCAGGTTCAGTCCAATCCAGTTCTTCTTCACCAAAATCCATCCGTGATTCGCATTCGGCTAGAATAGCAATCAGTTGTTCATGCAAGCCGTTGATCCCACGTGTTAAACTCCCTTGTACCTGACGTTCTGCAAGGTGAAGAGCCATATCGCTGTGAGCAGTTATAACGTCGCTGACTGCTTCGGCCTGAGTCAGGTCCATTTTTCCGTTAACAAACGCACGAAAAGTGAATTCTCCTGGTTCAGCAGGGCGTGCTCCCGCCCTCAATGCTGCTTCAAGAGTCTGGCGGCTTGCCAGTGCTCCTCCGTGGCAGTGAAGTTCAACAACATCTCCGCCCGTATAACTGTTTGGTGCCGACATATAGACAGCGAGTGCAGTGTCCCCCGCAGTGTCCGGGGTAGACATTGTCTTACCAAAGAGCATTTTTCTTGCATTGCTCTTGTTTAGTTTCTGCTGCCCTTGCCATGCTTTATTGCCGATTGCCAAAGCATCTGGGCCGGCGACTCTTATGATGGATATTGCGCCTCCTGCTCCGGTGCAGATTGCGCATATGGTATCTTCGGTATTCATTGATTGCCTTAGATTAAGTAAATGATGTTTTTCTGTGAATAAAATAATGCCTGACGGTAATTTTTAAAGCATTCCGATGCTATTACTTACAATAATTGCATTTAAATGCTGATAATCCGCTTTTTTTAATGGCTTTAAGAGCCCATTTCCTTGAAAATGGGCTCTAATAAGTTTATGTTATATTTGATGCGCTTAAATATATATATAATCTGGGGTTCTGTATGGATAAAAAGTCGCTTCAAGACGTTAACAGTGGGACGAGAGACCTCTATCAGAAAGCAGTTCAGGCTGGTAAGAAGAAAAACTACGATTACGGTATTAAACTCTTACTTGGTATAGTTTCAAAAAATCCAACTCTAATGCCTGCACGTGAAAAAATTCGCGAATTTGAAGCTTGCAAGTCAGATAAAGTTGGTATTGTCGGCAAAATTATTGCTAGATTTAAATCTTCCAGTCAACTTCCAAAAATTAAGGCACTTTCTTACAAAGAGCCATTAAAAGCTATGCGCATGTGTGAAGAAGTGCTGGCTGAGTTCCTTTATAATTCAGCAATATTGAACCTTTTGGCGGATGCTGCCGAAAAAGCCGGAGCCTTGTATATTGGAATTGAAGCTCTTGAAGTTATCCACTCATATGCTCCTAATTCCGAATCCAACCTCAGAAAATTGGCAGCCCTCTATAAGAAAAATGATGATGCTATGGCGGCATTGAAAGTCTTTCAGGAAATAGCGGGCAGACACCATGATGATATCGAAGTTCAGGCAGAACTGCGTAGTGCTGTGGCTCTTGCCAGTATGCAGAAAGGTGATTGGGAAAAAGAAGGAAGTTCACAGGAAAAAGTTAAAGATAAAGATGAGGCTGTTATGCAGCAGCTTGAATCTGGCACTATTCATGATGCAGGTCAGGCTGACATAGTCATTGCAAAATATGTTGCTGAACTGCAGAAAAATGACTCAGTTGATATTCGCCGCAAACTTGCAGAAGCCTATTTTGTTAAAAAGGATTATGAAAACGCTCAGGAACAGTATGAAGCTATTCAGCAGAAGCTCGGACGTCTTGATCCGACAATTGATAAGAAAATTGAAAAAGTTTATCTGCTGCAAGTTGATTCATCTATTGAGGAACTTAAACAGAATCCTGATCAATATGAAGAGCCGGAACAGCAAATCGCTGAACTGGAACAGCACAAACTTCAGTACTGCTTAGATAAAGCTACCAGCAGGGTTGAAATTTATCCGCACGATGGCTTATTGCGGTATGACCTGGCTGTAATATATTTTGACTCAGATTTTGTAGAAGAGTCAATTGAACAGTTTCAACAGGCCAGAAATAATCCGCAGCGCAGACTTGCCTCAATGGTATACCTTGGAAGGTGTTTCCAACAGAACGGGCAGACTGATATGGCTGTAGAGCAATTTATAGAAGCTCTGAAAGAAATGAAGACAATGACTGATGAAAAGAAAAATACACTTTACTGCCTTGGAAAGGCTTACGAACAGAGCGGTAAAACTGAAGATGCAGTCAAGTGTTATAAAGATATTTATCAGAAAGATGTTAATTACAAGGATGTCTCAAAGCTTATCATGTTGAGATAGACATGCGTAAGTATTCGGCTTAACCTTTATTACCTTAAGGTTAATGCTGGTTGGTTTTATTGATTTTTCAATATTAAAGGCTATATTATTTTTTTGATAGTTAAATATTAACTTGTTAATGTCGTACCTGAGAGATACAGAAACATTCTCGCGCTGACTCGGGAAAGGAGCATAAATGGCTGACAATGATAAAAAAGTTGTGCTTAATGCAGCCGGAGGTAACGTAGACCCTTCTAAGAAAACTCAAGAAGTCCCAGCATATAAGCCTGCACCGGCACCTAGTGCCGCTTCTTCTAATAATTCGCCAAGCGATACCAGAAGCAGAAAAGTTTTGAAACTTAAACCGCTTGGGGTCGGTGGGCCTAAAGGGATAAATGTGACTCCAGCTCCTGCTAATAACAGTAAAGTTGTAGACCCTCTTAGTCAGCGTGATACTGATACTGGTGAATTAACGAAACTTGATGATACAAGAACACGTAAGACCGTAAAACTTAGGCCAATAAATACCAGTAATCCCAGTGATGCTCTGCAAAATACGGCAACTCGTAAAACAGTTAAGCTGAAACCGGCGGTTTCTGATCCATTGTCAAGAGCTACAGGTGGCAATGACACCACTACTCGCAAAACAGTAGTACTTAAAGAGCCTATACGGGATCCGCTGAGTGGATATGGCGACGGCAATGACGCTACTACCCGCAGATCAGTTATACTTAAAAATCCGATTCAGGATCCTTTGGGCAGAGGCGCAAACGTAGATACGACCACCAGGAGCTCAATCTCTCTTGAGGATACAACTACTCAAGGAAATATAAACTTACGGGATACGACGACTCGTGGAGACATTAACCTTCAGGATACCAATACCCAGGGTGATATCAGTTTAAGCAATACTAATACGCGCGGCGATATAAATTTGAGTAATACCAATACTCAGGGTGATATCAGCCTCAATGATACTAGCACTCAAGGCGATATCAGCTTAAATAATACTAATACGCGCGGCGATATAAACTTGACTAATACCAATACTCAGGGCGATATTAATTTAAATGATACTAATACTATTAGATCTATCGGTATTGAGTCTGAACAGACTTTGAATGACCCCCTTAGCGGGCGTGAAACAAATACTGGGCCTTTAGGACAGCTTGATGATACCAAAACCCGCAAAACTGCAGCCTCTTAATGATCCTGCAGCGACAGGTGCTCCTAAAGCTCAAGCAAAACCGCTTGCACCAAAACCAGCTCCAGCCACTGCTGTAGCACCAAAGCCGGCGACACAGGAAAATGAAGCTATCAGTGATCCGCTTTCTGCCAGAGATACAGATACCGGCAGCATCAAAAAGATGCTTGACGATACTAAAACTCGCAAAACTGTAAAGCTTGACCCTCTTAAGCCTAAAAATAATGCTGCTTTGAATTCAATTAAGCCGAAAACAGCTAAGGCTCATGAGGTAACTCAAAAGCCTGCACCGGCACCTCAAACTGCAGCTCCAGCACCAGCTCCTGCTGCGACTCAAGTGGCAGCAACTGAAGTTAAGAAACCGCAGGCTGCGTCATTGAAACCCGTAAGTCCGGCCGCAGCCAAGAAGCCGCAGGCCGCAACTCTAAAACCAACAGTAGCACAAGCGAAGACACCTGCGCCAACTGCAGCTAAACTGAAAACTCCTGCTACCGCCGGATCTGAGGCAACTCATGTTAATGCTGAAGATCTGAACGATAAAACTATTAAGATTGTGAGGCCGAGCAAGACTAATGGTAATGCATCAGCTCCTGGCGCTGGTGCTCCTGCCGCTCAGGCTCAGGCAAAAGCTGCCATTGGTTCCAAGCAGACAGTGAAATTACGCCCGTCAACGGCTGGTGATGCTGCCGCTCCGGAGGCTCCTAAACAGGATGTAGCACAAAAGGCCTCAAAGGCAACTATAAAATTAACGCCTCAACCGGCAGCCAATGAAAATAAGCCTAAAGTAGCGGCAGCACAGACTGTCAACCTTATGGATAAAGCTATTAATGCCGGAAACCCTAAAGCCGGTTCTGGAAAGCTTGATAAATCCAAGATAAAACTTGCACCTAAAAAGGCCGCCGCACCAGCTTCAGCACCACAGCCCGCGAAAGCTGCCGCACCAGCTCCAGCTCCTGATGCGACTCAAGTTGCTCCACCTCCAGAATCCTCCGCCGAAGAGAAACCCAAAAAAGGCGGACTTAAGATTAAGAAGCGTGAAGAAACTGATAATCCTGCAGGACCACCGCGTGCTCAGGAAGATCAGGAAAGAATCAAAGAGGCTAAAGCAAATAAACGTAAGGCTGCTGCCGGAGCAGCTTCACCAATGTATACACTTATGGCTGTTGTTACAGCTGCCATGTTAATTTTTACAGCTTTGGTTACTGCTGTCCAGTTCCTGAACTTGTGGAAAACTGATCTTGTCGGTAAAAAAATTGACTTGCCGATTATGTCGGAGCTGGTAAAATAGTATTTTGAGTATTTAGTATCGGGGGGGAGGATTTGATTCCTCCCTCTTTTTTATTTAGACATTTTACTAAATAGATTATCAATATTTTTAGCAAAACAGGTAGAAACAGATTATAACTGACGAGGAACAGTTGATGAACTTTGACGGTTTGATTTTTGATATGGATGGTACTTTGACTGTGCCGATGATTGATTTTGAAAAGATTAGAAAAGAGCTGAAAATCCCGGCCGGCAGAGATTTGGCGGAGGAAATTGATTCCTGGCCTGAGCCTAAGCGTACTAAAGGATGGGAGCTTATTGAAGAATATGAAATGGAGGCCTCGCGCGACAATTTACTGCAAAGTGGAGTTGAAGACGCTTTGGTAAAGTTCAAGGATGCAGGATTGAAGCTGGGCATAATAACCCGGAATACCAGAAAAAGCGCAGATATTCTTCTTGAGAGGTTGCCGGTTGATTTTGATATAATCCTTACTCGCGAGTTTGAACATATAAAACCGGCTCCTGAACCAGTTTTGCATATTCTTGAAAACTGGCAGATATCTGGAGAGCGCTGTCTGATGGTTGGTGATTATATTCATGATATTCAGTCGGCTAGGGCTGCTGGAGCTGTGGCATGTTTTTACCGCAACCCTGACGGCAAGGATTGGAGTAAAAGCGCTGACTATACGGTTGAATCCTATTGGGAACTGGAAAATGTGGTTTTGAATGGATAAGCGTATTTATCAAGTTTATGAGCTTCTTCTAGCAGAATATGGTCATCAGAACTGGTGGCCTGCAGATACTCCATGGGAAGTCTGCATGGGGACAGTTCTGACTCAGAATACTAGCTGGACAAATGTTGAAAAAGCTATTGATAATTTCAAAGCTCTTGGAGCAATGTCAGCCGAAGAAGTTTTGCAGCTTGAAGATCAGGTTATTGAAGAAGCTATACGCCCTTCAGGTTATTACCGGATTAAAAAAAAGCGACTTAGATCCGTTGCCCATTGGTGGATTGATAATAGAGACAAAGTTCCAGCAGGGTGTTCTGATGAAGAAATACAGCACTGGCGTCATTCACTTTTGGATGTGCATGGTGTTGGAGAGGAAACTGCTGACTGCATCTTGCTCTATTGTTTTAACTTACCGACGTTTGTTATTGATACTTATACTAAGCGAATGGTGCATCGTCATCTTGGCATGAAGGCTAATATGAAATATGGGAAATTGCAACGTATTTTCATGGAGTCATTGCCAAGGGATGTTGCGTTATTTAATGATTTTCATGCACTTATAGTAGCTAATTCTAAAGTCGGCTGCCCTAATAAAAAATGTCTTGATAATTGTTCGTTACGTCTTATCAATGAGTGAGTAACAAAATCGAGAAAAATTGCAAAATTAGCTTGAAATGATTTTGGCAGGATGTAATTTACTTAAGATTTCAGAAAGGAATCATTTTATCAAATAAAAATAAGAACTAGGAGTTTATCATGGCTGCTGTAGTAGATAAAGACACTTGTACTGGTTGCGAAGCTTGCGTTGGATCATGCCCTGTTGAAGCTATTTCTATGGCTGACGGCGCTGCTTGTGTTGACGATGGTGCTTGCATTGATTGTGGCGCTTGCGTTGGCGAATGTCCAGTAGAAGCCATTTCTATGGGATAAGCTATTGCTTTTTCTGCCGGAACCATTTAGGTTCCGGCTTTTTTTTTGTATTCAAAGAACATTTTGTATGATTTGTTGGTCTTAATTTTGACAGGGTGCCCCTGACGGCTTTATAGTGCCGGGGCACCTTTATTTTTTTTGAAACGCTTGATATTGAATTGTTTCAAAAATGTTGTCTTTTAATCGAAAACAGCTTTTAAATCAGCAGGAGCGAACTATGAGAAAACCTTCCGTCAGTGTTGTCGGAGCGGCCAACTTTGATCTCATCAGCTACATCGAAAGAATGCCTAAGATTGGTGAGACTATTCACGGCAGAAAGTTTGGCATGGGCTGTGGCGGCAAAGGTGCCAATCAGGCAGTAATGGCTGCTAACCATAAAGCGTTGACTTTGTAACTTCCTCTATTATGTTATATTTGAACTTGATACAGTATTTTTAATTGTTGCTGTATGTAGCTAAATGTTGCTATAAATCGCCCTATGTGGTAAGACAAAGGTAAGATGTAATATTATGGAAAAGATCAAATTTTCAAAAAGCAGTCTTGAAAAATTGCCCGCTCTAGATAAGAAAACTACATATCAGGATATAGACACAAGGTATTTGCATTTTGTAATTACTCCTAAGAACACTCGCACCTATTATTATATAAGGAAAGTAAAAGGTCGTCCTAAATATATAAAAATTGCTAATTATGGAGACGTTTCTATAAAGGCTGCGCAAGAGCGAATTTCTGAAATTAATACCGATCTAATGCGTGGCATTGATACAAAGCAAAAAGAAAAAGAGAATATTACTCTAAAAGAGGCCTTTGAGTACTGGCTTAAAAACAGAGAAAAAGTCAAAGGCTGGCATCATGACATAAAACAATGTTGGCGTAGGTTTGAGTTATATGTTCCTTTTCAAATAAAAAAGAAACAAATTACTAATGTCAATAGAGGAGAGTTACGACAATTACATTCAAGAATCCGTGACGACGTAGGAGTGCATACAGCAAATCGCTTGTTGCAAAGCATTCGCACTGCAATTAACCTGCTTATCAAGCATGACTATAATATTCCTCAAAACCCTGCAGCAATGATTGAACTTTTTAAGGAGCGCAGTCGAGCACGCTACATCAAAGAAGATGAAGTAGAGCGTTTTTTTACAGAGCTAATGAAATCTAATAACCAAGACTTCAAAGATTTTGTTTTAATAGCTCTTTTTACATCTAAGCGCAGAAGCAATGTATTAACCGCCGAGTGGAGTGAAATAGACTTTAATAAAAAACTTTGGACAATTCCCGGAGAAAAGACTAAAAATGATGATGATGATGTTACTGTGCTTGATGATACAGTTCTTGAAATTTTAGCTCGCCGTAAGGAAGATCAAAAAAACAAAAATATTATTACTAACTGGGTATTTTACTCGTCTATAACAAAGAGCGGGCATTATGTTGACCCTTCAAAGGCCTGGCGAGCCTTACTCAAGCGTGCCAATATCGAAGACCTGCGCATTCATGACTTACGCCGTACACTTGCCAGCTGGATGGCAAACCAGAATGTCAGTCTGCACATGATAGCCAGCGTGCTTGGACAAAAATCAACAAGCGTTACGCCTACCTATGCCCGTTTGAGTGTAGACCCTAAGCGTGAA
>JAAEMX010000301.1 GCA_024225035.1 Lentisphaerota bacterium
ATGGCCTCCATGGCCTCCATGGCCTCCATGGCCTCCATGGCCTCCATGGCCTCCATGGCCTCCATGGCCTCCATGGCCTCCATGGCCTCCATGGCCTCCATGGCCCCCATGGCCCCCATGGCTCCCATGGCCCCCATGGCCCACATGGCCCCCATGGCCCCCATGGCCCCCCTGGCCCCCCCCCCCCCCCCCCCCCCCCAGCCCCCCCCCCCCCCAGGGCCCCCCCCCCCCCCCCCCCCGCCCCCCCCCCCCCCGCCCGCCCCCCGGGGGCAGCCCGGGAAGCCGGACGCAGAGGCGCCAGGAAAAAAAAAGAATAAAAAAAAAGGAGGCCATGGAGGCCATGGAGGCCATGGAGGCCATGGAGGCCATGGAGGCCATGGAGGCCATGGAGGCAATGGAGGCCATGGAGGCCATGGAGGCCATGGAGGCCATGGAGGCCATGGAGGCCATGGAGGCCATGGAGGCCATGGAGGCAGTGGAGGCCATGGAGGCCATGGAGGCCATGGAGGCCG
>JAAEMX010000302.1 GCA_024225035.1 Lentisphaerota bacterium
TATTATTTCATCCTTGGCAAAATTGTAGGATGCAGCAAGCGGGCCATCTTCATAATAAATTGAAACAAATTTCTGCGCGGTATCCAGATAGCCCCATCCTTTTGCAATATTGCCAAGTACTACTGCATTTTCTGCTAACAAATCAGCTACATCAATTTGCCCAGTGTTCCTTGCAGCGCGTTCGGCCGCCTCAAAAGCCACCTTCGCTGCGTTAAACTTGTCTTTTTGAAATTTGGCAACCAAGCCGCCAATTTCTGCAGCTTCCAGCAAATCAATATCTGTTGCCGGTTTAAATCCGTCACGAAGTTTTTCGCGATCTATTATAGTCCAGGTATCAGCCATCAATCTCTCCCGATTTTTTTACAAAATTTACCAATGCAGTGAAATGAACTAATCAAAGCCACCAAATGACGGTCCATGACATTAAAAACTTGTTTGCGTATCTGCCGCCAGTGCATTACTTTGGCTGCAGAAAAAAATATTTGAGTAGGATAGCTTTTGTACCAAGTTTTAAGAAAACATGTGCCATCTGGATACAAATCGCTTGGTTTTGTGCACGTAATTATTGCCGGTATTGTTTCTGTTTGATTTATTCCAGCAAACGTATACCAGGATTGCATGTATTTTACACTTTTATTGCAGCCATCTATACTCTTTATCAACTTAAACCCGTATTCATTAGTTTTATTGGTTACAGTGGCGCAAACACCGCCCAAATTTTCAATCTCGAACTTGATATCTTCATCCATGTTTTCTGCGAATCTTGAAACATGAATTTGCGGGACGATTTTGTGCGATTTAATAGCCAGTCTAAATGTGGCACTATCAGCAAATACAGCATCATTCCTAGCCAGAGAAAAGTCCTCTAACCCGCTATAAGATAATTTGGAAAGGTCGCATTCCTTGTTACTCCCGAGCGGTTCAAGTTTAGATTTTCGCCCGCCATCGCGGTCGCTGGCCTCAACTCTAAATGCGACAAAATCCAACCGTTGCTTTCTACCCGATGATGCCGCGCACAGTATTTTTCCGCCTTCTGAAATAGATTTATCAAACACATATTCAACCGGCTTGGTTTGCGTTGTTTCAGTGCCTGCCTGCTCTCCCTGACAACCGGCAAACAGAAAGACAAGCAATATCATTCCGGGAGAGCATCTGGAATTCCAGTGCCACCTGACCAAACGCACTAAATAACCCATCCTTCACTCCTTACCTTCCTGAACGAAGTCAGCTGGCCAAAACCTTTCAGATCCGGCAGTGCGGCGACTGCGGCGTGTTCGGTGATCTCGGGTCCGGTCCAGGTGGTGTTCATCTGGTCGACATCGAGGAAGATTTCACCGACCTGACCGATGGTGCCATCGCCGCGCAGAAAATCTGACAGCCCGACGACATGCGAGCCGTGGATGGTGTCGATGATAACGGGTTCGCCGTCACCATCGGCATCGACAAAACCGTCATTTTCCGGCAGGGTGAAGGAGACAATGTCGTGATCAGCCACCGAACCCAGTTCATTCGCCTGGCTCACCATATCGCCATTGATATCCTGCCAGATCAGCAGGCTGTCAAACCTGTCATTACCGTCAATAACGCCATCACCGTTAAAATCCGCCAGCGCGTTATCAAGGCTATTGACCACCCCGTCACCATTGCCATCCAGCGCACCAAGCACGGCAAAGCCCGCCACATTGCCATGGCCGAACAGTTCTGA
>JAAEMX010000303.1 GCA_024225035.1 Lentisphaerota bacterium
CCCATAATGTCAATTAATGCCTCAACCCACGGATATTTTTCTTATATAATAATAAGTACGAGTATTTTTGGGAGTGATTACAAAATGCAAATACCTTGTGTCTATATCTTGATATGTAGTCTTTTTGTTTGGAGCAGGTAACTTCTCAAGGCTGCTTTTTGTAAATTTGATCTTTTCCATTGTAAACCTATCTTATGTATATCTTACAACATAGGGCGATTTATAGCAACATTCAGCTACATACAGCAACAACAACAAATACTGTATCAAGTTCAAATATAATATAATAGAAGGTTTTATAAAATCAAGGAATACTGAGGAGTACCCATTATTTCATCTTCGTCTTCGTCTTCAGTATCGCCCGCAACTTTTGAGAGACCAAGGTCAGCCAGCTTGGCGCGACCGTTTTTAGTGAGCATAATGTTGTCGGGCTTGATATCACGGTGGATAAGTTTCTGTTCTTTCCAAGCGCAATCCAGAGCTTCCGCAATCTGCTAAATGATAGTAACCGCTTTATCAATAGCGATAACTTTGTCCCGCGTCAATACGGCTTTCATGGTTTCGTCATCGATATACTCCATAGCGAAATAGAAAACACCTTCATCCTCATTAACAGCGTAAGCCTGAACAATATGAGGATGATTCAGCTTGGCAGCGGAACGGGCTTCTTTGATAAAGTTAACGACAAATTCGGGGTTATTAGCGTAGTTTTCCTGCAGGATCTTTAGCCCGGCAGGACGGTCAAGAGAAATCTGATGGGCAAGATACACCACCCCCATGTCCAATTTCCTCAAGGATTATAAAATCCCCAATCACTGAACCTGTAGCAAACCTGGAGCGTGGTACTGTAACGACCTCATCGCAATGGCCGCACTGGACGTCTTCTCCCAGCTGTGTATTGTCTACCGCAACTACTCCGCGGCAAAATGGACATTGAAATCGCATGAACCGTTTTGTTTCCCGGGTTTAGCTTAAAAAACTTCGCTAATATAATAAAGTCGCACTCTATTATATAACCTCAAGTTTGACTAAAATTCAAGCTTTAAATTGTAAAAAAAATAAACACTATCAAGATGTGGGGACTTGGCCCCCCTTAAAGACTCACTATTCCTTGATTTTCCAATCAAGTGCGCCAACCGGACATTCTGAAATACATTTTCCACAATCCTTACAAGAGATTGGGAGTTGTTGCCCGAAGGCTGTCTCAACTTTAGTGCTGAAGCCACGCAGCTTGGCACTCAAGAGGTTAGCATTAACTACTTCTTTGCAGACTTTCACACAAATACCGCATTTTATACATTTATTGCGGTCATGTATGATAGCCGGATGGCGGTTGTCATAGCCGGATTTTATCTTTTCTCCCTTGATTGTGTCAGGGCTGGCGGTATACTCTTCAGAAAATTTCTTGAGTTTACAATCACCTTTAGCAGTACAGCTGCATTCAATACAGCGCTCGCCTTCAGCCATCATTTTTTCTTTCGGGAGAGTTTCGCAAACTTCCTTAAAGGTAGATTTGCGTTCTTCCAGCGGAATAAACTCCATATCGACGCGCGGTTCTTCAGAGACATCCTCACGAAGATAAACCAGATCTTCGTTAGCAAGACTGCGCCAATGACCACGAGATACATTGATCTGATATTCAGGTTTGTGCTTGCTGCCTGTCAGGAAGTCAACGATACCCAGGGCAATCTTGCGTCCTCCGGCAACACCTTCAACCACTGTCGCTGCTCCGGTTACACAGTCACCTGCCGCAAAGACATTTTCTTCAAGGTGATAAGTTTCTTCGCAGACATCGATATCACCCCATTTATTGGTGCGGATATCTTCAGGCGCATCGGTTTTCTGTCCGATAGCAGCGATAACGCAGTCAGCTTCAACGTCATATTCACTTCCTTCAACCGGAATCGGACGGCGTCTGCCGGAAGCATCAGGCTCGCCAAGTTCCATTTTGATACAGGTCATAATCAGTTTGCCGTCTTCCTCGCGGAGTTTGACAGGAGCTGTGAGGAAACTGAACTTGACGTCTTCTTCTTTGGCTTCCATAATTTCAATTTCTTCAGCAGGCATTTCCGCCTCAGTACGGCGATAAAAACAGTTTACATCAGAGCTGCCGAGACGGACGGAAGTACGCAAGCAGTCCATTGCGGTGTTACCACCGCCGACAACAATAACTTTACCCGGATTCTCGCCAGACCAGTCTGCCAGAGCGATTTTTTCCAGCCACTCAATACCCTGAACAGCCAATTCCTCGCCTTCGCAGCGCATTGAGCCGGGCTTCCAGCAACCGATAGTAACAGCAATCGCATCAAAGTTGTCTTTGAGTTCCTGCATTGTCAGGTTATCGCCAAGTTTGCGGTTGCATTCAAACTGGATACCCATCTTGGTAAAATGAGCAAGTTCTGTATCAAGAATTGACTTCGGCAGACGGTATTCAGGAATACCATAGCGCAGCATGCCGCCAGGCTTTGGCATTTTGTCATAGACAACAGACTCAACACCATTACGGCGCAGATAGTAAGCCGTGGCCAAACCGGCAGGGCCAGCACCAACTACAGCAACTTTCTTGCCTGTTACCGGCGGTAAATCTTCCATATAGGATTCATAGTACATATCTGCGGCAAGACGTTTGAAGTCATTGATAGCTACCGGCTTGCCGGTAACGTTTTTGCGGCAGTCTTTTTCACAGAAACGCGGACATACACGCCCGATACTCATCGGCAGCGGAATGCGTTCCTTGATTATTTTGAGTGATTCCAGAAAGTCGCCCTGGCGTCCGGCACGGACATATTCTTCAACATTAGCATGAGCCGGACAGGCCACGGTACAAGGAGCTTCGCAATCTCCGGCGTGCTCAGAAAGAAGCAGCTCGAGGGCAGTCTTGCGCATGTCACGAACTTCCTCAGAGGAAGATTCGATTTCCTGACCTTCTACAGGGCAGGATGAGCAGGACGGCAGGAAGCGTCCGGTTTTGGCGTCCTTGACTACACAAACGAAACATGAGGTAGTTCTGGACACTTTCTGATTATGACACAAAGTCGGAATCTGAATGCCGTTTTCTTCGGCAATCTGCAATATAGTCTTATTTGAGTCGGCAACAATGTCTTTGCCGTCAAGTTTTATTTTGATATTACTCACTGTAGAAACCCTCGCCTTTTTTAACCCGGAAAATAGTATTCTTCGGACAAACCTCAATACAAGTGTTACAGCGGGTACACTTGTTGTTGTCAATTACAAAATCATCGCTGACCGCGTCAACCGGGCAGTTCTTAATGCAGAGTTTGCACTTGATACAGTTGGACTGCTCGAGTTGTACATCGACCAAGGCATTACACGCCAACGCTTCACACTGACGATCGATAACGTGTACTTCGTATTCGTTGCGAAAGTAACGCAGTGTAGCCAGCACCGGGTTAGGAGCTGTCTGACCAAGTCCGCAAAGCGAACCTTTACGAATTTTATTACCCATATCCTCGAGGAAATCGAGATCTTCAAGTTCGCCTTTACCGCCAACGATACGCTCAAGTGTTTCAAACATGCGCTTAGTTCCAACACGGCAGAAAGTACATTTTCCACAGGATTCACGATGCGTAAAGTCGAGGAAGTAACGTGCCGTTTCGACCATACAGCGGTTTTTACCGATAACAATCATACCACCTGAACCCATGATAGCTCCCAGCGAACGCAAAGAGTCGTAATCAACTGGAGTGTCAAATAGTTCTACCGGAATACAACCACCTGAAGGGCCGCCAGTTTGAACAGCTTTGACGTTATCAGGATCAGCTCCGCCGATTTCAAAAACGATCTCAGCAAGAGTAGTTCCCATCGGAACTTCAACCAGACCGGGGTATTTCAGGTCACCAGCCAAGGCAAACAACTTAGTGCCTTTACTGCCTTCTGTTCCGATTTCAGCATATTTATCGCCGCCTTCACCAATGATAATCGGTACATTACCAAAAGTTTCGACGTTATTAATCATTGTCGGCCATTCTTTCCAGCCACTGTCGGTCGGGAAAGGAGGACGGAAACGAGGTGTACCACGTTTACCCTCAAGCGAGTGAATCAAAGCAGTTTCTTCACCGCAGACAAAAGCTCCGGCACCTTCCTTGACGATGATTTCAAGGCTGCGCCCATTCAGTTCATTAAGCTTTCTTTCATAAATCTGCTCAATCGCGATCTGCAGGTGTTTGATGGCCAGCGGATACTCAGCACGGCAATATATATAAATCTTAGTTGCACCGGTAGCGTAAGCAGCAATCAACATACCTTCAAGCACTTGATGCGGTACACTTTCCATCAGTGAACGATCCATAAACGCGCCCGGGTCACCTTCATCAGCATTACAGATAAGAATTTTCTGCTCAGCATCTTTAGCAGCCAGGAAGCCCCACTTCATACCAGTCGGGAAACCACCGCCGCCGCGACCGCGCAGTCCAGATTTTTTCACTTCCCCAACAACTTCGTCAGGCTGCATCGCAAAAGCTTTTTTAAGACCTTTGTAACCGCCGTTTTCGATGTATTCATCATAAGAAGTCGGGCATATTCTGCCGGCAAGACGAATAACCTTGTGTAGTTCCTTTGCTTTACGTCCGGCGGGAATATCAAAGCGATTGTCCTCGCCAAGTTCAAACATATTAGCTATTGCTTTTTCAGTAGCAGCCACGTGGGAATAACTGACAGTTCCGCCGGTAGTTTCGATGTCTACCAAAGGTTCTGCATAGCAGTGCCCAATACAGCCGACTTCCTCTACAGGGATATTTCCGGCATGCTTTTTGACCAGCTCAAGAACTTCATTAGCTCCGGCGGCAATACCGCATGATGCGGTTCCAACACGTATTTTAGTAATTTTATCACTGATATTCATTTGTTTCTGTACTCCTTGAGGATTTTCACGGTTCCTTTACGGTCAAGATTGCCGTAAACTTTGCCGTTGATGCTCAATACAGGAGCAAGACTACAGCAGCCTAAGCAAGCAACTGTTTCAAGAGAAAACAGTCCATTTTCGTCAGTTTCGCCATCAGTGATACCCAATTCCGTGGATACCCAGTCCAGAATAAGCGTGCTGCCTTTAATATGACATGCTGTTCCATCACACACACAAATATGATATTCCCCTGGTTTTGTGCGCTTGAACTGTGCGTAAAAACTTAGTACCCCCTCCACTTCGACAGCCGGCAGGCTGAAGTAATCCGCTACAGCAATGATACTCACATCAGAGACATATCCCTCTGTAGCCTGAACCGCCTGCAAACCCTTAATTAGATTGCTGGGGTCTTTATCTATTTTGTTCAGATACCCATAACTTTCTTGCATTCAAACAACCTCCAGTATTGCAGAATTTACCAAATTCTGACATCATTCGATCCATACCAACTAATAATCCGGCCTGAACTCTCTTTCTCTCATAGACTACTATACAAAGCTTCTCTTCCAACCCCTTAATGCTATTGTATCTATTTATAATAGAAAACATAATATAGCATTTTGTTTGCAATTTCGCAAAAATTTATTGCAATTAAGAAAAATATTTACTATCCACACTGCTGGGCTTGAAAATCCATAATCATAAAAATATAGTAAACAAGGTCCTAATGGCTATAAACAATCATTTATTGAACAGGAATCAGAATTTTGCAATTACTTAAATATTTACTGCTTTTTGTTGTTATGACTACGGTCATCAAAGTTGATGCCGCAATAGGTTATGATCGTGCGCTGCGGGTTGCCAAGGGTGATGTAAACATAGCCGACACAGTTGGCGGCGAAAAAGCTTTCAGGCGAGTTGCATTCACTGTCGGGACAACAAACCCAAACTTGAATGTAAATGTGTCCCCTATGGACTACGAAAAAGCTTTTAAAGATTTGAAAACCGGCAAGATACAGCTGGTCATCACCGATCGCCCGCCTTCAGCTGCAAAACTCAAGCAGGATGGTATCTACTGTAAACGTTATGCCTGTGATCCCGTGCTTTTTATAGTAAAGCATAACAATCCAGTGGATAATATTTCCATGGCTAACCTCAAAAAGATATTTGATGAGGACATAATAACCTGGAAACCGTTTACTAAGCAAGGTTATATGATTCACCTGGCGGGTGTTCAATCCGGTTGCCCGGGATTCAAAGCTCTTACCACAAAGGTAATTGGTAATAATAAAATAAAAGCAAAATATTTTAAATTAACCAAGGCATCTGAACTAATTATTCTGACCACAGCATCTGAACATATGCTTAGCTTCTGTGGTTATATCTCACCACGTGATGATATAAAATTTCTTCAGGTTGATGGTATAACACCGACAGCGAAAAATATCATCTCCGGAAAATATAAGCCCAATATCAGTTACTATATTTGCCTCAACAAAAAGTCCGGGAAAACCGCTTTTGCCCTTGCTGGACTTTTAACAACACATCGAGTAAAAAATCTCTTGATACAAATGGGGTATTTACCAGTATCCGTTTTGAGAAAGTAAAGTTTTAAATTATACATAAGCATTTTAATGCCGAGCACATTTACAGGGATTAATTGCACCCTGTAAGCATGGCGCTAATAAAATATATTCGGAGGAATTATTTAAGGTTTAAGGATTTATTTGGAGAGGAATTAAGAGAAAAATGGGGAAAAAAACTCGAAAAACGCTTCTGCCGATAGCGGCTATAGAGTTTCTGCCGCTATTATCTTTGTACTTTACATTCAGGATGTTATCACTAAAAGCAGCCATTTCTTTAGCAAAAGGCTTAGCTACATTAGCATTCAAGATCGACACCAGACACCGAAAAAGAGCAGTTCAACATTTAATACATGCCGGCATCACTGGTGATCCTCTTAAGGCTGAAGATATAGCGTTAAGATCTTACCAGGAATTCGGAATGCTGGTAGTTGAGCTCTGTAAATTCGATCAAATCGTTAGAGCTGATAAAATATCAAGCAGAATCAAATCCACAGCTTTTGATCCCAAAGACCAACTCGACATCGATGAAGCATTTTAAAAACCGCTGATTCTGGTTTCTGCTCATTACGGAAACTGGGAACTTGCCGGAACATTCTACTATAAACGCTATAATTATGAAGTCATTTCCGTAATGCGACCATTCCGCAACCCTTTGCTTTTAAAGCTGGTGCAAAAACTTCGGCAAACTAATGGACATAGAAGTGTTGATAAGAATGGAGGAATCAGAGTATTACTAAAAAGCCTAAAACAAGGCAAAAGCATAGCCATTCTTGCCGACCAGCATGCCAGCTCCAGTGAAGGCGTGGAATCATTATTTTTCAGTCAACCGTGCCGGACTCATTTTTCTCCAGCGCTGCTTCATTTAAAAACCGGAATACCTATTCTGGTTTCTGTAACCCGACGGGTTGACAACAACTTTAACTTCGAGTATGTTTTAGATCGGCCGATCGAGTATACCCCGACCGGTGATAAACAAGCGGACATCAAGGCCATAACCCAGCTTTACACTACATCTCTGGAAAGGTTGATCAGAAAACAGCCTGAACAATGGCTTTGGTCGCACCGCAGATGGCTGAATATTAACAGAAAAAAAAGGAAACGGGCTGTTGAAGAAGCGCTGATCAGCGAACAGACAGTCAGTAACTAGGATAAAAATATGAGAGATATCACAAAACTGCCTTTTGATAAAGTAACAGTATCTCCATCGATACTGGCAGCCGATTTTGGTTGTCTGGGTGCCGACATAAAGCGAGTAACAGAAGCCGGCGCCGACCTTCTGCATCTGGATGTCATGGATGGTCACTTTGTACCTAACCTGACCATGGGGCCGCCACTCATAAAGTCAATCCGTCAAGCCAGTGAACTGGTCTTTGACACCCACCTGATGATTAGCGATCCTTTGACTTATTCCCCAATTTTCATTGATGCCGGTGCTGATCATATCACATTTCATATAGAAGCTGACAGTGATCCACAGGCAGTCATTGATGAGATTAAAAAACATGGGGCGACAGCAGGTATTTCAGTAAAACCCAATACTCCTGCTGAAACAATATTCCCTTATCTGGATCAGCTGGCCATGGTTCTGGTAATGACAGTCGAGCCGGGATTTGGCGGACAAAGTTTTATGCTCGATATGATGCCCAAAGTAACGGCTATCAGAGAAGAAATAAAAAGACGCGGGCTGCAGGTTCACTTACAGGTTGATGGAGGAATTGCAGCTGACACGGTGGAAATCGCAGCAAAGGCCGGAGCCAATATGATGGTCGCCGGAACCAGTGTATTCAGAAATCCTGGAGGCGCTGAAAAAGCAATAACTCAACTGCACGAAGCTTCAAAATACCTCTGATCTGAGGATTAAAATGCTTTTTCCAGCAGGAAAAATATAACTGTCGCGGTCAGCGCCAATGATATTAAGGTGCCGCCCGCGACCATGTTTTTATGCAGATATTTGCGGCGGTGAAACATATAAATTGGGAAAGTAACAGGCCATAATAAAATAAACCCCAGCAGCCATGCCAGCGGCAGACTTCCGGAGATGTTTGGATGCAGAGAACGGGCCATATTGACTTCAACAGCAGCGGCAATTGCCGTACCGAAGAGGTTTATTCCAGCATAGACGCCCACCATAAGCAGTGAAATAGAAGGTTCCGGCAGTAAAGGTAGTGTAAACCAGATCATCAAAGTCGTCATTACCGGCAAGACAACCAATAGAAAACTAAGATCTCTGGTGCGGCTAAAATGCATTTCACTTCGTGGATCAACCAGAAACGCACCATGAATATTACTTTGATATTTACGCATTATCTTTTTCTCTTTTGATTGTGACGACCAACCGCATTTCGGGCACTCTACTATATTCTGCCTTTTTTCATGCTTAACCGTCAAGCCACAATTCTTGCACTTAAAACTTTCTTGAGTCATACCTGCTCTCATCTTCAAAACTGTATAAACCAGTCCACTCACAATCACCAGACACTAATTTAGACACAACCATTAGCTTTAATGTTCTGTTATAATATATTTTTATCAGGACAAATTTTAACATTTTATATCTCGATAAACAGTTTTTAGTTTCGATTTTACCAACAGTTAAGTTTAGTTATTCTGAGTTTAGGTAATACCTCCGTTCATTATAAAGAAAACAGCCGTAGACGTAAGTGTCGCAGATACGACAATACCTCCACTTATGCAGATACTTACGCCGGTGATACAGATACGCTGGAAACATAACAGGCCAGAATAGAATGAATGCTGTAAGCCAGACAACAGGGACATAACCGGCTATCTCAGAATTCAAACGTCGTGCCATCTGGGTTTCTGCTGCTGCTGCAACAGCCGTTCCCAAAAGAGTAATAACAATATACCCTGCAAGTAGTATTTCCGTTATTTTTGCACTGACAATCAATGGTAAAGTAACCCACGAAAATGCAATAAAACATAATGGAATGATCAACAGTAAATAACTCAAATCGCAAGTTCGTTTAGCATCTGATTTATCGCGGGAATCTAAAGCACAAGAACTTTTATCCCAATCTCCTACATATGACTCCCAGCCGCATTTGGGACAGATTACAATGACGTCTCCATTCCTGAATGACACAGGGTTAGTACAATTCACACAATAAATTCGTCTACGCATAATCGTAACCCTTGTTTCTAATTTAAAATAAGCTACGCTTACAGGAAAAACCTTTTAAGCAATCAGTCTCTTTCTAACTTTATTAGACAAGTATGAATGCTCCATGTTCGCAAATGTATTACTTTATTTTACTAAAAAATATCTTTCCCGCATAGAGTTACAAAAAGTAAAATAATTACTTACTTCTTTTTGAAACAAACTTTGCCATTTCTTCCGGTGAAATTTTCTCGATGCGTACATTATCAAAATAATAAATCCCTGGCGCCCAGTAACCGAATATCCGGACTTTTATCTTACAAGTCCCTGATATTCTTTGTGTTGGATTGAAATCAATGGAAAATGTTTTCCATTTTTCAGGATCATCATTTTCAGGCACCAGTCTGGTTTGATAGCAATCTGTGAGCATTTTACTTCCAGGGTGAAACATAAAACCCTTGATCCATATAATCGGCTTGAACCTTCCACGATAGTCAACACTTAACTTGTAGTTCTGCCCCGGCTCCACATCAATAAGGCCGGAATCCAGAGTAACCCCTTCCATTGAGGCTACACACTGCAGTTTTTTACTGGGATAAGGAGGTTTAGCTCCAGGGTTCTTCTTTTGTTGTTGTTTCCAAGCCAAAGCTTGTTTACGGGATACTCTGCTGTCTACCTTCAGAATCCTGCCCCGACCTTTCTCATATTCCCAGAAAGATGTCAAACCATCAATATGCTCCCAGCTAGCGGCCTGCTTCTCGCCTTTATCAAAGTTACCGTTTGGCAACAAATTTGCAGCTCCGTGACTGCTGAAGCTCAAGCATAGAATTGCTAACAGATAATGTATTTTCATTATTCCTCCTCGGCTAAGGCTTTAAAGTATCTCCTGACATAATCCTGATACTCTTCAGGTACTTTTTCATTGCTCTGATATTTCACCGTGAAATTACTACGCTTACGCTTCTTAACGTCCTCCTGTCTTGATTTTACAGCAAAGACCAGTGCAACCTTTGCCCGTCGCAAAGCTGCCGTCGCCTCGTTTTTTATACATTTCAAGAGTCATTCACTAGGAAGTGCGGTAAAAAATGCTTCAATTTTCCCCCGCAGCGGTCATAAACAGTCATAGGACGTTCTTTGCCCGACTTATCAATCAGTTTGAACTATCGACATGATAAAGGGGAGAAAAAGGACAAGGATGTCGTTTGCTTTCCAGACGAGCCGTTGACAACAGTAATTTCCCGGCTGAAATCTGCAGCCCGGGCACAGCAAACGGCGCACAGTGCCGTCAAAGTGAATAAAAACAATCTCATACCAACCCTTGTTTTTAAGCATAACAACGATTAATAAGATAACTTTATTGCAGCAAATAGCAAGAGTTTAGTTAGTAACAGGCTTGAAATCAGAGCAAAAAAATGGAGCGAGTGAACGGACTTGAACCGTCGACAATCACGTTGGCAACGTGATGCTCTACCAACTGAGCTACACTCGCTCGAGAAAGCGGTTACTATCATACTATCAAAAAGCCCAAAAACAAATGGAATTCAGAAAAAAATCTAATTTTTCTCATAATTTTCAGCTGTTTTGCAGAAAGGCAGCTTACAGACTGCCTTTGGTTGAGAGGACTCCTTTTACTCTGCTGTCGTGTGAAACTGCCATATCCAGAGCCTTGGCAAAGCATTTGAAGACCGCCTCGAAGCAATGGTGGACTTCTTCACCTCTGATCAAGTCTATGTGAATATTCATGCCTGCACTGTTGGCCAGCGCTTGAAAAAACTCATGGAATAAACGGCAGTCAAGGTCTTTAATCATCGGCGCCGGAGGAATCAAGTTGTACACCAGGTAAGAGCGTCCAGAAAGATCAAGCGCTATCTGTGCCAGTGCTTCATCCATAGGCAGCAGGCAGGAGCCGTAACGGCGTATTCCGTCCTTATCACCAAGAGCTTTTAGCAGGACTTGCCCGAAAGTAAGCCCGAGGTCTTCCATGGTGTGATGGTAATCAATGTGAGTATCGCCGACAGCCTTGATTTCAAGGTCAAAAAAACCATGCCGAGAGAAGAGTTCCAGCATATGATCCATAAACGGGACTCCGGTAGTGATATTGCTGCTGCCGGAACCATCCAGATTCAATTTTATTTTAATGTCAGTTTCACGAGTAGTTCTAACTACTTCCACCGTACGTTGCTTTGTCATTTTGCGCCTCCAGTAAATCAGCTGTGGTAATATTGTCTATTTAATGTATATTAAAACAGCAAAATTGCTAATGCGTAAGTCGTATATGTGGAAATCCCAAAAGGAGAGTACCTGTTGAAAATTGTTTTTAAAGAGGCACTTCTTCAAAAAATAAAACCTTTGGTTAAGCCCGGCTTGGGAGTTTGCTTTGCCATTGGGGCATTTTTCTTCTTTCTTTTGGCCTGTGCTGGTAACCCGGCAGCTGTATTTATTCTTGTTCCACTTTCTTTCATTCTTGCAATGTTTGCCGGGGCACTACTGTTTCCCAGTTTTGGTGGAAAATTTGCAAATAACCTTTGTATGCCAAGAAGTTTCCTGAAAGCAGAACCAATCCAGTTATCACCGATTAGCGGATTGATTGGAAATCGTCGCTATAATGAGGCGATAGAAAAATTAAATATAATTCTTGAGAAAAAGCCATTCTGTCCAAATGCAAACCTGATGCTGATGGAAATATACATCGATCAACTTGAACAGCCGGAAAAGGCAACTGAAATTATTGAAAAATATTTCAGGCGTAGTAGAATAAAGCCTTTCCATGAAAATATAGAATTAATGCTGCGTTACTCTGACCTTTGTGAAGCTACAGGTCAAACAATGCAAGCCTTAATTTTATTGAAGCATGAAGCTAAACGAAAGGGTTATGCAGCTCACGAAAAACGCATGCTGAGCAATCGTATAGATATTTTAGAGGGGAATATCAACTAATGAATATGGATATTGTAAGGGCATTTCTATATAAATATGATTTAAAAAAATACATTTTAATTATTATCGGATGCTATTTTGCTTACATAGGGATCAAAGACTTATCCCTAGTTAGCGATGATTTAGGACTCATCTTTACCCTGCTTATTTCATTGTTTTGCTTTTTATGTGCCAGTATATGTTTTGTAATTGCTTTCCTTCCCGGCTTCGTGCACGCTTTTGTTGCCAGACTGATCTGGAATCCTGAAAAACTGAAAAATATTCCAGAAATACTTTCCCCGATTCAGGCAGCTATCAACAGGGAAAATTATAATCAGGCCCTGCAAATAATTGAAGAAAGCATCCATGCTGATCCGGATATTCCTGAAGTCTGGCTGCTAAAAGTTGAAACCTTTCAGGATTGCCTCGGACAGAACGATAAAGCTCTTGAAATAATTGAACAGTACTTCCAGAGAGAAGAGCTGACGCCATGTGATACCAATATATCAATGCTTATGCGATATACCGAATTATGTGAGGATATCGACCAAAGTGAAATGGCTGTAATTTTATTAAAACACGAGCACAAAAAAAGTGGTTACTCGCCTGATCAGCAAAAACTAATCAACAACAGGATTGAGTACCTTACCAGTAGGTTTAGAGCCTGAAAGAACAAGTAAGATATCATAATACAATTTAAGCAAATCACTGCCTTAAAACACCTTCTTATTCCTTGCAACTGTTAAAAACTTGGATTTTTTTCAGAAAAAACCTTGACTATATATTAGTACTTTGGTAACTTATCTCTTGGTGAAAATAACTAATAAAGTTTTTATAAAATGTAATTGCGTTCTATGGAGTACGGAGATTATTTAATGCTGACCGCTGTGGCAGATAACGCTACGCGTGATGGCAAAAAAATATCGTTTTATTACCTGACTTCCAGAAAAAATAAAGTACAGTCAAAAAACATGTATAAGCTGGAGTTGTTGAGTAATAATCCTGATATAGCCGAAGTTCTGGTTGAATCAAGGGTCAAATTCTGCCTGCGCAGATTTTGCCGCTCTGTTCGACTTGAAAAAAACTATGTTTACTTCCCGTTGCGCCGCTTTACTCGTGCTTATATGGCGCCGATCAAAGGTCAAAAATATCATTTTAACCTTCTCAGCAGCGGCAAACACGGCATAAAGAAATTCTGTGAAAAGGCTGGCGTTTCAATACACACCCTCAAGCCGAAAGTATTTCTAACTAATGATGAAAAACGAAAAGCCGATAAAATTCTGAAGGAAAACAGCCTGCTTGATAAAACCTACATTATCGTCGAAACCGGCACACTGCTGCCTGATTCAAATAAAGCATGGCCTGAGGAATATTGGCAGGAACTGTTCTTCAAAATTCGAAATTTTTACCCACATTACAAGTTAGTTCAAATTTCTCCCGGACAACAAAGCTTTTATGGAGTAACCGATATTTCTGGGCAAACCTCTTTTAGAGAAAGCTTACGCTTTGTACAGAGGGCTGCAGCTTCAATCACCACAGAAGGAGCTCTCGTGCATGCCTCAGCTGCCTTCTACAAACCAAGTGTCGTAATGGTTTCAAGGTGCATGGATCCCGGATTGTCCACTTACCCGAAGCATCAACAGTTATTTGTGCATAACGGCCTGCAATGTGCTGGCTGTGGAGTTTTTAACGAATGCCAATATGACCGAAAATGCATGAAGGAAATTTCTCCTGCCAAAGCTTTCAGTGCTGTCGAAAAAATGATTAAACACCACAATATATACTGATGGTACAAGTTTGAATAATCCTTATATCATATCAAGTTTGAATAAATCAGTTACAAACGCTATAATACCTTTGCTTGCTGAACTTAAAGAAACATTCAAGAAAATAAACGGTTTATAATGGGGTTTGGAGATTACTTAATGCTCACTGCAGTTGCTGAAAACGCAGCTGAGTGCGGAAAAAAAATATCATTTTACTATCTGACTTCCAAGCAGAGCAAAGTTCAACATAAAAATCTTGCAAAACTTGAACTGCTTAAGAATAACCCGGTCATCAAGGAAGTTCTTATTGAGTCCAGATGTAAATTCTGGCTGCGCAGGTTAATACGCAAAATAACTTTCAGAAATAATTATATATACTTTCCGTTGCGACGTTTTTCCAGTGCTTACATGACGCCGATGAAAGAAAATAAGAACCGCTTTAAGATTCTGAATAATGGCAGACATGGCATTACTGCATTCTGTGATAAAGCAGGTATTCCCGCAACGGTTTTGCGTCCACGAGTATTGTTGACTGATGATGAAAAAAGCAAAACCGAAGCAATATTAAAGCAGCATAATCTGGATAAGACTCCTTTTATAATCATTGAAACAGGAACCCTCCTCAAAAATTCCAGCAAGGCATGGCCTCTTGAATACTGGAAAGATTTAATACCTGAAATCCAAAAAAGCTATCCTGAAATCAAGCTGATCCAGATATCTCCCGGGCAGCAAAGTTTTGAGGGAGTAATTGATATCTCCGGGAAGACTTCTTTCCGCGAGAGTCTCCACTTTGTTGAAAAAGCTAAAGCAACATTGACTACGGAAGGGGCTCTTGTTCACGCTTCAGCTATATTCAATATACCAAGTGTTGTACTGGTATCCAGATGCATGGATCCCAACCTTTCGATCTATCCAAATCAAAAACAAATATTCGTCGATGAAGGTCTTGACTGCATAAATTGCGGCATTTTCGCCAACTGCCCAAACCACAACAAGTGCATGACTCAAATAACTCCGGAGCAGGTTCTGAAAGCAATAAATGAAATTATCCATTGAGTTTTACCGGTCCATCAATAATATCTCATAAAAAGTTACAGTAATAAGTCCCCGACAACCAAATAAAATCGTTCGGACAGAAATTTTTCCCAACGTAAGTATGACGCAGAACTTTCTGAGAAAGCAAATATTCTAGGTATTGACGGTAGGAATATTTTTGACCCGAACGGACACAAATCAGCTTCGATCTACCCAAACTGGCAGGAAATTGGTTCGCGTGCACTTCAGTAATGCCTTGACAGGATAACATCCCCCGGACGCCAACCCGCTAGAATCTATCTGCCATGCACTCTTCATGAAAAAAACTAGAAAAATTTATTCTCCAAGTGCTAAAGTGAATTTTTCTAAACGCTGACATTGTACTCACCTTACCTGGAACTTATTACGTTTTAAAACTGTTTTAGATATTTTGCATAAGATAATATTCTGCAACAACATCAAAAAAAACATGCTTACAAATTAAATTGTTTGTTTTTTTATAATGATACTCTTCTCCTGAATTTTTACCTAATCTTAAATTATTTTTGGATATCACGCACTTCTCAGAAATAATGGAAATTGCACAGCAAAGTCAAAAGGCAAATAATGATTTTAAGCTCATTAGGTGGAAAAAAGGGCAAAAAAAATGGTAGCGGCTCAGGGACTCGAACCCCGGACACGTGGATTATGATTCCACTGCTCTAACCAACTGAGCTAAGCCGCCACCAAGTGTGACAAGGCCTATATATTAGCCCCCTTTGAAAAATATGCAAGCCGACAAATTAAATTTTTAAAAAAAAGAACAGCTCAATTATAAGTGAAAAGTCTTTTCGTGCTGGTTTGATATTATTTTTACCATTTTTTATAAAATTCAAGCCAGATACGGTTGACTTTGCCTCATTCAGCCTTATAATACAACTTTGTTATATGGTTTAACAAAGTAAATAACAGACACGGGTATAAAGTTGAACAAAACACAAGCAAGTCAACGCAGCCGCCGGCAAATACTGCGGCTCATAAAAGAAAAAAATCAGATATCAAGGGCTGAGCTTGCAAAACTAACCGGTCTGACCCGGCCTACAGTTTCGTCAATTGTTGCTGAATTTGTTGAGAACGGAGCTATTCTGGAGTCAGGTAAAGGTGAGTCTTGTGGGGGCAAACGTCCGATTATTCTGGAACTAAACCCTAGTGCGTGCTATGCGGTCGGTATCGACCTTGGTGATGATTATTTAATCAGAGGCGCACTTTGCGATTTTTGCGGCAACATTGTAACCCGCAAAGAGCTTGAATACGAAAACGAATTTGAAAACATTTTGGGGGTGCTGGAGCAGCTTATCACTGACCTTGTTGCTGACGTCGAACAAGAGAAGGTAAGAGGAATAGGGATTGCCGTGTCAGGGATAGTAGACTCAGAGAGCAATGAAGTGGTAAACAGCTCCACCCTCGATATTGAAAAGAAACAGCTGCCAAAACGCCTCGCACAGCGCTGCGGATTCAAGGTTTTCCTGGAAAACCGTCCAAACGCCGCGGCTCTGGCAGAGACTCAATTCGGTGCCGGCAAAGATTTCAATAACCTTGTTTATATAACAAGCGGCCGCGGAGTTGGAGCAGGTGTTGTCATTAACGGCAAAATCTTCCGTGGCAGCTTCGGAACAGCTGGTGAAATCGGTGAAATCCGCATCCCGGTGCTTGAAGACCGTAAGCTGTCCAGCTACTGCCTGGAAGATTTAACCCGGGCAAGCTCTATCAAGCAGCAGGCAGAGAAAGTTAAAAACTGCAAAATGAGATTCGCTGAAATTGTTGAAGCTTATTATAAAGGCGACAAGGAAATCTCAGAGATCATGGACCGCAATGCCACTTATATGGGCTACGCGGCACAGATTATAGCAGACTTGCTCAATCCTGAAGCTATTATTCTGGGCGGCAGAGCTGTAGAACTCGGCGAAAAGTACCTGAAAGCATTCAGAGAACACTTTGAAAGCGGACTGGCAAAAGCTCTTGTCGGAGGCTTGACTGAAGTAAAGTTTTCACAGTATGGACAGATTGGTGTTGCCGTCGGTGGTGCTGCGGTAGTTATTGAACTGGTCATGGACTTAAACGTCTGAAAACCAGATATATTTATAAGCAAAAGAACGTAAATTTTTTCTGTGGAGGAAAGAAATGGCTCAACAGCAAAAAGCGCTGGACTTGACAATCATTGGCGCTGGTATGATCGTCAACGACCTGCTCCTGCCTGCGGCAATGCAGATGCAGCGTCAGGGCGTAATCAATGAAATAACTGTTTGTGATATGCGCGAAAGCGCAGTAAAAGCCCTGAAAGAAAGCGAATCCTTAAAAGAAGCTTTCCCGGGACAGAGTTTCAAAACTTGTCCGGTTATTGGAGAGGGAGACTCCTCTGATCCGGAACTTTATAAAAAAGTTCTGGCTGAACAGGATCCGTATAATCTGGTTATTATCGCGTTGCCAGATCAACTGCACTATCCTGTTTTGAAGGGTGTTCTGCCATTTAACCAGCACATTCTGTGTGTTAAACCGTTGGTACTGAAATACGACCAGGCCCTGGAGATTGAAAAGGAAGCCCGTGAGCGCGGTATCTTCATTGGAGTTGAGTACCACAAGCGCTTTGACAGACGCTCTTTAATTGCCCGCAAGAACTATCATGACGGCAATCTTGGTGACTTCGCACTTGGCGAATCAAAACTTATTGAGCCTTATTTCTATCGCCACTCCAACTTCCAAAACTGGTTCACTTGTGAAAACACTGATCCGTTTGTATACGTGGGCTGCCATTATGTTGACCTGGTCTGCTTCATCACTGGCTTGAAACCGGTAGAAGTATCAGTCACCGGTCGCAAAGGCATATTCCCGAACGGCAAAGAAGGCTACATGTGGTCAAACGGCCGGGTAGTATTTGAAAACGGCGGTATTCTGTCTGTAAACAACGGTCTTGGTTACCCTGATGACGCTGCCGGCGGTAACGATCAGGGACTGGTTATGTACTTTGACGGTAACGACTGTGCCGGACTGCTTGACCATGATGATCACAACCGCGGTGTTGAATACACTTTCGCGAAGAATATAAGCAAAAAATTCCAGTTTGTGAATCCTGATTTCATCCGAATGGTACCATGGGAAGGTGAAGGGCTCAAACCTGTAGGTTATGGAATTGACTCAGTAGCGGCAACCTTGATTTCCGGTTCAGCTATTGAAGCCAAAGTCGATGCAAACCCGGACAACGCAATGGAAATTCGTCGTCAGAGCATTGAAGAAGCCAATGAAAAAGGTCTGATTGCAACCCCTGAAAATTCAGCATACAACGAGCTGGTTCAGGAAGCCGCACGCCTGTCAATTCTCAGCGGCGGAGACGTTGCGACTATCGACTACAGTACTGAAAGACCAACGGTTAAACTCAAGAACGCTTAAATTCGAATTATAATATTCAAATAAGGATTTTTAGGTATGGCTGAATACAATCTTACTCCGGTTGATGTTCCAAAAGTGGAAACAAAATACCGTACAATTAAAACCGCAATTCCAGTTCCGGAATCACTCCTTTTCTTTGAAGAACTCAAGAAAAGCGAACCCCGCTCAATGCAGGGACAGCCTCCAATCATCTGGAACAAAGCTGAAAACTTTACAATTGAAGATAAATGGGGCAACCGCTGGTTGGACTGGTCCAGCTGCGTACTGATTTCTAATGCCGGACACGGTCGTGAAGAAATCAAAAAAGCTCTGCATGATATCATTGATCAAGGTCTGCTGGCTACCTACGTTTTTGCCCATGAAGGACGCCAGAAATTAACTGAAATGCTCCAGTCACTTGCTCCCCAGCCGGAAGATTATCGTGTTTTCCTGTTGAGCTCAGGCTCTGAAGCTACTGAGAACTGCATCAAGCTGGCTAAAACTTATGCCTTCGAAAAGCATGGCCCGAAGAAAAAATACTTCATCTCATTTAAAAACGCTTTCCATGGTCGTACTCTTGGCTCACAGCTCGCTGGCGGTATGGACAAGCTGAAAACATGGATCGTTGACGGCGACAAAACCTTTGTACAGATCCCTTTCCCTGACGGTTTCAAAAACGAAGATACTTCATTTGATCTTTTCCTCAAGACTCTTCAAGATAACAATATCAAACCTGAAGAAATCGCCGGTGTCATGAGCGAATCTTATCAAGGTGTCGGCCCTGATTTCATGCCGGTTGAATACGCCAAACAGCTCGAAAAGTTCTGCCGCGAAAATGACATTATCCTGATCATGGACGAAGTTCAGGCCGGATTCGGCCGTACTGGTAAAATGTTCACTTTCGAACACTACGGCATCACCCCTGACCTGATCGCCTGCGGTAAGGGTATCAGCTCATCTCTGCCGATTTCAGCGGTTATCGGTCGCAAGGACATAATGGAACTTTACGCTCCAGGTTCAATGACCAGTACTCACTCAGGTTCTCCTTTGTGCGTAGTTTCAGCCATCGAAAACTTGAAGCTGCTCCAGAATGAACATTTGGTTGAAAACGCCGCAAAAATGGGAGAAATCCTTTGTTCTGAACTCAAACGCATTCAGCAGAAATATCCGGAACGCCTCGGTTGCTTCCAAGGCAAAGGCCTGGTAGCCGGTATCCAATGCGTTAAACCCGGTACTAAAACTCCTGATCCGGAAACAGCGCTGGCAGTTAATGTCAAGTGTCTGCAGAAAGGTCTGCTGATGTTTGCTCCCGTCGGTATCGGCGGCGAGTGCCTTAAAATAGCTCCTCCTTTAACTATCACGGAGGACGCACTTAAGGAATCTATCCAAGTCTTTGAAGCATCTTGCGACGAAGTCTTGGGATAAATTCATAAGCCGGTTTCCGGCTGATCGCTTCTCTCTTTTCTGACCGCCCCTGCCGTGGGGGCGGTTCTTTTTTTGCCTAATCTTTTAATTTCGTGCTCTGCACGCCCAGCGTCCCGCCGCTGGTCAGTACGACTGACAGCGATGTACCCGGCTTTGCCGGGCCAGCCAGAGCCTGGTAAAATAAATCTACTTGCATTATAAAGCTCTAATTTTTTATATTCATACTGCTTCAAACTAAGACAATATATTCGGATGCTGCGTAATAAGGCGAGAGCTTCGGCTATCGCCGTGATTGAATTTTGCAGGATGCAAAATACGGTCACGCAAAATCGCACCGGGGCGCCCCCGGACGTGGTCCAGCGGTGGAACGCTGGGCGTGCAAAGCACGAAATCTTTCAACCAGTCGTACTGACCAAATATGAAATAGCGTTGCATTTTGACTTGCAATTTCTGTTGACTGGCACGATACTTCTTTGTTCGTAGAAATATACGTATATCAGCATATGTTTGCTGATTTAACGGAGGTTAAGTTATGAGTTCGGTGATAGCTTTAAAAAAGGTTTCGCTGAAAAGAGGAGAGCAAGTAATCCTGCAGGATGCTGACCTTGAAGTTAAAGCAGGCAGCAAGATTGTTATTAAAGGGCCTTCCGGCTGCGGAAAGTCTTCGCTGCTGGCTGCGCTGGCTGGCTGCTATTCTCCTTCGGCCGGTGAAATTTATATATCCGGACAAAAAATTACCGGACAAAATGCAGCAAAACTGCGCCGGGATATTGCTTTTATTGGACAGGAGCCAGTAACTGGAGCTGAAATTGTTCGAGAGGCCCTACTGCTTCCATTCAGCTTTAAAGCCAATAATCATCTCAAAACCACTGAAGAAGAGATCTTGAGCGTTATTGAAAGGCTTCATTTAAAACCTGAAATACTGGACAAAGAGTGCCGTCACATTTCCGGCGGTGAAAAACAGCGTATAGTCATTGCCCGTGCCCTCCTGCTTAAGAAAAAGATTTTCATGGCTGACGAGCCAACCACCGGACTCGACCTTGATTCCAGCCACGCAGTTATCGAAATATTGTCGGCACCGGAATTTACCGTTATTTCTGCTTCACATGACGAACATTACCTGGGCCACCAGGAACAGGTTTATATGTTTGAAAATCGTAAACTAAAAGCAGCTAACGAGGTGAAGTAATGGAAACTTTAAATCTCAGCTTTTACGATCTGGTGCTACTCTATCTGCTGCTTTTGATTCCATGCTGGATTTCATATTACCTGAAACTCGGCATAATTAAAGACAGTTTGCTGGCCATCGGCAGAATGACTTTACAGCTTTTGCTGGTCGGAATATATTTAAGCCTAATATTTGACCTGAACTCAATCTGGCTGAACTTTGCCTGGGTGACCGCTATGCTGTTAACTGCAAATGTCACAACACTTAAGCGCAGCAACTTAGCTATGAAAAGGACTTTCATCACGACATTTGCCGGTACAGCAATTGGTTTTACCAGCATACTAATGTATTTTGTGGCAGTCGTCATTCGACCTGATCCTGTGTACGACGCCCGCTACATCATTCCAATAGCTGGAATGATCCTTGGAAACTGTCTGCGCGGCAATGTGATATCATTGGAGCGTTTTTATTCCGGAATACGTGAACATGAAAAAGAATATGTCACCTACCTGCTGCTTGGAGCCAGTGTTCCGGAAGCTACCAGGTCATATTTGCGTATAGCACTCAGAGCATCAATCAGCCCGCATATTGCCACCATGGCTACTCTTGGAATAGTGGCATTACCGGGAATGATGACAGGGCAGATACTTGGAGGGGCATCCCCAACAACCGCCATAAAATATCAGATTGCTATCATGATCTGTATCTTTTGCTCAATGCTGGTAAGTTCAGCCCTTAATATTCTGTTTACCCGTAAATATGCTTTTGACGAATACGGCATGCTGCGACAGGATATATTTGCAAAAAGCAAATGACGGATAATAACTGGTTTATTCTCAACATAATAAACTAAGTGACGGAACAATGACATATGTCATCATTCCGTCTATCGGGGGATATCAATAAACTTTATTTATCAAAATTTTACTGGTTCGCCAGTTTTGACAGATTCATAAATTCCGCAAATCAACTGAACAGCACGGCGCCCTTCATTACCGGGTAACTGAGGCTCAGCTTTCGCGAGAATTGCTCCGGCCAAATCTTCAATCTGACGACGATGCCCTTCATAGTCAATTGCCATAGGGTCACCTGAACCACCATGCAGACCTTCTCCGGCAACGCCTTTCTCACGGATTTCAGCGTCTTCAGGTAATTCTTCAGCAAATTCCCAACGAACAATTCGGTCGTCTTCCAGAATAACTGAACCTTTGGAACCTGAAATCTCAATTCGACGCGGGAAACCGGGTTCGCATGAAGTACTGGCCTCAATTGTGCCCATCGAGCCATTCTTAAATTTAACAACAGCCGCGGCAGTATCCTCAACCTCAATTCCAGTGTGGGTCATAGTATCAGCAAAGGCAAAGACTTGTTCCGGATCACCGTTAAGGTATACCAGCAGGTCAATAGTGTGAATTGACTGATTCGTCAAAGCACCACCGCCATCCAGCGCCCAGGTGCCGCGCCAGCCTGCACTGTCATAATATTCCTGAGAACGGAACCAGCGAATCTGAGTGCTGGCCAGAATCATTTTTCCAAAGCGACCTGAATCAATAGCTTTTTTCAGAAACTGTACGGATGTACCAAACCGAGACTGGAAAACCGCTGCTAAAGTAACGTCATTCGCATTACATGTATCAATAATCTCATCAGATTTTTCAAGTGTAACGTCTAACGGTTTTTCACAAAGAATGTGTTTGCCGGCTTTTGCCGCCGGAAGTACAACTGCTCCGTGAATGCCGGTCGGAGTCGCAATAGTAACCGCCTCAACTTCTGGGTCAGCCAGAAAATCTTCAAAACTTTCAACTGAGCGAACGTTGTATTTTGCAGCAAAATCATTTGCCCGTCCAGTAGCCTTGTCGTAAACCGCTACCAGCTCAGCATTTCCAGCAGCTTCAAGAGCTGCTGCATGCATTGTCGCAATTGCCCCTGTACCAATGATTCCAAACTTTACCTTCTTTTCCACCACCTGCTCCTTTTTTATCATAAATCAACCCTTTTGTCATATTCCAACTTGTTGTCACATGCCCAGGGTACCTAATATAATACATTAATTTATAACATTTTTCAACATCTATTTTTTCCGCAACAGTATATAATCCATAAAAAGTAATTGAAAAACACCTCCAGACACTTATTTTATGTGATGATTTTTAAACAAATAACGGAGAATATTGATGTTACATAAGATATTCAGAACCGGTGTTATAATATTCTGCGCACTGCTGATTGGCGGCTGTGTCGCCACCCATTATCACGGTGTGGTCTATGGTCCGACTGTAGAAATAGCACTGTACTATGACAAAAGTGATTTGCCCAAAGACAAGTACAAGCCCTTTGGAGAACTTGAAGTAGTGGCTGATACCTGCTGCAGTAGTGAAGCAGTTATTGAGAAACTTGAAAAAGAAGCCAAAGCCAAGGGAGCAGATGCTGCTTTAATTACCTGGATGGATTCTTCATTTGAAGGTGACACCAAGATTGAAATGCAAAAGATGAATGACACTGTTCACCCCCTTAAGAGTGATCATAAATGCGGCAGCGGCTGCAGCAGCGAATGCCATCATGACCATGATCCCAATCCATATAAATACAAACAAATCATAAAGGTTTTGCTGCTGAAAGATAAAAACGCAGAGCCTTATCAAGCATGCAGCAGCTGTAATCATGCAATGTGTAAACTGGAAAGAGAACAATCGAAGAAAAACCTTGATATTAGCGAAGGTAATAGCAACAAAACCGCTCAAAAGCAGCAATAAAGGACACGTAATGAAAAAATTTCCACTTTTGATAGCTCTTGCTTTATTCATGGCAGCAGGATGCGTTAACATAACCTACCTCGGACAAAAATATAAACCGACCAAACATGTTACCTTTTATTACAGTTGGTCTCTTGTTCCTACTGATAAATACACCGTCATCGGCAAAGTTGTAGAAGTAGCCGATGAAGATGCCTGGAGCTCCGAAATACATAATGATCTCATTGAGAAAGCAAAATCGGTTGGTGCCGATGCGGTGGTTATCGACAGTATGCATCGTAAAATAGCGGGGCGCGTTGTTAACTACAGCAACCCATGGGTAGATTATGATGACTGGAACTGTCAAAACTACTGGGGCGGACCATTTTATTACAACAGTCCAATGTCCTACTGGGGAACTTCAGGAGTTAACGTCTATTATAATTACAATACAATTATCAAAGCCAAATTTCTTAAACTGGAAAGTTATTTCAAAGATCATCCAGAACGGAAAGGCCAAGTAGAATAGACCCCTGAAGGAATTTCAATAATTTTTTGCTATCAACCATTGATTTTTGTGATTTTTATTATAGATTACTTGCTCATTACCAAATGGTGGATATAGCTCAGTTGGTTAGAGCGCCTGGTTGTGGCCCAGGAGGTCGCCGGTTCAAATCCGGTTATCCACCCCATTTTTTGCCTTCATAATCAACTACTTTCAGCTTATAAATACCTGAATATTTATACTCTATAAATTTAATTTTAGCCATATCCTACACTCTAAAGCGATAAAAGAGATTAGCTCATTAACCATACATTAACTATGGCCTTTGTAGCACTTTAGAATTTTTATAAAAAGAGCAGCTAGAGTGTTCTTTTCTAATTTGTTCGCAAGTCGGAAAAATACATTTCCCGCTAACAACCTGAATTATTACATATTTAGGGTGTTTGCAGCGAGGTTTACTAAAATTTCTTTTATTATAATAATGACAACATGCACAAATTGCAGTGTTTTTTTGTACTCAAAACCAAAAATAAAAAAGTTATCAACCATTATATTTTCCTTTTATTCAATATCTTGCAGCATTCTTCCAATGCGCTTTAACGCCTTCAATAAGTACCAATAAAATAGACTCAAAGTCTATGAATCATTTTGAAACATTTTTATACACCTGATTTTTCAATAGCATCACTAAATATAGATTGCTAGTTATTATAAATAAATTTACTACTATACCTCTTGACTTCTTTGTGCTCTTATAGTACAATTCTAACGTATTTTTACTGCTTGTTTTATATGCGCTTAGGCCTTAATTAGACTGGTATAAATCTATATCGTATTTTAATAGACTTCGATTTTGCGTAGAAAATGGTTTACTAATAATTAAACAAATTAATCGTTTTAATGAAATTGTTTTTGTACATTAATAATATATAATAACCGTTAATTTCAAATATGAAATTCATTTTAGAGAAAATATGAAAGATTATTACCAAGACCTTATTTCTTATAAATTGAACAAGCTATTAAAGAAACATTCTCTAACAGCAACCGAGCTGTCTCAAAAAACCAAGATCGATAAGGCTAAAATTAGCCGAGTAGTTAACAAGAAGGGAATGTTTACAGTTCCTGAACTGCATAAAATAGCAAGTCTTTAAAAGTAGATATGAACTACTTTTTTGTAGCTAACAATGATATTCCTTCAGGCATAATACCTGTTGTTGATATTACTAAAGACAAACAGGAAAGACAGGTATATCACGATTTCATATAAGAGTGATAACCAGGGAGCATTGCTTGGAGTCTTTGTAAGTAAGGCTTTAGCAACCAACTTAATACCATCCTCTGTTATAATGATTATTAATATGGAATTAGAAGAAGATGGTATAAAAAATAAGCCTATTGTTTTTCTTTATCAAAATAAACTACACTTGGGGTTACACCAAAATAAACAGATTATTAATGTGGAAAACGGCAACATTCATTCTCCTTCTGACGTGGATATTCTAGGATTATTAGAAAAACAAATTATCGAGGTACCTAAACAAACATACGCCGATGCATCAATATTGGCAACTTTTATGTCTAAGCTTGAACATTTAAATCTAAGATATACTTACCTGTACAAATTATTAGCTGCTTGATATTCTACATCAAGAGATAACGGATTAAAGTCAAAATTCATGTCGACTATATCCACTTTTTCCACATCTTTTATCTTTTTTATTAAAGGCTTAGTAACAAGAGGATATAAAACAACTTCGTATAATAACCTGTGCAAATATGTAATTATCATAAATTCTATTATTTTTGAAAACGGCCATAAATCCCAAAATGCTATAAAGCAAAATACTACTATATCCAGCGTCTCTAAAATAAGAAATGACAGCATCACCCTCACAAATAAATACCGCCCTTGCGTTCTTTTTTTTTATTTTCTGTAGTAAATAACTAGAAGTAAAAATGGCTATAGAAAAACCTGTTAAAGGCGCTATATAAAATCTTACTTGACGGGAAAATAGTGTATTCAAGGCCTGCTGGTGAGGCCAACCTTCAGATGCTGGTATATTCAACAACAAAACTATTACAAATATATAAAATACGGAAGCAACAATGACCGTTTGTGTACACCTTCTTGCATTTTTATAGCCATAAATATCGCTGATTAAAAAGTTTAGTATATACATTAATGGATAAATCCAAAATCCCCCAAACAATGTAAACTTCCCCAGAGATATCACTTTTACAGCTAAAGTGTTAGACATAATCATCAAAACAGTATATCCTACACAAAAAAAATTGAATAACTAAAATGAATGGTTTAAATGAATATGATTAATCTTTTCTGTATTAAATGCTCCAATAGACACTCCAAGATTATAAGCTGACTTACTGTCCAGGTAATGAAGCACGCCACTATTATTGATATCATTAAAGTCAAGCTCAGTTTTATTAGAATGTCCTTCATTATTTGGAATTAAAACTTTTTTTTGGCAGTAATCTATCTCTATTTGACCCTCAACACCTATCATAATTACCCCTTACATAAAGTGAGAATATAGTACGGTGGTTTAACGTTTTCATCAAGATTGTCAAGGAAGGCTCCTTTTTCTGCCAGTGGATATTCCAGATCATAACTTTTAAAGCCAATTTCTGTAGCTATTTCTATAATTTGCTCCTCACTCCAATAAACATCCTGTACTTCTTTATCAATGTTTTTTAAATAAATAATGGCCTTATCCCCGCTCTTTACCGGAGAGCTAATTCCCTTAACGCTAGTGTAATTAGCAGTATATAAATTATGTGTACCAGTTACTATAACCAATTGCCCATTATCATTTAAAGATAAAAAACATTTTTTTAATTCTCTTCTTAGTTCATAAACCGTTTCCAAATGAAAAAACATAAGCACTGAAAAAATGGAACTAAAAGGCTGATATTTATATAATTCTGCACTTGGTTCATTTAGAAAAAAAGAACAGTCTTTTATATGTTTCTTACAATAGCAAACACATCTTTCATCTATGTCAGAACCAAAAAACTGACTTGGATTAAATTGCTTGAGATAAGAGGTTGAACGACCGAAACCGCATCCTAAATCAAGAGTTTTGCTCAGATTGATATTATTTTTTGTAATGACTTTTCCAATGTCTTTAAAAGCTAAATATCCAGTCTCGGCGATAATTGATTTCTGATATGCAGCAGATTCCGTTTCCGTAAATTTTATCATTCTCTGCCCTTCTTCTGCTTCTTAACTTAACAAGATAATTTTATTCCTCTAAGAATTAGATTTAAAATTTAGCAGTCTTCAAAGAAACTACAAATCATTTATTAGCATAACAATTATGGAAATATATAGAAAAAAGCATATAATGACTTGACCTGTCTATAGGTTTATAGTTTAAACTTCTAATATTGCATTGATCAATGTTACCAAAACTAAGTGCTAACAGCTAAATGAAAGAGGTCAAAAATGAATAAAGAAAATTGGGTTGCAATGTTCAAGGAAATCGGCTTAACAGATGAACAGATGAAAATTTGGCATTGCATTTTTGAGGAAAGGTACCCTGCTGATCATGAAGCGTTTTTGAAATGGCTCGGTATGAATCATGATGAAATTGAAAAAATAAGGCAGCCTTAACTAGATTCCCCAGTCACAAATATAATAATTTGCGGCTGGGTTTTATACGAGATGATGTACAAAATCAATGAAATAACAAAGCTTATTGGACTTTCTAGGAGCACACTTCTGTATTATGAAAAAACAGGTCTGATTGTTCCTCACAAGAACCGTTCCAATGATTATCGAATTTACTCTAAAAATGACCTGAAAAATCTAAGAAAAGTTTGTTTATACCGAAGCATGGGAATAAACCTTAATGAGATAAAAAATATTATCTTTGAAGAAAACACCGACATCAAAAACCTTCTGGAAGAACAGCTTGAAAAAATAAATGTGCAAATACACGACCTGAGACTACAGCAGAATAGAATTCTTAAGATTATCAAAATGGATAATGCCAGTTTTCATTCAAGCTCTATGGATAAAAGTACCTGGATAAAAATTCTTAAAAAATCAGGCCTTGATGAAAAAGGTTTGGAAGAGTGGCACCGGTCTTTTGAAAAACTTGCCCCAAAGGCTCATAAGGATTTCCTCCAAGGTCTTAAGATACCTGAAGAAGAGATAAAAAAAATCAGGCAATGGTCCTCCAAATAATGATTTAAAATATGGAAGTTTTTCATGGTTTCCCGCTCTGCCCCTTATTATCAGAGGCATAGCGGGTGCCGTTGAATTTATTGACAGCCTATTTTTCGTACTTCATATTTATCAGAAACAGGCGGATTGTCCAAGTTTCGTACAAAGAGTAAAGCCCTGTGAGGCGAACCACCGTTTAGTTCATCTTCCAGGTTATTTCCAGAAGTGGATTTAACCTGCACCCAGCTGTCTTGAGCCTTAATTTCAATCACATGTGAAAACCCGAGCCAACTCATCGAGTCTTCCATTAAGGAAATTGATAATCTTGTGTTATCATTAAAACAAACTGGAAATTTGTCAGTTAAGGCCGATAAATGCAAATGTGGAGGGTCATAGGAAACGAGATATTTATCAGTGGTTAATACTTGTCCCCAGAAAAAAACTGCTTCACGCGCGTGCCGCGACAGAAACCTTAGAAGGCTCAGCGGGTCAGGCATGTGGCACATTATAGCTGAAGCACATACAACATCCCAAGTCACCGGTTCTCCATCTTCGTTTTCCAGCTGCTTACAGTGATGGTGCTCAGAGTCATAAAGCCCTTGAATAAACTGGGCGTTTGAACCTGTGACTTTATTTAACAGTTTTATGCACTCCCCATAGTCAGAAGAATCAATACCTGCACAATTTTTCATTCCTGCCACTTCTGCTGCAACCGGAAAATAGCCGTTATTGCAAGCAAAATCCAGTAAAGATTTGCCAGGAAACAGTTCTGCAATCAGCTTTATCTGATCATCATACATGGCAGCAACCCCGCGGTTGGCTCTTGTTGCCTTTGCCCAAACGTCTTCCGTGCATTTGTTACGATCAAAAGAAAGAGGGGGATCGACTCGAGGGTCTCCACTGTGGCAAAATGAATACCCACAACCTGTTTGAAAAGTATCAGAAATAATAAAAGGTTGATAATTAAGAATACTTTTTGCTTTTTCTGCATCGGTAGGTGCGATATTAAATGTTGTCAGATCCAATGTAATACCCTCCGGGTTATGTAATTAGCGTCTAAAAATCAATAGCTACTATTGCACTTCTTTTCTAGTTTTCTAGTTTTTTTGAGATAATATTCATTACCCTTTAAAATTCCACTTTTAGCTTCCCCAACAGCCTTTAGAAACAATTTTATGACTTGAGTAACATCTCCTATAATGGTTTCTAGTAATATTACTCCTGCTCCCTTTTGCTTTGATCTAAAAAAATACGCTCTTGTAATATAAGGCATCAAGTTTTTCAACTTTAAAAAATCTATAAAAATTAATCCACCTCTTAGCAAATAAATTTATAATAATACAATTTAGATAAATCCATGATTTTTAAGCTAACCCCCTCATTCTCAACTTGAAAAAAAGCTATTTTATACTAGTTTACCGCCGATATATCATTCTTGTAAGAGGAGTAGTATTTAAGAAGGAGCTTATTAATGAAGATATCTTTGCTGGTAATGACTTTGAACGAGATTGACGGCATGAAAGCGATCATGCCGAAGATAAAAAAAGAGTGGGTGGATCAGATTTTAGTCATAGACGGCGGATCTACTGACGGAACCATTGAGTACGCTAAAGATAACGGTTATGAAGTGTACGTCCAAAAACAAAAAGGCTTCAGGCATGCTTACAATGAAGCCCTGCCTCTGATCAAAGGCGATGCCATCATAACTTTCAGCCCGGACGGGAACAGCATACCTGAACTGCTGCCTGACCTTATCGCTAAGTTCAAGGAAGGATACGACATGGTTATTGTATCCAGATACCTTGATGACGCCAAAAGTGATGATGACGATATAGTCACCAGATTCGGCAACTGGCTCTTTACCAAAACCGTTAACATTCTGCACGGCGGTCACTATACTGATGCCATGGTCATCTATCGGGCCTACAAAACTCAGCTCATCTATGACTTGGAACTTAACAAGGAAGAAGGCTTCAGAAGAGCTGAAAAGATGTTCAGAACTAACATTAGCTGGGAACCACTGCTTTCGGTCAGAGCGGCAAAACGTAAGCTCAAAATCGGTGAGATACCCGGTGACGAGCCTGCCAGAATCGGCGGCGAAAG
>JAAEMX010000304.1 GCA_024225035.1 Lentisphaerota bacterium
CTTTCGCCGCCGATTCTGGCAGGCTCGTCACCGGGTATCTCACCGATTTTGAGCTTACGTTTTGCCGCTCTGACCGAAAGCAGTGGTTCCCAGCTAATGTTAGTTCTGAACATCTTTTCAGCTCTTCTGAAGCCTTCTTCCGTCATAGATGAGCTGAGTTTTGTAGGCCCGGTAGATGACCATGGCATCAGTATAGTGACCGCCATGCAGAATATTAACGGTTTTGGTAAAAAGCCAGTTGCCGAATCTGGTGACTATATCATCATCATCACTTTTGGCGTCATCAAGGTATCTGGATACAATAACCATGTCATATCCTTCCTTGAATTTAGCGATAAGTTCAGGCAGCAGTTCAGGTATGCTGTTACCGTCTGGACTGAAAGTTATGATGGCATCGCCTTTGATCAGAGGCAGGGCTTCATTGTAAGCATGCCTGAAGCCTTTTTGTTTTTGGACGTACACTTCATAACCGTTATCTTTAGCGTACTCAATGGTTCCGTCAGTGGAACCGCCGTCTATGACTAAAATCTGGTCTACCCACTCTTTTTTTATTTTCGGCATGATTGCTTTCATGCCGTCAATCTCGTTCAAAGTCATTACAAGCAAAGATATCTTCATTAATAAGCTCCTATTAAATGGTACCCCTTCATTATATAAAGTAAGGAATGTATATCGGTTGTAAGCTAGTATGAATTTATTATTTTTCAAGGATCATGGGCAGTAGTGGCAAGGAAAAGAATGTTTTTTCTAATTTCTATTGCAGTGTGGGTATTACATATTATTGTTATTGTGTTTCTGAAAAAACTGCCTGCCATAAACCCAGCAAGGCATGGCAGACAGAGAATCAAGTTGAATTATAATGAAAAACTTGTAAAAAATTTATACAGAAGTTCGCAAGGTTAATTTGAGTGTGACTTATAAAAATAGACAATATACTTATCACCTTTTCTGATGATTTTTGTTTTCAAAGGATCAGAGGTTAATTCAGTAAAATTGATGATATATGGTTTTTCAGGTGATTCAAATGACGATTTTCCATCAGTCTGTAAAACCGGTATGTTGCCATTTATCAATTTTCCTTCAGCCTCATCAGGGTTATGCAAGTAATCAGAAACATGTACCTCTTTGGATGCTTGAAAAGTATCTCTCTCGCGAAGCAGGGCATTTATTACCCAAGGCATACTGACAGGATTAGTAGCGCTTACTAAAACCGCATTCTGACCACCTCCGCAAACAGAATTCTTGAGCATTTTTTCTATGAATTGAGGTCTCAAATGATTTGCTTGAATTATGAGAAGAACATGATTTATATATTCTTGTTTGTTGATGTAGTTCTTTAATTTCGAACGCAAAAAACCTAGTTCAAAACCGGAAATTATAGCTTCAGAGAAAGTTAATCGATTCTGAAAAATGGCAGCCGGGCCAAGCAGAAAGACAATAAGCAGCAATGAAGTCACAAGTATTTTGGACTTGCTGAAAAAGTAATTGACTAGAGTGAAAAGCAGAGCTGCGAGTGACACGTAAAGGAATATTTGCCATGGTATCAGGTGGTGCAGAGCTAAATCGTTGAAGCGACTGAAAAACCAGGGTGATACTGAACCCAAAAGCACAACTACAGACGTCACCAGAGTAATAGCAGTCCAGATAATAACCTGAAAAACCCCTTTTGTTCTTTTCTGTAAACCTGTGTAAAGTGCAAAAAGCAGGACAATTATAGTAGCAGATCCACTTAGCAGTTTAAAACTAAAAGGATACATTTCATTGAAAAACTTGATTGCGTAGATGAATTTTGGAAATAAAATACTGGGACTGAGCTCCATAGAAAACATATATGATCCCAGATTCAGAAGAGGTTTTTTTGTTAATATTGGATACAGATAAATAGAGGCTTTAATAAATGCATAATATGCCAAAGTGGTAAAGCAGTAGAATGATAAAATTAATATCAGGTGTTTAAATTTATCTTCAAGTGGGTATTTTTTATCAAAACCAAAATAAAGCAGTGCAAGAGAAACGACAATAAAAGCCCATATCGAATATGTCGTACAAGCTAGAAAGAATAAAATGAAAGGTACGAGCAATCTCAGAAGGTTTTTTGCCGTGAGCAGTTTTTCCTCCTGAACACATGGCTTTAATTTTGAAAATGATGCTATAGAAAGAATCAAGCATATTAATAACGGCGCTCCGGTTGCTCCCTGCATATAAATAAACGAGTACCCTGGCGCCAATACAAATAGCGCAGATGTTATAACTCCGACACTCCAGCCGCCGACATATGGTGCTATAAAAGCTCCCATATATAATACCGTAAGCAAAACTATTGCCAATACAAACGGCCTTATAAAGGCAAAATCACTGATTTTACCAACAAAGGTATGGTCAATACATTCTCCTATCCAGACCAGTGGACGACCGGTTTGAATATAAAACCCTACTACCATGTTCATGCAGGCCTTGGTACGGGATAAATAAGGCTGTTCAAAAGTTGAATAACGAAATGCTCTCCATTGATCCTGAGGCACGTAGTCATTTACCAGTGATGGCAGATAAGAAAAAATTACCAGCAAGAGAGTAATAATGATTACACCCTTGGAAAGAGAATTTTCGGAATGCCATTTTTGATACAAAACGTTTACTGGTTTTGTTATCTTCTTTATCATTTCCACAAAAACAACTCCCTGAAAAACTGGAAGTAATATGCTGCACCCCACTTGAAAATCTTCAATTTTCTTTCGCCGCCGATTCTGGCAGGCTCGTCACCGGGTATCTCACCGATTTTGAGCTTACGTTTTGCCGCTC